>NZ_JBALDN010000079.1:0-124376 GCF_036917375.1 Nostoc sp.
ACCTACATGGTCATTCAGTTGTCAAGGTTATGTACCTTGCGGCTAATCCTCCAAATCCTTATGGATTTTAGTTTCTAGCCAACGATTCGCACATCAAAAGCCAAGTCTACGCCTTCGCCACCAGTCCAATCTAATACCGCTTGTACAAAGTCTGTTTGTTTGTAAAAAATTACATTATCGGCACCGAGTTCTTTAACGAAATTAGCTTTTTCTTCAGAACCCACGGTGGTGGAAACAGTAGCACCTTTGAGTTTCGCCAATTGAATTGCTACATGGCCAACACCACCAGCACCCGCATGAATCAAAACCCGTTCCCCAGGTTCTAATCGTCCTCGTTCATATAAAGCTTCCCAGGCGGTGATTAATACTAAAGGCGCTGCTGCTGCTTCGGCAAAGGAGATAGAGGCGGGTTTACGTGCCACAAACCGTTCATCTACAACGGTATATTCAGCGTAATTTCCTTGGTGTGCGCCTAAGCCACCATAGCAAAAATATACTTCATCACCTACGCGAAAACCCTGGACACCAGCACCGACTGCTTCAACAATACCCGCACCATCACATCCTAAAATTGTCGGACTGCGATCGGGGTAGAAACTGCCTCGACTACGAAGTTTAGTGTCAATGGGGTTAATGCCAGCCGCCACCAAACGCACTAAAAGTTCAGTATTCCCTACAGGAACACCAGGGTTTGGCACATCCTGTACTTGCAGAACTTCGGGACTGCCAGCTGCTGTCATCAAGACTGCTTTCACAACTCTTTCCTCCTGGCTTTAGATGCACTTTCTTATGCAACTTTAACGTAAGAGGGTGGACACAAAGCTATGTTTGAGGGAAAAGTGCGATTTTTGGCGAGAAGGCGCGATCGCCCTACATCTACATTAGACTTCTTGCATAAGTCGGGAAAAGGGAAAAGGTTCTGTATTATCCCCTTCCCCTTTAACCTTTACCCTTTTCCCCTCTCTTGCAAAAAGCACTTTTGCAAGAGGTTTATTCAACAAAAAACTGGCTACTGAAGCTTTGAAGATGATCGATTATTCCTTAATTACTGCTAGTAGTCTGCCAACCCAAAAATGCGCTTTTTCAGGCTGGGGAAAGGGGAAAGGAAGCCTGCGGCAGGGAAAAGGGGAAAGGGTAAGCGCCTTCTGGTGCGATCGCTGTGCGAACGGCGCAGGGTAAAGGGTTAAATTCTTCCCTTTCCCCTCTTGATTTTCCTTTTTCCTTTCCCCTTTGCCCTTTAACCTTTTCCCCTCTTGATCTTCCCTTCCCCCTTACCCCTTACCCTTTACCCTGCCAAGTTCACTTGGCGAACTGCTAGATTCAATATATATTCTCACGTAAGTAATATTTGTTTATTCTTCATTCATAATTGAGCCATTTTGTAAAGTCGCCAAACTCCTACTTCACGATGGTGACAGCCTGATGAACAGATCGGGTAAATTAAGATAAGTAAAGAAAACGCTTTGAACTAAATGGCAGCTCTAAGCTTACAAGAAATTTCTACTCAGTTAGAAAGTCCGAATTTACGCGATCGCATGGTAGCCCTTGCTAATCTGCGTCACGTTGCGGCTGAGGATGCAGTACCTTTGATTAAAAAGGTACTAGACGACGAATCTTTGCAACTGCGATCGATGGCAATATTTGCCCTGGGAATCAAGCCAACACCAGAATGCTATTCTATTTTGGTAAAAATTCTCGAAAATGACCCCGATTATGGTATGCGTGCTGATGCCGCTGGTGCTTTAGGATATTTGGGTGATGCCAGAGCCTTTGAGGTGCTTTCACGGGCATTTTATGAAGATACTGACTGGCTAGTACGTTTTAGTGCAGCTGTTTCTCTAGGTAATATTAAAGACCCCCGTGCCCGTCAAATTCTTATTCAGGCATTGGATAGCAAAGAAGTAGTATTGCAACAAGCTGCAATCTCTGCACTGGGAGAAATTCAAGACATCGAGTCTGTAGATAAGATCCTGCGCTTTGCCCAATCAGATGATTGGTTGGTGAGGCAGCGTTTGGCAGAAGCCTTGGGAAATCTTCCCACTCCCAAGAGTGTCTCAGCTTTAAAATACCTGGAAAAAGACAATCATTTCAACGTTGCTGAGGCAGCCAGAATTGGCCTCAAGAAGCTTGAGGAAATAGGCAATCAAGCTTAATATTAAAGCCTCCTGTTACCTTTTAATAATTAAGTGGGAATTTTAGCATTTTGATGCAGGGTAATTTCATTCATGAATATTGAAGAGTTTTTTCAGTTAAGTACTGGTAAATGGTTTTCTCATCGTACTAGTCAACATTTGGCTTTTAACCAATCGGAACATAGCAAGTCAGATATCATCATTGAGGCGCTGGCATTAGATCGTCCAGAAGTTATCAAGCTGTGTCAAAGTTACAACATTAATCCAAGTTCTGCTTCCTGTGCTACCAAAATTACCTGGAACGGCACAATGGATAAGGATCAAGCAAAACACACTGGTTCAACTGTGTTAGTTTCGGTACCCGATGCGGATAATCCAGCCCAAGGCAGGTTACTCCGAGAAATAGTTGATGCCAATAAAACTCCAGTTCCCGGACGCTATAAATTTGACAGTGATGGTGCTTTAATCCTAACTACAGAGGATGAAACCATCTTCTCAGAAGAACGGCTGTGGTTTGCTAGCCCTAATTTGCGAATGCGGGTAAACGTCCTCAAAAGTTTAGGCGGATTTAGTATTACTTCCTTCACTTCTGAGATTCGTATGGGTGGCTTTCCACCAGCCGAGAAGGTTTCCGAGGCGGCTAATTCAGTATCTAGTTAAGTTCGATCGCAAAATATTCCCCCCCGTTTCTGGCTATGGTGTACACACAAGTCAAATTACCCCCCTTAATCCCCCCTTATAAAGGGGGGAAACGAGAAATCCAGTTCCCTCCCCTTTATAAGGGGAGGGTTAGGGTGGGGTAAAACCTTGGGTTTTTCAGCTATTTCAGACTTGTCTGTACACCGTAGCCGTTTCTGGGGGGAATTAAGTAGAGATGGGTTAGGGAAAATTTTGATTAAGCCTGTAATACCTTAAACCACTTATTCAAAACTGTGCTGATGGTTTTCTTAATCTGATGGTTGCGGCTCCATTTTTGGAATGCCATTTCATACTCTTCACCTTTGATTTGAAAGGTATTCCAGACATCAAGCGCTACAGGTAATCCGCAGAATAGTAAAATGTACAGCGACCAAGAAATTCCGCCACCTGTGATTAAATCAAGTAGTATCAAAAAGCCATTGAAAATTGCATATTTGCTTAGGCGTTTCTGAAATCTTCTGATGCGGTAGGCGTCAAAAGCTTTTCGTTGTTGGAGTTGCCCCTGTTGTGCTACCCAATCGCGTTCTGCTAATTTTAAAGACTCAGGTGAAATTTCTAACTCAGCAGCAATTTCTAATATATGCTCATAAGAAAATTCAGTGTCTTTATCATCTGCTTGACGAGCGATCGCTAAGTGCAGAATTTGTTGGACATCTTCTTGGCTATACGAGCGGATGCTTTGAGGTTCAAACGCCGTCATAATTCTTTCTCTTATATTACTTTTAATAGAAATTTGCTGCCCGATAGATTTTAAGCAGCTACGCTAGTACTATTTCCATTATTCTTAGATTAACAAATCTAGATGCTGTCCGGCATCGAATGTATGGGATTTTTAACTTTGGGCATAGGGTAAAGAGGCAGAGGGGCAGGGGGGCAGAGGGAAAAATTTACTGCATCTGCACACTCCCCACCAATATAAAGACTCTCCAAACATCCAAGATATTATCAAATGCAGCAGAGCATAATTAATAACGAAATAACAAGCATTAACAAGGATGTAACTCAATGGTTGAAGAAAATGGATCGATTCGTACCCTATCAGTTGATATTGGCGGTAGTGGCGTTAAGGCTATGGTTTTGGATATTACGGGGCATCCTTTAACAGAAAGAGCGCGTTTAGATACACCTCAACCTGCAACACCGGAGGTTGTAATTAATGCAATTGTAGTGTTAGCTGCGGCTCAAGGTGAATTTCATCGCGTTTCGGTCGGTTTTCCCGGTGTGGTACGATGTGGAGTCACGGAAACAGCGGTAAACTTACATCCAGATTGGATCGGATTTGATTTGGAAACAGCATTATTAAAACACTTAAATAAGCCTGTACGGGTGATTAATGATGCAGATATGCAGGGATTTGGTGCGATCGCAGGTAAAGGTGTCGAATTAGTGATTACTCTGGGTACGGGGTTTGGTTCGGCTTTATTTGTGGATGGTAAGCTGGTGCCAAATATGGAAATGGGGCATCATCCGTTTCGCAAAGGAGAGACTTTTGAGGAGCAGTTGGGGCGTGCAGAGTTAGAAAAAATTGGTGAGAAAAGATGGAATAGGCGTTTAGAAAAAGCGATCGCATCCTTGCAACATCTGTTTAATTATGATTACCTTTACATTGGTGGTGGTGAAGCTGTGAAAGTGAATTTACAGCTACCGTTAAATGTTAAACTCATCCCCAATATCACTGGTTTATTAGGTGGTATTGCTCTGTGGCGAGATGAAAAAAGATAAAAAGTTTTTCAATATCCACAACTGAGAGTAGTAAGCGATATCTAAGGGCGGCCTACGCCTACACACTTTCTGAGTAAGGTGCATTCTTTCTCAAAGTTTCAAAATGATATAAAAATTAACACAGATTAGACAAGAGAATTGCACAAATATTATGTTAAGTGCTTCTGTGTAATTTTTTCATCTAGTATCTAAACTTTAACTCAAATTCCATACCGTGCAACAAGGTTGTGCGGTTTCATTCTTTTGAGGTAAAAGTGTGCGCTTTTCGAGAATAGCTTGAAAAAGCGACATAAGTTGCAATTGATAAAAAGTTTATCACTCCCTGTAAAATAGAAAAAAGTATTTGAAATTAAGAGCTTTTAATCAATAGTTAAAAAACTGCCTTGATGAATTCAGTAGTATTTTTACTGGCAGTAGAAACATGATAAAAGCAACATCAGCATCCCAAGCATGAGCTAAATATAACTAGGTAAATTTGTTTGATGGCATTCCCTGGCGATCGTATAGTATGTTATTGTCTAAACCATTGATTTAGATAGTATGTCTGATAACTTGATGGCTTGATTAATGATATTAATCTGATTAAATGGAATCGGGGGTGAGCAAATATGAACATGAAAATATTATCTGGAAAAATTAGTACATAACTTTTTTATTTGGTCAGTATGTACTATCCCGGACAGTAACTGTTGATTAAAAGAAATATTGGTTGAAGTAAAATAAACGAAAATGAATGAAATTGGCCTGATGATGACGGGCGTGTTAACAATAAGACATGTATCTGGGACTAATTTGCCACAGCAGCAATTATTTCAGATGGAAAATGACGTAAACCAGTCAAAACAGAGTCAGTTAGAGATAGCTGCTAAAGTTACGCCACCTGAATTTATGCAGACAGATGAGATTTCCCAAGCTTCTCTTCCAGCGCTGAAATTAGAAAAAGAACACATACTTCAAAAAATTAGCAAAAAGAATCTGGGACTAGTTTCTTCTAACTTAGGTAAGCCTAAGAAATCTTTTCAGTCTGAAGCTAAAGTCCGTACAAAGGCTACAGGACGGTTTCAGAAGTTTAGTAGCCAACCTCTACCGACTCTTTATTTCGGTAGTTCTGGTATTGCTGTCAGAGCCTTACAACAGTTATTAGTGTCTAACGGTTATGCTGTGAGAGTAGATGGAATTTTTGGCGCACTAACAGAGACTGCTGTCAAAGCCTTTCAAAACCAGCAAAATTTAGGTGTAGATGGAGTAGTTGGTCAACGAACTTGGAGTGCGTTGACAATTTAGTTATTTGTTGATTGTCCTTAGTCATTTGTCTTTAGTCTTTAGCTAATGACAAATGACGCCACGTGCTGAACTTGGGGAGACCCCAAGGCCGCAGTGGCTCACAAATGACAAACTAACGGTACTGATGCTGCTCTAATAGCTGTTGCGCTCTTGGCTTGTAAATTAAATAGAACAAAGCCTCAATATAGCGCAATAAATCTTCCCGATTTTCCTTTGAGGTAAAGTTCCAGAAGCCATAAATCCGTGCTAGTGATAACAGCTTGCTAGTGTGAATTTTCCAAGTATAGGTGCTGTAAACTCTGTCAATCCCTCGTTGGGAAATTTCACTCCAATAGTTAGGGTTTTGTTCGCATTTTGTGATGAAATCCACAATTTTATTGGCTGTCTCTTCTAAATTCGTTGGGTTAATTAAAAAGCCATTCACCTTATCTTGAATAATCTCTAATGGCCCGCCAAACTGTGTAGCAAAAGTCGGTAATCCTGAAACCATTGCTTCTAGAATTGTCAAACCAAAAGCTTCAAATAAAGCTGGTTGTACAAAAATTCCCTGATGATCGGCAATGACTCGGTAAATTTCACCGGAATCGGTTTTGGAGAGGCGCACACCCAACCAACGAATTTTACCGTGGAGATTGTACTGGTCAATTATTTGGTAGAGTTTGATAATTTCGTCGCGTTCTTCGTTGTCGCCTGATTCTTCGACGCGTAATTTGCCGGCTACCAAAATTAAGTTGCAATGCTCTTGTAGTTCTTTACTTTGACCATAACATTCAGCTAAACCTGTGAGGTTTTTGATGTGGTCGAGACGCGCCATTGAGAAAAGAGGGCGCTTGTTGGGATCGTCGAGTTTGCCAAAGATTTGCGTGGGGTCTTCCAGAGTAAAGAGTGTTTCTGCAAGGCGTTGGCGATCGCTCTCTACCCGGTCTTTATTTCGGGTGTAAGGGAAGTAATTATTTTCATTTACTCCCGGTGGTACGACATTAAATTTGGGACTAAATAATTCAATGCCATTGGTAACATGATACAACTCCGGCATAGTGAAGCACTTATAAGACTCGTACTGTCCCACACTATCCGGTGTCCCGACAATTTCTTGGTAGGTGCTGCTAATCACAAAATTGGCAGCATTCATGGCAATCAAATCAGCTGTGAATTGCAAGGAAAAATGATATTTCTCCTCTAATTCTTGCCAGTAAAGGTTACTGAATAAGTATTTAGATTTTTCCAAAGCATGGGCAACATTGCATTGAGTAAC
Organism: Nostoc sp.; assembly: GCF_036917375.1. Classification (GTDB taxonomy): domain Bacteria; phylum Cyanobacteriota; class Cyanobacteriia; order Cyanobacteriales; family Nostocaceae; genus Nostoc. The sequence goes on from NZ_JBALDN010000079.1 coordinate 7,093, forward strand.
TTTCAGCCGTCGTGCCAACAAGAATGCTATTAAATTCCCATCAGTATAGTTTCCAACTATTAAGTCAGGTGTGCCGTGAAATTCTGCCCGTAGTTCTCTTTCGGAATCAATGGCGAAAGTTTCTAGATAAGGCCAGAACTCAAACCGAGAAATCCAGTTTTGAGTCATGTTAGGATTAAAATCCCGTAAAGGGACTCGCAAAATCCAGGCATTTTCGGTACCGAGGACTTTTTCTAGCCGTTGATTACAAAGAGTGCCATCACTATTGGGAATCAAGCGGGTGAGAATAATTACCTTTGGCTCGACATTTAATTTCTCTAAACCCGCAAGCAAGACATCTTCTTGTAACTGCTTCTCTAGGCTCTTTGCCTGGTCAAGGACGTAAACTACCTGACCGCCGGTATCGGGACGCCCTAAAACTCCCTCTTGCCCAAACCAACCGTGAGCTGACACCAGGACGATTCTAAAAATCATCGGGACACGAGAAATGAAGGCTTCTAGGGTCTGAGGATCGGCAGAATCAATCAATTCATCGAGAATACTTAAAGTTTCCCGCACTCGCGCTGCGGTGTTACCCCAACCCGGCTCAAAACCCATTGACTGCAATTGGAAGCGGAATTGTTCGTAGGGTTCATCTTCGGGGCGATTATTAACAAAACCGATCGCTTTCTTAACTTGCTCGGAAAGTTGCTGCTGTGATTGAATGCGATCGTTAAGCAGCAGTTGCACGCCGTTGTAGTGGTGCAGGCGCAAGAAATTCAATAAGCTGTCCAGCAATTGTTTGGAGTCTTGAAATATTTTGCTGGATAAATAGCGATTAAGAAATTGTACCCCTTTACCAATATTTTTGGGGTCGCGGATGACTGGGGTGTAGTCATAAAACGGGCCGAAGTCCAATTCTAGCAGGTCGCCTTCGTTGGGATGATATTTGTTTACCAAGCGATCGCGCAGATCCAACAAATCCTGCACCGTCATCGGCTCAATGCTTAAGTCTGATGTCAACCAATAAACTTCTTGGCTGGCAATCTTAGAACGGATGATGAAACAGAAGTTTGAGTCTTCCTGAATAATTTCCTGAGTATAGTAAATGAGTTTGCTTAACTCCGAGGAAGTGTAAAAGGCTTCAGGTTTTTGGGACTTGGAGCAATACTCACTATATACATTGAGTATGTCGTTCCGCAGCAAGTACTTCTTTTCTTGTTGGCGTAATTCACTAAGAAAGGAACGTAAATCACTTCTTTCTTCACTATCTAAGACTGCTTGAAGCAATTCAGACATAGCAACTCCACTAAATGACGATGTTTGCATTGTTAACTTTCTAGGCAAGACAAATAAGCCTCCACCTTTTGTTAGACATATATAAACACGAAACAACACAGATAAATTATATTTACCTGTGTACCTACAAGTATCAACTTTTCAGCAGGCACTTAAATCATGTTCTACTTTACTTAAAGTATCTATGACTCAGTATTTTTGGATCTCACTAAAGGAATACAATTTTTATTTCTTTTGATAGAGGTTACTAAATAACTGCATAATAATATTTTGGGCACAAATTATCACGCCCTTAATTGCTTAATGTAATCTTTACTATATCATTTATTTGCGTATATTTTGATTATCAGCACATACAGGAGAATTCTTCATTCGAGAGCCGGAGACGTTTCTGTTGCTTTGGTCAGAATAGGCTGCACTAACTAATAGAAGTAAAATAGGCTTTGAGACTTAGCCTGTATAGTTCACCAACTTGAAATCTGCTGGATACAAGGTAAATAATTTCAAAAATAAAATATGATTCCTATATTGTGTTAATTTGGAAATAATTGATATTATTGCTATAATTAATTGTAAAATGATAGTAACAAAAGTTAATGATTTGCTGAAACTTTAACTATTTATTTAAACTTAAATAAATTAAAATAAATTTTTGTTCAATAACAGACTAATATTTATTGGATATAGTTATAATTTGGACAAAAGTTGTTTAAGTTTGGTCGATTTATATGGCTACCAATACGGATAAAATAACAGCTTCTGACCACAGTATAGGCAACATTTTGATTATGTCTTTACTTGCTTTCTGTGGGCTGACTTTGATCGTTCTTATAGGCATTTTTTAAAATTCAAATGTGCGTTCAAAAAGTTCTAAGGCTAGATTCCCGAATTTTCTAAAATTTCGGGAATTTTAATATGAAAGAGCTTTAGTTAGAGGTTGTTTGAACCTACACTCTCAGGTTGAATGTCAAGTGGTGGTATTTTCAAGTCTAAGTGAATAAAAGTATTGATGGCATTTGCAAATGAGCAAACAAATACCGTCTATTGAAACCCCATATATAGACCATCTGGGGATGCGATCGCAGGCACGGGCAATTTCTAGGGTGGTTTGCGTCGAATGCGTTGCCCCGTCCAAAACTATTAGGTCATAACATCGGCGTGCTTCATTCTAAATAGAACAAGTCGGATTTCTTTGCACGTATTATTTCGCCATCTTCAATATGAACCAGAACTGAAGGTATTAACCTGACGAACACTAATTGTGGTTAACTCAAAAAAGAGTTCATCTGTTACAAAGCTTAGGGGGTAGGATGTTTGGGATGACTACTCATTGGTGTTTGGGAATTGCGATGGGAGGTGCGATCGCTTTGGGTGCAAATTGTGCTTCTGCTCAAATTAGCTCAGATAGTACTCTGCCTAATAATTCCATCGTTACACTAGATGGCAACACCCTCAATATCACAGGGGGAACGCAAGCAGGAAGTAATTTGTTTCACAGCTTTAGCGAGTTCTCTGTTCCTACTAACGGTGCTGCTTCCTTTAATAATGCTATAGATATTCAAAATATCATCACTAGAGTAACGGGTAGGTCAGTCTCTAACATTGATGGGTTGATTCGCGCTAATGGTAGCGCTAACTTCTTTCTAATAAACCCGAATGGGATTATATTTGGTAAAAATGCAAGGCTTACCATTGGCGGCTCTTTCTTGGCAGGTACGGCAAGTAGCCTGACATTTGCAGATGGCTTTGAGTTCACTGCAACTGCATCGCAAACAAGGCCCCTCCTGACTGTAAGTATTCCTATTGGCTTGCGATATGGATCAAATCCAGGGAGTATCCTTTATCAATCTCAGGATTTAGAACTGCAACCAGGTAACACTTTGGCGTTAGTGGGTGGTGATGTGAGTTTTGATGGTGGGATAATGTTTGCTCCTAATAAGCTAGTCGAGTTAGGAGGTTTAGCCACAGAGGGAACGCTAGGATTAAGTTTAGATGGTAACAGACTACAGTTGAGTTTTCCCAATAGTGTAGCGCAATCTGATGTTTCCCTTATTAATGCTCTAGTTTATGGTAATGACATTAATATTAATGCTAAAACACTTTTAATTGATAAAGATAGCCTTATCTGGGCTGATGGAAACATTGGAAACATATCGATACAGGTTAGTGGCTCTGTTTTTTTAAAAGATAGCACGGTACAGGCAGGTAGAAATTTGTTGGTGCAAGCTAGTGACTCTGTTTCTATTACAAGAGATAATTACTCTGTTTTTCGTATAGAAGACAACACATACATAACAAAGACAAATAATATTACTGCTGAAAATGTTCATATCCAAGCACGCTCTGTTTCTTTAAATAATGGGTCTGGAATCATGGCGAGAAGAAGAGATGCAACAGCAAGAGGCTTACTTACAGTAAAAGCGAACCAGATTAATTTGGATCAAGGATGGCTTGATGGCGATGATATTGTGTTGCAGGTAAAAGATTTAATACTGATGCGTAATTTCAGTAACATAGACGTTTATAACTATAAAGATAAGGGCGGCAACATCAGAATTAATGCACCACACGGCTTTTTTGTTGCCAGTAATAATAGCGATATTGATGCCAATGTATTCTACGGGAACGGTGGGAAGATAACCATCACCGCCACTGGCATTTTTGGCTTAAATGTACCTAATCGAAAAGACGTAATATCCTCAGAACCTTCACTAATAGGTGATGTATTCGTCAACGATGGCAAACCATATAATATATATATCTCCTCATCTATGCTGCCTACAAATGATGTTACGGCGTTTTCGGAGCAAAATCCCTTTGCAAGCGGTATAAAAACTATTAATACACTTGGTATTAGCCCAAGATTAGTAGATATGCTACCCACAAATCTGGTTGATACTTCCCAGCTACTTGATACTAGCTGTAACTCTAGAAGCAAGCAACAAGCTAGTTCATTTCTCATCACTGGACGTGGCGGTTTACCCCGCAATCCCTATAACTTTCTTTCACCTAATGCAGTTCTGGTAGATTGGGTCACGCTCAATCCCAGCACCAGAAACCGCAAGAGTCTACCTGTTACCATCAAACCTACTACTGCTACGCCAAAACCCATTGTAGAAGCTACTGGGTGGGTGATGAATGCAAAAGGGGAGTTGGAACTTACAGCGAATGCACTCACCAAACCTCATGGTTCATGGCAGAATCCTGTATCTTGCCGTGCTGCTTCTTAGATGTTAATGTCCGTTTTAGAATACTCAGACTATTTAAGGATGAACTTGGTCACGACTTTAGGATTGCAATCGCCAGTCCGTAAGTCTATAAAGCTACAGATCGCATATCTTTATCCTTGTTAAAGTTATGATTAGAAGGATTTACACCATCTAACCCACCTTCTACAGGAGTGTAGATATTAATATGAAATTATGTAGGGCGAACGATGGGAATCGAACCCACGAATGGTGGTACCACAAACCACTGCCTTAACCACTTGGCTACGCTCGCCATTCAACAATTTGAATTATAGCAACAATTTGGCAAGCGATCAAGAGTTTTTGTTCAAGGAACGGACTTAGTTGATTTAGAGTCTCTGAAATCTAACAATTACAATGAATTTTACTTGGCAAATATGAAACCATTGACCATCATCGCGTATACTGGAGCAGCAGTAGGACTCGCCGCCTTGGGTGTGACAATGGCGAAAACCAATCCCAGTCAGGTTGAATATGAAGAATATGCAGTTCAACGGCTGACAAAATACTTAAAGACCGATGTATGTAAAAAAACTACGAATATTATTGAAAATTTAATCCGTTTTAATTGTGATAAGTTAGTTGACTCGGCTAACCCACAAATCCAAGAAATTATTGCCAAGACCACAGAAAGGCAAGATTTCCTGATTTTTAGCATTTACCGTACAGATTTAAAAATAAACTCTTGGATACCTTCGTACAAATTTGAAACGGTAGGAGCTTTCGATCAATTTTATACTTACACTGCCGAAGAACAATAAGTTAAAAAGTATGGGGAGAATATAAAAGTGATTAAGTATACTTCTATTTAGTAATTAATAATAGTTTCAATAATTACCAAAGTACTTATTATCCCCAGCTTAATCTTAAATAAGAGTAGTAACTAAGAATTCAAGCTTTACCGATGTCATCTGCCTATCTACTACTATCTCACGGAAGCCGCGACCCGCGCCCAGAAATTGCTATGCAGCAACTAGCTAGGCTGATATGTCAGAAATTGTCAAGCGAACATTTGGTTGGCATCGCTGCTTTAGAAATGAGTCCTCAGCCTTTACACGAGCAGATTCAACAATTTGCTAAAAGCGCTTTTGGCGATTGCCCACTGTCTCAAAATGAAAATCGCCTCAAAATTGTACCGCTATTTCTGCTGCCGGGAGTGCATGTGATGACAGATATTCCTGCCGAAGTAGCACTCGCACAACAGGCTGCTGGTCAAGATATCATCATTGAGTTGGAACCATATTTAGGCTCTCACCCCAATTTAGAGAAATTGCTGGCAAAACAAATAGCTGCTATAAAAGCAGAAGCATGGATTCTATTAGCTCATGGTAGCCGTCGTCCAGGTTCGCAAAAAACTGTGGAAGCAATGGCGGCGAGTTTAGGAGCAGTTGCTGCTTATTGGGCTGGGCTTCCTAGTTTAGAATCACGGGTGAAAGAATTGGTAGATGCTGGTTATCGAGAAATTGCAATCTTGCCATACTTTTTATTCGCTGGTGGAATAACCGATGCGATCGCCACCTCAATAGAAGAGCTAAAATTACAATTTTCTGCGGTGAATTTCCAACTGGCCAAGCCACTGGGAGCAAGTGCAGAATTAGCCGAGCTAATTTGGGATTTAACAGAGAGATGAACCGCACAGAAAAGCAGGAGAACAAGTATTTGGGAAAGGTTTATTTAGTAGGTGCGGGGCCAGGAGATCCAGGATTAGTTACCCTGAAGGCGAAAGGATTGCTGGAATGTGCAGATGTAGTGATCTATGATGCCTTGGTCAGTCCGGCAATTCTGGCAATGATTAATCCTCAAGCCGAGCAAATTAATGCTGGAAAACGTGCGGGGAGACATTCGTTATTGCAGTCAGAAACAACTCAATTGCTGATTGATAAAGCGCAGGATAATGCAATTGTAGTGCGGCTCAAGGGTGGCGATCCCTTTATTTTTGGTCGCGGTGGCGAAGAGATGGAAGAATTAGTTCAAGCTGGAATATCAACGGAAGTTGTGCCAGGTATCACATCGGGAATTGCAGCAGCAGCATACTCAGGTATTCCTTTGACGCATCGGCTGTATAGTTCGTCAGTGACATTTGTAACTGGTCATGAAGCTGCGGGTAAGTATAGACCGCAAGTAAATTGGAGTGCGATCGCTCGCGGTTCCGAAACCATTGTAATTTATATGGGAATTCACAATCTGCCTTATATTGTGGAAGAATTAATTACAGCTGGGTTGAATTTAGAAACGCCAATTGCTTTGGTACGCTGGGGTACGCGCCCAGAACAAGAAGAATTAATTGGGACATTGGAAACAATAGTCACACAGGTAGAAGAAACTGGATTTAGTGCGCCTGCGATCGCAGTTATTGGACAGGTAGTAAATATGCACAGTATTTTGTCTGTTTGTCGTCCAGTTTGATGGTTGACAAAAAACCTATTGTTTCGTATTTTCCGATAACCCTAGTGTACGATCGATAAGGTGATTCGGTTCTGGTGGGAGTCAGCTACCAGAGGTAACGGGGAAAGTTCGGTGCAAATCCGGCGCTGTCCCGCAACTGTGAACCAATGTGAGATTAAAGAACTAGATCGAAAATCTCAAATTGAGTGAGTCAGGATGCCCGCCGACATAGATTGATTAGTTTCACATATCTGCGAGGTACAGATGACTACGACTGTAAATATTTCCCCAACTACTCCAATGGAAGTTGCTGAACATACTTTATTTGTTTGCAAAACCTGTGCCAGTGTTTGGCAAAATGGAAAACGCTTAGGTGAAAGTGGTGGTGAAAAACTTTTACACCAACTTCAGCAGCTTGCACAAGATTGGGAGTTACGAGATCGATTCCCGATTCAGGAAGTTGAATGCATGAGTGCTTGTAATCGTTCTTGTGTAGTTGCCTTTAGTGCCAAAGGCAAATTAACATATTTATTTGGTGATTTAGCCGTTGATGGTAGTGCCTCTGCGGTACTGGAATGTGCTAGTCAATACTATGCTAAAGCAGATGGTTTACTACCTTGGTCAGAGCGTCCAGAAGCTCTGAAAAAGGGGATTTTAGCAAAGATTCCACCGTTATCTATCTAAATGATGCGCGTTTTGATTTTAGGTGGGACGGGTGATGCAGCAGAACTAGCTGCCAAAGTTACGACTATCCAAGGGTTAGAAGTAATCAACTCTCTAGCTGGCCGCACCCGCGAACCGTCAGTACCGCTAGGCGATTTGCGGGTTGGAGGCTTCGGCGGTGTGGCTGGATTGGCTAGCTATTTGCGAGTCATGGAAATCGACTTGTTAATTGATGCAACCCATCCTTTTGCTAGTCAGATTTCCTTCAATGCGGCAGATGCGGCAACGGAAGTTGGAGTACCCCGTCTGATGTTAATCCGTCCGCCTTGGGAAAAAGTAAGTGGCGATCGCTGGATTGAAGTTGATAGTGTTGCAGCCGCAGCAACAACCCTGCAAAATCAGTCACAGCGAGTATTTTTGACAGTTGGTAGACAAGAACTGGCCGCTTTTGCTCATCTGGAGAAAATTTGGTTTTTGATGCGGATGATTGACCCTCCTGGCAAAGATGCTTTAGTACCACCGGGAATGGTATTGTGCGATCGCGGCCCTTTTACCCTCAATAATGAGAGACAAATTCTGATTGAGAATAACATTGATACCATCATCAGCAAAAATAGCGGTGGCGATGCCACAAAGCCCAAGATAATTGCAGCGCGAGAACTGGGCGTAAAGGTTGTGATGGTCAATCGTCCAGCTGTACCGCCAGGAGAGCAGGTTAATAATGTTGATGCTGCTTTGGCGTGGTTATGCTCCCGCGTAGCCCGCACTTCGACAAAGCTCAGTGACCACCGTAGGCATCGCTGCTAAATAATATAGGCAAAATTGATAATACGATCTTTCCTAATTTCCGTATAATACACGGGAACGATCGCAGTTACGACTTCCATGAAAAATCTAGTTCTATCTGCCATAACCCTCGCCACCACATCTGGATTAGTTTTCGGGACAATGCCAGCAGCTTCTGCTTTAAGTTGGAATTGGAATTATTCTGGTACTGGCATTGCGGCAAATGGTACTTTCACTACTAATGACACCCCTAACGATTTGGGTTTTTACCTGATTACTGGAATTACTGGTACGCGAAATGGTGAAACAATTACTGGTTTGCAACCCGCCGGGACTCCAATACCAGGAAACGAACCTTTTGATATTGATAATTTAATTAGCCTTAATACTCAGCAGTTAACGGATAAGGGTTTTGCATATTCCACTTCGGCAGGAAACTATTCTAGTCCATTTTTCGCGAGTTTTTTGCCGACACCAGGTTATTTAGAGGTATTTTCTGCGCCGCCCATCATACCAGGTTTTGAAAATTTAGGATTAGAAGATAGTGAGTTACCTATTAGTTTTTCTGCAACCATAGTCACTGTTCCTGAACCCACTTATATCCATAGCCTGCTCATTCTTGGTACTCTTGTTGGCGCACCCTCATTACTCAAACGCCACAATCTATCCAAATTTACTCAGAAGAAACTCGAAAAAGTTTCCTAAAACCATTAATAAAAATTCAAAATTATAGCCTTACAGGGAAGCAAGCTACGCGTAGCGTCTTGTAGAAAAGAGATTTGCAGATAGGAATTTAAAGCCCGATTGTAGCTTGCTTTTTGTAGGGTAATACCATTTTAGATTTTGGATTTTGGATTGGGAATTGCCTTGTGGTGCGTCTGGCTTGATGTGAATCCATCTGTCGCAATCATTTTTCAAAATGGTATAACTTTAGCTAAGTACAGTTTTGCGTAAAAGCGTAGCGTTTTTAATGTAGGGGAACGCATTAACAACACAAGCCGCCGCATTAACAATACAAGCCGACGCATTAGCATTGTAGGGTATGGTCAAATTTAATTTGCGATGAATTAATGAAATATTGTCCTAAGTGTTGACATTCGGTCTTAAACCCTTAAATTTACTAGAAAAATTGCGATTTTTCTATGGTTCATTGAAACATACAGATTAAAGTAATATAGCAACGGTGGTATCATTGCATCCAAATGATACCGTAATTTTGTCTAGATATAGAATTCTATCGCCCAGATGACGGTAGATTATTTCTAAAAGGAGTTTGCTGCAATGTCCACAACACCAACTACTCGATTAATTTTAGAGACTTTACTCCCCCATCTCAAAGTAGCAGCAGCCTATGCCCATTTTCTACAACCAAAAATTGCTGCACTTCCTGTCAAAGAACAAGCAAACAACTTTTTTAGTGCCGCCCTTACTGATGCAGATGTGGCTATTCAAAATCTGGTAGAAGTAGTATTATTAGGCACTTTTCCAGATATTCGCTTTTATGGTGAAGAATATGAAAGTTCTAATAATACCAAATATTTTCGCGCTACCGAACTCGGTTCAAAAGGTGATTACTTAGTAACACTTGATCCGATTGATGGCACAAAGTTTTATATGGATGGACATTCTAATTACCAAATTATTCTCAGTATTCTAAATACGGATGACTTTGAAGCAGTAATTGCCATTTCTCCTGCCCAAAACATTTATTTTTACGCCCTTCGAGGTGAAGGTGCTTTTAAAGGCACGCTAGACATGAACTTAGAAGCCTGTGCCCCATTAGATATAACATCTGCCAAACCTTCTATTTTATTGGGATGGGGAATGAATTCCATCGCACATTTATTAAAAGATCGATATAAAGTAATCGATATAGCGAATGATTACTCTAGTGATATTCAAATTCCCAATCTCAATGGTATTCTCAGTGGCGATTTGAGTGGAGCAATCATTAAATCGGGCAAATTTCTTGATAGTGCTGCACTCGCTTTTATTGCAAAAGAGGCTGGCTGGATTGTAACTACTTTAGACGGTTCGACTTTACCGCCACTGCATACTTGTCAAAACTATAGTATGCCTGGATTGATCGTCGCTGCCTCAAAATCTGTTCATCAAGATTTATTAGAAGCGATGGGAAGCTTTAGGAGTAATGAGTGGTGAGTAATGAGTAATGAGTAATGAGTAATGAGTAATGAGTAGTGAGTAGTAGTTGTGAATCTTTCCACTCTAAGCTGGAGAATTCACTACTGGGAACTGAATTGGATACCGTTTTTCACAAATCATATTTTTTGGCTAAATGAAAATCTGTATTGTTGGCGCGGGTGCGATTGGTGGATATTTAGGGGCGAAATTGGCACTGGTAGGTGAAGAGGTGACATTAATCGCGCGTGGTTCTCATTTGGAGGCAATTCAAAAAAATGGGCTGAAGTTGCTCATGGCAGATGGTTCTAGCCAAATTGCTACTCCGGCTTTGGCAACTAACGATATTCAAGAAGCTGGGCCACAGGATGTAGTAATTTTAACTGTGAAGGCTCACAGTGTTCCTGCGCTCGCACCCTTTCTCCCTGCACTTTACAATCCTCACACGATGGTGGTGACAGCCCAAAATGGCGTTCCTTGGTGGTACTTTCGCAAGCATGGCGGTGAGTTTGAAGGTACGCGGATTCAATCTGTCGATCCAGATGGGATTATTGAAGCTAGTATCGGTGCTGAACGCGCCATCGGTTGTGTGATTTACCCGGCAACTGAGATAATTGAACCGGGTGTAATCAAACATATTGAAGGCGATCGCTTTACTCTGGGTGAAATCAACGGTAGTAAAACCGAACGCATCCAATTATTGGCACAAACTTTAAAACAAGCAGGATTCAAAGCACCAATCCGCAACCAAATTCGCACGGAAATTTGGATCAAGTTGTGGGGAAATGTGGCATTTAATCCCATCAGTGCCTTGACTGGTGCGACTTTAGAGGATATTTGCCGCTATCCCCTCACCCGCGAACTAGCAGGGCGAATGATGAGTGAAACTCAAGCGATCGCAGAAAATTTAGGTATAAAATTTGGCATCACTTTAGAACAGCGAATTAATGGGGCAGAAAATGTTGGCGCACACAAAACCTCAATGTTGCAAGATATTGAAGCCAGACGCGCTACGGAGATAGATGCTATTGTTGGCGCGGTGGCAGAATTGGGAAAACTTACTCAAATTCCCACACCTTATATTGATGCGATTTATGCCAGCGTTAAGCTGCTGGAAGCGACTAAAGTCAGAATTTGACAGTCCCGAAGTTTTCATGGGATTAAGGGATTTCCAAGTAATAAAATATCACAATATTTCTTGTGGGATAGGCATCTTGCCCGTCCTGTGAATTGGGCGCTCATGTTGCGCACCCCACAAGATTGAATAATTTATTTATTAGAGTTCCTTAAGCAGAGACTTTACCATGCATTAATTAGGGCTTGCAAGCCGATGCAATGGCATAATATCATGTCCGCATAATTAGTTATGCTAACCACAGTCATTGCACCCCACCCCTTAATCCCCTCCCCGCTTGCGGGGCTACGGTGTACACACAAGTCGAATTACCCCCCTTAATCCCCCCTTGTCAAGGGGGGAAACAAGAGAATCTCGTTCCCTCGCGGTACTCTAGCATCAGATAGCGTGCCGATAGCAATCTTGTCAAGGGGGGAAACAAGAGAATCTCGTTCCCTCCCCTTTACAAGGGGAGGGTTAGGGTGGGGTAATTCAAGGACTAGTAGTGATTCCATAACTTGTGTGTACACCGTAGGCTTGCGGGGAGGGGAGACAAAGCGTAGCTTTGGCGGGGGTGGGGTTCTTCGGGTTTAATAAGCAATCAAGCGGACATGGCATAACAAGCCGATGCAATGGCATAACAAGCCGATGCAATGGCATAACAAGCCGATGCAATGGCATAACAAGCCAATGCAATGGCATAACAAGTCGATGCAATGGCATAACAAGTCGATGCAATGGCATAACAAGCCGATGCAATGGCATAACAAGTCGATGCAATGGCATAACAAGCCGATGCAATGGCATAACAAGTCGATGCAATGGCATTGCAGGGCAAGATGTGGGGAAATATTTAAAAGACTTGTGTGTACACCATAGCCATTTAGCGGACATGATATCACAGGTATTATTTGCTCGATTAATGTAGCAGTTTAAGGTGCAGAATGTTTTATGAAGAAAAAAAAAGGATGGCTATTAACGATACTGGTTGTAGCAGTAGTAGGAATCAGCATCATCACAGGACATAGCAATTCTCTCAAAGCCGCTTCACCTCTAGGTAAAGACACGCTGACGATGATTACTTCCCCAGATTATCCTCCTTATGAGTTTTATGATACGAAAGGAGGCGATCGCCAAATAGTTGGCTTTGATATAGATATTGCCAAAACCCTTGCTGAAAAACTTGGGTTTAAACTTCAAATAATGGAATCTGATTTTAATGGATTAATCCCTGCACTCCAAGCAAATCGCGCTGATTTTGTCATGGCTGGGATGACTCCGACTCCAGAACGTCAGAAAAATATTGACTTTTCAATTATTTATTACGAAGCCAAAGATACCATTGTCGCTCCTAAAGGTAGCAACCTGAAACAACCCCAAGACTTATCAGGAAAAAAGCTTGGGGTACAACTAGGAACCATACAAGAACAAAATGCCCAAAAAATTGCTAAAAAAGTTGCGGGTATTCAGCTAAAGCAACTCAATAAAGTGCCGGAAGTAGTCCAGGAAATCAAATCTGGGCGAATTGATGCTGCAATTGTTGAGGATACCGTCGCTAAGGGATTCGCCCAAGCTAACCCAGATTTAGAATTTAATACTATTCCGTCAGAAGAGGCAAGTGGATCGGCGATCGCTTTTCCCAAAGGTTCTTCTTTTGTAGAACCGTTTAACAAAGTCCTTCAACAAATGAAGGACGATGGCACATTGGCTAAACTAGTAACCAAGTGGTTTTCACAGAATACCGCCGCCAATTCTGCATCTTCAACTCCTGCTAAAGGCGGATTGAATCTCGACTTCACCAGAATTCTTCCAGACATTCCCTTTATTCTGCGGGGAATCCCATTAACTTTGTTGTTTACCCTATTATCTGTAACCTTGGGGTTAATCTGGGGAACAATCCTGTCTCTATTAAAAATTCTCGGCATCAAGCCGCTTACCTGGGTTGCTAATGCCTACACCTCTGTTTTTCGAGGTACACCTTTGCTATTACAGTTGGCATTAGTTTACTACGCAACACCCCAGCTTACAGGCTATGACATTTCCGCATTGCAGGCTGGGGTGCTAACTTTTACCCTGAATTCTGGCGCTTATATGTCGGAAACCATCAGGGGTGGGATTCAAGCAGTGGATAAAGGACAAAGTGAAGCGGCGATGTCTATGGGTGTTCCCTATTGGTTGATGATGTGGGATGTGATTTTGCCCCAAGCATTGAAGAACATTCTCCCAGCATTGGTAAATGAAACTATCGGATTGCTTAAAGATTCTGCGCTGGTGTCAACGATTGGAGTGGTGGAAATATTACGCAGCGCCCAAATTGTTGGTGCAAACAAATATATTTATTTTGAACCACTGTTATTTGCAGGGTTAATCTACTATGTTTTGGTAATGGGTATGACCTTGGGTGCATCCGCTTTAGAAAGGAGGTTACGGGAAAGTGAGTAATGTAGTAATTCGCACGGAATTCTTATGTAAATCCTTTGGCAAACTTGACGTACTCAAAGATATTTCCACTGAGTTTTATCAGGGAGAAGTGGTTGCTATACTAGGCCCTTCTGGTTCAGGGAAGTCTACCTTTTTACGATGCATAAACTTGTTGGAAAAACCCACCAGAGGCAGAATCTACTTTCACGATCGAGAAATCACCAAGCCTAAAACAAACATTGCTAAGGTGCGCCAGCATTTGGTGATGGTATTTCAACATTTTAATTTGTTTCCCCACATGAATGTGCTGGAAAATGTCACCTACGCACCCATAAAGGTGAAAGGAATAAACAAGCAAAAAGCAGAAGAACATGGCTTAGAATTGCTTGCTAAGGTAGGTTTAGAGTCAAAAGTATCTGTGTACCCATCCAAACTATCTGGGGGACAGAAACAGCGAGTTGCGATCGCCCGTGCATTAGCAATGGAACCAGAGATGATTTTGTTTGATGAACCCACCTCTGCACTAGATCCAGAAATGGTTAAGGATGTGCTGGAAGTGATGAAAGATTTAGCACTATCTGGGATGACAATGGCTATCGTTACCCATGAAATGGGCTTTGCCAGAGAAGTTGCCAATCGGATTATGTTCCTCGACCAGGGAAGTTTAGCAGAAGACACTACTCCTAACGAGTTTTTCCAAAATCCTCAGTGCGATCGCGCCAAGCAATTTTTAGAAAAAATGCTTTAGAACATCAGGAATTTGCTGCTTTTTTTGTATTCTTGAAACTTTTCTAAAACGGGGCGATCGTTTGGCATTAGCGCAGGTAAATCAGCCAAATCAATTACTATCGGCAGGGTGATTTTAGGTTTCCATCACTCTAGTAAACGCGCACTCACTGAAGTTGCGATCGCCAATCAAATTTGGCAATACCCTGTAATGGCAATGAATGCATCGGCTTGCACTGTTAATGCGTTCCTCTGAAACGGTATTATCCCTACTTTCTCAACCGAAAACGCACCGGCATTCTATCAGGCGGATAAATCAAAAGGTTCTGCTGTAACTGTTCCAGAGATGATCGGCCGTTGACTAACTCCCAGTCAAAGTAGTAAAGCAGTAGTGCCAGCATCATCGTTCCTTCCAGCATTGACAAATGCTCTCCCAAGCAACGATGAGAACCTGAGCCAAAGTCTATCATTGGCAGTTGACTATTTTCCTTACTCTTGTCTAACCAACGCTCCGGCAGAAATTCATCGGGATGCGAATAGACTTCTGGATCTCGTCCAGCAGCAAGCATTGACCAGTATATTTTCGTGCCACGAGGAATAATCTTACCCTCAATAACGGTGTCACGTTCAGCCTCCAATGAAGTCGAGCCTAAAGCGACTGAATAAAGGCGCAAAGTTTCCTTGAGAATAGCGCGGATGTAATTCAATTCCTTGAGGCTTTCTCCATTAATACTGCCTTGACTTTCCCAAGCTTGGTCAACAACCGCTTGTGCCTGCTGAAAAACTCTTGGATTTAAGGCCAACTCTCCTATTGCAAAGGATAAAGTATGGGCCGTGGTATCAGTACCAGCGATTAAAAGTTCAATAACTTCTGCTACTAGTGTTTCCCGATTGTATTTTGGTTCTTTGGCAGCTATTTTTACCAACATTGATTCTTGGAACAAAGGACTTACCTGTGTTAAATCCGTCTGATTTTGTTCTCTCATCTGTAAAGCTAAGTCTACACGGGGAGTAATAAACTCCTCTAAATATCGCCTTGCTGCCCAATAATCTCGTGAATTCTTAGTTGGCAGATATTTCATCCATATCTTCTCGCCAGTAGCTACCCGTAGGAACCGATAGCCAACAATAGACATCGCCTCGTACACCTTGAGAACATCAAGGGGTTGTCCTTCATGAGTAGCAACGTTTTTATCCACAGGAATGCCCAGTACAAGAGAGGAAATAACCCTCATTGTTAGTTCTACAAACAGAGGATCTACCTGAACTTCTGGTGAAGCAGCTGACTGAATTTTCTCAATTGTTTGTTCGCAAGCTTGGCTAATAATTTCCACATATTTGGAGAGACCGCTAGAACTAAATTCAGGGTTCCAAGCCTTGCGTCTGTACTGCCACTCACTTCCGTTTTGACCTAAAAGAATGGGCCCACCAATGTCGTTCCAAGCTTTGCTAGCTCGCTGTGACCTAATTAGGCTACCGTCTCTCATCCCATTAACAATAGTGTCTTCGATAAGTTTTGGTTTACTCAAAACGAGAACTGGATAGCCAGTCCAGTAAACATACATTGGGCCTAGCTGCTGGCTCCAATCAAACAATAATTGAAAGAATTTCTTCTCTTTGACTGCTGCTAATACTTGAGGAATATTTCCTAATAGCCAGTGTCTTTTAGGAGAGGGAAAGGACTGTAGAGATTTGTAAGTGTTCTTTTGTTTCCACCACCGCCAACCAAATATTCCCGCTGTGCTAGTAATGCCTAAGGCTGTAACTAAATATAGAAATGAGTCAGAAAAAGTAATTTGAGCAGCAATCTCTTGGAACATGAATCCGCCTTTGCTCAACAAAAACTTAGATTATTCAGATACTACCGTATTGTTTCCAGATTCGTTTAGCGCGGTTCTCAGTTGAGTGGTTTCTAAAGAAAATCTAAAGGTAGCAAATAGCGATCGCCTGAAAACAGGATAATGCAGCTGAACAGGTTAATCCTTCCCATTCAACCTAGAATTATGGCATCTACACCGAAAATCCTCGCCTTTGCTGGCAGCACCCGGATAGATTCTTACAACAAAAAACTGGTAAAAATCGCGGCAGCTGGTGCTAAGGCAGCAGGCGCAGAAGTGACTTATATAGACCTCCGCGATTTGCCCTTACCTCTGTATGATGAAGACTTGGAAGCTCAAGAAGGACTACCTGCCAACGCCCGCACGTTTAAGGACTTGATGATTTCTCATCAAGGATTGCTGATTGCTTCGCCGGAATATAACAGTTCACTCACAGCAGTTTTGAAGAACGCCATTGACTGGGCATCTCGTCCAGCCCCAAATGAAGCACCATTGGCTGCTTTTGCAGGGAAGGTTGCTAGTATTATGAGCGCTTCCCCAGGCGCTCTTGGTGGTTTGCGGGGGTTAGTTCACCTGCGGTCTATTTTGGGGAACATCAAAGTTTTGGTACTTCCCGACCAAGTAGCAGTACCCAAAGCTTATGAAGCCTTTAATGCTGATGGCACGTTAAAAGATCCGAAACAGCAAGAATCTATTGAGCGGTTAGGCGATGGCTTAACAAAGATATTGCTGAAGCTTAACTAAATTCTTCAGGTGTTCAGTAAATAACGAACACTTATAAGTAAATGTTTAATCCCTAATAGGGATTTTGATAAATTGCAATGTATATATTTTTCTACGTTACGCTGAATAGCCATGTTTCAATCCCTAATAGGGATTTTGATAAATTGCAATCTCGCTCTCAACGCGGACATTGCCCTACTAGAGCCGTTTCAATCCCTAATAGGGATTTTGATAAATTGCAATCACAAGGAGATATTCCACCAAAACAAGATTGTGGGTTTCAATCCCTAATAACCCAAGTTGCTAGTTATTGATTCAGGCGATCGCTTTGTGCAATAAAATCCCCTCCAGAGATGAAAAACGGAGGGGAATATGTTAAACGAAATAATTACTGTCTATGCTATGATCGATGATTTGTTAAAGGCGATTAGGCATAGTGAAGACTGTCGCCGAGAGATAAATGACGCAGAAATCATTACAACTGCCATCTGCGCGGCGATGTTCTTTAATGGTAATCATAGCAAGGCTTGTAGCTATTATGTTAGACCATAATTTGATATCTAATATGTTAGAAAAGTCACGATTTAATCGGAGATTACACAGTGTCTCAATGTTAATCAACGACTTGTTTCATCAAGTGGGAATGATACTGAAAGAAATTAGTGATTCCACTGAATATCTTTTAGACTCTTTTCCAGTGCCCATCTGTGACAACATCCGGATCTTTAATGTAAGAATAATCCAGTCTGAGCAGTATAGAGCGGAGTCGGAGATGCTCCGCCTCCGGGTTACATCGCATCCAAAAAACGATATTTTTAGGGCGTTCGAGTTCAGTTATTAACAACCAAAAATGGTATTCCCGTAGAATTTGTGTTTATGCCTGGTAGTGCTAACGATATACGTGCTTTAAATGCCTTACCTTTAAATCTCCCAGCTGGTAGTAAACTTTATGGTGACTCAGCTTACACGGATTACACCATTGAAGATGACTTGGAACAAACAAGTCAAATTTTTTTACAAGTCATGCGAAAAAAGAACTCCCAGCCTCAGGATCAGCCTTGGAATCAATATATTAAACAACATACTCGGCATTATATCGAAACTGTATTTAGTAGTATCACTTGTGTTTTCCCAAAATCAATACATGCAGTCACTTATGAAGGGTTTTTACTTAAGCTACAAGCATTCATTTTTTCTTTTACTCTTCAACAAGCTTTTATTAAATAAGTAATTTATATAACTTAAAATTATTTCAGTATCTGAATGCTGGCTACAACGGCATGGCAGGTTGGCGCTACCCACCAACCCCACTTTCTTATACGCGTAGGCGTAGCCCGCCGCAGGCATCGCATCAATTGAGCGATCACAAGTTCATATCAGTCGATAACCCGCAACTTGGGTTAATAGATGATAATTTATTAAAAGTAAAAAGTCATTTTTAGGTAATGACTGAAACTTTTGTTTCCATCAATTTAACAATCGCTGCAATTAATTTTTCTGGATTAAGAGGTTTGGATAAATGCATCTGAAACCCAGCCTTTAGGGCTTTTTCATGGTCATTGTTTCTCGCAAAGGCAGTTAAGGCAATTGCTGGAATTTGTCCACCTTGTTCTGGTGCCCGAGTTCTCACTTCATGTATTAACATATAGCCATCCATATCGGGCATACTAATATCGCTTACCAACACATCTAGCTTGACCTCTGCTAAGGCTTGTAATGCTTCTTCAGCAGAAGATACTGCCATCACAAAAGCCCCATCTTGCTCTAATACAAAAGCAACAAAATCTCGCGAATCAGTATCATCATCGACAACTAAAACTCTGATGCCATTCAGAGGTAAGGAGTTAGTAGCTAAGAATGCAGGGTAATTTTGTCCCTCCGTCAGCTTTGGACTTTCATCTGGTAAAAGCGGTAAGCTAACAGTAAATATTGCCCCTTGACCCTCACCGTGGCTATCTGCTTTGACAATGCCGCCATGCATTTCGATGATATTACGTACAATTGCTAATCCCAGTCCTAATCCACCAAAATTTCTCGTAGAGGTGCTATCTGCTTGGCGGAAATAATCAAACACGAATGGCAAAAAGTCAGCGCTAATTCCCTTACCCGTATCGCTAACGATTATTTGAGCATAGCCATCAGTTTCCTGGAGTCGCACTTCTACCTTTCCTCCTCTGGGTGTAAATTTGATTGCGTTAGAAAGGAGATTCCAGACGACTTGCTGCAAACGAGTCGAGTCGCCCATAATTTGTCCCAAACCCGGTTCAAATACTGTATTCACCTCAATCAACTTTGTTTCTGCTGCTAACTGCATTGTCTCCAGTGCCGACAATACCGTAGACTTGAGATTAATCTTCGTGATATTCAGCGTCAGTTTGCCTTGTAAAATTCTGGAAATATCCAGCAAGTCCTCAATCAGTTGAACTTGTAAGGTAGCATTTCGCTCGATTGTGGCTAGTGCTTCAGATGTCTTTTTTTGATCTAACCTGCGGGTTTGCAACAACTTTGACCAGCCGAGAATTGCGTTGAGTGGAGTGCGTAGTTCGTGAGAGAGGACGGCTAAAAATTCATCTTTAATTCTATTGGCTGTTTCTGCTTTCGCTCGTGCTACTTGTTCTAATTCCAGCAGGTGCGCTCGTTCTTCAAGTATTTGTTTTTGTTCGTGAATATCTGTACAGGTTCCAAACCACTTGACTACAAAACCTTGCTCATCTTTGAGTGGTAAACCTCGCGCTAGCTGCCAACGATATGAGCCATCAGCAGCTCGTTTAAAGCGATATTCATTGTTATACATAGTGCTATTTTTGACAGCATCAGACCACACTTTATCAGCTCTTTGAACATCATCTGGATGCAATGCAGCCAACCAACCAGAACCCAAAGATTGCTCCAATGTTAGCCCAGTGTATTCGCACCAATTTTGATTAAAATAATCGCATTCACCGTTAGGTTTAGTTGTCCATACAAGTTGAGGAATTGCCTCAGCCAAGTAACGGTAGCGTTCTTCGCTTTGTCGGAGAATTTCTAAGATTCGTTGGCGTTCAAGTATTTCTTGTTGTAATTGCTCGTTAGTCTGAGTAATTTCATTGGTGCGAACAGCAACCATTTCTTCAAGATGATTTTGGTATTTTCGCAATTCCTCCTCTACCAATAAGCGTTCGGCTATTTGGGTTTGAAGTTCTTGATTTGCTTGTTCTAATTGAGTAGGGCTAGGAAGTGCCAGTGCTTGTGGAACTAAAGGCACAAGCTCTAAGGCTGTAATTACAGATATTGTTGCAGTTACTGCTTTGAGAAACCCCGACACCCAATAGGTTGGATGCCAAAGTGTCCAAATCTCCATTAAATGAGTAGTGCCGCAAGCTACGATAAATCCACTAAACAGCAAAAAAATCCAATCAAAGGGCAAATCTTGTCGCTTGCGGACAAAGTAGAAGAGTGTAGCTGGAATTGAGTAATAAGCTAGTGCAATGAATGCGTCAGATAATATGTGTAACCAAACTAAATTCGTTTGCCATAGATAGCAGTGTCCATGTGGAATAAATGATTCTGATGTAAAAAAGTTAGTCCACAATTCTGATATAATATTTGACATAAAGACTGGATTGTTCAATCTATAAAATCTACTACTAAATTTCTACCCTTGCTTAATAATATTCTAGTACTAAAATATTGCTGATACAGTGTGTCTAATCTCTGTACTGCTTAAGGAAACTATAATATTTTTTTACAAAACAAAAAGACTGTTAGTATCATGACTGTTTTGTAAAAATAAATCATTTAAAATTCCTAATATTTTCTCTTCTAAAGCCTAAATGAATTAATTATGGCTATGGACCTTGAAGCGCATCCGATTGCAATTGTAAGGGCTATGAAAAGAGCGGTCAAACTTGCGGAAATTGCGGACATAATTATGGTATACAACAGTAAATTACCAAATAAAAACCATTCTCACCATGATGATGAGAATGGTCAAAAATTAGGAGACACAACAGGAAATTTTAATCTCTGCAATTCTGATTAAAGTTAAGATTCGCTTGACTTAGCACTCATTTTATCTAACAGTTGAGTGATTTTTTTAGCTTTTTCAGGTTGGCGCTGTTTTTGTAATAAATCTTTAGCTTGTAGGAGGTTAGTTTTAGCTTCTTCTTCTCGCTCTTGCTGCATGAGGATATTCGCCAGACGCAAGTAAGCATCAGGATTTTTCGGACTGCGGCGAATTACTTCCCGAAATAATTCTGTTGCTTCTTCTACTTGTCCTTGCTGGTTTAAAACATCTCCCAAAAACAAGCGCACAACATCATTAGTCGAGTTGATGGAAATCACTTTGCGAAAGGCCGCTTCTGCACCTTGGTAATCTTTTGCTTGGGCAAGATTAATACCTTTTTGAAACAAGTCTGAAGTTATCAAAGTTTTCCAAGCGAAATAGCCAAGGATTGAAAGACTCAGAACAACTACAACAGCAGCGATAATCGAACTAGTGGGAAAGGTTTCTAGCATTGTCTAAGCCAAAAGACAGGCGATAGGAAAAATCAGATATTCCATAAAAAAGAGTTTCCAGATAAATTGGTAGAATTGAGCGATCGCACTTTTCTCTTGTAAGTCTACCGTCAAACTCCGCAACCACAGCCAAGCCAACAGCCCCAAATGAGTAACTACCAGGAATATAGCGTTAACTGAGGCGACGTTTAGCACTCCAACCAGAATTATTCCCAGATAACAGGCAGTTATTACCCAAAGAGACAGATTGAACACAGCTTGGGGCCCAAGTTTGATGGTGAAAGTAGTAATATTGTAGAGGCGATCGCCTTCCATATCGGGGATATCTTTAAAGATAGCGATCGCAAAGGTAAACACCAAAATAAATAACGTCAGCACCCACACTACAGGGGGAATTGTTTGGCTTTGTTGCAACGCCCAACTGTAATGCAGATATAGCCCTAAGTTCACAATCGTACCGCGCACCGAAAAAATACACAGCGCCGCCCAAATGGGAAACTGTTTCAAGCGAATTGGCGGTAAAGAATAAGCAGTACCAATAGCCAAACTAATTGCTACCATGCCCAATAAAAACGGGCCAGTTAGCCACGCCACAACCAGCGCCAAAATCCCAGTAGAAGCGACAATTAATTGCCCAGTTTGCTGGGAAAACTCACCAGACGCTAAGGGTAAATGAGGCTTATTAATCTTGTCAATTTCTACATCTTCTAATTGATTCAGCCCCACAATATAAACATTGCCGCACAGACAACCAATCCATGCACCAAAAACAGGAAGTAGGGAATACGTAGAGACGCCATGAATAGCATTTGTAGAGACGCGATTCATCGCGTCTGTAGAGATATGATTAATCGCGTCTCTACTTATAGCAATGGCAATTAAATATAAACCCAAAACACTCAGACTTGTACCAATAATTGTGTGAGGGCGAGAGAATTTCCAGAAGGCGTATAACCACTGGAAATATGATAGAACTGGTTTGCCTGGTAAAGGGCTGTTTTGAGAACTTTGGCTCATGAGTAGCTTAAATACAGTATTCTGGTTGGTTGTTAATCATTGTCACAGAATTTGGTCATTAGACTTCTTTCATGAATCAAAGAGCTTTCACCCTAAATCCCTCTCCCAAGCTTGGGAGAGGGACTTTGATAATTGACTACCCTTCTCCTCCGTGCCCTCTGCGGTAGCCTGCGACAACCCAAAGCGTGTAGGTTATTCTAAACTTAATAATACCAATTTGAAAAATGATTGCGACAGATGGAAAACTGAAACATTTATCCAATGGATGTTTCACAATCCAAAATCGTTCGACTGAGTGCAGCCGTACCCTTCCAGGGAAGCAAGCTACGCGTAGCGTTCCGCAGGAAAGTCTAAAATCTAAAATCCAAAATGGTATAACTTCTTGCGCCAACTCATATCAAGAATGCGATTAATTTTATACAGTAAACCCGGCTGTCATTTATGCGAAGGCTTGCAAGAGAAGCTAGAACAAATCCAAAATCTCAGTTTCGAGTTGGAAGTTAGGGATATTACGACTCGTGAAGATTGGTTTGCTGCGTATGAGTATGAAGTGCCGGTGCTTTATTTATCGAACCACAGAGGCGCAGAGGATGAGGAGGGAAGTGAGAAACCATTGCCGCGTCCTTCTCCTCGTGCTAGCGTGCAGCAGTTGGAGCAAATGTTGCGTAAATATTTAGCCAATTAGAAAAAAATAATGCAGAATAAGCGCAAGATCAAGAA
This sequence comes from Nostoc sp., assembly GCF_036917375.1. Taxonomy (GTDB): domain Bacteria; phylum Cyanobacteriota; class Cyanobacteriia; order Cyanobacteriales; family Nostocaceae; genus Nostoc. The sequence continues at coordinate 30,648 of NZ_JBALDN010000079.1, forward strand.
TGTGACGAGGTTCACAAAATGAAATTGCGGGAATTACTAACAGCGGTAGACAGTGTTGAGCAATTGCCTAGTTATCCAACTTTGGAGGATGTGGAAGTTAGGGGTTTAAAGACGAATTCTCATGCTTGTCGTGTGGGTGATTTGTTTATTGGGATGCCAGGAACGCGAGTTGATGGTGGGGAATTTTGGCAAAGTGCGATCGCATCGGGGGCTGTAGCTGCGATCGTTTCTCCCGAAGCTGCCCAAAAAAATCCTCCCACAAATCAGGCTGTGGTCATTAGTGCCAGTAACATCACTCAAGCTTGTGCGCAGATAGCTAGTGCTTTTTACGGTTATCCAGGGCGAAAACTCAAGTTGGTAGGCGTAACTGGTACAAATGGCAAAACTACAACTACTCATCTAATTGAATTTATCCTCAACAAAGCTAATTTAGCTACAGCTTTGATGGGAACTCTCTACACTCGTTGGGCAGGTTTTGAGCAAACTGCTGCCCACACTACCCCTTTTGCAGTGGAACTGCAACAGCAGCTAGCAGAGGCGGTAAAGGCTGGGAGTGAGTTCGGGGTGATGGAAGTAAGTTCTCACGCTTTGGCTCAAGGTAGAGTGTTGGGTTGTGAATTTGAGGCGGCGGTATTTAGTAATCTTACTCAAGACCATCTCGACTATCACAGCGACATGGAAGATTACTTTGCCGCCAAAGCGTTGTTATTTAGCCCTAATTATCTCAAGGGACGGGCAATAATTAATGCTGATGATTCTTACGGGAAGCGGTTAATTGCGTCATTGGATTCCGAACGGGTTTGGAGTTACAGCGTCAACGACAACAGCGCTGATTTATGGATGAGCGATTTAAGTTACCAGCCAAATGGTGTTAGTGGGACATTACATACACCAAAAGGTGACGTGGCTTTTCGATCGCCCCTAGTCGGACAATATAATTTAGAAAATCTTTTAGCAGCCGTAGGAGCAGTTTTGCACTTAGGGCTAGATTTGCAGTTAGTGGCAGCTGTGATACCTGAGTTTCCCGGAGTTCCCGGACGGATGGAACGCGTACAAATTAATAGTGAGCAAGATATTAGTGTGATTGTGGATTATGCCCACACGCCCGATAGCTTGGAAAATTTATTAAAAGCTGCGCGTCCGTTTATACCTGGGAAAGTGATTTGTGTATTTGGTTGTGGAGGCGATCGCGATCGCACCAAGCGCCCAAAAATGGGTAAAATCGCCGCTGAGTTAGCTGATGTGGCAGTGGTGACATCAGATAATCCTCGAACTGAAGACCCAGAAAGGATTTTGCAAGATATTTTGGCGGGAATTGCTGATACAGTGCAGCCAACAGTAATTTGCGATCGGGCGATCGCAATTCGTACCGCTATTTTACAAGCACAACCCGGTGATGGAGTATTGCTTGCTGGTAAAGGTCACGAAGACTACCAAATTCTCGGTACTGAAAAAATCCATTTTGACGACCGAGAACACGCCCGTGACGCTTTACAGCAAAGACTTAACGTACAAGCTTAATTTGCGCATTGGGCATTGGAATTAGGGGAGAGGTGACAGGTGACAGGGAATAATCTGTACCCTGTAACCTGTAACCTATTCCCTTCTTCATTCCCAATCCCCTTATCGGTAGATTTTTGTATAGTTAATATTTCTTTCCGTGGTGATTTTGTAAAAAATGCACACATAAAGGTGAAAATCGAAGACAGAATTATTTCTTGCTTCATCCAAGTTGTGCTTGACTCATGAATGTTTCTCTGGCTAAGGATCTGTCTGTTTATCAACTGGTTATGGGAGTGCAAGCGCCTCCGAAACCATTGTCCCTCAGTCCTGCTACTCTGCTATCACTGGTGAGAGCGCAAATTGACTTACTCATTGAGCAGCAAATTGCAGCCACTCTCTGGGTGAAGCTACCACCAGATAAAATTTGGCAATCAGAATTAGCGCGTTATCAATCCTCGGTAGGTGCGTCTAGTCTCATTTATAGTTGCCAGATTGACGAGAGTAGGAAAGGGGAAGCAGGGGAAGACAAGGAAGAGGAAAGATTAAATATCTCCTCATCTCCCTCATCCCCATCATCTAATTATGTTCCCGTTCATCTACCACCAGATAGCCAAATGCGACGGGAAAACTTTCTGATGGTGTTATCGCCTCAGTTTTGCAGTTTAATTTTGGCTCATCGACCACTTAAAAAACGTAAAAATCAGACATTGGGGAAGGTAAATACTAATAAAAACCAGCCGTTGCTGATTATAACTACTGTTGAGGGGAGAGTAATTCAGCAAGTATTAAATAGTATTCAAGAAGCGATTGCACCAGAATCATCCTCAATTTTACCTGCTAGTTTTATTTGTCCAGCCGTGCCTCAAGCCGCACTTATGAATCAACTGTTGGCAAAACAACTCCTCCGACAAGATGAAATTAATCGTCAAATCATCACAGTACGCACTAATAAGTTGGAGCAACAAAATCAAGAACTGCACAACAAAGAGCAACTCAAAGATGAATACCTGAAAAATGTCTGTCAGGAACTGCGTATACCTTTGACGCACATGAAAACAGCACTTTCATTATTAAATTCTCCTAATCTTAAACCCCCGCAACGACAACGTTATTTACAGATGTTAAATACCCAGTGCGATCAGCAAAACTCCCTGATTACTGGTTTCTTGGAACTGGTGCAGCTAGAACAGAATTTGGACGGGACGACTTTGGAGTTGGTGCGTCTCTCAGAAATAGTACCTGGAGTAGTCAGTACTTACCAACCTGTAGCCCAAGAAAAAGGAATTATGCTAGCCTACACTGTACCGACTGAACTCCCATCTGTTTGGTGCGTGACTGGTAAACTCAGACAAATTGTAATTAATCTGTTGCACAACAGTCTTAAGTTTACCCCTAATGGAGGTCAAGTATGGGTGCGTGCCCGTAATCAAGGCGATTATGTCCAATTAGAATTCCGCGACACAGGTATCGGTATCGCCGAAAACGAAATTCCCAAAATCTTCGATCGCTTTTATCGGGTGCGTACAGCAGCAACCGAAGATTATGGTGGTGCTGGGTTAGGGTTAACGATAATACAGCAATTGCTGCTGCGCTGTGGTGGATCTATTTCTGTAAAAAGTAAATTATCTGAAGGTTCTACTTTTACAGTGCAACTGGCAACTGCTGGTAATATGCCAAGAGCGATCGCTACAGAAAATGAGTTATGAGTAATGAGTTATAAGTGATGAGTTAAAAATTCATAACTCATCACTCATAACTTTTAACTCCTACTGCTAATTTATTTGCTATGGCAAGTGCTGCCGCATCGTATTCCCAACAAGGAGAAAATTTCATGAGGTCTTGTAACAGAAAAAAAGCTGGTTTATCAACTATGTCATTTATAGTTAAAGAATCTATTTTTTTCTCAATGACAGTTAAAATGAATTCTCCCTGATAACTGCCGACTGCCCAGACACTAGCATCCCCACCTCCTCCAATACTAACTTTGATAAATTCTTCAAAGAAGAAATCAACATCTTTTCTAAAAAGTGGCATAATATTTATCTGCTTTTGTATGAAATTAACAAAGGAAAACTTTGGGTTCTATATAAAGTCATTTGCCAATACAAAACCTGCTAAAAATCCTCTCCAAAACTGATTCAGTGACTTCTTCTCCAGTAATTTCTCCTAAAGCTTGAATTGCACCCCGTAAGTCAATTGTCCAAAAATCAAGCGGTAACTGCTCGGTAATTGTTGCTTGTACTTGTTCCAAAGATATTTTAGCTTGAGTTAAGGCTGCTGCCTGCCTTTGGTTAATGGCTAAATCCATATCAGCCGCTTGGACTTTCCCCGATTGAACTATTTCTAAAATTGCTGTTTCTAAAGCGTCGATACCTTGATTTTGGGCTGCGGCTGTGAAAATTTTAGATTTGGAATTTGGAATTTGGGATTGAAGAGTTGTTCTTTTGCTTTCTTCTAATAAATCGATTTTGTTAATCACTAGAATCAACGGACGGTGTTGTACTTTTTCATAAATTTCTTCATCACCTTCTGTCCAACCTGCGGAAGCATCGATGGTAAGCAAAACTAAATCAGCTGCATTGGCAGCAAGATGCGATCGCTCGACGCCAATTTTTTCCACTTGGTCTGTTGTTTCCCGAATCCCTGCTGTATCTAGCACTTGTACGGGAATTCCCCCGACAACTAACTGAGATTCGACAACATCGCGGGTTGTACCAGGTAAATCAGTCACAATGGCGCGATCGCTCCGGCTCCAAGCGTTCAATAAACTCGACTTACCCACATTCGGACGCCCGACAATTGCCACTTTTAAACCAGTACGTAGCAACTCACCTTTATCTTTAGTTTCCAATAACCTAGTTATTTCTGCGGCAATTTTATCGATTTCTGATACAATGGCTTTATCATCCAACGGTGGAAGGTCTTCCTCAAAATCAATTCGGGCTTCAATTTCTGCCAAGATATCCAAACAGTTAGCGCGTAACTGCCGAATCGGATGAGCTAATTTTCCTTGTAAACCAGCTAAAGCACTTTGAGCCGCTTGAGGCGATTTGGCTCCCACTAAATCAGCAATACCTTCGGCTTGAGTTAAATCCAACCGTCCATTCAAAAAGGCGCGGAGAGTAAATTCTCCCGGTTGCGCTAGTCTGCTTCCATTTTCCAAACACAGTTGCAACACCTGCTGCACTGCCATAATTCCCCCGTGGCAATGGAATTCCACTACATCTTCACGGGTGTAAGAACGGGGTGCTTTCATAATCAGCAACAAGGCTTCATCTACTATTTGTTGCGTCTGGGGATGGCGAATGTAACCGTAGAGAATCCGGTGACTTTCCCAAACTTGTCGCCCTGGTGCATGAAAGAGACTTTGGGCGATTGCCATTGCTTGAGAACCAGACACCCGCACAATCCCAACACTACCCTGTTGGGGGACAACAGCAGTGGCGATCGCGGCTATAGTTCCAGTAGTAGCAAACAGTTCTGACATGAGCGCCCTTTATTAAGAGTGAGGAGTAAAAATCATAACTCATAACTCATAAGTTTCTAAATGGTGAGTATTTAGACTAATGAGATACCAACTGGCAAGGTAAAATTTATCTGTAGGTCATGCCTGATAGTAAAGAGTTAAAAGTGAAGAGTTAAAGATGAAAATCATGACTCACAACTTATAACTCATAACTTTTAGAGAGAGGAATGTACTGTGGAGCAAAAGATTAACTGCGCTGTAGCCTGTGTTAACGGGTGTGTTTTAGGGGATAAATGCCCCAATATCGAGTTTAGAGAGTCAGCCGCAAAATTTATTGAGGAGACTCCCTTAGAGAAAATGCTGGAGTTGGCACAAGAACGTCTGCGGAAAAAAATGGCAGAACCGCCAAAATGGGTTTTTCCTGAAGATCCATAGCATTTGAGCTAACAGGCACAAGCAAGACAGCGTGGAAGTTAAATGTTATCTGGATCTATATTTAATTCTCGCAGTTTTGCTGCCAAGCGATCGCTACGTTGTTTCTGGTGTTGTGCCACTTCTTCCGGTGTGGGAATCAGTTCTCCTTCACGAGTGTAAAAGCGTAATTTTTCTTGAACAACCCCTAAATATAAACCTAGCTGTTGACTCCATAACCAGCCTTGGGGATTTTGTTCTAGCGGCTGATATTTACCATCCAGCAAATGGAACCCTGAAAATTCTAAGGTTTCTGGGTCAAACCAGAAGTAATCTGGTGTGCGAAATATATCTTGGTAAATTTGTTTTTTTAAACCTTTATCAGTGTCGCCTGTGCTATCCGAGATAATTTCTATAATTACATTGGGATATTTACCATCTTCTTCCCAGACAACCCAACTTTTACGGGGTTTGCGTTCAGTCCCCAATACGACAAAAAAATCTGGCCCCCGAAAATTTTCTGATTTGCGCTGGCGTGGACTGTAGTAGATGGTGAGATTACCCGATGCATAAAAATCTTTGCGATTTTGCCACAGCCACTCCAAACATTGGATGAGCAGTGTCATTTGCAACCGATGCAAGTCAGTTTCCAAAGGCGGTTCGTCACTATATAAATCCCCTGGGGGAAATATAACATTTTCTGGGGATTCTAAATCTTGGGCGACAGACATAGCAATAAGACACTTATTGCTATAAGTTTAGCGTAGCAGTCAGCCCAACTCTTAGAGACGCTGTTCGCGTTCAGGAAATTTAAAATTCAAAACTGGTCAGGGTTAAAGCATTCCACAGCACCTAATTATTCATCACCGCATCCAAAAGCACATTGGCATCAAAGCGGACTACATCAGTGCAAGGTAGCCCCGTTTCAGCTATTGTTTGAGCGATGCTTTCCTGAGCCGCAGACTCATCTAAATGGGCTGTGTTTAGCGCTATACCGGCTACAGAAACACTTGCAAAAGCACCACCGGCATTAGCAACAGCTTCATATAGCCGAATCACCTCTGGTAAAGGTGGAATGATGACATGGGGATGATTGCGTACATGAACTTGTCCTGCCCGATGTACTAACACCAGTTGGGTTGGTTGCGAACCACGGATGAGGGGTAGAGTTGCCGTTGAACCAGGGTGTAGCAGCGAACCTTGTCCTTCAATATGCAAGATGTCGTAGTTTTTGCCATAGCGCATAACAATCTGTTCCACAGCACCGGCGGCAAAATCTACGCGCACGGCATCTAAAGCCACGCCGTCTCCTTCTAACATCACCCCAGTTTGCCCCGTGGCGAGGAATTTAGAACGCCAGCCCCGCAGTTTTGACGCCCAATGTAACTCTAGACTAGTTGACATTTTACCGATCGCCATGTCAGTTCCCACTGTCAACACCCGTCGACAGGGAAGGGTACGTGCCATTCCACTAGCAACACTGATATTAGATGGTTCTTTTCGGACATCCCAAATTAGTTGCCCTGGTTTGAGCAGTGCATTTAATTCTGGGATACTTGCCATTGGTGTATGTAAACCATTCACCAAAGACATTCCCGCTTCTAAAGCGTCTTTGATTTCCAGCCAGTAATCATCTGGTACAGCACCACCTCCTGGAGCAATACCAATTACTAAAACTTCCGGCTTGTACTCTAGGGCTGCGGCTACCGATGCCACAATCGGCACATCACGTTTGATACCTGTTAATTCTGGTAGGGATTTACCAGCACACTCGCGATCGATTACGGCTACAATTGGGGCTTCACTGTAACGTAAAATTGCTAGCCCTGTTTTGCCATGAGTCCCAATAGTCCCTTCATGAAGCAAGATAGCTACTCGTTGATTAAGTGATAGACGCACTGTGTTGTACTCCCAAGCCTGGTAAATCGTTTGGCAAAACTCTTCCTTCTTTTAGCAATGCACCCGCAAAAGGGTCATCAATTAAATTCAGGTGACTATCTAAATCTAAATAATCAGCTAGTGGTGCTAGCTGTAATGCGGCTGTATTAGCTAGCGAACTGTCAGAATAGCAACCGAACATTACTTGCAACCGATATGCTCGTGCTGTATGTACCATTCGCATTGCCTCTGTTAGTCCCCCTGATTTCATCAGTTTGATATTAATACCATCTACGCAGTTTGCCAAATCGGGAATATCGGCGCTGGTGAAACAACTTTCATCGACAAAGATGGGGAGGGGAGAGTGTTCTTTGAGTTTTACTAAACTTGGTTCTTCTCCCCGTGGTAATGGCTGTTCTACATACTTTATACCCAAATCTACTAGCCAATTGCACATGGCGATCGCATCTTCTAAACTCCAACCGCCGTTGGCATCCACAAAAAATTCTAGTTCGGGCGCTTCTTCTCGCACCGCTAAGAGCATTTTTTGATCTGCATCTATGCCATCTGGGCTACCTAGCTTCACCTTAAAAAGACGGACATCTGTAAACTTTAACCAGTCTTGCGCTCTTGCCCTAGCGCCTTCAGGTGAATTAATCCCAATTGTGACAGAAGTCGGGACTATTTGATTGCGATCGAGTCCCCAAAGTTGCCACAAGGGTAAACCTACGTGCTTACCCAACCAGTCGTGCATTGCCATATCTAGGGCAGCCCTTGCAGCAGAAGGAACCTGGTTTTGGGTTAAAACTTGCTCAATTTCCTGACGTTGTAAAGGGCTGAATGTTTGTAACAGAGGCACAACTTGCTGTAGGGCATCTTTGATTGCATCAGTTGATTGCCGATGATTACCCACACCAAATGGCGATGCTTCCCCCCAGCCTTCGATGCGATCGTGTGAAATTCTCACCCATATATTCGTTGTCTGTGCCGTTGTACCTCGACTAATAGTCAACGGAAATCTCTTGTTTACTGTAAATAAATTTACATTTATTTGCATACTTTTTATACATATTATGATACTGCCAAAGTCAGTGTAAGTTCAAAGTTTAGATTATCGAATGCATCTGTTATACTTTTTTACATTCATTACAAAGATTTTATACATACATTTTATTTTTACTTAGTTTATGAACAACTTAAAAAAATGGAAGATTTTAAAATCAAAAATGGTTTTAGATAATCCTTGGTGTCAGGTGAGGCAAGATGAAATAGAATTACCAAATGGTAAAATTATAGATGATTATTTTGTCAGTATTAAGCCTGACGTTGCGATGGTTTTACCTATCACCAGTAATAGAGAAATTATTTTTGTCCGGCAATATAGACACGCCGTAGGTGAATTTTTCTTAGAACTGCCGGCAGGAAATTTTGACCCCACAAAAGAGAGTGCAGAAGTAGCAGCAATTAGAGAATTGAGAGAAGAGACTGGTTATATTCCCCAAGAATTTAAAACAATTGGAACTTTATACGATAAGCCGAGTAAAGATACTAATAAAATACATTTATTTTTAGCAGAGAATGTGAGTAAAGTTGGAGAGCAGCAACTAGATATTACTGAAGAGATTGAAGTGGTATTAATTCCTGTAGAATCAGTTTTAGATAAAATTGCCCAAGGCGAAGTTTCTGTGGCAGGAACTATTGCGGCTCTCTTCTTAGGTTTAAATTTTATTAAATATTAATCATCGTTGTATCTCTTTTATGTTTTGTAAAAATTAATGCTTTAGACGAATTGTATACTAGAGCTTTTACAGAAAATTGTTAAAGTTTTGGCAGAAAATAATATTAAGTTTCCATATAACGTCCTTATAAGAAGGATATACAGAATTTTTCTGTACATAACTGTTATTATGCTAAGGACAGAGGGCAAATAGCTAAATTCAGATTGGCAGTTCGTAACGTGGATGTTCTAATTGAGTCAACAAAGAGCTTTGAAAAGGATCTTGGCAGGCTGAGTGAAGATGAGAAAGCCGTAGCGATAAAAAAAATTAATGATTGCGCCAGTCTCTTTCCAACTAAAAAAGCTGAAATTTATCATAAGTTGCATCGTCTTGCACTACCGTTAGATATTAATGGCTATGAATCTTCGCTCTACACCCTAAGGGTTTCGCAGAAACTAAGGGTGATTTTGACAGTAGACGAAGATCCAATTTTTGGGCAAGTTATTTTTACTCTTTTTCGAGTAGTTAAACACGATGATCTTGATAAAGCGTATAAAAGTGTGGCAGAGTCTTTGTATCAAGGATTACTCCATCACAATCGAGAAACTGCCCGGTTCTCGTAAGTTGGTTTATGGCACAAACCCTTATTCTGTGTGATGAATACGGCATTATTTATCAAGCTATGAAAATTTTGCCAGATGACGAGCTAAAGATTGCTTTTCTTGAAGCTTTGGCAGAACTTGAAGATAATGAGTGTCACAGAACAAGAAAATTTCCAAAAACGAGGCTGCACAAAGTAAAAGGTGTGAAGCAGGCAGTTTATCGTGCTGATATCGATAAAGTCTCAGGTTGGCGCATCCATGTTCAATACATTAATGGGCAAATTCATCTCAAGGATATTATCGAGGGGCAAAAACACGATGATGTAATTGAGGTGATTAAATCTAAAAAGGCACGCTATGATTAATTTTCAGTCTTAAATGGTATCTTACTCAAAAAATCTTTGCACCAGAATGCTCGAATATGGTCGGTTGAGTTGCAGAAGTTGTCTGCAATCGGTGAGCTTTGTCATTAGTTTTCGGTAGCGAGTTTGAGTATGCACGTCAGCTAATTTTTTAGTTTTTTATCTTGCCCATTGCTGCAAAATATAATCATAAAAAGCCTCTTTATCTACCTTATCCATCGCATAAATCTTCCGACCACCAGGAACTACTTTAGTACGTCCCTGACTCAGACCAGTGGTGATAATTTCTGTTTCCCATTCGCGCAATTGATAAAATTCTGGATGTCCCAAATAAGCTGTTGCCAACACATCCCAAAAATAATAATCTTGGGGAATAACTAGTGCATAACATTGTCCAGCTAAATCAGAGATAGGATAGTGTCGTTGTCGTGCCATTTTGTATACTAACTCCGATGTAACTGGGACATTGTTAGTTAAATCCAAAGGACACATAATAATTTCAATTTGGGTTTGCCATACCCGCGCGGCTGAAATTGCGTCCCAATATACATTCCATTCGGCGGAACCATCTTGTCCCGCTTCTAGACTTTTTTCTACATTGCCACCAACATTTAACGCTCCCCCCATCCACACAATTTGGTGAATCTTGGCTTCAATTTCTGGTGCTTTGTCTAAAGCTGCGGCTACCGTCGTCAAAGGGCCAGTTACCATCAACGTTACGGGGCTTGATGCGTCGCGTAACACCTGTATCATGAAATCTTGACCTGTTTCAGCAACCAATGGCGTAGTGATGGTTTCCCTTTGATTGAGAATAGGGAGATGGTCAACAATAAACGAATCACGGCGATAGAGAGTAGGAAATGGATTGATACCGCGCACAGTGCTTTCTGCTACCGGGATATGAGAAAATCCCATCAAATCTATAATTTTACGTGTGGCGCTAACAGCCGGTTGAACGTAGCAATCTGCTGGAGTGACGACAACACCAAGGAGTTCAATACGATCCATCGTCAATAGCAGCATAGTTGCCAGATAATCATCTACACCGCCATCGTGATCCATTAATACTAGTTGTTTTGTCATAAAAGGAGAATTATATGGATGAGTTTATGGAAGCTGCAATTCAAGAAGCAAAACAAGGCAGACAAGAAGGTGGAATTCCCATTGGTTCGGTTCTTGTCAAGGATGGCAAAATTCTTGGCAGAGGACACAATAAACGCGTGCAAGACGGCGATCCTGTTACCCACGCCGAAATCGATTGTCTTCGCAATGCTGGGAGAGTTGGTAGTTATAGAGGTACAACACTCTATTCAACTTTAATGCCGTGTTACCTTTGCGCTGGGGCAGTGGTACAATTTGGCATTAAAAAAGTCATCGCTGGAGAATCTAGAACTTTTCCTGGTGCTAAAGAATTTATGGTATCTCACGGTGTGGACGTTATCGATCTTAATCTTGACCAATGCGAACAAATGATGAGTGAGTTTATTGAAACTAACCCCGAACTTTGGAATGAAGATATTGGTAAATAGTCATTGGTTGGGCATTGGGGATTGGGCATGGAGAAGAGACAAGATAGAAGGGGGAGACAAGGGAGAGGCTTGTCCCCTTATTTCCCATACTCGCCATCTTTAAAGGATAGGTATTTTAAAATCGGCCAGTGGATAAAGTAATGTGATGCTAGGAAAAGCCATCGCACTTACTGTCTTTAAATAGACATTTAATCCCAGAAGGTATGGAATGAGATTTGAGAAACAAACCCTAGAGACAATTGAGCAAAGCTATCATATCATGTCCGCATAATTAGTTATGATTTAGATAGTCATTGCACCCCTATAATCATAGCGATCGCAATATCCGTCTGAAGTCCAGGAAACTAGAAAAATATTGATAATACTTAAGAAAGAAGCTACAAATTATTTTATATAACACAATAATTTTAGTGACTGTAACTAGCTAAAATTTAAAAGTGTGAAAATGGAAAATCTAACTGAATTTACATTATTTGCTCCTCGTAACAAAGGAGCATCTTTAATTGGGTCTTTTTCAGATTGTAAAGAAATTCCAATGTCAAAAGGTAAAGATGGTTATTTTCGCACTAAAATCAAACTGGAAGACGGCGTTTATCAATATAAATTTCGCATTCAAACCAAAAGCCCAAATTTTGCACTTGATGAATGGATAGATATCATTGATCCCAAAGCGACAGATGTTAACGAAACAGAAAAATACGGCGTAGTACGCATTCAAGATGGCCAACGCATTGTTGATAATTACCTTTGGCAAAACGATGAGATACCGTTGCCTGATAACCGGGAATTAGTTATATATGAAATGCACGTTTCCGATTTTACTGGTGATGAAGTTGACTCTCACGAGCGAGGCAAATATTTAGGGATAATTGCAAAGTTAGATTATCTTTGCGAATTGGGAATTAATGCAATTGAATTAATGCCAGTTAATGAGTACCCTGGTGATTATAACTGGGGCTATAAAATTCGCCATTTCTTTGCTACAGAATCTAGTTACGGTTCAACAGAAGATTTAAAGCGGTTGATTGATGAGTGTCATGGTAGAGGCATTCGCGTCTTTATGGATGGAATTTATAATCACACAGATGAAGAATGCCCTTTAATACTAATTGACCGAAATTACTGGTACTACGAACATAAACATTATCCTAAAGACCCAGATAATTACTGGGGGCCAGAGTTTAATTATGATTTTTACGACAAAAACTTAAATATTAAGCCTGCATGGGAATACATCGGTGATGTGGTAAAATTTTGGATTAAGGAGTATCACATTGATGGAATTCGCTTTGATGCAGTGCGGCAATTGGCTAACTTTGAATTTTTCAACTGGCTGACTAAGGAAGCGAAAAACCATGCTGCGCCCAAACAGTTTTACAACATTGCTGAACACATTCCCGATACAAATACTGTAGTCAAGCCAGATGGGCCATTAGATGCTTGTTGGCATGAGAGTTTTCGGTACTTTCTAGTTCCATATATTTGTGGGAAATCATTTGAATTAGAACAACTCAAGCAGATTTTAGATCCCAAACAGCAGGGTTATGCGATCGCAACCAATGTAATTAATTATTTGGCAACCCACGATCGCGAACGTGTATTACGAGAATTAGGCAATTGCGGCATCTTTGAGGCAGCCGCATTTGAACGAGCTAAGTTAGCTGCTGCTGTGTTAATGACAGCGATGGGTATACCGATGCTGTGGATGGGAGAAGAGTTTGGCGAATATCAGCAAAAAAGCGAAGATGTGACTAAGCCGCGCAAGATTAATTGGTCTTTATTGTCAAGCGAGCAGAATCATGATTTATTTGAGTACTATCAAAAGTTGATTGCTCTACGCCAGCAAAATCCAGCTTTGCAAAGTGACAATATTAAGTTTTTCTACGAAAATACATATGAGAAAGTGCTGGCTTATACCCGTTGGCATGAGCAGAATTCTCATGTTGTCGTCGTAGTAAATTTCTCCGATCAAAATCTAAATCAATATAAAATTTCAGACTTCCCAACTGCTGAGTATTGGCGAGATTGGGTTAGCAATCAAGAAGTGAAATCTGGTGAGGATGGTTTAGTTACTGACTTACCAAGCTATACAGCTAAGATATTTGTTTCAGATTCACAGTAATATAGTCTGTGGATCGTAGGTTTCAAAAGATCGTAAATACATTGTCGCAAGCAGTGCGATCGCTCGTAAAACAAACTGCTTCCGTCGCCACAAAGTAACAAGAGTAGTTGTGGGAGCAACAGCAAATAAAATAATATGATGTCTGATCGAATCAGTCTAAAACCCAGATTGTAGAGACGCGATAAATCGCGTCTTGAAAGACCAATCATTTACACCAATAACCCTTAACCCAAGCGGATTGTGACATAATGCTATCTGCGAATAAGGCGTTGGGCAGTAATTAACAGGAGGCTTTATGGTAATTGTTGACAATTTACGCTTCCCTTTGACGCTTTTCACAGCACTCGGTTGCGGGCTGGTGGCTGGCGTCTTTTTTGCTTTCTCAACTTTTGTGATGAATGCCCTTGCACGACTCCAGCCAAAGGAGGGCATTATCGCTATGCAATCCATCAATATCACCGCGATCAATCCGTTATTCATGTTGGCACTCTTCGGAACTGCTATGGCTTGCATCTTTCTAGCGATTTCCTCGGTGTTAAAGTGGCATCAACCTGGTGCTGCCTATTTGCTTATCGGTAGCTTACTCTATCTCATTGGCACCGTTTTAGTGACGATCGCCTTCAATGTGCCACTAAATGATGCCTTAGCGATCGCCAAACCGGATAGCACTGAAGGTGCGAATCTATGGGCTAGATATCTTACCAACTGGACGTTCTGGAACCACGTTCGGACAATAGCAGCACTGGCGGCAGCACTTATACTCGGACTGTGCGATCGCACGGTGAAATAGGAATGATGAATACGTATCTCGGTAAAATGAAGCTATATGAGTATTCAAGCAGCATACGATAATTGGTCAGCCACATACGATGCTGACGAAAATCTGACGCGCGATCTCGATCGAATCGTCACCAGAGAAACTTTGATGGGTTTGAGGTGTAAATCAGTCGTTGAAATTGGCTGTGGTACAGGTAAAAATACGCTTTTGCTTTCACAAATTGCTCTGAAAGTTTGTGCGATCGATTTTTCAGCACAGATGATTGAAAAGGCGAAGGAGAAAGTGAGGTCTGCTAATGTAGTGTTTATTACAGAAGACATTACTAAGCAATGGACTTGTCATAATGAGTCTGCCGATTTAGTCACTTGTAATCTGGTTTTAGAACACATTGAAGACCTCAGCTTGATATTTTCAGAAGCATTTCGTGTATTAGTCAAAGGAGGATACTTTTTTATCTGTGAGCTTCATCCATTCAAGCAATATCAAGGAATAAAAGCTAATTTTCAAAGACAGCAAGAGAACGTTGAAATTCCGGCATTTGTGCATCATTTATCAGATTTTTTGAACACAGCGAAAGTTCATGGCTTTCTGCTTGAAGACTTCAAAGAGTGGTGGCATGAAAAAGATCAAAATAAACCACCAAGACTTATATCAATCTTGTTGAAAAAGTGAAAAAATCTTTGGCGTATTGAAATTTAGAGCATTTGCAGAGATACTTGCAAGAGTGAGGGTAGATGGGCGATTAATTATGGAATTTCCAAAACAGGTAGAGAAAATTTCTGTCAGCGCTGATAATACTTTAACATCAGAATTCTCGAAAAATATTCATCACTCATTAACACAGCGAGATGCTCAGTTTATTGAATCATTGATGCCTATATGGGAATGGTTTTACCGTTATTACTTTCAAGTAAAAACTGGTGGATGGCACCATATACCAACAACAGGGAAAGTACTACTGGTTGGCTCTCACAATGGGGGAATGGCTTCTCCAGATTTAATAATGATGATGTACGATTGGTTTTCGAGATTTGGAACTGAGCGTTTGGTGTATGGTCTAATGCACCCTTCCGCTTGGAAAGTGAGTCCAGAAATAGCAGGATTAGCCCAGAAATTCGGAGCAATTATTGCACATCCCAAAATGGCTAGTGCGGCTTTCGATCGAGGTGCTAGCGTTCTGGTATATCCTGGAGGACAATATGATATGTTTCGTCCTCATAGCCAACGTTATAAAATTCATTTTGCCGGTCATCAGGGGTTTGTCAAGCTGGCTTTAAAACAAGAAGTTCCGATTATTCCTGTAATCTCGATAGGCGCTCATGATAGCTTGATAGTTTTATGCGATTGCTATGATTTCGTCAAACAATTGCATCAGTGGGGATTGCCGTGGTTATATCAAATTGACCCTGGAGTTTTCCCAATTTACTTAGGTTTGCCTTGGGGCGTGTCTATTGGCCCTCTGTCAAATATTCCTCTACCTGTGCAGATTCACACTCGTGTCTGTCATCCAATTACTTTTGAAAGATATGGTCGAGATGCAGCTAGAGATCGTAACTATGTGAATGCTTGTTATGAAATAGTTCAAAGTCAAATGCAGGAAGAGTTAAATAATTTGGTTAGAGATACTCAGAAATCTAGCTAAAACACGAATATTAGTGACGAAGTGATGCCTGCCCCAGTATTTCCAAAAGCGATCGCTCCATAACTTCACTGACAAATTTATTACCTTGCAAGTTGAGGTGAATGTGGTCGTGAAACAAACTTTGCGGCTTGGTAGTTGAATTGAAATTCGGTAAAAAGTCTATATAGTGAATTTGCTGTGCTTTAGTAAAATCGCTCAAGCGCTGACGTGCTTTAATTTCGTAATCGCGGGGGCCTGGTTCACCAATTTCTCGTAGTAAGGGAGTCATCACCAGCAGAAATTTGCTGTTGGATTGGCGAGTCAAGGCTTGAATTTTAGCGATCGCCTCCAGATTAATCCCCACGCGATCGCCTGATTCATTTTGCACCGCTTGCAGTTCTGGTATTGGCTTTTGCTTGACGATATAACGTTGCCACACTTCCACTAATGCCAAGGGAGGTTTACGATCGGGATAATTGCGATCGCGTCCTACTGGTAATGAAGTAGGAGGAGTAGCAAACAAATCATCGGTATTAATTAATAACACCACTGCTTGCGCGTTAAAATTGCCAAACTTCTCTAAATAAGCTAATTCATTTCTTGGCCCCCAAGAGTTTGCTGAAGCATTTAGCACTTCTACTTCCTGATAATTACTATTAGTGGATGATGCTAGAGAACGCATCATCAAACTAGATATTGTATTAGTCTGATCTGTCCACCAGCCACCATTAGCAATAGAATCACCTAAGAGGAGAATTCGCAGCCCAGAAGGTGCAGGTATCTTTTTTATCGGACTACCTCGCATAGAATATTCATTAATTTCAATGCGATTCCCAAAACGACGGGTACGTTGGTTAGGAGCCAACAAATAACCAATTTGCTCATCGCCAATATAAATCAGAGGATTACCAAAACCAAACAGCGATCGCAATCCAACCTCGATTACCAGAAACAATCCCACAACCACCGCCAAAATTACGCTCAGTGCTATTTTCACCTACTCACACCCTCTTATACTGAGTTGCTTTTCAATGATAGTAGGGGATTGGGCGTTAGGAGTGCTGAGTTAGGAGTGCTGAGTGCTGAGTTAGGAGTTTTTTTATCCGCTTGTCTCCTTGTCCCCCAGTCCTAAATTTTTAAAGTGAATTTAACGTCATCCGCAAATAGAAGGACTACAATCAAAACGGACAAATGTTTCATGCTTCAACAACAGAGGATTACAAAGCTGTGTCCGACTTAAATCGCGGAATTATGAAATTTAAGGGAGCAGATTCCCCAAAAGTAGTCACTATCTCTACCGTGTTGCTTCTGGGATCGATCGCTGCTCTCGTAATCTGGGCGCTGCAAGCTGCCTATGCGCTAAACTAAAACCATTAGTAGTCTAGAAGGACACTTGTCTTAAACGGTTTCCGTCTTAGCCAAGTGTCCATTTAGCAACTAATAAATAAAACTCCCCTAATAACCATCAAAAATTTCAGTAAAATTTTAGATTTTAGATTTGAGGTTTTAGATGGAAAATTTAAATCTAAAATCCAAAATCCAGAATGTTTGAACCTTGGGGTATCTTAGTTATTTTAATTGTCTGCCCCCTTTTGGGCGGATTACCCCTGATTGCATGGATAACTTACGCCCTGAAGCGGAAGCAGTTATCACAAGTTGGTACAGGAAATATTAGTGTATCAGCTGCCTTTTATCATGGCGGTAAAATTGTCGGAATTCTGGCAGTCTTGTCAGAAGCTTTTAAAGGAATTGCGGCAGTCTTACTCAGCCGCATTTTCTTCCCAGATGGCTCGTCTTGGGAATTGCTTGCCCTAATCGCTCTGGTAATCGGTAGATATTGGATAGGCAGAGGAGCAGGTACGACAAATGTTGTCTGGGGATTTGTCGTACACGATCCACTGGTTGCGATATTTGTATCTTTCTTTGCAGGTATTGCTTTTACAATTCTGCAATCAAAAAAGTTAGTCAAATTTGGGGTTTTGCTACTTTTTCCATTGTTTGTGGCACTTCTGCACTTTAGCGATATTCCCAGAATATTTGCTGCTGTGGCCTTAGCTGGTTTAATGGGCTGGATTTACACCAAAATTCCTGATGATATGAACCTGCCAGCCCAAGAGGCACAAACAGAATCGCAAGCGATGTTGGAGTTTTTACGCGGCGATGTCTACGACGGGCTACGCCAACGCACAATGGTTTCTTTAGATGAAGAGTTGAATGCTGCCATAGTCGGAGAAAAGGCGGCAACATTATCTCAAATTAAGCGCTGGGGCTATCCAGTGCCGAAGGGATGGGTACTAGCACCCATCGACAATCCAGAAGGGTTAACAGAATTTCTCCAACCATCAGAATTATCCCCCTTGGTGGTGCGTTCCTCCGCTATTGGAGAAGACTCAGAACACGCTTCTGCTGCTGGACAGTATGAAACAGTTGTAAATGTTACCAGCCAAGAGGCATTAAAAGAAGCGATCGCTCAAGTTCAAGCTTCCTACAATCATCCCTCAGCTGTCCAATATCGGCGCGATCGCGGCTTAAATGATACAGCAATGGCTGTGTTGATTCAGCAACAAGTCCAGAGTGTATATTCTGGTGTTGCTTTCAGCCGCGATCCCATTACTCAGCAAGGCGATGCGATCATTATTGAAGCCCTTCCAGGCAGCGCGACGCAAGTCGTTTCGGGAAAAGTTACACCAGAACAATATCGCGCTTTTGTCGTTGAAACAGAAAATTCCTACTCTGTACAATTAGAGGGTCAAGGACGAGTCCCGCAATCATTAATCAAACAAGTTGCTTACCTTACTTACCGACTCGAAAAACGCTATCATGGCACTCCTCAAGATATCGAGTGGAGTTATGATGGGCAAACGCTTTGGGTGTTGCAATCTCGACCAATCACCACTCTGTTGCCCATCTGGACACGCAAAATCGCTGCTGAAGTGATTCCCGGAGTAATTCACCCCTTAACATGGTCAATTAATCGTCCCTTAACTTGTGGAGTTTGGGGAGACTTTTTTACTTTAGTTTTAGGCGATCGCGCTTTGGGGTTAGATTTTGCCAAAACAGCAACTCTACACTATTCCAGAGCTTACTTTAATGCGTCCCTCTTAGGAGATATTTTTCTCCGCATGGGACTGCCGCCGGAAAGTCTAGAATTTTTAACCAGAGGAGCTAAATTAAGTAAACCTTCCTTGCAGTCAACTTGGGAAAACTTGCCAGGACTGGGAAAGTTACTGAAGCGGGAATTAAGTTTAGAAAAGGACTTTAAGGAAGATTATCACAACCGATTCATTCCTGGGTTGTCGCAGTTGGCGCAGGAAGATATAGATAATTTGGAACCACCCGCGTTGTTGGCAAGAATTGATTTTATTCTGGAGTTGCTGCGTCATGGAACGTATTACAGCATTTTAGCTCCCTTGAGTGCTGCTCTGAGACAGGCGATTTTTCGGGTAAAAGATGGGCAAATCGATCATAGCGTCACCCCAGAGGTAGCGGCATTGCGATCGCTCAGTGCGATCGCTACAGATGCCAAGCAGGTATTGGTTGAGTTTGAGCCACAGCAAGTATTTGAACAATTAAAACAAACCCCCGAAGGAGAGAAAATCCTCCAAGCATTTAACGAATTGCTGCAAGATTACGGCTACTTAAGTGAAGTAGGAACCGACATCTCCGTTCCCACTTGGCGGGAAAATCCCCAGATGATTCAGCAGATGTTTGTGCAGTTAATGCAAGGGAACGAACCACAAGCAGGTGCTAAAGACGCAATTAATAGTATCTTTGCCAGTAAGCGCAAACGCTCTTTTGTGCAACGGCGTGTAGATATCAAAGGACGAGTTACCGAAGTTTATTCCCGACTTTTGGCTGAATTGCGTTGGAGTTTTGTAGCTTTAGAGAAAATTTGGTTAAAGTCTGGTTTACTCAGGCAAACAGGCGATATCTTTTTTCTCAACTTTGATGAAGTGCGGCGTCTAATTGGAGATGAAGATTCTAGCTTAATAGAGCAGTTAGATAAGTTAGTAGAATTTAGGCGATCGCAATTCCTGCAAGATAGCGAGATTATTCAAATACCTCTTTTAGTCTACGGCAATACACCTCCTCACCCCTTAGCTCCCTCTGAACTCTACTCTGACCAAATTTTACAAGGTATTGGAGCCAGTCATGGGCAAGCCGAAGGTAGGGTAAAAGTGTTGCGAAATTTACAAGACATTCCAGACATCGATCGAGATACGATTCTGGTAGTGCCTTATACAGATTCCGGCTGGGCCCCATTGTTATTAAGGGCTGGAGGATTAATTGCCGAAGCTGGAGGAAGACTTTCTCACGGTGCGATCGTTGCTCGTGAGTATGGAATTCCCGCAGTGATGGATGTTCGCGGTGCTACATGGCTTTTGCAAGATGGTCAACGAGTCAGGATTGATGGGTCTAGGGGTATTGTGGAATTATCTAACGATTTAAGACCCGAATGATTACTACTTCCCTGAAAGACTTGCCTGAAGAGTCTGTTTCTCACAATGCCGAAATCAAGAAAAAGGTGATGTTACGCTTCGGTGATTTACCTCACCTAACTAACTTTTCTCAAGCACGTTTTGCTCCTGGACAAACCGCACCAGCACACGCGCATCAAGATATGTGCGAGGTATTCTTTGTGGAAGCCGGTTCAGGAGTAATTCACATTGATGGTACAGAATACCCCTTGCTTCCGGGAAACTGCGTAGCCATCGAACCGGGAGAAGTACACGAAGTTGTCAATAGTGGCTCAACCGAACTTGTTTTGACATACTTTGGTTTGCGAGTCGAAAAATCGAGCTAATCATTAGACCTCTTGGCATTTGTGCTTTTTGCAAGAGGGGAAAAGGGTAAAGGTTAAAGGGGAAAGGGACTTTTGCAGAACCTTTTCCCTTTCCCCTTTCCCCTTTTCCCGACTTATGCAAGAAGTCTAATGTTATGTCCCAATACAGTTCAGTTAAGCATTTCTTTCTTTTCTCAGTGCCGCGCCAGTTGCCAAGCCTACAACAGCTCTGTGATGGAAAATAAGCGTTGTCGGTCTATTTGTTGAAGCTTGATTTTTTCAGTGTAGAAAGCCTGATAATAATATTGATACCGCTCTGGTTCAGCTTCTGGATCGGTTTGTTGCCATAGTTCTAAAAAGTGATGATAGCGTTTTTCAAGCATCACTAAATCCATACAAGCGATCGCAGCTTGAACTACATGGAAAGTACGCAACTAGCAAATGATTTGGCTGAGATAACTAAGATGCAGAACAACCTTAATCACTAAATCTTAGTACTTCGTCTATGGAAAAATTCCGCTGTCCGTTTAACTCCAGATACCGCCGTTTTTCGGCTGGAAAAGCCTTACCATAGTATTCATATCGCTCCGGTTCAGCTTTCTCATCAGTTTGTTTCCATTGTTCCTCAAAGTGACGGTAGCGCTTTTCACTCATCACCAGTTCCATACAAGCGATCGCAGCTTGAACTACGTGGGAGGTACGCAGTATTTCTTTCTTGCTTTTCTCATTTAGATGAAACAAATGGGAAACTAATTCCAATTCCTCTACTAATTCTAGATATCTGTCTTGCAGACTCGATATTAAATTTATCTGCTCCACCTTGAACTCTAAAATCTGTTGCCATAAAAATCGGTGATGAGAAAGGCTAAATTCTAAATTTCGCTCTTCTAGTTTGTCAATAATCGCTTGACGCTGTTCGGCACAATGTAGGTAAATCCGCAGCAATAAAGCCTCTGCCAGTTCTAAAAGACTGCCTTCAGCAGGAGCATTTCTTTGATTGACGTTTATAGGTTGCTGCTTGCGCAAAGACATTGACTTACGGTAAGTGGCAACTGGCGCAATCTGAGTTAAAAGATTTTCTACTCGTAGGGGTTTAAGTCTATCATCTCCAAAACTGAGTATTTCAGCACACTGGTCAATGTAATAGTCGCGTGTATCAATATTATTAATATTTTTCAGTAACTTTACTACCTGTTGGGAGACTTGCTGAAAATCGGTAGCCTGTTTCAAATCTCGGTCTTGAATAATTTGCTGAATCTGCCAGTCTAGCCAAAGTGGCGCATTTTTTAGCAGTTCTCCATAATCTTCTGGAGTGTGACTATGCAAATATTCATCAGCATCTTTGCCATCGGGTAAATTGAGAATTTTTAGCTGAACTTCGCCCTTGTATGCTAATTCGGCAATTTCACCAATCGCCCGTTCGGTGGCATTGGTTCCAGCTTTATCAGCATCAAAGTTGAGTACTAATTGTTTCGATTCGGTGTAGCGTAATATTAACCGGACTTGTTCTAAGCTTAAAGCTGTACCGAGTGAGGCGACGGCGTTATTAATACCAGCAGCGTGGAGAGCGATCGCATCAAAATATCCCTCTACCACCACGGCTCGATCGAGTTGGGAAATCCCACCTTTGGCTTGATCGAGGGCGAATAATGTTTTACCTTTACTAAAAAGTTCGGTTTCGGGTGAATTCAGATATTTAGGCTGTTCATCAGTCAGAGTTCTCCCACCAAAGGCAATAACGCGCCCTTGCACATCGCGGATGGGAATCATCAAGCGATCGCGAAATACATCATAATACCCGCCCCCTTCCCGGCGTGGCTTAATCAATCCCGCTTTTTCCAGTATTTGCACTGGGTAATGTTTATCGTCCACTAAATAACGATAGAGAGTTTCCCAACCTGCGGGAGCATAACCTAAACCAAATTGCTGTATAGTTTCTTCTTTAAGTTGGCGGTTAGATTGCAAATATTGAAGTGCTTTTTGCCCTTGAGATTGTCTCAAGGCGTGTTGATAAAACTGTGCTGAAGAAGCCAGAACTTCATATAACTGCTCGCGCAAAGATAGCTGACGCTGTAATTCTTGGCGTTGTTCGGGTTCGAGAGTTTGCACGGGTACTTGGTAACGCCGTGCTAAATCCAGTACCACATCAGCAAAAGAACGCTTTCCCAACTCCATAACAAACTTAATGGCATTTCCTCCAGCTTGACAGCCAAAGCAATAGTACATTTGCTTGGTTTGGCTGACAGTGAAACTGGGAGATTTCTCATCATGGAAGGGACACAAACCGACGAAATCTTTCCCGCGTTTGCGTAAAACTACGTATTCCGAGACGACATCTACAATATCAGCCCGTAGTTTAACTTCCTCAATTGTGTCTGGGTGCAAGCGGGGGATTTGCATGGTTTTGTCATTAGTCACTTGTACTGAGTGTACCCCTCCGGGGAAGCAAGCTACGCGTAGCATCTCGTTCGCGTTAGCGTCTCCGAAGGAGAAGAGAAGCGGAAGTATTGGTCATTGGTCATTGGTCATAAACTTTGGAGAAATACCAAAGGACAAATGACTTTAGACTTCTGATAGCTATTATATTCTTGTTGCCAGACCAAGAATGATGTATACAATTGCTTAGACTTAATTTTATCAGAGGAAATACTGAAAATGGGGCGTATTTTTATATCAGCAGCTCATGGAGGCAAAGAAGCGGGAGGAATAGATCAAGGTGCGATCGCAGGTGGTACAAGTGAAGCAAAAGAAATGATTTTGCTGCGGGATTTGATTGTCACGGAACTAAGGGCGCGGAGTTGGGAAATTTTAGCGGTTCCTGATGACTTGAGCGCCGCCCAAACTATCTCCTGGATCAATTCCCGCGGCCGCCGGGGTGATGTCGCTCTAGAAATTGCAGCTAATGCGGCTAACAGCCCTTCTGTGCGTGGGGCTAGCGTTTTCTACATTGCTAATAATAGCGATCGCAAGAGCAATGCCGAACAGTTACTAGTGGGATTGTTGCGCCGCGTACCCCAATTACCGAATCGGGGAGTCAAACCAGATACAGATAGTGGATTGGGTAGTTTAGCATTCTGTCGTCAGACAACGCTGCCAGCTTTGGTAATGCAAGTGGGGTTTCTCAGCAATCCAGAGGATCGGGCTTTGCTGCAAACTCGTCGCCGCGATTTTGCTTTGGGAATTGCCGATGGATTAGTGACTTGGAGTCGTGTAATTGATCCTACTCCGGGAACTCCCACAGAAGCAAATTATCCGCCAATTAATATCAATATTAATGGGCAAAGTTACTCGGAACAAGGAGTACTAGTTAATGGGAATGCTTACATCCCCATTGATTTAGTAGACCTTCTCCGAATTGACCTTTCAAAAGCAGCTAATGTCAATCGAATTACCTATCACAAAGTAGTTTATGTCAAAGCAATTGAACTGCGAGATTTTAATGTTGCAGTTAATTGGGATGCTGCGACGCGTACTGTTAGCTTGCGCTCGAATTTGGTGGTTTGCCCTGGTCAATTTTCGCGGTTAATGTCGAACGGTAATACTTCCGAAGTCCAGTTACAATTATTTCTGAGAAACAATAATGAAAATGCTTTGGGAAAGTTTCCTGACATCCCAAAACTGTATCGGGAAGAAGCAGGTATAGAGGGAGTGAACTATGATATTGCCTTTTGCCAAATGTGTGTAGAAACCGGATTTTTACGGTTTGGTGGCGATATTAGACCTGAGCAAAATAACTTTGCAGGCTTAGGTGCGATTGGTGGCGGTTCGGAAGCTGCGTCTTTTCCAAGTGCCAGAATTGGAGTTAGGGCGCACATCCAACATTTGAAAGCTTACGCCAGTTTAGAACCTTTGGTACAAGAAGTAGTAGATCCCAGATTTCGCTTTGTCACACGCGGGATTGCGCCATTAATCGATCAGCTATCAGGGCGGTGGTCAGCAGATTTGGATTATGGTACGAAGATTTCAGCAATGCTCAAAAGATTATATGAATCAGCAGGACTTCTTTGAGTCAGGAAAGGAAAATTACTCAGGTTCTGCAATGTGCGATCGCCTATAGTAGACGGAACGCGATCGCAAACACGATCTACCTCAGCTGTTTTTTGACAAACTGCTAACCGTTGATTCCACAAACTCAGTTGCAATAGCTTCACCATTTCGCCAACGTTCTTCATAGTTGGGGATATATAGCAGATTTCAAAGTTGTGAGGTACAGAAATACTCCAGCCGCATATTGCTGTAAACATTGGTTTACTTTTTACCAGTCAAAATGGTCAAGCATTAACCATTGGCGTAGTTCGTATATCTCTTCAATAAATATTAGACTTCTTAACATTGTGGGAAAAGGTAAATTAAAACCCTTTCCCTTTCCCCCTTAACCAAAAATATTGATTTTACCGAGTATTTCTGCTTTGATTCCAGCAATCTAAAAATATAATCACTGCATACTACTGTAAATCTATCGATTTAGTGTATTTTGTTGAAAACTACCATCGCTTCCTTACCAACTACAAAGTATAAGGAGAAATTTTTATGACATTTACTGCAACACGAATTGAGATTACGCCTAGTGGAGCAGCTTTAGGAGCAGTTGTTACTGGTGTTGACGCCAGTATTGCAGCAGAACCAGAAGTAATCTTGCAACTTAAGCAGGCGTGGCGCGATCATCACATCCTCATCTTCAAAAATCAACAATTGACTGACGACCAATTATTAGCGTTTGCGAATTACTTTGGCGACATTCTCCAACAGCCTGCCTATATCCGTAAAGGAGAAACCGAGCCGTACCTGCCGCCTCTTGTTCTTACCCTTGCAAATGCTGCCTCTGAAGAAAGTTCCGTCAATGTTGCACCTAACTATCGTAAACTTTTACCCCATATCGATCATGACTGGTTGCCTACACCATCTAGCGGTTCATTTTTATATGGGGTAGAACTGCCTGAGAATGGCCCTGATACCTATTGGGTGAATTTGATTCAGGCTTACGAAGAACTAGATGATGCTACTAAAAAACAGATTGCTGGCTTGCAGTTACGCCATTTTAATTTCTATGGCAAGTATCGGGATGAGTATCCTGAACCTAGCTATGCAGCCGGTCGTTCCGTTGAACCCGGTGAACGAGTTGCTACCCATCCTTTAGTTCGCACTCACCCAGATACTGGAGAAGGTTCCGCAATTGTTGTGCTAAAGGATTCCCCAATCCAAACATTGGCAGGTCTTAAAGGTAAAAAAGTTGCTTATTCTAGAGGGACGGCTCAGACCTTTTTTGTAGTGAAAGCGTTTGAAGAGATAGGGTTAAAAATCAGTGATATTGAATCAGTGAATCTACCCATTGCAGATGGAAGAGCAGCGTTTTTGAACAAGACGGTTGATGCCTTTGTAGAAGGCGATCCTAGTCTGATCGAGCTGCAACGGGAAGGCACTATTCGGGTCTTACGAGACGCCCAAGGAATTAAGACGCCAGGAGGTTATTACCTGGCTTCACGAGATTTTGCGATTAATAATGCTGAACTCTTGAAAGCAATTTTGTCAGAGTACTACCAAGTTGGGCAGTGGGCAAATAAAAACAGGCGGGCTGCTGCCGAAATCCTCGCACCGAAGGTCAAAACTGATGTCGATACTATGGAGTTGGCGCTGACGAGAAGAAAATATGACATGAGACCAATTACTGAGGAAGTAATTAGCGCTCAACAAAAGGTTGCGGATCTTCTGTATGAACTGAAAGTTGTACCAAAACAAGTTGATGTTAAAGGAGCAACCTTAACTGCCCAGCAGTATGCAGCGATTACACCAGATGCCGTTAGGAATAAGGCTTAACCTTTGAATCAGCAAGCTTGCTACAAAAACAGACGCAATGCCTGCGGCGGTAAACTACGCAATTATCCTATAATTATTAGGCAAACTAAGTATTAGGCTATCTAATACTTAGCAAAACACAATAGAACTTTCCTGATGAAAATTTGGAATAGACAACTAGGCGATCGCGTAAGTAATGTCATTTACCAGTATTTACCTGCCTTTCGCTGGCGTAACTTTCGGCTGTTTTTTGGGGGACAGTTACTATCAATGTCTGGGACATTTATGACCCAGCAGTTAACTATTCCTTGGCTGGTATACGAATTAACTCAATCGGCTTGGTTGTTGGGAATTGCAGGGTTTGTGCAATTTTTACCGACGTTATTAGTGATTCCCTTTTCGGGCGTATTGTCCGATCGCTGGAGTCGTCGTGACTTGTTAATGCTGGTGCAGATATTGGGAATTAGCGTTTCCCTGACTTTAACGATTCTTACCTTTACAAATTGGATTACCTTTCCCATCCTATTGGTATTAAGCGTTCTCAATGGTTTCCTCAAGGGATTAGATATGCCTGTGCGTCATACAATCGTCACCGAAACCGTAGACGATCGCGCTGATTGGAGTAATGCGATCGCTTTGAATTCAGTGATGTTAAGTTCCTCGCTGGTATTGGGGCCTGCTATGGGCGGGATTTTGATTGCGACGCTAGGGGTGAAATATTGTTTTCTCTACGATACTCTCAGCTATATCCCTGCCATCTTTACCTTGCTAGCGATGCGGCTGAAAGTCAGACCCACACAGACCCTGACGAGCCTTAGCGATACTTTGCAGAAATTGCGGGAGGGCTTTGAATATGTCTCCAAATTCCAGCCCATTAGAGCGATTTTATTAATACTGGCATTACAAGGTTTAGTCGGGATGTCTCATGTCGCGCTCATGCCTGTCTTCGCGGCTAAGATTTTAAATGGGGATGCAACTACGATGGCTCACCTCAGCACTTCAGCGCCCATTGGCTCGTTGTTTGCTTGTTTGTATCTCAGTGTTAGACGAGGGATTGCGGGCTTAGAGCGTTTGATTGTAGTCGCTCAAGTCTTGATTGGGATAAGTGTGATTTCCTTCTCACTATCGCGTCAAGTTGGATTATCCATAATCATATTGGTGTTTACAGGCTGCTTTTCTATCCTCCTGATTACTAGTAGTAATATGATTATCCAAACCCTAGTTGCCGAGGATAAGCGGGGACGGGTGATGAGTTTTTATGCCCTAGCAATGGTGGGTATGATGCCCTTTGGGAATCTGTTAGCTGGAACTTTGGCACAGAATTTTGGTGCGACTAATGCCTTGATCGTCTGTGGCAGTCTAAA
Source organism: Nostoc sp. (assembly GCF_036917375.1). Taxonomy (GTDB): domain Bacteria; phylum Cyanobacteriota; class Cyanobacteriia; order Cyanobacteriales; family Nostocaceae; genus Nostoc. The sequence continues at coordinate 58,578 of NZ_JBALDN010000079.1, forward strand.
TATCTTAGGTGCGCTATGGTTCTCTACACAACTGCCAGCAGTGAGGCGTTGGATCGATCGCTAAACCCCGACTCCAACTGTTTGCCGTTCTCGTCGCGCGACTTCCGCACGTACTAAAGGAATGACATCACGCCCATAAGCGATCGCATCCTCTAAAGGATCAAAGCCCCGAATCAATAAGGTAGTCACACCTGCATCGTAATAATCAACCAAAGCCTCTGCTACTTGTTCTGGTGTACCCACTAGAGCAGTAGTGTTACCTGCCGCACCAGTAGCTGCGGCGATCGGTGTCCATAGACGCTTATCATAAATCTCCTTTTTGGCGGCAAAATCCAGCAGACGTTGTGACCCTACCGCTTGGGGTCTAGCTGGGGCAGCTAATTTTGCGCCTCCTCGCAACTCTTGAATTCGCGCTAAAATGTTATGTGCTTTCTCCCAAGCCTCTTGTTCTGTAGCACCAAGAATCGGTCGCAGAGAGACACTGAAGCGAATGGAGCGATCGGCTGGTAAGGCAGCACGTACCTCTGCAATTCGTTCTTTCACTGCGGCAATTGGCTCACCCCACAAGGCATAGACATTGCTGTGTTTTGCTCCTACCTGTACGGCTGGCCCAGATGCACCGCCAAAGTAAAGCGGGATATGAGGCTTTTGCAGCGGCTTGATCGCAGAGAAAGCATCCTTGATGCGGTAGAATTCACCTTCGTAATCAAAGGGAGTGTCGCTTGTCCAGACGCGACGAACAATTTCTAAATATTCATCGGTGCGACGGTAACGGCTGTCATGATCTAGCCAGTCGCCATCTTTCTGCTGGTCAGCATCGCTGCCACCGGTAATAATATGTATTGCGATCCGACCGTTGGTAAAATGGTCAAGAGTAGCTGCCTTGCGAGCTGCCAGAGTTGGCGCGACAAAACCCGGACGATGAGCAATTAAAAAGCCCAATCGCTCGGTTGCAGAAGCAGCGAAACTAGCAATAGTCAAGCCATCCGGGCTACTAGAACTATAGCCAATTAATACTTTGTCAAAGCCTCCTTCTTCATGGGCTTTGGCAAATTCACGAACATAAGCTGGATCGATGATGTCATCGCCCAGGCCGCCTGATGCACTATTTAATTCCGAAGTCGGTTTTGTCCGAATCAATCCAATAAATTCAATTGGCATAATTAATTCTCCTGAAAGTGTTGGGGAGCAAAGGAAGCAGGGGGGCAGGGGAGCGGGGGAGCAGGGGAAGCAGAGGGGACAAGGGGGACAAGGGGGACAAGGTGACAAAAGTTAGATCCCCTTGTCTCCAATTCTCCTTGTCCTCTTCCCCATGCCCAATGCCCAATCCCCAATCCCCATTCCCCAATACCTAATCTAATAAGTCTGGTTGGTCGTGGGTAATTTCATCCCACAAATACTGAAATCCACCCCAGCCTGCTTGGTGAGTACCACCGCGTTGTTGGATTTTTAAGGCGATGTCGTGGTCAATTAGGATGGGTTTTCCTACAGCTTCTGCTAGTAATTGCGCCTTCGCCGTATCCTCTAACCTGATGTACCACCAAGCGGCTTCATCCACACTCTGCCCTACGGTCAATATTCCGTGGTTGCGTAAAATCGCCGCTTTGCTCCTGCCTAGTGCCTGAGCAATGCGTTTTCCTTCGCTTGTCTCCAAGACAATGCCTGTAAAATCATCAAATAGAGCATGATCTTGGTAAAAAGCGCAAGAATCTTGGGTAATCGGATCGAGCAACCGACCCAAAGATGACCAAGTTTTGCCATAGAAGGAATGGGCATGAGCCGCTGCAATGACATCGGGGCGGGCTTCGTGGATTTGAGAGTGAATGGCAAATGCTGCTTGACTAACTTTGCCTTCACCTTGGACTACCTGACCTTCACTATTCACTAGTATCAGGTCTGATACCCGAATGCGACTGAAATGTATCCCAAAGGGATTTACCCAAAAATGATCGGTAAATTCAGGATCGCGGGCAGTGATGTGTCCTGCCAATCCTTGAGCAAAACCCAAACGCGCAAATACCCGAAAAGCTGCCGCCAAGCGTTCTTGACGATGACGACGCTCTGATTCAATGGAAACGAAGGTCGGTGGCTGAAAGGGATTGCTGGGGCGGACGAGAGAAGTTTGCACCATAATTTTCAACTCCTACGTATGGATTGGGTAGACCTACAGTGCTGCCTCACTGCTGCTGAAAGCCTCAAGGTTTGTCGATAGACATCGCTTCACCATTAAACTAACGAGACAACAAAGGATTTATGGTTATGGCTCGGTGGGCGACTTCTACGACGGGCTGCGCCTACGCAGTTTTTATCGCTGCAAAAACGTATTGTTCAATCATGTCCAGTGGACAATGCTACAAATAACTTTTGGCTGATAACCGTAAATATGTTACTAATTAACTGATATCAGCTTTTAAACTACCTAGTGACAACAAATTTCTTTACTAGAGTAGTCATGCTATCAAACAAACTACGGTAAGTCAATCGAATTTTAGCTGTTTAAACTACAATGAAGTTACCACAGCTGATTTAAATAAGCAAGTTCAATATGGAGTTTTGCTAGAAAATATACTTGAAGAGAGTGTTGTTTCTTTACTTGTATAAAGATTGTTGCGATTTGTTAAGCTGTGGAGCGATCGCACCGTTTTTACCAGACAAAACCAGAGGACAGGAAGCAAGACGAAGAAAATATATTTTTTGTATGGGGTTTACCTCCTGCCTTCTCCTAAGGGGAGACGCTAAAAGCGATCTGCCCCCTGCCTCCTGCCTCCTGCCTTCTCACATATCTCCCTTATATTCTTCTAACAATTGCGGAATGTGATCGTACCCATCTACACCGATAACCGCAATAATTTTCGGGCGATGTTGCTGTAAGAACTTTTGGAAAGCTTCTGCGCCGATTTGTCCTTGTAAAATTGTCAGTAAACCTGCTGCTTGACGCCACTCATTAGAAGCAATTTGCTCTAAAAGATACATTCCCAAGCAACCTGTATAAACAGTTTTTTCCGAATTTTGCAGGTGATAATAAGCTTCTGCTAAATAAGCTAAGTTCCGCCCTTGGAGATACAAATCACCGGAAACTTGCGCGGTTTTAAAACCATCTTCCAGATATTTAATTGCAGTTTGGTGTTCTCCGATTACTAAATAGGCAATTCCTAAGCTGCTGACACATAAGGCTTTACTTTGAAGATCGCCTAATTTTTCTGATAATTTTAAACCTTGTTCCAAATAATTAATTGCAGCTTCATAAGTTTCTGGTTCTAAGTTTTCCAGTTCCTGAGCTTGCATGACTTCGCTGTAACCTAAATTTACTAGCGCGTTTGCTTCTCCTGTCCTATCGCCTGCTTGCCGACTTAGTATTAATGCTCGTTGACTGTAATTAATTGCCTCAGCATAATTTTGCTGTTGCACGTAGGTACGGCTGAGGTGGTTGAAATTGGCAATTTCACAGGTGCGATCGCCTGCATTCCTGGCTATCTCTAGCGCCTGCTGATGAAAATCAATTGAGCGCTGGTATTGTCCCAAAGCACGCTGAGAATAGCCTAAAAGAGTCAGAATCCGCGCCTTTTCCTGGGTTCCCTCGCCTCGTCGTAGTGGTTCATCCAAATAATCTAGGGCATCTCGCAAATAAGTGCCAGTAAAAGAGGCAAAAATCCCGCCATAAAAGGGAAAATACGGACGCTGGGCGAAGGTTCGTAAAATCTGGAGCATGATTTGAGAACAAGCATCGCTGTATATTGTGCCAATGCTCCTAAAACCACTTGCTAACTGACTCCAAATCACTGCAAAGGTCAAAAAAGTGGAAATGGACAACTTTGGCCCCGCTTTCACATCGTAAGCTTGTTGGTCAAACCAGTTTATTAGTCCCCGTTGCAAGAACTGTAAAATCAATGCCATTTCCACCCAATCTCTCAGGGTGATTCCCCGTTGTCGCTCGGCAAACTCTATTGCAGATTCTTCCCTAGCTAAGGTGCGAAGTAGTGTTTTGGGTAACTCACTATTGAGTTGTTTCGCCCAACTTGCCCAAGGGCCACTTTCTCCCGGTACACCACCAAATCCCAGAGATTCTTTTTGCTCGTACATCCAACTGAGCAAGTTGTCTTGCAATCGCTGCCAAGAAGCTAAACCACGGGTAATCCCTTCGGAAAATTGTTGTAAATCAGCGTCTGCCTGAGCAAATTGCTGTAATGCCTTTGATAACTGCTGTAACTGTTGTAAATTTAGCGGATACTTCTGATTCGGGTCAGTAACCCGGATAAATGTCGCTAGACGATCGCCAGCAGGGGCTGTAGTAATTTCTGTAGCTGCAAAAGCGATCGCTTCTGTGGCTTTGTTTTGTTCTTGCCAGCGTTGCCATTGACTTTGAATCGTCTTAATGGCTCTCAAACTGCGAGTTGCCTTGGCTTTCTTGAGTTCGTCTTTTTCGCTATCTACTTGGCTTTGGAGGGAATTCAGGCGATCGCTCAAAGCTAGCTCAAAGACTTCCCCTGTACCGGAAGTAATTCCTTTAAGCAGCATTTGATACACCTGTTCTACAGAGCTAATTTTGCCCTTAAGGGTGGTTTCGACAATTTCATCGATTAAGGCAAGATAGCGATCGCTTAATGGCAGAGAGTCTGGCACTTTGGCTACTAGGAGAATGTCACGTCAATTCTAATTCTAGTCTTGGCCGCAGAGGTAGGGGAAACAATTGGCCACTTTTGGGCAGTCATGGTCATAACAAATGCGAAATTTAGAAAAAATTTCTTGAGCGATTTGTTATAATCCCTTGAGTGATTCGCTGTTTAACTACACGATAAAAAAATAATGGAATACCTAAGATATAACGGTCTGCTAGACGAGTAGGTTCAGTAATTAAGCGCGTTAACCATTCCAGACCATTATCAGTCAACCAACGCGGGCCGCGATATATAGAGTTAGTATAAAAATCTAGACAAGCACCTAAAGGTAAAAATACAGTAGTTTCAATTTTATTGAAGTTATCTAAAATCCAGCGTTCCTGTAATGGCATACCAAAACCAATATATAAAATATCTGGTTGGAATTTATTAATTTTTTCTATTACCAAATCATTCTCTTTTCCTGATTTATCAAAATAACCATGATGTCCCTGTATGCGTAAATTAGGCGCAATCGATCCTAACTTAATAATTGCCTTATCTACTACGCCAGGTTTTCCAGCTAATAAAAATAAAGAAAGGTTTTCTCGTTCGCACTTTAATACTAAATCTTCTATGTAATCTGGTGCTGTCATTCGATGCGCAGATTGCATTGAATAACCATTGAATCTAGCTCCTACCATTACACCAAATCCGTCACAAAATACTAAATCAGCCTTATTCAAAAAATCTCGATACCAAGACTTTTCATAAGCGAAATTCATTGCTCTGATATTCACATGTCCTACAACTGTCTTTTTTTGATTTTTTGCTGCTTCTATTAAATAATCAACTAATTCTTGTACTTGAACTTTATGGAATCTTGTATTAAACAATTTAACTTCCGGAAAAGTTTTCATTTCTGCACTCCCTCACTTATTAGCCAGTATACCAAGTTTAGAAGAATCAGAACAACAAAATAATAATACCTTTATCGCTACCTTAAATTTTCATAATCTTAAATTAAATCCCTACCTTTGTAACACCTATTTTCCTTGCATACAGAATATATTATGTCGTTTTTGAATTTGGTGTTTAATACATAGGCTATGTAACTTAAACCTACTTTCATCAAGATGGTTATCAATTGATAACTGCTGTATAAATACCTCTTAAAGACGTAAGATATTTGTTAATGTCCAAGTGTTTAACTCTGACTCGTGCATTATTTCCCAAATATATTCTCAGATTTTCGTCTGCAATTAAAGATTGCATTGCCTCTGACAATTGTTGAATATCCCCCGGATTAACTAATAAACCATTCTGATTTTGAGTAACTATTTCGGGTATTCCTCCTACTGGGGTAGTGATAACTGCCAAACCCCAACTCATTGCTTCTAATAGTGCCATAGGCAGACCTTCGTTGTAGGAAGGTAATACAAAGACATCAGCTTTAGTTAAAAGATCGTCACGTTTTTCTCGATCTACCCAATCAAGAATAGTGATGTAGTCAGTAAGATTTAGAGTTAGTATCAAACTACGAGCTTGTTCTATATCTCCATCCCCCGCTATAACTAACTTGGCTTGGCTTTGTTGAGCAACAGGCATAGAAGCAAATGCTTTAATTAAATCAAAAGTACCTTTGCGCTCACCAATGCGCCCTAAAAATAAGAAAAATATCTGTTCGGAATCTATTCTTTGTGGAATTTGTGCGGGAATTTTTACTGGGTTAGGCAGAACAATAACTTGCTCTGATTTCAAGCCAAGATTCTCAATGTAGAATTTTTTCCAGCTATCTGATAAAACAATGAAACGGGTACATTTACAAAACGACCAACTTAGCCATTGCTTAAGCAATTGGGGTAGTTTAGAGTAAAACAAATGAAAATCAGCACTATGAGTATGAATAATTACTGGTTTATGAAATAACCAACCAATAAGAGTAGTGATTGAATGACGAAAAGCGCTACCTCTATCTGAAACATGGATGTGAATTAGGTCAGTTCTTTGGTTTAATAAGTTCCAAAATAACTCACCTATTGCCTGCAAAAACACTAACATTTTATATACAGTAGAACCATTCGGTAAAGTCGTAATGTGTTTAATTTGAATATCAGAGTTAGTTTCTTCAAGAATGAGCTTTTCCACAGAAACTATTCCACCTTGGCGCTCCAAGCTTTCGCCCAACATAGTAATTTTTCTGGGATTCATAATTGCTATTAATATGTTTTGGAAATTGAGTACACGGCTATTTAGATAAACTATTGAACGAATTTCTTCTAGTTTATATTCCAAGGCGTACTCCAAGAGCATTTTGAGAATTAATCCTAATAACTCTATCTACTTGAGCGCAGATCCACAAATTTATTCAATGTACACTTTTATGATTTTACAGGATGATCTCCATAACAAAATTCTGTCAGAGAAATTGTTATGAGGATGTTTAAAACATTGTTGTTAATAACAGCATTCTAGCACTATCTCATAACTCAAAGCTAAGTAACAATTTTTTGTTTAAGCTAAATCATGTATTTACAGATCGGAAAAACAATGAATTTATTTGAGCTTTTAGTGGGGGAAGACAATCATCCAGCCTTAGTTACCCCTGAAGGGCGATCGCTAACTTATAAGCAATTACGCGAGAATATTATTGGACTGGTATCTCAACTCAACAGCTTTGGATTGAAACGGGGAGAACGCATTGCCATTGCCATGACTAACGGTTCACCAATGGCAATTACCTTTTTGGCTGCTGCCTTATGTGGCACTACTGCACCTTTAAATCCCAAATACAAACAAGAAGAATTTGCCTTTTACTATCAAGATACCCAAGCAAAAGCACTGATTACGTTGTCTGAGGGGTTAGAAGCAGCCATTGCTAGTGTCACACCCGATATGATGCTGATTAATGCTAAGGTAAATACTGATGGCACATTAAGCTTTGAATCAGTCAAAACAGGTTCAGAATCAGCAGAATCCGCGAATCCCACAGCCCCCAACGGTGATGATATAGCGATGATTCTTCACACTAGCGGCACTACCAGTCGTCCCAAGCGGGTGCCGATTCGTCATCGCAATTTAATCGCTTCAGCCGGCAACCTGACTAGTGCTTACTCACTCACAGCAGCAGATACTACACTTTGCCTAATGCCCTTGTTTCATGTTCACGGATTGGTGGGCTGTTTGTTGGCAACTCTGGCTTCGGGTGGTACATTAGTTTGTCCCAATGGTTTTAATGCCTTGGAGTTTTGGAAACTGGTAGATACTTACAAACCCACTTGGTACTCCGCAGCGCCAACCATGCACCAGACAATTTTGGCGCGCGCTAGCCGCAACCCAGAAATTGTCAAAGCAAACCGCTTTCGTTTCATTCGTTCTAGTAGCGCTTCTTTGCCGCCGATTATCATTGAACAGTTAGAGGCAACTCTTAATGCTCCTGTGGTGGAATCTTACAGCATGACTGAAGCATCTCACTTGATGACTACTAATCCCCTACCGCCAAAAGTTAGGAAACCAGGTACTGTCGGTTATGGCTTCGGTGTAGAAGTGGGCATTATGGACTCTGAAGGCAACCTATTATCTCAGGGAAGCTTGGGCGAGGTGGTGGTAAAAGCACCCAACGTTATAGATGGCTACGAAAACAATCCAGAAGCTAACGCCACTGCTTTTGTGAACGGTTGGTTCCGTACAGGAGATCAAGGAACTGTGGATGCAGATGGCTACCTCCGCTTGACTGGACGGATTAAAGAATTGATTAACCGGGGTGGGGAAAAAATTTCTCCTTTAGAAGTGGATGATGTCTTGCTACGCCATCCCGCCGTCGCCGAAGCCTTAGCCTTTGCCGTCCCCCACAAATCTTTAGGAGAAGATATCCACGCGGCTGTTGTTCTGAAAGCAGAAGTTGGTGAAAAAGAACTTTTAGCTCACTGTGCAACTATGCTGGCAGACTTCAAAGTTCCCAAGCAAATTCACATTTTAGAGCAACTACCTCGTGGTGCTACCGGTAAACTGCAACGGTTGGCGATGGCGAAATTGCTGAATATAGGGGAATAGGGAGGAAAGGAGCAGAGGAGCAGGGGAGCAGAGGAAGTAAAGGAAGTGATTTGTATCAGTAATTTCGTGAATTGGTATCAGCAATTGGGAGATGGCGATCGCTAAACTTAAACATTTTTCATTTTGAGCCACGATCGCCGCGGCGGGACAAGTACCTTCTACAAAAATAGAGATTGAACAGTCAGATCCTTTTGAGTGATACTGAAGTTACGCTGTTCTGCTGTGGCAATGAATGAAACGATCGCTTCACACGCCACAGCAACAGTTAACATCACCAGGTTTCGTGCCAACGGATAATCACAGACATCATCATTAACCTCGGAAGGAACGCGATAAACGTCATTCCAAATTACTTCTGCATAATCTGCTGCTAGCCCAGCATGAAGGCAGGGTACGCTTAATTTTTCAGCATAATCTTTCACTGCTTGACGAGCCACGCTATTGTCAAAGACATCGATAATTAGCTGGCTGTCTTGAAGTAATTGATTTGTATTTGCTGGTGTCAACTCCTTTGTTTTGGCATCAACTTTAGTACCAATTGCTCGATATAAATTATTCGCCAAAATCTTCGCCTTGAACGCTCCAACATCGGAACGGTAGTAAGGCTGAGTCGAAAGGTTACGCTCCTCAATGCGATCGCGATCTATTACTGTAAGTTTATCAAAACCAGACCGAGCTAAGTTTTCCGCGATGTTAGCTCCTAATGCTCCAGCACCACAAATTGTTACAGGATAATTTTTTAGTTTTGCCATCACAGCATTAGTGCGGTAAAGCTGTTCGTGAAAAAAGATACTCATAATAATTCGTAATTCGTAATTCGTAATTAATACTCTTGTTGTTCCATGACACCTACTAAGGATTGCAAGTCAAAATCGCGATCGCGTCCACTCAGACAAATACCAGAACTGACAACAGTCAAGTCAGTTTTAGCGATCGCACTACTATGGCGAACACCATCAGCAGTTGTCCAATCGACTGTCCAATAATCGCCGCGATCGTGGAATTGATTTAATTCACCGCCACCCATTTGCAATGCCTTTTTTAGTCGCTTTTCATCCTGTTGAGGTTGAGTAAATCCCTCAATGCGCCGAGTTGCTAATTCATACACTGTGCGGATTTCTGGAGTAATACCCTTAAACTGTAATTCCTCAGCAGGAATGAGTTGCTTGACGGCAGATTGCAGAGTTTCAGAAATTGCCGGATCGGTACGGCGATCGACTTCCTCAAACCAGCATGACTGTCCATTCCATCGGGCAATGATTTGCTCAAAGGTAACGCCCTCGGTTACTAAGTGGACTGCGATCGGCTTAACTACCTTCAACCGTTGACGCATATCTGCTTCATTTACAGGGTATGCTAACCAAGTTTGTTTTTGCAGTTGGTGTGCTAACCGCAGCCGTATTTGGGGAAAGTGTTGCAGGTATTCTGCAATTTGGGGTAAATCTGCTTCTTCTACAACCGTTGCTGTTTTTTCATCCACAGCCTGAAAGATGCCCCAACCTTCAAATTTACTAGGCTTTGGACTGAAGGTGTAGATCATCCCGGCTACCCGTGTGCGAACTCGTCCACCTTTGACACAGGGTGCTAGGAATTGGGTCGTAGACAATTGTGCTTCTGCGATCGCAATTTGGTTGATTAGCTTACGGATATCAGACATAATTATCTCTCTTTACGCATAATTACCCAAGATTATTGCCAGTAATGGAGTATATAAAAAAACATAATTTGCACTCTATCAACCAAAAAATGACTACCCAAACACAACAAATATCAGAATCCCGAAAAAAGTTAGCATCTGCTTACCGTGCAGTTTACGCAGTTGGAGTCCTGTGCATTTTTCTCAGCATAATATTATTTTTCGCCGGTAGTCGATTTCGTGATTATCTAACATTGGGAATTAGCTGTTTATTTTTCGGTTTACTGTATCTAACTCTAGGTTTCTTTGTCCAACGTAAATCAAAAATTGCATTAGGTATTGCAGTAGGATTGATGTCGCTAAATGCGTTAACTGCCATTTATAATATGATTCAAACTGGTAATCCGTTTAGCTTGAGTGTTCCCATGATATTTTTAGGTCAGACTATAGAAGGATTTAAAGCTATAGAAGTATTAAAGTCAAAAACTTGAAGTTAATTTTAATTTTGTTAATCAATAGCCTCCTACTTAGGAAGTAGTAAAATTCCTGCGTGCAAGTTGGTGGAGCATTGCGTGTTCTCAGTTACTAGAGGGACTCCGCTGGTGAGTTGTTACACACTCTTTCAAGGATGGCTACTTTTAAGCCTACCTTCCAGGTTCTTCGCACTCCCCGTTCACACACGCCCACTGTATTTGACAGTGTTACTTTTCCTCTCGTACTAGTATGTAGGCTCCAAGAGTTGGGGCACGCAGGATATTCATATAATACAAGGTACTACATAAAATTGGAAGAGATGAAAAGAGGGATTTTGGAGTAGAGCGATCGCTGCATCTTGTCAGCAGTACTTAAGGTTTAGCTACTGTCAAATAACTGTCTTTGAGAACAAATGCAAAAGAACCATTATTAATCATTCCAGGTGATCTAATTTGCCATACGCACATATAATAGATTACCTCTGAATCAGCATGATCCTTTGGGATGGCAAGCTTAATGGGTATATCTGTAATTCTAAAATTAGTTTCCTTGAATATAGGCAACTTGCTGGGAATAGACCAGTTTTTACTAAGATGTGTAAAAGATATTTTCTCATCTTTCAAAGTAAGAAAGACATTATTTGTCATTGCTAAATCAGCAGAGTTAGATAACTTTAGAGCAGAATCTATAAATACATCCATTACAGCATAGGATGCAGGTTCTTCTGCTCTATTCTCTACAGCAATAATCATATCTACTTCTTCAGAGAATGGCTGGTCTTGAGAAAACTGTATTGGCACAGTATCTTGACCACCCAAATAAAAATGAAAGTGTAAATCAGGTGTTGTTGCTCTACGGAGAATATCTCTGATTTCATAATCCTCCATTGCAACCGACTCAAAATTGAAACGTTTGTAATATCTCTTGTCGGTAGCTTGATGAGGCGCTCTTGTTGTAGCTTGAGGAATTGAAACTACATACAATACATGACCTGGGCTAGTAGTAACTAGTTCTATTTGCTTAATAAGAAGTTCATTGATACGAGGATGAATGATTGAATTTATAATCTGTTCTAACCTCTCTTTTGACAATGCATTAGGATCAAATTCTGTATCAATTTCAGTAGGGATATGCCCATTTTCTTTTATACCATAGATAATTATGCCTCCAGCAGAATTAGCAAAAGCTGAGACATCTTTGCTAAGTTCTTTTTTCTTTCCCTCAGTAAGTGGAAAGATTGCAGGGCATTCCTTATAATCAAGTTCAAGGCTTTCCTGAACTCTATCCTTAATCATAGAGAGGATAGTTTCTTCAGACCATTCTTTGAGTGGTGTCGTCATCGTCATCTTAAAAATTCGTAATTGAATGGATGGCATTACTCATCATTTCTACTGACAAGCAATGCCATATTCTAACCTTACTTATCGTCTCGCACTGGCAATGGCAGATCCATAATCTCCATTAGCAAATCCAGACGAGAGGGGCGCGTCAGGAGTGGGACGATGTTCGGCAAACTGTAGTAGTCTCCTGCGAAAGTGAACGTATCTACAGGTGCTTGCTGCTGCTTCAGTTGACTCTCCACCCAGTTGTAATGAGTACCCACACGGACAATCACCACATTGGGCATTATCGCCAACTCCCGGCAGTAGTTCTTGTAAACTTCACCGAAGTAAGGAGCAGCATTTTCGCCCTCGTCCGTCACCAGAATTATCTGGTCAACTACCTGCTTCTTCTTCCGCATTGCTTCCAATGCACAGCCGATGCTAGTACCACCACCTGCGTTGATGTGCTGGAAGGCACGTTCCCAGTCGGTCAACTCTTTGCCTTTTGCCGTAACAGCGTAAGGAATGGTGTCAAAAGCGTACACAAACAGTTCTGCCTTAGTGATACCAGAAATTAGGGCAGCGAGTTGTTTACCGATCGCGATCGCATTTTCCATTGAACCAGACTTGTCCACCAATAAAGCAGTTGGACGAGCGATCGCACCCCGCCGTTTCACCTGTTCGTTTGTCACCTTTTCCAGTTGGGCAACGGTGTCTGCGTCAAAATCTCCTGCATCTGCCGCAATCTGTGCTTTGAATGCTGAAACACGCCCACTCTTAGAAGCTGCTTCCAGCTTGGAATCAATCAGCTTCTTCACTTGTGGGTGATCCATTGCACCTCTAGTCTGGAGAGACTTGAGATTGTTGATCGCTTCTTGTGGAGACATGCTGTTGATTAACGCCACCAATACAACTGGTGTAAGTTGCACGATCGCACCAACTGCGATCGTGTAGGGAATTTTGAACTCCACAATCAGCCGTGCCTGTTCTGCCGCACTTTCTGCCTTAGCAAGCTGCTTCAGCACATTCGCCAAGGAACCCTCTGGAGGAGTATCGCAGAATAGAATCGCATTTGCCCGTTCATTTGGCTTGATGTGCAGTGAAGCATATAAGTGCTTCATTGCTTTACGACCTCTGAGTGCGGCGCGATCGAACAGAGCCGGATTGCTTTCCCGCACCTTTAGATAACGCCGTACCGCAGTCCGAGCCGAACGAGGCAGTTTATTCTGCTGTTGCTTCATGAAGTCCACCACACGAGCCACCTGATAGGGTGGAAACTCTTGCAGCATCATAAATCCAGCATCTCGGTGTTCAGTTAAATTGCTAGTTAACAAATGAGCAATAAACACCTCTTTGTGGTCGCGGACATCACCATGACGCTGATACCAAACTGCCAGGTGTCCGTAGAAGATGGGATCGAGTTCAACAATTAACTGATGAATTTCTGCGACTTGCTCAAGCTTGCGGTGAGGAGTTGTGAGCAAACTGTTGAGCATTTCCAAACGCAGGTCCCGTTCTGCGGTATTCATTATGAACCTCCTCTAGTTGTGATGGATGAGGAGGCAGATGTTGCACGCGAGGTGATATCACCGCGCAAGTTGTAGAAGCATTGTGTATAACTTGTGCAGAGTTATGTAAGCTTCTGCGATCGGGGCGCGGCAACAACTGCCAATAACTATGTAGCAATCCTAATTAGTATGTGAAATTCTCTGTCTTCTTCTTCAACTTCGCGTCCTTCTCTAACGAGACGCTGCGCGAATGCGTCCTTGGCGGTTCGTTTAAAAAAGTAATTTTTGCAACTCAACAAAGACACGAAGAAAATACCGAAAGAGAAGTTTTCATCAATCATTAATGAAATATAGCGGTTATCGCGTGGATGCAATACACTTTGACCTCTCTCCTAAAAGGAGAGAGGCTTTGAATCTTGCTCCCCTTCCCTACAAGGGAAGGGGTTGGGGTTAGGTCTGTATTGAGCTCAACCGAGAAGCGCTATAATATCGCTTCGTGCAAGTCGAAAAAGCTGTTGATTCACACACGGGATTTGAACCCGTAGTTGCTTGAGCTTCAGTCAAGTGCCTTACCATTCGGCTAGTATGTAAGCTTTTTCAGTTAGGGCACGAAGTGAAAATTTTAGGTTTTAGAAAGTTGATTTAAAATAAATCGAATTTCTTTCTTATTACACTGCTGTTTCTTAACAGCGTAAATCATTCGACCTGTATATGCCACAGAACGATGAATTATACCTTTGACAGCATCCCTCACATAATGAATGGCTGGCCATGGCAAATCTTCAAAGGTAATTAAATACCAAATTTCGTTTAGCTTTTGGTATTGATGATAATTATCAATGATGACAATATCACTTTGTTCCTGCTTTTGCTTCTGCTTTCGAGGTACTTTCTCGACTGCACAAAGAATACCGATTTCAGGATGGATATAGAAGCGATCGCGATGGCTTGTATTTAGCTGATTTCGATACCCTTGATAAGGCTTGCTATAAAAACCACCATCAATTATCTCCACATGCCGTTCAACGTAATCCCACACATGATCGATAACATGCTGTCCTGCCATTGTGCTGGGATCTAACCGTTGACACAGTTGGCTGTAAACCTCATTCCAAGGTTGTCCGACTTGCGATCGCAAAAACCGCCGCAGAGGGCCAAGATGGTCTGAAAGATACTTAGATTTATTTATTGGTTTAATCAGGTAAGGATTCAACAATCCATCCTGAATGGCATCCTGGGTGATTTTGTATAATTGCTTCTTAAAGCCAGTCACCTTTTTGAGGCTAATTCTCCTCCCACCGCGAGGACGCTCAATCACAATCTCGCTCAAACGATGTTCGCTCATATCTCACGTTGTTTAAATGCAGTTTTTCTAATTGAGTTGTTATTAAACATGAGTTAGCTAACATCATTGAACTCACCTCCGTATTGAGTAAAGGTTATAGATAAATACTATTTAAATAATTTAAATTCCGCACAAGTTAGCAAAGCAGTTTTCACAATTGCCTATACCAATTTGGCTACGCTCCCATCAAAGGGAGCGACAGGATTTGAACCTGCATTCCGTTGCCGGAGTGTGTGTAGGCTTTACAAGTTAGGGCGCGGAATTAAGTCTTAAATCATTCCGTGCAAGTTCAAGAAGCTTTTTACAGCTACGGCCGCTCTTACCAAATATTGGCAGTGGGCACGCACGCTAAATCTGCGAGAGACTTAGAAATCATGCTTCGCTTAGTCCGATCGCTCGAACTTTACTACCTTAGGGCCGTTATGAATGTGTATGTATGCTTCTTGTGTTGGGGCACGGATGACTCGGAAATTTAACCATAGACAGCTTCAGGGCGGACGATCAAATCGCCACTAGGACGGCGATCGATTACGTAAGCAGAAAGGCGATCGCTATTCACATCTAAATGCCGAGCAACGCGCTCCTTCACTGCCACATCATTCATCCCTGCCGCAATTCCCAATTGGCTTTTTGGCACATCAACAGAACGTCCTTCAAATCGAATATGAACCATTGCGATCGCCTCCTGTTGTAATTACAAACTGATATTAGTGGATCTGATCGGGATTGAACCGATACCCTCCCTGTGAGAGTTACACTCACACCTCATGCAAGTTGAAAAAGCTGTGGTTACACCGCAGGAATTGAACCTGCAACTTATCGTTTTAGAGACGATCGCTCTACCATTGAGCAAGTATGTAAGCTTTTTCTGTCAGGGCACAAGTGACATCCGGGATCTCTACCGTTAGAGCTACAGACCCAAGGAAAGCATTATTGCAATGCTTTTGAGGAGGCTTTTCTTGTATACTACAAATGTATTACATAATTTACATAATGTCAAGTGTCGGGATGGATCGGGCAATTGTCCTCGATCTAGTGTCATGGAAACCATTGCCCATCTGCCTCCTGCCTTCTCCCAAGGGGAGACGCTAAAAGCGATCTGCCTCCTGCCTCCTTCACGACTTTGTTTTTAATTAAAAAGTATTGAATGCAGTTGACAAATTCTTCTAATTCTAAAATTAAATTAGTAGTACCTTTAAGGTCTCGATCGCTAGCTAGTTGTTCTAGTTTGTCAGTTGCTAAGTACATAGCTGTGGCTCCAATGTTGGCACTAGCACCTTTAAGGTGATGAGTTTCTCGCGCTATTTGCTCGAAGTCATCAGTTGCGATCGCTGCTTTAATTATCTCTAAACGGGGTTTAATATCTTCAACGGATATTTGCAATAAATTTAATTCAAATTCTTCATCATTTCCCGATATCCGATGCAAGTGTTCCCAATCAATTGCTAAGTCCGTGGAAACTGTCTGTTCATATACACCTGCCTCTTGTTGGGAAGCGATCACACCTGTCCAATGCTCTAAAGTCTCAGCCAATTTTTCTTTAAATACTGGCTTACTTAAATAGTCATCCATTCCGGCATTTAGACAAGTTTGTTCGTCTTCTTTCATCACATTAGCTGTCATCGCAATTACCACAGGACGATGACCCAATGCAAAAGCGTCCTCTTGCCAACGATGAATTTCTTTTGTAGTTTCCAAACCATCGAGAATTGGCATTTGGCAATCCATTAAAATCAAATCGTAAGGAATTTTTTCTAAGAGCTGCAAAACTTCCTTTCCATTGGCGACGACATCGGCTTTATAGCCCAAACTATGGAGTTGCTTTAGTGCTACTTTCTGATTCACCAAATTATCTTCGGCTAAGAGAATTCTTAACTTGGATTTAGTAGATAGGTTAGAAGAACAACTAAGAATATCTGAAGTTTCTGTACTCGCAATTTCTTCTGTCGCCTCTAGCTTCCTGCCTCTACATCCTTGTTCTGATTCCGGCTGAGTTTCTAAAATATTTATGATGGCATCAAGGAGTCGTGATGGCTTAATGGGTTTGAATAAATAAGTAGCAAATCCGATTTTGAGCGCCTGTTGTACTTCATCCCGTTGATTAGTAGAGGCGAGCAGAATCAAAGGAATCTCAGTAATTGCAGAATTGGCTGGAATTTGTTCTTTTATTGTCATGCTATTTGTTTGGGGTATTTGCATATCAACCAAGGCAACATGATATGATTTCCCCTGTTCGCTAGCTTGCTGAATAACTTTAACGGCCGCAGCAATACTGTCAACTCGATCTACCTCCATTCCCCAATGAGTAGCTTGATGGGAGATGATTTTATAATTAGTAGTGTTGTTATCCACCACCAATAAGCGGCGATTTTGCAAAAGTCCGCCTTCGCATTTTGGCTCAACAGGCTCAACTTGTTTGGTAAAAAGCAACTCAAACCAAAACTTAGATCCTTTGTCCATCTGACTTTCTACCCCGATCGCTCCTCCCATCAAGGTTACAAGTTGTTTACAGATGGCTAATCCCAAACCGGTACCACCATACTTGCGAGTGGTTGAAGCATCCACTTGGGTAAATGGTGTAAAGAGTTTGCGTTGGTCTTCAAGGCTAATGCCAAGACCTGTATCTGTAATGGCAAAATGGATGGTGGCTGTAGTCGGTGAAAGCGATCGCAATTCGGCTTGTACTAATACTTCGCCAACGCTGGTAAATTTGATGGCGTTGCTGATTAAGTTCATCAAAATTTGCCGCAGCCTACCAGTATCTCCTTTGAGTTGAGTGGGGACGTTGCGATCGATTAGTGCAGCAATTTCTAATCCCTTGTTATGGGCTGAGGGAGCCAATAATTCCACCACTTCCTCCACACAAGTGGATAGGTCAAAATCTAAAGTTTCAAGAGCCATCTCTCCAGCCTCAAGTTTGGAAAGATCCAAAATCTCGTTAATTAAACTTAAAAGAGCGTCTCCACTACTCCGAATTATTTCAATAAAATCTCGCTGTTCTTCGTCTAAAGGAGTATCTAAGACCAAACTGGTCATTCCCAATACAGCATTCATCGGAGTGCGAATTTCATGACTGATATTTGCCAAAAAGGCACTTTTCGTCTGAGAAGCTAATTCGGCTTGGCGACGGGCAATTTCAAGTTCTTGTCGCTGACGAGTTTCTGCTGCTAATAGTTGGGCTTGGGTTAAAGCAATACCTACTTGGTCGGCTATTTGCCGCAAAAGATCGGTTTCAAAGTTAGACCAGTGGTGGGAATCATCACACTGATGAACTATCAGCAAACCGCGAAGTTCTTCTTTGACAAGAATAGGTACAACTAAATTGACTTTGACCCCAAACTGTTGCATTAATTCCAGATGGCCTTGTTCAACTTCCAGGAGATCCAAGTTATCCAGTCCGAAAATCTTGCCTTGACGGTACTGCTGTAGATAGTACTGTTGGAGATATTCTGCTTCAAAGTAGGGGGCGGCATTGTTTTGCTCTTTGATTGCTGGTAAGCCAGAAACTACTGCTTCAACAACGGTGTTTGCAGACTGATCTGGCAAAAGCTGATAAATTAAAACTCGGTCAGTCTGGAGAATCTTTTGTACCTCTTCGACAGTGATTTGGAGAATTTCTTCGATGTCCAAAGACTGACGAATCTTCAGGGTGATTTCGGTAAATAGTTGCGATCGCAAATTTTGGCGTTGTATTTCTTCTTCAGCCTGTTTACGCTGGATAAATTGCCCTACTTGCTCGCCGATAGAATTCATCGTTTTTACTAAATCTTCGTCAAGGGGCTGGATTTCCCGGTTGAAGCAGGCGATCGCACCAAGGATTTTGTTACCACTGCGGATCGGAAAACCAAAAGCTGCGTGTAGTCCTACTTGAGCAGCTATTTTGAAGTTAGGCAAATTAATATCTTTAGCGATATCAGCAATCCAAACCGATTCAGAACTAGCCCAAACCCTTCCAGGTAGTCCAATTCCGGGTGCAAAGGTGGTTTGCCGCTTCAGTATTTCAAACTCTTGCATTTCAATGGATGGTTTATGCCAGATATCGAGAAAATGCAGCACATTTGCTTGCTCATCTACCATCCAAATTTCACCCAAATCCCATGCCAAACTCTCACAGATTCCTTGCAATATTTGGTGAGTTGCTTCGCTAATTGTGGCGGACTCTGCGAGAACGCGGGTTGCAGCATATTGCGCAGTTAGATGCTGTTGTGTTCGTTTGGCATCGGTAATATCAATGCCAGTAGCAACTATGTATTCAACACAGCCCTCATAGTCTTTTAAGATGGTATTCGACCAGGCAATCAGCCGCCGACTACCATCTTTCATTACCCAATAATTTTCATAATTATTGGAAATTTGACCAGATCGTAACTGGTCAAAAACTGCTTTAACTGGCTCCACTTCTTCAGGAGGTAGTAACAAGTTCCAGCTATACTTACCCCTCACCTCATCAAAAGAGTAACCAGTTATTTGCTCACAGGTTTGATTGAAACGAATGATTTGCCCTTGAGAATCGAGAACTATTACCAACGCACCGACTGTATCAAGGACTGCTGAGATAAAGTTGCGTTCTTGATTTAAGGTTTCTTCTGTCCTCTTGCGCTCAATAACCTCACGATAGATCAAGTAGTAGACTACAGCAAGAACAATAAAACTTAGGCAAATAGCGATCGCCAGTATCAGAATTGTGTTCCGAGTCCAAGTCTTTGCTGCTTGTGACTGCTGTCGGATTCGTCCCTTGTCCTCGTTTTCCATCTCATCGATCGCCTTGCGGATATCATCCATGAGATTTTGTCGATCGTTTCTCAGCAGTACCTGCAACGCCGCCTCTAATCCCTTATTCTGGCGCAAGTCGATAGTCTGTTTTAGTTCAGTAAGTTTAGCCGTTATCAGAAATTCAAGCGTTGCCATCTGCTTTTGTTGATTCGCTCGATCTGCTGTTAAATTCTTCAGCTCGGCAATTTCTCGATCGACGTTACTAAGTGCTGTTTGATACGATTTTAGATAAAGTTTTTCTCCAGTGAAGATGTAACTACGTTGCCCAAGTTCAGCATCCTTTACCTGGGACAGTATTTCCTCTTGGCTGTTAAGTTTTTTATAAGTATGTTTTACTATACTGCGATTAGAATTACTAAATACTCTTGTATTTTGATAAGAAACCACCCCAATCAGAACTAAAATTACCGACGACAAACCAAAACTTGCTGCAATCTTTTTGAAAAATTGCTTGCGTATCATCTGTGGCTGGTTGCTTTTCTTAGTAACAAGTGCCAAACTTGCTAAATTTCGGCGCAATTCCAGTTGCTTGATAACTTGACGACCTAAAGTTTGTAATGCCTCTATTTGTTCTGGATGAAGTTTTCGTGGTACGTAGTCAATTACACACAGAGTTCCGAGGGCGTATCCTTCAGGGTTAATTAAAGGTACACCAGCATAAAAGCGAATATTTGGGTCAGATGTCACCAGTGGATTTGTTGCAAACCGTTCGTCATCTTTTGCATCAGGCACGACCAAAACATCAGGCTGGAGAATGGTATGGGCACAGAATGCAAAATCTCGGTGCGTTTCTGGAGCATCCAAACCGACTTTTGACTTGAACCATTGGCGATTTGTATCAATTAAGCTAATTAAGGCAATAGGAGTCTGACAAATATACGAGGCTAAACGAGTCAGATCGTCAAAGGTGGCTTCCGATGGCGTATCGAGAATCTTATACTGCAAAATTGCCTCGATTCTCTGGGCTTCGTTATCAGGTAATGGTGCTTTCATCCTTGAGCCTTATCTACATTCTGGGGAGCAGGGGAGCAGGGGAGCAGGGGAGCAAGGGAGCAGGGGAGAGTTCTTGTACAAGTTTTTTCCCCTCTGCCCCTCCGCCCCTTTGCTCCTCTGCTCTTGTGCCCCATACCCAATTTGGTCAACAAACTTACCTTTAATTAATGACAATAGTTTACTTAAAAGCGTTAGCGTAATTTTACTGAGTTATATGTTGTTAAATAATTGAGCAAATGATTAAGTCCCTGCTGTATTTTTTGTGGGCTGGTTTATTGGAAATTGGGGGCGGCTACTTAATCTGGTTGTGGTTGCGCGAAGGTAAGCCGTTCTGGTGGGGCATATTGGGGGGAATTGCTTTAGCTTTCTACGGGGTTCTTGCAACTTTCCAATCGGCAAATTTTGGCAGAGTGTATGCGGCTTATGGTGGCGTGTTTATCGCAATGGCAATGCTTTGGGGTTGGAAGGTAGACGGGGTAACTCCAGACCGCTACGATTTAATCGGAGTATGTTTAGCTTTAGTAAGTGTTTTAATTATCATGTTTGCTCCCAGAAGCTAAGTAAAATTTCTAGATTATTCTGAACTTTTATAGTGTTCCCTGTTAAACAAATAATAATCTCACGCAAAATTGCAAAAGTTTTTTCGCAACTAACTTGTTAGAAGCAGGCATCTGGATATCTACGTGTTTATGAGGGAGATATAAAGAGAACTCATGATGCAGCATTTTGCAACTAGATCGGCTATTACTTCTCCCCAACCCTCACGCTACTTGCTTCTCCCTTCTCTAAGATTAACGATCGCGATCGCACAAGTAGGGTATTTCTGTACCTCATATTGGCGTAGCCTCTGTCTTTGACACCCTGTTCGCGATCGCACTAAAAGTTGAAATTCACTGCATATTTGGGCAAATTATCTGAAAATACTGACAATAATTTACAATACGCGTCAAATATCACAATTATTTTGGTTTGTAACAGTAAGTAACTAAAAATTCGTAATTTTGCCCGGTTTGAATAAAATACTATTCTTCTATTCTTCAAAAAAAAAGATGCAATGTAATGATTGCGTGTTTATACGCTAATTTAAATCTTGGCAACTACAAATCAGGTTTATATTTTTGTTAACATCTCAAGAAAATTCAGGTTAAGTAACTTTCAAGACAAAAATGTGTCAAAAAAAGTAATCAAATGTAGTTAAGGATACAAATTGTTGGTGTTTAGGAAGAAAAAAAAGTGTTGAAGAAAGTTGTGATGATTGGAGCTATCACCCTACTATTTTTAGGAGGGCCGTTGATGGGCAATGCTTTTGCCCAAACCCCAACTGCTGCCCCGCCTACTGCTGATACTGGAGACACAGCATTTATGCTGATTTCAGCAGCACTTGTGCTGCTGATGACACCAGGATTGGCGTTTTTCTATGGTGGATTTGTGCGATCGCGCAACGTCCTAAACACATTGATGATGAGCTTTGTGTTAATGGCAATCGTCGGAGTTACCTGGGTTCTATGGGGCTATAGTCTTTCCTTTGCGCCAGGTTTACCGTTTATCGGTGGATTGCAATGGCTGGGTTTGAATGGTGTCGGATTAGAAGTAACCGACTACCTCAAAGGGTCAAACCCGCCGGAAGTCGTCTCTTATGCTGGAACAATACCCCATCAGGCATTCACGATCTACCAAGCCATGTTTGCCATTATCACCCCAGCCTTAATTTCTGGGGCGATCGTTGAGCGGATGAGTTTCCGTGCCTATTCGCTGTTTGTTCTACTGTGGTCAACCTTTGTTTACGCTCCCTTGGCTCACATGGTCTGGGCAAAAGGTGGATTTTTAGGTTTGTATGGTGGATTGGGTGCCCTAGACTTTGCAGGTGGCACAGTAGTTCATATTAGTTCTGGGGTTTCAGCTTTGGTAGCAGCGATCGTCCTTGGCCCTCGCAAAACCCATCCCGATCGCCTTAGCCCACCCCACAACGTTCCGTTTATTTTATTGGGTGCTGGCTTGCTGTGGTTTGGTTGGTTCGGTTTTAACGCTGGGAGTGCCCTATCTGTTGCTAGTGGAACCTCTGGTAACTTAGTTACAAATGTGGCAACAACAGCCTTTGTCGCTACCAATACAGCGGCAGCAGCAGCAGCTTTAATGTGGCTAATTTTGGAGAGTGTTTTACGGGGTAAACCAACCGCCGTGGGAGCAGCGACAGGAGCCGTAGCTGGTTTGGTAGGTATTACTCCCGCCGCCGGATTTGTCACACCGCTATCAGCGATTTTAATTGGTTTCATTACCGCCTTTGTTTGCTTCTATGCCATCAGTTTCAAGCACAAGCTAGAAGTTGACGATGCTTTAGATACTTATCCCGTGCATGGGGTTGGTGGTACAGTGGGGGCAATTTTAACGGCTATCTTTGCCACTACTCAAGTCAACGGAGGAGGTAAAGACGGAGTACTGCGTGGTAATTTTGGTGAATTGGGAGTTGAACTATTAGCAATTGCCATTGCCTATGTAATCGCAGGTGTTGGTACGTGGATTATTCTCAAAGTTATCGATGCTACAGTCGGGCTGCGAGTCAAAGAGGAAGCTGAATTGCAAGGTATGGATATCAACGAACACGGCGAAGAAGGTTACAACTCCGAGTTTGGCGATCGTCCTACTCAGTAGAGAGTGCTGAGTGCTGAGTTAGGAGTTGCTTCCCCAATGCCCAATTTAAGATTGTGTAATTTGCGATCGCTAGCGTTAAAATTTGATTCAAATAATTGGTAAATTTCGCTAGTCGTGTCTACATCTGCAAAAACCTTTCCTATCTGGGCATTTTTCTCGCTGTTAACCAACGGCATCCTAATGTTGGCGGTCATTCTGCTCATTTGGCAACAGCAGAGATTGGCCGCTTTTTTTGGGATAATCGCATCCCCACAGGCAATCAATCTGAATAATTCACCGCAAATTGCTACACCTGATTTAGGTCGCCGTCACCAACTCAGTTATCAAGAGTGGATAAATATTCTCAACCAAGAAGCCAAGGTCGCCGCTGACCAACGTCCTCCGCATTTAACTATCCTGGCGGGAGATTCTCTAAGTTTGTGGTTTCCTCCTGAGTTATTACCCGAAGGTAAAAATTGGCTCAATCAAGGAATTTCTGGCGAAACCAGCAATGGACTATTAAAAAGATTAAAAATATTTGACCGCACCCAGCCAGAGGTGATTTTTGTGATGATTGGTATTAATGACCTAATTCGGGGAATGAGCAATGGAGAAATTTTAGATAATCAGCGACAAATTATCAATTACCTACAAGAGACGCATCCCACAGCACAAATTGTTGTCCAATCGATTTTGCCACATGCGGCAGAAGCAGCAACTTGGAAAGGACGAGATAAACTTCTGGCTGTTGCCAATAGTCGCATTCGCGAGTTAAATCAGCAACTGCAAAGGATATCTACCAAAAAAGGTGTCAAATACCTCGATTTACATCCTCTGTTTACCAACAAGGAAGGAAATCTCCGCCGCGAATTTACTACTGATGGCTTACACTTAAGTCCTGAAGGCTATATGGTTTGGCGTTCTGCATTGCAGATTTATAGCGAGATTGAATTAAAACCCCAGCAAGAAAAAGAGGGGAAAAGGTTAAAGGGTAAAGGGTAAAGGCATTAAATCCTTTTCCCTTTGCCCCTCTCTGATAATATCTTTGAATACAACTCTGTATTAATCGCGTCTAGGCGCGAGAAAATAAGAAATAGTGAGTTTAAGTAGACAAATCTAATGGATACAAAAGCTTTTAAGCGCAGCCTCCAACATTCAGAAAATTACAATCGCAAGGGCTTTGGTCATCAAGCAGAAGTTGCTACCCAGTTGCAATCTGAGTATCAGAGTAACTTGATTCAAGAAATTCGCGATCGCAATTACACTTTGCAACGGGGTGATGTGACAATCCGACTAGCACAAGCCTTTGGCTTTTGCTGGGGCGTAGAACGGGCTGTGGCTATGGCCTATGAAACTCGTCAGCACTTCCCCACAGAACACATCTGGATTACTAACGAGATTATCCACAACCCTTCTGTAAATCAGCGGATGCAGGAGATGGAAGTAGAATTCATCCCCATTGAAGGAAAGAATAAAGACTTTTCTGTTGTTGGAATTGGTGATGTAGTGATATTACCCGCTTTTGGGGCTAGCGTTCAAGAAATGCAGATACTTCACGAGAAAGGCTGCAAAATTGTTGATACAACTTGTCCTTGGGTATCTAAAGTTTGGAATACAGTAGAAAAGCACAAAAAAATCGATTATACATCAATAATTCACGGAAAATATAAGCACGAAGAAACAGTTGCGACTAGTTCTTTCGCCGGCAAGTATTTAATTGTGTTGAATTTGCAAGAAGCAGAGTATGTTGCTGACTATATTATCAATGGTGGCAACCGTGAAGAATTTTTAACAAAATTTGCGAAAGCTTGTTCAGCAGGATTTGACCCCGATCGCGATTTAGAAAGAGTTGGCATTGCTAACCAAACTACCATGCTTAAAGGCGAAACTGAGCAAATCGGCAAGATTTTTGAGCGGACTATGTTACAGAAGTATGGCCCCACTGAGTTAAATCAGCATTTCCAAAGCTTCAACACCATTTGTGATGCCACTCAAGAACGGCAAGATGCCATGCTGGAATTAGTGGAACATAATTTAGATTTGATGGTAGTAATTGGTGGGTTTAATTCCTCGAATACTACTCAGTTGCAACAAATTGCCTTTGAGCGAGGAATTCCTTCTTATCATATTGATACTGTTGAACGCCTGAAATCAGTAACTTCTATTGAACATCGGCAATTAAATGGGCAGTTAATAACTACAGATAACTGGTTGCCTGATGGAGAAATTGTTGTAGGCATTACTTCTGGTGCTTCTACGCCTGATAAAGTAGTAGAAGATGTAATTGAGAAGATTTTTAGATTAAAAGCAACGGCAGCACTGGTTTAAAAGTTCTCAGAGGGACTTGCAAATAAAAATCCAATTACTTATGAGGTGGGCAGTATTCGACTGAACGTAGCCGAAGTCTTGCCCGCCTTACAAAAGTATTTTGGCTATATTATGCTCCTGGCAATACATCATTAGACCTCTTGCAAAAGTAATTTTTACAAGAGGCGGGAAAAGGGGAAAGGTTAAAGGGAAAAGGTTTTTTATTATTCCTTTCCCCTTTCCCCCTTACCCTTTTCCCTACAAATGCCAAGAAGTCTATTCACCATGATGAGGAAATGCTATATTTATTCACACATCACGCGCTTTGAAAAAATTATAGATAGCAAGACCAATGGCTATAAGTAGCACTGCATGAATGAGATTTCCGGCAATATGAAGTGCCAGTCCTAATGCCCAAAAAGCAACCAGTATAACAACAATACCCCAAAGTATACTCAACATATTATTTGTTCTGAATTAAATCAGTTTTAATTTATTCAAATATTTTACTCCCTAGCTTCACTTTTATCTATTTGCCTTAAGAAAGATTACTTTGAGTGATGGCGCACAGTCATTTGCTATGCTTAATCTTTCGTTACTATTCAATTAGATAAAAGTAACGGTTCTGAACTGTCAGTTAACTGCTGCCATCACTACAGACTGCTTGCAGAAGTAGGAAAAGCGAAAAGGGGAAAGGGGAAAGGGTAAAGGCATGGAATTTTCCCTTTCCCTTTAACCTTTAACCTTTCCCCAACATCTTGGCACTAATCAACCGCAACCGTATAATTGCTTTGTTCCCATTTACTGCTTTCAATCCAGAAAAAGGTAAAGTTGATTGGTTGTTGCTGGTTATCAGAAACAGAAATATCTACAAAATTCACTCCTAACTTTGTAGAAGTAGAAAGCGTATCTTGTGTGGTTTGCCAATTATCATCTGACCAGTGCAGTTGAAAAGATGCTAAAGCGTCAATTCGCAATGTTTGACCTTTTTTAACTTGGCTGATTTGTCGGTTAAACTTCCAAATTTCCAATGATTTACACTGTTTTCTTTCGCCTAGATAGCGATTTGCCACTTCTGGAATAAAATCAAACACCTGTCCGTCATCAGTTGACCGTAGCAACTTGATATACTCTGCGTGTGCCCACATTAAAGGCATCGCTGAACCTGTTGGTTTTCCTAAAAACATATAGATATCAGGGATATCTGCCTCATCCCAAACCTGTTCTGGTAGCAAACAAGTGTCTGAAGCAAATCCTTCCATCGCCTTGATATATGTTTTGACATCCCCGCCAGCAGCTAGTTCATAATGTCCTCGTTCTCCTGTCAAGAGAGGCCAAGCGCGTCCCTTACCCCAACCAGTATAAGGACTGCCGTCTTTTTGCTGGCCGTAACCGTCGTGGTTGTAACGATGCCAACAAGGCCCAACAGGTGTATCTACCTTTAAAACTGCATCAATTACTTTGACAGAATCAACAATAATCGGGTCATCTGGTTTCCGAATTCCATAGCGTACTAATTGCAGAAATCCGCCATCGACAATTTCTTTAGCTGGAAATTCTGCGAGTTCACCAGCTGGGTGATTGCTGATGAAGACAGTTCCTTGGTTGGGATTTTCGTCGGCTTGAGGATTATTAATATCTGAAGGAGTAATTCGGATATAATGCCGTTTGATCCCAGGAACTAAAGTTCCTTCAGTAGTTACTGTCCAAGCTTCGATATGAGCTTCTAAAAAATCTGCGTATTCTTCGATAAACTTTGCTGTTGCTTCATCCCCACGTTTGCGAACAAATTGAGCAGCACAGATTAAGGCGGCAATATTGGATGCTAGTGTTGATGGTGAATAACCACTGTTTTCTTCCCAGCGTTCTTGTTGGGTAGCCGGGCCGTTACGAATTAAATAACCCGCCGCCCGCAAAACCATCGGATAAATATCGAATTTTAAACAAGTCTTCTGCTGGTGCAATAGCCATGCTAGAAGAATCGGAAATGCCACCTCATCAAGCTGGATACCTTGCCAGTAAGGTTTACCATCAACCCAGAAATTTTGGGCAAAACCGCCATCTTCCTGCTGGCTGGTTGCAAGATAAATTAGCGATCGCACTGCTGTTTCTGTTTCCCCAGCAGCCACTAAACCTGATACACTGCTAATCATATCCCGCGTCCAGACAAGGTGATATCCTCCTTGGTCTTGGTCGTTTTTGGCTTCACCCCAAGGAATCGCCAGGGATGCAATCAATGCACCGGGATAAGTTTTGTCTTCATGTGCTAACAACAAACTAATGCTGTTGTGATACAACTTCCCATCATTGTATGAAACATCTTCTAGCGGTCGGATATTGCGGCGCGATCGCTTCCACTGTTCGTTGTATTGCTGCTTCTGCTGCTCAAAAGGAATATTAAGCGACTGAAATAGCGTGGAAATTGCATTATGCAAATTTGTACCAAACGCCAATCCTAAAGTAAACTCTTTAGTGCGATCTAGATTTAGTTTTCCAGTCAAAGCAAGATTGCCATCTACAGCATTATCAAACTCCCAATCCATCTGGAAATTATCTGCTAAATCTGTCCAACCATCACTTTCACCAACGTAACCACAAGAAAGGCGGCTAAAGGGAACTGTTGCACCCAGCGCTAGCCATGTTCCTTGTTTCTCGGCTATCAAAATACGATGTCCAGCAACCTCTACAGCGTAACCATTATTACCCATACCTTCAACATCTAGATGCGGCGCACACAAAGCATATAACTGAAGTTGGGAAATAAAATCGCTCTCTCCGGTTAATGTGGTGTGCTGTAAGATACAGGGGAAATGCGGGTCGGCAATCACTTCTTTGATTACGGCATAACGTCCTTGGGGATCGGAATTAGTGATGCGGTATCCTAAACCATGAGTCCACATCGGTTCCACTTTGGATTCGAGATGGCGTTTCTCTTCGTGGAAAAAGCTTTTCCCATCAGAAATTAGATACTGCAAATCCCGAACTTGGGGTTTGTCTACTGTGGGATGGTAGATTTCAGTGACAATACCGCTCCAAAGAGTAAACCAAATGTTACTAGAGGTAGAGTAAGCTGTTCCGACTCCATCTTTATTCGCATGAGTCCATCGCGGCTCAATACCTGGCGATCCAAAAGCTTCTGCTTGACTAATAAACTTTACCATACTGCATTGTTGTGCCGATAAACTTTGAGTGCATTTGGAAAATGCTGTGTTTGATATTTATGTGATTAAAAATTTATTGAGAAGTTGGCGAAAATTTTCGAGCGGCAGTTAAGGATTTTGCTTCAATAAAAATTTGTTTGATTTCAGGATGCTTTTGGCGAATTTTTACTTCTAAACTTTCTACAGTTAAGGCTATTTCCTCACCTGTAAGATTTTGAGCAAATTGAATTTCTAAGTTGAGTAATACTTCCTTGGGAGCAAGCTGCATTGTTAGCACCCGGATAACTTCTTTCACTCCTGGTTCTGTTTTGCACAAAGACCGTATATTGGCTATAGTTTGAGGATCGGCACTTTCACCAACTAATAATCCTTTGCTTTCTCTGGCTAATACCACTGCCACTATAGCCAAGATAATGCCAATAATAATCGAAGCAATGCCATCCAAATAAACATTATTAAATAAATGTCCTAAGAAGATTCCGATTAAGGCCACGAATAAGCCTAAAATTGCCGCCGAATCTTCAAATAATACTGTAAATACTGTGGGATCTTTACTGTTTTTGATTGCTTGCCAGAAATTTTGTTTACCCTTAGTCGGCAAAAACTCTTTTAAAGCTACAGTCCAAGAAAACCCCTCCAATAATATTGCAATACCTAATACAATATAATTCCACATTGGGTTTTCTAAAGGGCTGGGATGAATTAAATGAGTGATTCCTTCATAAATTGACATCCCGCCGCCAAGGGCAAAGATGAGGATAGCAACGATAAAAGTCCAGAAATAAAGTTCTAGACCGTAACCAAAGGGATGCCTATCGTCTGCTGGCTTTTGGCTTCTCCGAATTCCCAGCAAAAGTACTAATTGATCGCCAGTATCTACCACCGAATGAATCCCTTCAGATATCATGGCGGAACTGCCAGTAATAGAGGCGGCGATAAATTTAGTAATAGCGATCGCTAGGTTAGCGCCCATCGCTGCAAATATAGTTTTATGAGATGAATCAGATGCCATAAGAGTCAATAATAATTATCCAGAAACTTCTAATTCACCATCCAGATGGGTAACTTCCCATTGGGTTGGTTCGACATTAGACTTCTTGCAAAAGTAGGGAAAAGGGTAAGGGGGAAAGGGGAAAGGAATAATAAAAAACCTTTTCCCTTTAACCTTTCCCCTTTTCCCAGCCTCTTGTAAAAATTACTTTTGCAAGAGGTCTATTGTACCAAAACGTCTCCTACAGCCAAAATTAATCGCTGATTGTTATCAAACCAGGGTTAACACTAACTTTTGTAGGCATTATCAATTAACCATTGTCTGCAAAACCTGGATACAAGGTCATACCACCGTCTACAAATAGAGTTGTACCATAGACATAATCAGAGTGATCGGAAGCTAACCAAACTGCTGCTTTAGCGATATCTTCTACATCACCCACACGTTTTGCTGGAATCAGTTTTAATAACTTTGCTTCTGCCTCTGGAGTATCCCAAGCTGATTTATTAATGGGGGTTTTGATTGCACCAGGGGCAATACTATTAACGCGAATTTTATGGGGTGCAAGTTCTTGAGCAATACTTTGCATCATCATATTTATACCGCCCTTACTCGCAGCATAATTAACATGACCCGCCCAAGGAATTACCTGATGTACTGAACTTATACAAATAATCTTACCTGCGGCAGATGAAATATGCGGCTGTACACCTCGACGTAGAAATTCCTTTGCAGCTTCTCTAGCACATAAGAATTGTCCTGTCAGATTCACCTCAATAACTCTATTCCATTGATCGAGGGTCATATCTACAAACGGTGAATCTTTTTGAAGACCTGCGTTGTTTACCAAAATGTCAATAGTGCCAAATTGCTCGATTGTCTGGCTAAACATCGCCTTGATTTCGTCTTCTTTGCTAACATCAGCTTGAATAGCAAATGCTTCGCCATTAGCCGCTTTGATCTCATCAACAAGTTCTTGGGCTGATTCAGCTTCCGAATGATAGTTGATCGCGACTGCTGCACCTGATAAAGCTAAATAACGAGCGATCGCTTGACCAATGCCAGAACTAGCACCCGTCACAAGTGCTTTTTGACCTTTGAGCAGGTAAGGGGAATAGCTCATAATGCTTTCGATATTTTTAAAACTTGTATTCGTTGTGAATATCTCAATATTTGCAAGACCTTCATGATATTTTTACTTTTTGGGCGTAATATTATCCTGAAAAGTTTAATTTTAAATCAGGAAAATATGGATTAAAAAAGTTTTACTTTCTTATGATTTTAAAAATTTTTAGTATTTTTCTAATCTATCTAGAGAAAGATAACCAGCATATTTTTTAGTAAAAAATATTGAAATCCTTTGTCATTTCTGTGACAATCGTATGTTGTTATTTTTAAGATTTGTAAAAATGTGATTTTCAAGCTTATATCAATCTCCAGAAAGATTTATGGTATATTCAAAACAAGTTCATTATTGATTAAAGTAAATTTTTGAGTTAATCAAGTTAAGATTTAAGATGACCGAAAGAAGAGAACCATATAAGACGTTAAATATTTTTGAGCCGCCTCTCAAGCGTTTGATTTGATTTGCTATTAGCAATCCCTCATCTCATCAAAAATAAAAATTTTATTTTTTGTAAATACCAATCAAGATATGATACCAAGCAGAAATGTATTTGTTTTAGTGAGTTTTGACTTTTGGAAAAAATAATTACTGAAAAATAGTAATTATTTGTTTTTTTATTTCAAAAGCTACTTAAAAAATTGCAGCGCATCGGAAATTGTCAATGTTTTTTAATTGGTCGATCTGTGACGTTAGCACAGTATTCTGGAAAATATGAATGGTGCGTTAAGCGGATGGCAATTCCATGCAACGCATATATATTTAGACCCATGAAGGAGAAAGCGATGCCTGCTCTGTCTCTGAATAACCAAAATTTACCATATCCTGACCCTCTACATCCGATCGTTGTTCACTTCGTAATCGCGATGGTGCTTTTTTCTTTCGTGTGCGATGTGCTGGGTTATTTTACCCGTAACGTGCGGTTGTTTGAGGTGAGTTTCTGGAATATGTTTGTGGCCTCAGCAGCTATCTTTTTAGCGGTGATCCTTGGTCAGTTTGAAGCAGGTCTGGCGAACATCTACCCAGCAGTCCAACCAACACTGAATTTTCATACGGTGATGGGTTGGTCGCTGGCGGCTATTGTTGTTGGCATTACAGCTTGGCGTTTTGTGATTCGCAAACGTACCCCACGGAAAGTACCGCCAGCTTACTTGGGCGCTGCAACGTTTTTAGTATGCTTAGTGTGCTTGCAAGTCTATCTAGGAAGCAAGCTAGTTTGGGTGTACGGGTTACACATCGAGCCAGTTGTGCAAGCGATGAAGCAGGGAGTTGCGCCATGAACTGGCAACTGATTGACCAGTTGAGATTGAGGCTGAATGCTAACGGATTACCTTATGAGATTCCCATACATCCGCAACTGGTGCATCTAACATTAGGTTTATTCATACTTGCCATTATTTTTGATATTGCCGGAGCGCTTTTTGCTTTAGAAAAACCAATCTTCAAATTTTTGGGTTTACCTACCCTGCGTTCTGGTTTTTTTGATGTCGGCTGGTATAACCTCATAGGAGCAGCTTTTATCAGCTTTTTCACCGTTGCAGCTGGTTTTTTCGAGCTATTGCTAGCAAATCCACCAATCGATCAAAAGAGCGTTTGGGGGTTAACTGCTGGTTGGACAATGCTTTTGCATGGTTTGGGTGGCGTTTTGCTGTTGGGAGCGATCGCAGCCATGACAGTATGGAGAGGTTTACAACGTTATCGCTGGCGCAAGGATGCTTCTAGGCAGGTGCAGTGGAGTTACTTATTAGCAGGTATTGCAATATTGGGCATCTTGTTTGTCCACGGAACTTTGGGGGCGCAATTGGGAGAAGAGTTTGGAATTCACGTTACTGCTGCGAAGTTACTCCAAGAAGGTAAAAACCCAAATTTACTACTCAAATAATCAAGTAGGAAGTACTCTTAGATGAAATTATTATGTTTAGTTTTTGGGAATATGTACTAATAGCCTTTTATGTAGCAGGGCTGCTAATTGTCAGTCGGTGGATTGGACAACAGGCATTTTCTTGGATGCCTCCCCAGGCGACAGCAGAAGCACAACGGGTAGATGATTTATTTAGCTTTTTAGTCTCAATTGGAGCATTTATCTTGCTGGGGCTGGTTGGTGTTATCGTGTATGCGATCGCCTTCCATCGTGCCCGCCCAGAAGACTACAGCGAGGGACACCCTTCTAGAGGTAATGGAAAGTTAGAAATATTGTGGACAGCGACGCCAACTTTGTTAGTAATATGGATTGCCTTTCAAAGCTTCAATATTTATCAGCAATTAAATATTCTCGGTCTAAACCAAATTGTGCATTTGCACGCGCCCCTAGAATCTGCACCCGCCTACGCCGCAACCGTTAGCGATGTCCCCAAACCTGCGTCTGAAACAATTGATGTTTTCGTTAGGCAATGGGATTGGTCTTTCCACTATCCAAATAATCTTACCAGTAAGGAATTACACTTGCCCATCAATCGCAGCACTCGCTTAAATATGCAAGCAGAGAAAGTAATCCACGGCTTCTACGTTCCTGAGTTTCGCTTAAAACAGGATATTGTTCCAGGGCGGAACATCGACATTGTGATTACACCGATTCGCCCAGGTAAATATCGACTGAAAGATTCTCAATTCAGTGGTGCTTATTTTGCCTTGATGGAGGCAGATGTATACGTTGAATCCCTTGAAAAGTATAATCAGTGGCTCGCGCAAACAGTGTCTAGCGAAACTACAAATACTAAAAATCAGGCAGTTGCCGAAAATATTCAACCACCAAAAACATTATTCAAAAGCGGGTGGTACACCGTTGCACCTGCTCAACCTGCTGTAGCGAATCAAAGGAAGATAAATAATGACACATGATTTGAGTGAAGCTATAGCCAACAATAGAGAACCTGAGAATAATTGGCGAGAATATTTCAGCTTCAGTACTGACCATAAGGTAATCGGCGTTCAGTACATGGTGATGACCTTCATTTTCTTTCTGCTTGGCGGGCTGTTGGCGATGATTATCCGGGCTGAATTGCTCACCCCGGAAGCAAATTTAGTTGACCGCCCCCTCTACAATGGTTTATTCACCATGCACGGGACAATCATGATTTTCCTGTGGATTATTCCCTTCAATGCAGGTCTTTCTAACTACCTAGTGCCATTGATGATTGGAGCGCGGGATATGGCTTTTCCTCTGCTCAACGCCATCTCTTTTTGGATTTTGCCACCAGCCGGTCTTCTACTACTGTCTAGTTTCTTACTACCAAGCGGGACTGCACAAGCTGGTTGGTGGTCTTATCCACCAGTTAGTCTGCAAGTTCCAGCCGATCAGTTGATTAACGGTCAGTTTATTTGGATAGTTAGCCTAGTATTAATCGGCATCTCTTCAATTATGGGGGCTGTTAACTTTGTTACTACTATCTTTTGGATGCGATCGCCAGGGATGACATTTTTCCGAATGCCGGTCTTTGTGTGGTCAGTTTTTAGCGCCCAGTTGTTGCAGCTGATTAACTTACCTTCCTTGACGGGTGCATTGATACTGCTGTTGCTTGACCTTTCCTTCGGTACACAATTTTTTAAACCGGAAGGAAGTGGCGATCCGATCATTTACCAACATTTATTTTGGTTCTACTCTCACCCCGCAGTGTATATCATGGCGCTACCAGCCTTCGGTATTATTGCGGAAGTTCTGCCAGCCTTTTCTCGCAATCCTCTATTTGGCTATCGGTCAGTTGCTCTTGCTTCTTTAGGTATTGCTGTAGTCAGCATCTTCGTTTGGGCGCATCACATGTTCACCAGTGCAACCCCCGGCTGGATGCGGATGACCTTCATGGCCACCTCAATGTTAGTTGCCATACCCACGGGTGTTAAGGCATTCGCTTGGACTGCCACAATCTGGAGAAGCAAGTTGCACCTAGAGACACCAATGCTGTTTGCGATGGGAGGTGCAGCGATGTTTATTTTTGGCGGTGTCACTGGTGTAATGCTTGCTGCCACGCCATTTGATATCCATGTCAATAATACTTACTTTGTCGTGGGTCACTTCCACTACATTGTTTTTAATACCATCACAATGGCAATCTTTGCCGGAATTTACTATTGGTTTCCCAAAATAACTGGCAGGATGTACGCCGAGGGTTGGGGTAAACTGCATTTCTGGTTGACCTTTATTCCTGCCAATATCACCTTTTTCTCTATGCATCCGTTAGGTTTGCAGGGGATGCTACGCCGAATTTCCTCCTACGATCCCCAGTATCAAGGCTGGAATGTTATCGCTAGCCTGGGATCGTTCTTACTGGGAGCATCTACGCTGCCATTTATTGCTAACATTGTCGGTTCTTGGCTGTATGGAGCCAGAGCAGTTGATAATCCCTGGCACGCTACAGGATTGGAATGGACAACTTCTTCACCACCTCCGCGAGATAACTTTGAAGAGATTCCTGTTGTCAACAGACCTCCTTACGACTATGGCGATCCAAAATATTCATTCGTGGAAAATTCTGATGATGGTGAGTAATTCCGTGCTTTTTTTAACGCAAAGGGACGCGTTAATGCAAAGGGACGCGGAGGTTTTTTAAAGATAATTCGTTATGTCTGAAAAATCAGATGGAACCTGAATTATTAATTACGAATTACGAACTTGTACTGAGCGAAGTCGAAGTATTACGAATCATGCAACATCGCAGCATTCATATAGATGAAAGTCCGATCCGTTTCGATCGGTGGCGGCGACGCTTACCGAATTGGTTACAGCGCTTTCTGCCAAGTGGTGGCGGAAGTCATGAAGATCATCATGGCAAAGGAATGTTCGGGTTTACTGTATTCCTGTTGTCGGAAAGTATCATTTTTTTGAGTTTTATCTTTACTTATGTTGCTCTGCGCCTGAATACTAATAACTGGCTACCACCTGGTGTTTCTGGGCCAGAATTGTCTAAGCTCGTGATTATTAATACGGTAGTTTTACTTTCTAGTAGCTTTGTGATTCAACCAGCAGAAAATGCCCTGAAACGAAATCAATTGGGTAAATTTCGCTGGCTCTGGTTGATAACGATCGCAATGGGAATCTACTTTTTAATTGGTCTATTAATTGAGTGGAAAAATCTCGATTTCAAGCTCACTACGGGATTAGTTGGTTCCACATTCTATTTGCTGACAGGTTTTCACGGTTTACACGTTCTGGCAGGTGTTGTGCTTCAGATAATTATGCTGATTCGCTCATTCATTCCAGGTAATTATAATAAAACTCACTTCGGTACAAGTGCGACAACTCTATTTTGGCACTTTGTTGATGTAGTTTGGGTCTTCCTTTTCTCGCTTCTCTATCTTTGGCGGGCATAAAAATTTTCATCAGTTCACTAAGTATTTACAGGAGTAACTTTATGAATTTATTCATTCAAGAATTACCAGCATCACAACTCGCGCCAAAAGCAGTTCAAGAAACTCCCGCACCAGGTAAAGATCCACTTATTGCACAAGGTTTACAAAAAGAGCAATATATTGGCATTATTGGGCTAGCGATCGCTCTCATTGCTGCGGTGGGATTTTTTAGTCGTAGAGTCGAATACGCTATTGCTTTCGCTTTATTTCTCAGCGTCTTTTTAATTGCGTTATTTTTATTTATATAGCGAATTAGTCATTTGTCATTTGTATTTTCGCAAAAGTCTTAATTTAGACTCTTTATTTGCACCTCGGTGTGAGACAAAAGATCTGATTTACATGCGTAACATCGTGGCAAATTCATTTATTTGACAATACTTTGGAGATATTTTATGAACAGCCCAGTTTACCAAACTGTGATTCTTGGTGGTGGCTTCACTGGCTTATTTACAGCCTTACACCTAGCTCACGAACATTATCCTCGCTCTGTAATTTTGCTCGATCGAAATGAAAGCTTTTGCTTTAAGCCATTACTCTACGAATATTTCAGTGGCGAGATGGATGCTTTTCAAGTAGTACCGCGTTTTGCAGAATTGCTTAAAGGTAGTGGTGTAATTTTTGTTCAAGATGCAGTGGAATCGATAGACTTGCATCAACAACAAGTCAAATTAGCTTCGGGAAACTCCTACAACTACAGTAACCTAGTCTTAGCTTTGGGTAGTGTTACTGCTTACCATCATCTTGAAGGTGCTAAAGAATACGCTTTTCCTTTTTGGACAGAAGCAGATGCGATCGCTCTCGATCGGCATTTAGGCGATTGTTTGCAAAAAGCAATTAAAACTGAAGATTCAGAACAACGTCGCCAACTGCTAACAGTAGTTATAGTTGGTGGTGGTGCAAGTGGTGTAGAAATGGCAGCCACCTTAGCTGATTTACTCCCACATTGGTATAGTGCTATGGGAGGAAATTCTAGTGAAATCCGGGTGGTATTGCTCAATCACGGTAAAGAAATCCTCAATGGTGATATTAACGATCCTCTGCGCCCAATTGCTGAGAAAGAATTACAAAAACGCACGATCCCAATTGAAATACTTACGGGAGCAGAAGCTACTACTATTCATGCCAACGCTATTGAATATAAACGCAATGAGCAAATTGAGACATTGCCAACATATACTGCAATCTGGACAGCTGGTACTTCTATTCACCCACTAATTAAAGATTTACCAATTTCTCAAGAACATCGCGATCGTCATAACCGCCTCTTAGTTACTCCCACAATGCAACTACTCGATTTTCCAGAAGTATTTGCAGGCGGGGATTGTGTAGCAGTTCAAGATAATTCACTACCGCCAACAGCCCAAGTTGCTTATCAGCAAGGAGCCAATATTGCCCAAAATTTGAAAGCATTAGCTTTAGGCGAAGACCTCAAACCAGTAAAGGTAAATATACGCGGAACTCTCTTAAAATTAGGGTTAAATGATGCTGCTGCTAACCTTTTCAATATTTTTGAAGTTGCAGGAGAATCCGGGCATTTAATTCGTCAAGGAACTTATTTAACACTATTACCAACACCAATTCATGACTTTAAAGCAACAACTGAATGGGTAGATGAAGAGATTTTTCATCACCACCTCGATCCTCATGATGTAGGCAAAAAAGTTGTCCAAGCAGTGGAAGTGGTTGGCGCAGGAGTTATGGGCGTTTTAGCTGCCAGAAAACTATTAAAAATGTTGGCTTCTGAGGATAAAAGAGACTAGGGATTAGTAATCTGTCAAGTTTAAGTTTAAATTGATGGGTAAACAAGTTCGTAATAAGTTAGCGCGGTCTTTTCTACGAGCCGCTTCGTGTTCACATAGCGTCTCGTAGAGAAGGGGGTTTCCCCGATGAGCAGCTAACGATAGCGCAGCGTTAGCGAGGTACGAACGTCACCCATTGGGTAAGGACTTTAGTGCTTAGAAAATAAGGACTAAAGTCCTTACTACAAACTCTTTTTACTAGGGGATTTCTAAATAAAAATAAAAAAATATCCAATTAACTCCTGTGGGGTGGGCCGAAAAACCCGCCTAGTTTATATGGCGGGCTTTTCGGCCCACCCCACAATATTGGATAATTTATTTCTTGGAGTTCCCTAGCGTAATTTTGTGCGACATAAATTTTAATACATTTTGTCATGCTTTTGTCACAATCTCGCAATAGCTTTGTCAATACGACGTGTGATGCTATAGCTCTGGCTTCGGAAATAGTCTTATACCAATTTGAAAAATGATTGCGACAGATGGAAAACTGAAACACTTATCCAATGGATGTTTCACAATCCAAAATCTAAAATCTAAAATTCAAAATAGTATTAGACTAAACCCACACACCAGAATCTACAGAGGAGAATCACTTAAGGCACAGTACCTTATGAAGATGACTCTTCAAATAGAAATTGCAAAATCTCATACAGTTGTGAGGAACAAAAAAATGAATTGGAAAGTACTTGCTTTGCTCCCTGCTTTGACTCTAGCTACTGCTATACCTGCTTACTCTTTAACTAATAATAAAAGCCAAAATTCGGCTACTACTACCCACGTTGCCCAAAGTACTCAGCAAGGCAACACGATGAAAAAAGCTAATGCTGTACCAAAGGTTAGTGCCAAGCATAAGTCTAATCATCTGGCAAAGCGTAGTACTGGTACTGTATTGACAGTAGGCAGTAAAGGCGAGACAGTGAAAACTGTTCAGAATTCTTTAAAACAGCAAGGATTCTATACAGCAAGTGTGAATGGTGTGTTTGATAACAAGACTCGTGCAGCTGTAATCAAATTTCAGAAATCTAAAGGATTAAGAGCAGATGGAATAATTGGACATCGGACTTTAGCGGCTCTTAAATAAAATTGTTTACTAATATCCTCATTGCTAAAATGCTTTGAAGACAAAAGGCTAGGAAATAAATTCTAGCCTTAAAATACTAACCAAACTTTTTCTATTTTTCTATCTGTGTAGGTTGGGGAGACACTGTACTGTATTGTAGAGCCAGCGCGGTCTTCTCTATTTGT
This sequence comes from Nostoc sp., assembly GCF_036917375.1. Taxonomy (GTDB): domain Bacteria; phylum Cyanobacteriota; class Cyanobacteriia; order Cyanobacteriales; family Nostocaceae; genus Nostoc. Next base: position 97,874 of record NZ_JBALDN010000079.1, read on the forward strand.
TCACTTTTAACTATCTTGTTCAAGATACTTCAAAAATTCCTTTGGTAATTGATAGCAATTGTTCGTAATCCTTTGGTGTATCAATATCTATATCCCCTAATGGGAACGGAAGAGAAAACACTTCATTAAGGTTATTATTAATAACTTTTTTTGCTCCTGAAGTTTCTTTTAAAGTGGCAAGTTCTGAAAAAAAAGTCTGACTAAATAAAGCGGGTACACCTAATGTGTCTCCATATTCACAAGCAATAATCGGTTTTTTTGTCGAATAATATGTATCAACAAGTTGATTGATAATTTGGGGAGAAACAAATGGCTGGTCGCAAAGTGTAATAACTACTGCTTCTATTTTTTGCGGAAGATTATTTAACAATTCAATACCACTCTTGATTGAAGTACTCATTCCACAAGCCCAATCCAAGTTTTTAACTACTTTAACGGGAAGTTGTTTAATTTGGGGATGAATCTGTTCTGCGTTGGCTCCAAGTACTACTACCACAGGTTGACAAACTGAAGCGATCGCTATTTCTGTAATATATTGCAACAAACTACGCCCTTGGTAAAGCAATAGTTGTTTCGGTGTACCCATCCTAGTAGATGCACCAGCAGCAAGAATCATAATGGCTATGGTTGATTTCTCATTGTCTATAGCAGTCATAAAAACTATGGGGTAAGTAGCAAGTTTGAGTTGCTTTCATCACATTGGTGAATCGGTTGATTGCGATTTCTTAAAAAATTACCATTGCGGTTTGTTAACACTGCTTGAATTTCTGCAATAATAGCGATCGCTATTTCTTCAGGTGTATCTGCTCCGATATCAATACCAATTGGCCCATGCAATCTGGTTAATTGTTCAGTAGTATAAACTATTCCTTGCGAACCTAAATCTTCAAGCAATCTTTCAGTACGCGCCTTTGGCCCTAAAACCCCAATGTAGCGTGCAGGAGATGGCAGCAACGTTTTCAAAATTTCCAGGTCATCAAGATAATTATGCGTCATCACTACAGCAACTGTGTTGACATCTATAAATACCTGTTTTTGGACAATTTCTCGCCGAGTCAGAATCACGTCACAAGCTATTGGAAATCGCGCTTTAGTTGCCTCATTAGCTCGACAATCGACTACAGTGATGTCCCAACCTAATGCTTGAGCAAACTCTGCTACGGGTATAGCGTCATAACCTGCACCAAATATTATTAAAGGCGTGGGTGGTTGGATAACTTCAATAAAAACTTCTGCACTGCCTAAAGGTAACTGATAGTTTTTTACACTAGACTTTTGATTAGTAAAAGCTGTTTGAACATCTATTTGCAGAGATTGAATTAAATTTGGATCTTTGATGTCAGCGATAATTTTACCATCAGGATACAGCAGTAAGCGCGACCCAAGTTTCACATCTACCTCACCTTCAAAGGCAAAGACTGTAGCAATAATACCCAAATGTTTTTTATGAAAACACTCCTGTATAAAAGCGATCGCATTCGGTGAACTTTCTTTTTCAAGACGTTCGATGAGAACTTGCACTGTCCCATTGCACCCCAAACCAAAGCCCCAAAGAATATCTTCCGAGGCGGTGTTATCGTAAGTAACAACAATTGGTTCGCCGTTCGACATTCGTTGTTGAGTATGCTCAAATACGTCGTTTTCCAAGCAACCAGCACTGATTGTTCCAATCATCCGACCTGTATCTGTCATCAACATTTTGGCACCCGATCGGCGATAGGTTGAACCTTGAGTTTTGACTACAGTAGCAAGAAAAGTAATTTCACCATTTTTTTGACTTGACTGGAAGCCTTCTAAAATTGCTTGTAATTCGTTCATTTGTTTCTGTTTCTAGCAGTTTATAAACTTGAGTAGGCAGTCTCAATGGAAACAATGTGATGACTGTGCCATTATGCATCGCTGCTAGTGTCAAACACTCCTTAGATTTGCTGCCCTTTAACGATTACAGTATATACGTTAGATTGAGGTGCGCTCGCGGTGTTCTGCTATCCAAGATAATCGAAAACACTACTGAAATCATGCCCCACAGGATAGTTGCCAACTTTAGTCATTTATCTATCACAAGAGTTAGCACGGAATACTGATTTTCCCTAAATTACAGTTTTGGCAGAGCACTTTAAACTTATTTCAAAAAGGTGAAACCCTAATGAGTAACTCTGGTTTATACCAATGAAAACTCAGTAAATCTCAGAAAGAAAGGTTAAAAATTTAATTTGAATTGTAGAGCGTGACACTTTCTACCTTAAAATATGAATCAAATTTCATATGAATTGCTATTTATTTGCGATCGCAGCAGTTGTTAATCTTCGCTGAACACGAGAGCATTCGCTGCCAAGTAACTTCGGAAACAAGAAAAACCTATTTCTTTAGAGGCAATGAAATGAAAAATAGCAGCAAAAAACAGGTTGACTGCGTAGAAAAGCTGAAGGTACTGGCAGATGAAACTCGTCTAGCAGTATTAGAACTTCTAATCGACAGTCCCAAACACGTGGGAGAGATGAACGCAATTTTGGGCTTGGAACAAAGCTTGCTCTCCCATCATTTACAAGTTCTGCGTCGCTCCCAGTTGGTTGTGCCCTCGCGCGATGGAAAAACAGTTCTCTACCGCCTAGCTCCAGAGGTGGAAGTAACTACTGGCAGAGCTTTGAACCTTGGTTGTTGTGTCCTCTGTTTTAACTAAAAACCCAATTTCGGGTTGAAAAGCAATAATGAAAAATTCTCAAATTTTACCTGTGGCAATTGGGTTGGCTTCCTGCATTTGGTTACAAGGCTGTGCTTCAGTAAATCGAGATGCAAATAATACAAATCCGCTTCAGGGAAAACTAGTACTTACAGGCTCCAGTACAATTGCACCGTTAGCGGCTGAAATTGGCAAGCGTTTTGAATCTCAGCATCCAGGTGCGCGAGTTGATGTGCAATCAGGAGGATCTTCGCGTGGGGTTTCTGATGCTCGTCAAGGCGTAGCTAATGTTGGCATGGTTTCCCGTGCCTTGAAGCCAGAAGAAAACGATTTAAAAGCATTTTCTATTGCCCGTGATGGAGTGACGGTAATTCTCCACAAAGACAATCCAGTAAAATCGCTCAACGACAAGCAAGTTGTAGATATTTACACAGGGAAGGTAACGAACTGGAAACAAGTGGGAGGTATAGATGGAGCGATTACAGTTGTTAACAAAGCCGAAGGACGTTCCACTTTAGAATTATTTACCCATTATTTCAAACTGAAAAATACAGACATCAAAGCCCAAGTAGTAATTGGTGACAATCAGCAGGGAATTAAGACAGTAGCAGGAAACCCGAATGCAATTGGTTATGTATCGATCGGGTCAGCAGAAAATAGTGCAGCCAATGGAGTAGCTATTAAGCTGCTACCTGTAAATGGGATAGCTGCAACAACAGCCAACGTCCAGAATGGGACTTTTCCGATTTCTCGTCCACTTAACTTAGTAACCAAAACCCAACCTCAAGGATTGACAAAAGCATTTCTTGATTTCGCGCAATCACAACAGGTAAGTGACATTGTTCAAAAGCAAAACTTTGTCGTTGTCTCCAAATGACTTTTGGTTAATTTGGATACTGCGTTTTTTAGCGGCGATCGCCGGAGCGATCGCACTTTTAATTATCGTCTTTCTGATTCTGGAGTCTCTACCAGTCCTCAATCATGTCGGAATAACACGTTTTTTTACAGACTCTTCCTGGAACCCGACCGCCGGATTATACAATCTCTTCCCGATGTTATTGGGTACATTTTTGGCAATGGTTGGCTCAGTAGCGATCGCGACACCGATAGGAATTCTATCTGCGGTTTTTTGTCAATTCTACGCCCCACCAGTAATGGCTCGGTTATACCGTCGCTTAATTGAATTATTAGCAGGAATTCCTTCTGTAGTCTACGGTTTTTGGGGATTGGTGGTGCTGGTGCCGATGATTGGTAGGATACATCCACCGGGGCCAAGTCTACTCGCGGGTATTGCCATTCTCACGGTGATGATTTTGCCAACAATAGCGCTTGTAGCCGATGCTAGTTTAGCGAAAGTCCCAACTTCTTACCTTCAGGGAGCAGCAGCTTTAGGATTATCCCGGTGGGCAACTATCTCTAGAGTCGTGCTTCCTGCTGCCAAATCTGGATTGTTCACAGGCTTAATTTTAGAAACAGGTCGAGCAATTGGCGAAACAATGGCTATTTTGATGGTGTGTGGCAATGTGGTACAAATGCCAAAAAGTATATTTGACCCCATCCGCACGTTGACGGCTAATATTGCTCTGGAAATGGCTTATGCCACAGGAGACCACCGTTCGGCGTTGTTTGTTAGCGGTTTAGTCTTGATGGGAATGATTGTGCTGTTAGTTGCGGTTGCAGAAGTCATCAGTCAAGGAAAAATATATGGGTAAACCTGTTGTAAGTCCTAAAGATTGGTTGCCAACAATCATTGTTTGGACAACTGCTGCCCTAGTTACTGGTATCTTTCTTTGGATACTCAGTGATATCCTTTGGCATGGGATAGGACACTTGACGTGGAAATTTCTGACGACTGAGCCAGAAAATGCTGGCAGAGAAGGGGGAATTGCCAGCATTCTTGTTTCCACTTTTCTGATTATGGCAGTGTGTATGGCAGTTTCTATTCCCATTGGTGTTGGTACAGCCGTTTTACTGGCAGAATTCACCCCCGTGGATAGTTGGTTTGGTGGGTTGGTGCGGCGTAGTTTAGATGTACTGGCAGGAGTTCCCTCAATCGTCTTTGGGTTGTTTGGCAACGTCTTCTTTTGTCAAGTTTTGGGGCTGGGATTTTCTATTTTGTCGGGAGGATTGACCTTGGGATGTATGGTGTTACCAATCTTGATTCGCTCTACAGAAGAAGGATTTCGCGCTGTTCCCAATGAGTATAGATTAGGAGCCGCAGCCCTTGGTTTTTCTCGCACGACAACGTTATTTCAACTGTTGTTACCTGCTGCTGTCCCTGGTTTGGTTGTGGGATTGGTGCTGGGTATTGGTCGAGCGATCGCCGAGACGGCGGCTTTAATTTTTACTAGTGGTTACGTAGATAGAATGCCAGAATCACTGCTGGATTCCGGGCGTGCGCTTTCGATTCATATTTTTGATTTATCAATGAACGTCTCTGGCGGAGATGCCAATGCTTACGCCTCAGCATTAGTCTTGCTGGTATCACTGCTGGTGATTAATGGTACAGCAGCATGGATTGCAGATAATTGGTTGCACAGGAGAATTTTTTCTGGATGAAATCGGCAAATATCGTCACGGGAATTGTTGCACCGTTGATTGAAACGGAGAACTTAACTCTGCAATACGGGCAAAAAACCGCATTTGCTAATGTCAATTTGAGTGTGAATCTGGGGGAAATTTTGGCATTGGTGGGGCCTTCTGGTTGTGGAAAAACTAGCTTTTTGAGTTGCTTAAATCGGTTGACAGACATGATTCCTCAGTGTCGAGTCCAAGGGCGAATTCGCATAGGTAGTTTAGAAGTGCTAAACGCCAAAACTAATGCGAATGCGCTGCGACGGCAAGTTGGGATGATTTTCCAAAAGCCTAATCCTTTTCCTTTATCAATTTGGAAAAATCTGGAATTACCTTTGCGAGAACATGGTATTCGTAAAGAACAAATCGATGCGATCGTCGAGACAAGCCTGAAAGATGTTGGACTTTGGGATGAAGTCAAAGACCGACTGCAAACCTCTGCCTTAGCACTTTCTGGCGGACAGCAGCAGAGGTTGTGCATAGCTAGAGCCTTGGCTTTGCAACCAGAAATCCTATTATTGGATGAACCTTGTAGCGCCCTCGACCCAATTGCCAGCGGAATAGTTGAAGACTTAATTACTAGTTTGCGTCAGCGTTATACCTTGCTGATTGTGACGCATAACCTAGCGCAAGCCAAGCGCATCGCCGATCGAGTTGCTCTGTTCTGGGTGCAGTCAGGTGTTGGGCAATTGATTGAGTCAGGTTCAGTGCAGCAAATTTTTGAGTACCCCCAACATCCCTTAACAGCAGCTTATGTCACGGGTGCAAGGGGTTGATTTGAAAAATATAAAAATAGAGAATTTTATGTTATCATTCGTGCCGCAGGAAATGAAAGACCCTGCTCCTTACCATCTATTGACAAGCATCGTTGCTCCTCGCCCAATTGCCTGGGTGTCTACAATCAGTGCCTCTGGAATTTCCAATCTTGCTCCGTATTCCTTTTTCAATGCAGTAGCAGGTTTTCCACCAACTATTATGTTCTCAGTCGCATCTCGTAGACATGAGCCAAAAGAAAAAGACACGTTACGCAATATTCATGAAGTTAATGAATTTGTGTGTCATGTGGTGGATGAAACACTGTCTCAAGCAATGGCTCAAACCGGAACTGAATTTCCCTATGGAGTTAACGAGTTTGAAAAAGCAAACTTAAAAGCTATTCCTGCTACAGATGTCCGACCATTGCGGATTGAAAGCTCACCAGTGGCAATGGAGTGTAAAGTCACACAAATAGTTCCAGTGGAAGGAACCAATAATGTGATGGTATTGGGTCGAGTGTTACGATTTCATGTGCGTGAAGACCTATACCGCCAAGATTTGGGGTTAGTTGATACTGTAAGGATGCGGCCGATTACGCGCTTAGGTGGGCCAGTTGAGTATACAAAGATTGGGAAACTATTTGAGATGACAACTCCAAAGGTATGAGCGGATGTTAATTAACAGGGGTTGCAGGTAGGTTTTTTATAGCTTGTAAAATTCACCCTTAATATCATGTCCGGTCAAAGACTTATCATTAAGGCAGCAGAGGAGCAGAGGAGCAGGGGGGCAGAGGGGAAGGGTTTTTGGATTTTTGCATAGATTCGGGAATCATAACTAATTAGCCGGACTTGATATAACTTATATCCTAGTAGTCTGCCAACCCAAAAATGCGCTTGTGAGGACTGGGGAAAGGGGAAAGGGAAAAGGGGTAAGGGATTGAAACCCTTTCCCCCCGCCCCTTATCCCCAGAGGGGGCCCCACCTTCCCCCTTCCCCTTTACCCCGCCAAGTCACGAAAGCGAACTACTAGATTCGCCATTGTTGAAAATAAGCCTATTGGTTTTCAAGCCAATTTGGACATTCAACTTACATTCAACTTGTTTAAGAATATTCTGTTTTCAGTCTTTTCTAAGTTCGTGCTTCTTGGGATTAGCGAGCATAAATCATGTGAGAAATAACTGGGGGTTCATCGCCTTGATGAAAGGCAAAAACCCTTTCGCGAATTTCTCGATCTGCCACCGTAAACCGCTCATATTGACGTAAATGATCTACCCAAGATTCGACGATAAACGTCTCTAAGTAGCGATGTGGCACAGATGTATCGTGAAAGATGCCCCAGCGAATCGCACCATCTCGTAGCCGCACCACGCGCAGGGCATGAATTGCTGTAATGAATTCCTCTGCTTGAGCTGGGTCAATACAATATTCAAGTGTGACTAAAACTGGCCCTTGTTCTGGTTGCAATTCAATTACTACCAAGGGTTCTGCTCGCCGTAATGCTGGGCCTAAATCCAGTTTTCCTGATAGTAAGCGATAACGCCGCGCTGTAAAGGTTCCCCCTAGTAAGCCGATCGCAGCAACGAATAAGGCAGTCTGCATACCCCAATGCTCTGCCGCTACACCCCAAACAATACTACCAATTGCTGAACCTCCTTGAAATACCATCTGATAAGTTCCTAGCGCCCGCGCCTGCACCCAAGCCGGAACCGCAAGCTGCACTGTAATATTCAAACTGGATGTCATACTTGTCCAGGCAATTCCCGCCGCCAGCAAAGCCAGCAATACTAAAGGTACGTTGTGAATGAATGCCAGAATTAATGTTGCAACTGCAAACACCAGAGTTCCGGCAATCACAACTCCATCGGCTGTGAGATGTTGACGCACTCGTGGCAGCAAAATTGCACCGAAAATCGCCCCCAATCCAAAGCAACCGAGTAGTAAACCATACCCACCTGCTCCTTGTCGCAAATCTTGTTGTGCTACCAAAGGCAACAAGGCTAACAAAGCACTCGTGCAACTAGTTAAAACAGCCGCACGAATTAACACGGCTTGCAGGGCGGGAGAAAAACGGACATAGCGAATACCAGCTCGCACAGAACCCAATACTCGCTCTGCGGGCAGGGCGCTTTCATAAAGCGGTTGGCGCTGCCAACGGTAAAGGATGAAAATCACCCCGATAAAGGAAAGGGCATCAATCAAAAAGACGACTCCCGCATTTGCCGCCACCAGTATAAAACCTGCGATCGCAGGCCCAACTGCTCGGGCAATATTAAATCCAGCACTATTTAAAGCGATCGCAGCCATCAGTTCCGATCGCGGTACTAATTCTGGTACAATAGCTTGCCAAGCTGGGCCATTCATTGCCGCTCCCAAGTTAAGCAAAAACGTCAGCGCCAGCAGCGACCACGGTGTAATCTTACCTGCAAAAATCAATCCACTCAAGATCAGTGCCGCAACCAGCATCCAGACTTGCCAAAACAGCAGTAACCGACGGCGATCGAAAATATCTGCTGTTGCTCCGGCTGGTAATCCTAACAACAGCACTGGCAAAGTTGCGGCTGTTTGCATCAGTGCCACCAACAGAGGAGACGTGGTGAGAGAAGTCATTAACCAAGCTCCCGCTGTGTCCTCCATCCAACCGCCAATGTTGGAGACAATCGAGGCAATCCAGCGATCGCGAAACAAAGATTTACGGAGCGGACTCCAAGCAGAGGTTGTCATGACTGCGGTATCTCGGATTTATCACCACATTTCTCAAAACCTTGTGCTCTTGAGCAGGGGAGCAGGGGAGCAGGGGAGCAGAGGAGAGTTCTTGTACAAGTTCTTTCCCCTCTGCCTCTGAAGCACATCTGCACTCAAGCTTGTGAGAAATGCGGGGGTATGCACATATTACTTCAGCATTCGAGGAGCGGGGCCACGAGTGGTATCTAATCCTGACACACGAGGTAGAGCGATCATTTTGCCTGTTTGTGCTGCTTCGTAAATCAACGCGATTAGTTTTTGGTCTTGCAAACCTTCTTCACCAGGAGTATGAGGTTGTTTATTCTGAATCACACAATCTGCCATGTGATCGATTTCTAAGGCGAACTGGTTCTTCTCACCTATCCGCACTTCGCTAATATTTTCTGCCATGCTGTTGGTTGGTGATTTGCGCGAAATCATCATCCGCAAACCGTTGTAGGAGAACGCCGGATCGAGTTGTCCCCAAGCATCAGAGCCGAAAACGCGAAACCGCCGCCCTTCGTGGAAGCCGTAGCTAGTGGAGCAAATCCCTAGTATGCCACTGGGAAACCGCAGCTGGAAGGTGACACTTTCTTCAACTTCTTTGAAGCGCGGATCGCCGGGAGTACTGAAGATTTGGGCGCTAATTGCGATCGGTTCCTCTCCTGTTAAATAGCGAGTTGCATTCAAGCAATAAATTCCCACATCCGGTAAGGAGCCACCTCCAGCTAAGGCGCGTTTCAATCGCCATTGATTTAAGTCACCTCCCTGGTTTTGTCCGTTATCTGCCTGAATCACCTTCACAGTTCCCAATTCTTTGCTACGGATCATCTGAATCATGGCGCGATGGTGCGGCTCATATTGGCAGCGATAAGCAATCATCAGCTTGCGATCGGCTTGTTTGCACGCGTCGATCATCTGTTGAGCATCTTCGACTGTGGTTGCCATCGGCTTCTCACACAGAATATGCTTTCCAGCTTTCGCACCACGCACCGTATATTCCCGGTGCATACTGTTAGGCAATACGATATAAATCACATCAACGTCTGGATTGTTGCGGAGATTGTCGTAATTCTGATAGTTGTAAACGTTCTGCGGTTTAATGCCATACTGCTGGGCAACAAGATTTGCTTTAGCAGCATCGCCACTAACTAATGCAGTTGGCTTTGCTAGTTTACATTCTGCAAAGGCAGGCATGATTTCTTCTAATGTCAGTCTGCCAAGTCCAACGATCGCAAATCCCAAACGTCGCTCTGGAGGTAATGCAGTTGGTGGCCCGCCCGTATCAACCTCAGTTTTTTCTGAGATGGGCGGAAACTTAATCTGAGGCGGCAACTCGCCTCCGCGAGTAGTGGCTTGCCCAGTTGGCTGTTGGGCAGTAACCTCTTCGCCCATACTACCAATTGCGGCGGCTGAAACGGCTCCTACTCCAGCTGTAGTCAGAATGTGACGACGAGAAATTTTTCCTTTAAACAATTTAGACATCGTGGTTCCTTAAAATTATCTTTAATAATGAAATTTTGGGCTTACAGCAGTTTTCATGTATTTGAACCACATCTGTCGTCGGGGCACATCATTGCTCATTGGTGTCAACTTAAGCTCAAACGTTTGTCCCACATACCCTTTACCCCCCTCTCTGTCTACAAAATGCTACGCGTAGCTTACTTTTTTGCAAGAATACGCGCAGCGGATACAAAGGGAAAGAAGAAATGCTTAACTAGACTTCTTGGCATTTGTCGGGAAAAGGGGAAAGGGGAAAAGGTTCTGTATTCTCCCTTTCCCCTTTAACCTTTACCCTTTTCCCCAAGAGTGCAAAAAGCACTTTTGCAAGAGGTCTACTGAACTCTATTGCCTTACGGGGTAGTAGTTGGAGTTGGGGTGCTAGTTGGAGTTGGGGTGCTAGTTGAACTTCCAGGATTAACAAGGGAACGAACCTCTTGCAGGTGGTCTTGGAGAATTGGTAGAGTTTGACCGACAAATGTTTTCACGTCTGCATCTTGTCCTTGTTCAGCTTCAGTTTGGAATGCGGAGACATCCTTTTGATGAGCTTGAAGCATCTGATTCAAATATTGACGATCAAAGTTAGCACCAGAAAGTTTGGATAAACGTTGCTTTATTTGCTGATTTTTGGCGCCAATAGTAGTTGGCAGCGTGACACCTTTTTGAGTCGCTAACTGTTTGAGTTGATTATTTGCCAGAGTATGATCTTGAACCATACGCTGTCCATACTGTTTTACCGCATCGCTAGTTCCACGTTGTGATGCTAGTTGTCCTAGTTGGACTTCTGCTAAACCATCTTGAGCGGCTTCAGTTATGAACTGTCTGTCTGCCGAACTGAGGTTATTTTGCCCTGATGGAGTTGATGAGGTAGTTGGTGATACAGTTGGGGATGGACTCTCAGTTCCTTGTACAGGTACAGCAACTGGAGCTTCAGATGTAGTCTGGTCGTGCGGAGTAGTCGGCGTGCAACCAGTCGCCAGAGATAAAGCGATCGCTACTATACCAGTAGAAAATATTTTGAAATTGGACATAATTAGTGTTCTCCTTGGATAAAGCTATATTTTGAAACGTTGAATGAAAAACTAAGCGCGATCGCACAGTTGAGTAAGCTACAAGCAAAGCCGATTAATGTGAAGCAGATGCCGCTGGTGCAAATTGTGCAAATAGATTCAAGATTTCTCAATTAAATGCAGGGATATCATCTGGTTGAATTCTGTTTGGGCGAGGAGCGGTTGCAAAAATCCTTCCGAAACTGTAATGCTGCCACTAATCCCGAAGCAGAAGCAGTTTTTAACAAGCTGCGTCTACTGATTTCCATAATTGTCTCCTACAAGCACCAACAGGAATGAGCCGTATATTATCACTGCTATCTGGCGCAGAGACTCTAGCTAAGGTGTGCTTTTAAATATACTCCGCAAGATGCATTCACAATGCAAGCCGATGCATTCTTAATGCAAGTCGATGCATTCATAATGCAAGCCAATGTATTCTTAATGCAAGTCGATGCATTCATAATGCAAGTTGATGCATTCATAATGCAAGTTAATATATTGTAAAAATTTACTTTTTGTTTAAGCTTGCTCGATTTAAAACTTTATCAATAAAGGTAGGAATTATATCATGTCCGCTTAATTACTTATAATTCCCGCATCTGTGCAAAAACCAGTAAACCCTCTTTCCCCCTACCCCCTGCTTTCTGTTCCCCTTGGCTGTTGAAGTCTCACCAAATTAAACAAATACTTTGGTTACAATTAGCACTTATTCTTATCCATTGATATCTATCTGGAGTTAGGATTAATTACTTCTTGTAAGACTGACTTTTCACGGCATCTGGAAAACTTCACTTCTATTTCTCTCTTCTTTTAAGGCTACGGTGTACGCACAAGTCGAATTACCCCCCTTAATCCCCCCTTATAAAGGGGGGAAACAAGAAATTTCTAGTTCCCTCCCGTTTACAAGGGGAGGGTTAGGGTGGGGTAAAACCTTGGTTAACCAGCTATTTCAGACTTGTTTGTACACCGTATATTTTATAGATAGACATCCTACGCCCGTTCATGTACTTGACACCACTTTGCGGGGCGCTAAAAAGCCAAGGACAATTGCTACCAAGAACAATGCTGGAACATCACCAAAAAGGTGTCCCTGTTCAACAGGGTCAATTACTGCATGTATCGCCATGATCAGCCCGTGGACTGCACTTGATATGACGGTGAACCAGATTAAACTGAGGTGAGCTTCTGGTTGCCTTGAAGCTAACAGCAAAAAGACACCAAGCGTCGCATAAACACCAATAATCATCTGTTCGTATTCGTGCTGACCTGGTTGCCATAACCAGCCTGATGCCCAGACCTGAGTTAGCGGATAGATAAGTAGAAAAGCTATGCCAACAAGAACCAGAGCGATTCGTAAGTAGCGATCGCGCTCATCCATTGCTTTAACCTCCACTATTTTCTAGTGCAGTCTTTACTAACAAAACTGCATCATTTTGTGATTGTATTCCCACTAGTGACACCTCAGCTTTAGAGTGTTAGAAATTTTAATGCTCCTCGTGGTTTTTAGTGTCGTCTTATGGTTTTGTAATTGCATCGGTCTGCAATGCCAATACATTGACCTGTTATGTTAATACATCGGTCTGTTATGCCAATACATCGGTCTGTTATGTTAATACATCGGTCTGTTATGCCAATACATCGGTCTGTTATGCCAATACATCGGTCTGTTATGCCAATACATCGGTCTGTTATGCCAATACATCGGTCTGTTATGCCAATACATCGGTCTGTTATCTTAAACTATCCTTTCTAAGCTTGCCCTATCTGAAAATTTCATCTTACTGATAACTTTTCTTGTTGTAATGGGTACATTAAGTATACAAATTACTAAGTATAAATGTATGCCTCCCCAAAATACAACAAACCGTTTGCGCCCTCAACTGATTAGTCAAGATATTGACTCATTCCACGGTTTGCAAACCGTCAGCAATTACAACACAAGTCGTGCTGATGCCTCATCTGCTAATTTACAGGAAGCTTATCAGGCAATGTTGATTTCTCAACAAACCGAAACCGAGAAACTAGCTTTATACCGTGCTGCTGCTGATGCTGCGCGATTAGCAGAGTGGGAATTTCATAATGCCGTATTAGCGATGAAAGAAGTTGTGCGCGGACAATATGGTTCAGATAGCGATCAAGCTCAGGCTGTAGGACTGAAGAAAAAATCAGACCGCAAGCGTCCCACCCGTAAAAAGCAAGTTGCAATGGCGTAACCGCCCGCTGGAAGCGATCGCAAGTTATATCGTGTCCGGTTAAAGATTTATCAGACGGCAGAGGAGCAGAGGAGCAGAGGAGCAGAGGGGAAAACTTAGTGCAACTTCTGCCTCCTGCCTCCTAATTCCCCAATTCCTGAAAACTCAACAGCATTAATCTCTTATTTCATATCTTGCATTTGCTGATTGCTCGAACGCTCCAACTCCAAATCGTCCCAAGAAACTGGATCTTCTACAGGTTCTAGATGAGTTGTAACGTGGGTTGAAGGTAGCACCCGAACAATAGCAAGCTCAATTGCCTCGCACAAATCATGCCCTTGTTGCACTGTCCAAGATCCAGGCACGAGAACATGAAAGGAAACAAAGCGACGGGTTCCAGCAGTACGGGTTCGCAAGGCATGAAACTGGATGTCCTCACGTTTGTACTCGTTAAGGATGCTCTTGATTGCGTCAATTTCTTTTTTAGGCAAAGCTGCATCCAGTAACGCGCTACTGGTTTCCCGCAGCAAACGAAATCCTGTCCAAGTAATATTTGCTGCCACTATCAGCGCAACAACTGGATCGAGGACGAGAGTGCCTGTTAGCTTGACGAGAAAGATTCCAACTACCACACCAGCCGAAGTTACTACATCAGTAAACAGGTGGTGAGCATCAGCTCTAAGTGTAATGGAACGTAACCGTCGCCCTGCTCGTAGCAAGATAAAGGCAACAACGCCGTTGATTGCGGTTGCAAAGAGAGAGAGTGCCAACCCTAATCCCAGCTGTGTTAATGGTTCTGGATGCAACAAGCGTCCCCAAGCTTCAACAGCAATGCTAATGGCTGCCACTATAATCAACGCACCTTCTGCACCACTGGAGAAGTATTCGGCTTTAGAATGCCCAAAGGCGTGTTCGGCATCGGCTGGTTTATCAGCATAGGTCAATGCCCATAGAGCAACTAATGCAGCTAGGAGATTTACAATTGATTCAATAGCATCTGAAAGCAAACCTACTGACCCGGTTAGCATGTAAGCGCCAAATTTTAGGGCAATAGTGATGATTGCTGCTGCAATCGACAAGAAAGCATAGGATCGGGCTGTTCGACTACTCATCTCGGTCGCGGACGTAATTACAGTGATTCCGAGATAAGAGTACCAAATTTTACTTGAGGGATCATCAGTCTTGAGTATTTTTAGACGCGATAAAAGGGAAAAGGTTAAAGGGGAAAGGGGAAAGGGATGATGATTGTCGCGCCACAAGAGGCGAGGTTTTTACCTTTCCCCCAACCCCAGTCCCCCTTCCCCTTCTTTATAAATGGAGACGCGGTGATAAATCAAGACGCGATAAATCGCGTCTCTACAAGGTGTCATTGCCGATACTGGTAATGTAGCGATCGCTATATCTACAGCAGTTTGTCTAATGTAATTGGCAAATCGCGGACGCGCTTACCTGTGGCATGATAGACAGCATTAGCGATCGCTGCCGCAGTGCCAGTAATGCCAATTTCGCCAATTCCTTTGACACCAAGCGGGTTGATATGTGGATCGCGTTCATCGACAAACAACACTTCAATATCAGGAACATCTGCATTCACTGGTACGTGATACTCAGCTAAATCATGGTTGACAACGCGTCCTCGGTTGGGGTCTGTTAGCGTATGTTCCATTAGCGCCATGCCAATACCATAAATAATCCCACCAATCAGTTGACTGTTGGCTGTTTTAGCATTGAGGATGCGTCCAACACCGAAAGTTCCCACCCAACGGGATATTCGTACTTCACCCAAATCAGGTTCAATGCGCACTTCGGCAAACTGCGCTCCAAATGAGTGCATTGAGAACTTGTCTTGTTCTTCTCCCGGCTTGGCATCTGCACGCGCTTCGATCATTTTCTTTCCATGTCGTGCCAAGATTGCCTGATATGTTTCGCTGGCGGAGGATTTATTTTTTAAGAAAAAGCTGCCATTCTCGGCAATCACATCCTCAGCCTTTGAACTATAAAGGGGCGATTTTCGATCGGCAAGTGCTAGTTGCAAAAGCTGACTGCGTGCTTGATTTCCCGCTAGATGCACGGCTGAACTCACACTGGCGGCGGTTTGAGAACCACCAGAAACAGGGGTTTTTGGCATCTTGGTATCGCCTAGTTCAAAGCGGACTTTATTAACTGGTAAACCGAGTGCCTCAGCTGCAACTTGAGTCATCACAGTATAAGTTCCCGTACCAATATCTTGCGAACCGCTCTGCACTACGGCTGTACCATCTGCCATAATTTGAGCGATCGCTGATGCTGGAGAACGGTTGGTAGGATAAGTAGCTGTCGCCATACCCCAACCAATCAAATAATTACCATCGCGCATCGAACGAGGCTTGGGATTGCGCTTTTGCCAGCCAAACTTTTCTGCCCCTAATCTGTAACATTCTCTCAGTGACTTGCTCGACCAAGGCAGTCCTTTGCTAGGATCGACTTCAGCATAGTTACGCAAACGCAGTTCTACCGGATCGATATTGAGCGCATAAGCTAGTTCATCCATTGCCGATTCTAGGGCAAACGACCCAGAAGCTTCTCCAGGCGCACGCATATAGGTTGGTGTTCCTTGATCGAGTTGAACCAGATGATGGCTAGTTTCGATATTCGGGCTAGCGTAAAGCATGCGGGCGCTTTTACCAACAGGTTCGATAAATTCATCGAAAGTTGAAGTTTGCGAAATCCCGGTGTGTCGCAAAGCAGTCAATTTGCCATCGCGGGTTGCACCGAGAGAAACCTGTTGAATTGTCTCCGGTCGAAAGCCGACAGGCCCATACATCTGTATGCGTCCCAGAACTAATTTCACTGGGCGATTAACTTGCTTTGCTGCGATCGCCGCTAGCGGTACGTGCGACCAAGCCGTTCCTTTGCAACCGAAGCCACCGCCCACAAAGTAAGACATAATGCGGACTTTCTCAGGCTCAATTCCTAATACCCCTGCAACTTTTTGTTGAGCCTGAAAGATTCCCTGAGTTGCGTCATACAGCAGCAGTTCATCGCCTTGCCAAACTGCTGTTGTAGCATGAGGCTCCATTGGATTGTGATTTTCGACTGGGGTGGTATAGGTTTGCTCGACGCGGACAGCCGCCGCCGCTAGTCCCTGGTTGACATTGCCGTGCGCTAAATCGGGCGGTTCTTCTCTAGGGATTTTACCTTTAGGCAAGTATGCCTTAGTGAGGTTTTCCCGCATATTGATGGTTGGTTTCTCTTCGTCATAGCGAACTTGCACTAGCGAAGCAGCATACATCGCTCGTTCAAAGGTATCGGCAACCACAACACCAATATGCTGACCGCTATACAGGACAATGTTATCTTGTAGGACTTGCAGCTTGCGACCGCCGCCCTTTTCTCCAGAAGCTTTGGGCGCGTTGAGGTGGGTAATTACTGCTAATACACCCGGTACTTGTTCCGCCGCCTTGGTATCGATTTGGGCTATTTTACCTTTGGCGATCGCACTTTGAATTGTCACGCCATAAGTCATTTTTGCTACCGGAAACTCAGCCGCATAACGTGCGCCACCAGTCACCTTCAGGTATCCATCAACTCGATTGAGCGGTTTGCCGACAACTATATTTGTGTCCCCAGTATTCATGCCATCTCTCCCACCGTTGTCAGCGCTTTCACAATTGTGCGTTTAGCCAGTTCGACCTTAAAGCCGTTGTATTTTTGAGGTTTAGCTCCGGCGATCGCAGCGTCCGCAGCTGCTTGAAATGTTGCCTGATTTGCAGGCTTGTTCAAAAGGATTTTTTCTGCTTCTAAGGCACGCCAGGGCTTTGTGCCAACGCCACCAAGGGCAATGCGTGCCGAGCGAATAATCCCATTTTGAATATCTAATGCTGCCGCAACCGATGTCATCGCAAAGGCATAAGAAGCGCGATCGCGGACTTTTAAATAGTGCGATCGCTTTGCGAAGTTTAAAGCAGGTAAATCAACGGCAACAATTAACTCTCCGTGTTCTAGAACCGTCTCCTTTTGTGGCGTTTCGCCAGGTAGAAGATGAAAATCTACCAGCGGAATACTGCGCTCTCCTCTCGGCCCGCGTGTTTGCACAACGGCATCGAGTGCCACCATTGCCACCGCCATATCAGAAGGATGAGTGGCAATACAGCGATCGCTACCGCCAAGAATTGCATGGATGCGGTTATAACCCTCAATTGCCGGACAACCTGAACCAGGAACGCGCTTATTGCAGGGGAAGGCGGTATCGCGGAAGTAGTAACAGCGGGTACGTTGCAGTAAATTTCCGCCTACACTTGCCATATTTCGCAGTTGCGGTGATGCCCCAGACAGCAACGCCTCCGACAGCACCGGGTAACGCTCTTGAATTATCGGATTATAAGCAACGTCGCTATTGGTTGCCATTGCTCCAATCCGCACGCCATTACCCTGTACTTCTATCTTGGTTAACGGTAGTGGGTTAATGTCAACTAACTGTTTTGGCGTTTGTACATTCAGCTTCATTAAATCAATTAAGCTCGTACCCCCTGCCAAATAAGCAGCTTCCACCTCTGGAGTCACCAAAGCCACGGCATTCTCTGCTTGTCCCGCTCTTTTATAGCTAAACGGCTGCATCTTTTTTTCCCTCTAAGACATCGCGGACAGCAGCCACGATATTTGGATAAGCACCGCAACGGCAGATATTGCCGCTCATTAGTTCGCGAATGTCGGCATCCGATTTAGCGTGTCCCTCGTTCACCAAACCCACCGCCGAACAAATCTGTCCTGGCGTGCAGTAGCCGCACTGAAACGCATCGCGGGACAGAAACGCGGCTTGCATTGGATGCAGATTGTTTCCTTGCTCCAACCCTTCAATAGTTGTGATTTTTGCATCTGTGTGCATAATTGCAAATGTCAGGCACGAATTAATCCGTTGCCCATCAACCAGCACCGTGCAAGCACCACACTGACCATGATCGCAACCTTTTTTAGTACCAATTAATCCTAGATATTCCCGAAGTGCATCAAGTAAGGTAACACGCGGTTCAATCTGTAAACTATGTGGTGTTCCATTCACTTGCAGCGTCACCTTTACAGTTTCAGATGTCGAAGTTGCCAGCATAGGAGTAGTTTTTTTTACTTGAGTTTCTGCTACAGCTTTCTCTACAAAATTAGCGATCGTAGCGGCTACTGTGCTGAAGACCATCAATTGACCCAGCTTCCGGCGTCTTAAGACAAACCTCATTTGTTCGCTCCATTCTGTTTTTGTTAAAAATATTGAGTAATTATTACTACTGAAATTATTGATAGAAAATCAGACTTGCCAAAAAGCATTTTCTCTAAAAAGACATTGTTAATAGAATACAATTTCGTCTTGTTCTGTCTCTCTATCAGAAGATTTATGCCATAAGTATTATTTATCATTCTCAAAATAGAATTAAGGCATCAGTCGTCAGAATCAAGCCATGAGTGTAGAAACTACAGTAAAAAGGAGAACAATATTCTTGTTCCCCTACGAATGCTTTATATTCCATGCCATTGAAAGCGGCTATAGGTTTTTAGCGATCGCAAATCAGTTTTCATCTCGCCCGTGAACTTGAGCAGGTGGACTGGTTGCTTCAATAGCAGTAAATGATTCTAAAATTTTATAGGTGTGACTAGCTCCTTTTGCTACTACCCAAGAACTCCCAGGTTCTAGTAAAATCGTTTGCCCTTCAATATGCAATTCTGCACGACCAGTAATTACATAACCTACAGTTTCATATTCCCGTGCTGTTGGCTCTTTAGGTTCGTTCGGTTCCTCATTTTCCCATAGGCGCATGGAAATGGTTTTGCCAGATGCAAGATATTTCTGACCGAGTTGGCCTTTAGGAGAATGGCTAGAGTCTACTTTGATAACGCTTGTATCAGACATATTTTTTGCCTCTTTATACTTTTAACTTTGGGCATTGGGCGAAACAGTTCCGTTAGCGGCAGCGGGGCGTTTAGCCCGTTCTGAGTTCAGAATAAATAAGTGAGATTCACAACTTAGCACTCAGCACTCCTGAAGGGAATTGGGCATGGTTATTTTCCTTGTTTCCATTCCCTATTCCCCATTCCTCACTACGGTTTGAGTACAACTTTGATGCAGTTATCTTTCTTGTGCTTAAAAATCTCGTAGCCGTGGGGCGCTTGTTCTAAAGGTAAAGTATGGGTGATAATAAACGTTGGATCGATTTCACCATTTTGGATGTGTTCTAGCAAAGGTTTTAGATACTTGTGGACATTCGTTTGTCCCATCTTGAAGGTTAATCCCTTGTTCATGGCAGCACCCATTGGGATTTTATCTAAAAAGCCACCGTACACACCCGCAATGGATACGTGACCACCTTTAGCAGCAGATACTATTACTTGCCGTAATGCCGTCGGCCGATCTGTTTCTAGACGTACTGCTTGCTTTACCTGGTCGTACATCGCCATAAAGTCTGTGCCGTGTGCCTCCATTCCAACTGCATCAATGCAAGCATCGGGGCCACGACCGCCAGTCATTTCTTTAAGTGCTTCGCCTATATCCACTTCTTCGTAGTTGAGAACTTCAGCTTTGCCGTATTCTTTAGCCATTTGCAGACGTTCGGGAACGCGGTCAAAGGCAATTACCCGTTCTGCACCTAGCATATATGCGCTTCTGATGGCGAATTGTCCGACTGGGCCACAACCCCAAACGGCGACAATATCACCGGGTTTGATGTTGCAATTCTCAGCTGCCATGTAGCCTGTGGGGAAAATATCTGTTAGAAATAGCACTTGTTCATCCGTTAAACCATCGGGAATTTTGAACAAGCCTACATCGGCAAAGGGCACTCTTGCATACTCTGCTTGACCGCCAGCGTAACCACCGAATAAATGAGAGTAGCCAAATAGACCTGCTGGCGAATGTCCCATTTGCTTTTCTACTAACCAAGCATTGGGGTTAGAGTTATCGCACAGTGACCATAAATCCCGATTGCAGAAAAAGCAGCTACCGCAAGAAATAGTGAAGGGAACAACGACGCGATCGCCTACGTTCACATTTTTAACTGCACTTCCCAGTTCTACAACTTCCCCCATGAATTCATGACCAAGGATATCGCCCTTTTGCATGGTGGGAATGTAGCCGTCATAAATATGCAAATCTGAACCACAAATTGCCGTAGAAGTAATTTTAACAATGGCATCGCGTGGGTTAAGAATTTTGGGGTCGGGAACTGTATCTACCCGCACATCGTTTGCTCCATGCCAGCAAACTGCTTTCATAATATTTAGTCCTTAGTTATAATTCCTGGCTCGTTCGTATTAAGATAAATCCTGGATTTATCTTAATTTGAGACGCGATAATAACTATCGCGTCTCAGTAACCGCTAAAAAGTTATTCAAGTATTCGACTCAAGATTTGTTAACCGTTTAGCTGCTATCTCTGAGTTAGTTACTAGAAGGAGTGCGATAATAACCTTCTCTACTTCCTTCATATGATGAAGTTTTATCTGCGCTTCTATTTGTACTAGGATCAAAAAACTCTTTTGTAGCTTCAGGAGGTTTTTCATCCAAGTTTAATTTTTCGCGGATATTATCAACAGCACCTTTTATTGGATTTTGTGATTTTTGGGTATTATTGATTTGGGTATCG
The DNA here is from genome assembly GCF_036917375.1 of Nostoc sp. Taxonomy (GTDB): domain Bacteria; phylum Cyanobacteriota; class Cyanobacteriia; order Cyanobacteriales; family Nostocaceae; genus Nostoc. Next base: position 118,951 of record NZ_JBALDN010000079.1, read on the forward strand.
TTTCTAATTTCACCTTGCTCATTTGGCGCTCCTTTGTAATAAGTACCCTCTGGAGTTTTTAAATCAGCTAGTGCTATGTTGGTGTAGCTAAAAGCCTGACCCAGTAAGAACATAAATCCTACGAGGAACACTACAACGATTTGGGAAATGCGAATTTTTTGCAGCCATGAAATTACTCGATTCATAAAAAACCTCAATTAGATTATGTTGGGTGTACAATTCAAAACACTGAATGACTATTCCCCATTCAGGGTTTAAGAACAACTTTGATACAGTTGTCTTTTTTTTGTTGAAAGATGTGGTAGGCGTGAGGTGCTTGTTCTAAAGGCAATTGATGGGTGACAACAAAGGATGGATCGAGTTTTCCATCCAAAATCATCTGCAATAACGAATGCATATATTTTTGTCCATGCATTTGTCCCATCCTAAAGGTTAGACCCTTATTGAAGGCTGCACCCAATGGTATTTTGTCTACAAAACCACCATAAACACCCATAATTGAAAGAGTCCCGCCTTTACGACAGGCGACCATCATTTCCCGCAGAACGTGGGGACGGTCGGTTTCCAATCTGAGCTTTTGTTTTGTCTGGTCGTAGAAGTCTTCTAAACCAACACCATGTGCTTCTAAACCCACTGCATCGATGCAAGCATCAGGGCCACGACCACCAGTCATCTCTTTCAACGCTTCGCCAGCATTAACTTCTTCGTAGTTAATCACTTCTGCTTTGGCAAACTTTTTCGCCATTTCCAGGCGTTCGGGAAAGCGATCTATAGCGATCACTTTTTCGGCTCCCATCATGTAGGCGCTAATCATGGCAAACTGTCCAACAGCACCGCAACCCCAAACGGCTACAGTATCACCCGGTTGGATATCGCATAACTCTGCACCCATATAACCAGTGGGGATAGCATCAGAGATGAATAACAACATCTCATCCGGTAAATCTGGCGGAACTTTGACGACACCCACATCAGCAAAAGGTACACGAATATATTCTGCTTGTGCCCCTGCATAACCACCTAACATGTGAGAGTAGCCATAAATAGCTGAGGTGATATTGCCAAATAATTTTTCTTGAATCCAGCCATTAGGATTGGAGTTATCGCACAATGACCACATATCACGTTGGCAATAATGGCAATTACCACAGCCAATTGTGGAAGGAACAACAACGCGATCGCCTATTTTTAAATTGTTGACTCCTCTACCAACTTCCACGACTTCTCCCATAAATTCGTGACCAATAATGTCACCCTGTTGCACTGTGGGAATATAGCCGCCATAAATATGTAGATCGGAGCCGCAAATCGCCGTGGAAGTAATTTTAATAATTGCATCACGCGGGTTAAGAATTGTCGGATCTGGTACCGTCTCTACCCGCACATCATTAGCACCGTTCCAGCAGACTGCTTTCATAGTTATTAGTCCTTAGTCATTAATCATTGGTCATTGGTCGTTAGTCATTGGTCATTCGCTTTAGGCAAAGGAGAAATGACAATAGACGAAGAACAAATAACTACTTACGTCCAGAAGGTTGACCTTCGGTTGTGGCAATTTCGCCTGCTTCCATTAGCATTTTGAAGCGGCGCAATTCATCACCAATTTGCTGTTCTGGTTCTTCACCAAAAAGTTTAGCTACAGTAGCTGCCAACGCTCCGCCTGGTGGGTTATACTCCAAAACAACCTTGACTTCCGTGCCGCGATCGCCTGGTGCTTTTTTAAAGCGGACAAAACCAGAATTATCAACATCTGCACCTTCTACAGAAGCCCAAGAAATAAATTCATTTTCTCGGTCTTCGAGAATATCTGCATCCCATTCCACGCTGTTACCCAAAGGTGCATTGGCAACCCAATGAGAACGTTTTTCGTTATGCACCTTGACAGATTTGAGATGCTTCATAAATGTAGGCAAATTCTCAAAGTCGTGCCAAAAGCGATACAATTCTTCTGCCGATTTATTGATAGTTACTGTCTTTTCAACTTTGATGGGTTGGTTTAAACCTATTGCTTCCTGTGCTTTTTGGATTGTGCTTTGCTTGGTTGCACCTTGATAAACCAAACCGCCACCGGCTAAAGCCGTCAGCGCTCCTCGCAATGAACCTTGCCTTAAACCCATCAGCACCATCGCACCGCCACCGATCAGGGATGCCCAACGCTCTACTTCACTAGCTTCCGGCTGATTTGTACTTGATTTATCCCCTGATGTTGAAGTCACTTTTTATATCTCCATTACTGTAAATTCCCCATAGAGGCGCAAATATCCTCTTCTTTCTATCTCTGTGTTATTTGCGCCTCTGCGGTAGCCGTCTACGTTCAAAAAACCTTACATTGAAACAGCAGCCCCTGTAGTCGGCTTAGGAGGCTGAATCTGACTACCTATCCGCGCCCGATACAACTGTGCCAATCGCTGTTCGTATTTCAATAAATCGTGGTAAATTTCTTTGAAAATAGCAGTTGCTACTGGGTCAGTGAACATTGCAGACAAATTGCCAATATCGCCGATACCAGTTTGCACATCACCTAAAGCAGAACGTAACTGATATATGTCATCACTTCCGGTCATGGCAGTTTTGACTTTGGCATACTGATTCGCAATATTTGCGCCTAAAGAGGGTTTTTCGCCCAATAGCTGAAGATAAGTTTCCAGTTTTTGAATGTGGCGCTGTTTATTAGCAATTATTTCTTGAAAGACTGAGTTAACTTCGTTATCTGATTCCTTTTGCAAGTAGTTTTCAAATGCTTCTAGCGAATAACGTTCACCGGCAAGGGCATTATTTAAACCTTTGGCGATCTCACCTTTAGTTGAGCCACCCCAAGCATCAGCCAGCTTCCACCATTCAGCACTTGTGTCTTTTTCATTTGGTAATGCAGCATCTTTGCCACCATAACCCAAACGGCTCAAAATAGCTGTGGTAAAAATTGCCAAGTCTCCAGGTTCGCGAGATGTAATCAAATTGCCGTCAACTACCAACGGCTCATCTAAATACTTTGCACCGGCGTTAATTATATCCTTAGCAATAGCGCTAAACCCAGTGACTTGTTTGCCTTTGAGCAAGTCGCCTTCAATCAAAACTTGTGGCCCGTGGCAAACCGCAGCAACTAATTTTCCCTGTTGTATAGCTTCTTGGACAAAACGTACTGTGTTGGTGTTCCGCCGCATTCGGTCGGGAGCCATCCCACCAGGAATTATCACCGCGTCGAATTCGGCTGCGATCGCTTCGGTTGTGGTACCGTCGGCTTGTATGCTAAGTTTGCCTTGTTTACCCTTATATTTTTCATTCATTCGGGAACCAAGGACTACTACCTCCATTCCCGCTTGTTTTAGCCCATTATATGGAACTGTAAATTCTGCATCCTCTACTGCTTGTTCAATGAGAATAGCAACTTTTTTCTTGCCGGAGTGATTGTTATGTTCAGTCATAGATGCTCTTACGTTTTTACTTCTAGTTTTTAACTAACTACAACAAAAGTTAAACAGACAGATGATTTTTTGAATAAATAATTTTGAATTACTTATCATATTATCTGCCTCCGTTACTCAAATAATTTTGAGTATTTGATTGGTTATTTAGCATTTAGGTAGTTAGAAAGGAAAAATACGAGTTAAAAATGCTAAACTTATCATCAAAATTTAATTTTTGGTTGCCTATTTTTGCCAAACAGGAAATAGTTATGAGTGAAAAGTTCGCCAATGAATAATTTCGGTTTGATAACTTCTAACTCATAACTTCAACTACAAGTTCCTTGACCATGAATTCATAGCTACAATCTTATGGCGCGATCGCTGGTTTAGCGTCGTACCCAGGGGATAGATTATTTTCTTAGCTATACACCTCTAGTTAGACAAATTGTGAACAAGAAAACGTTATTGTGAGAATGCAGAAAAGGGCTAGTATCATGGCAGAAAAAAATCATAATGACAAAATTAAAAGTAATGATTTGCCACAAGAAATTACCGAATCCTACGGTACTGGTGTAAAAGACTTGCCGGGATACAACATTGGCGGACGCTCAATAAAAGCAGAAAGAGACGAGTACACAGAAACTAGTCCTGAACTGACTGGTGGGGATGTCGATGCTTATTGGCAAGATGCAGATGCAGTTGGAGATGAAGCTGTTGGTGGTAGTACTTCCACTCCCGATCAAAATGTCACAGAGGACTTAGAAGCAGCCGTGGGGCTAGAAATGGCTGATTCGGAATTTCTGCATACCAACGATATTTTAGAGGATCGTGATGGCGATCGCTGGGAGTTAGATCCAAAATCTTCTGAAGATTATCAAGACCGAAGAGAATAATTACCAATTACAAGAAGCAACCAAATTAGCCACGATCTCAACTAGTTCTTCTGGAGCGATCGGTTTAGATATATGAGTGTCAAAGCCAGCTTCCAAAGCACGGATACGAGCCTCACTATCAGCAAAGGCTGTTAAAGCAATAGCCGGGACTCGTCCACAATTATTTGCTTTCAGCGCACGGAATTTGGAGATGAAAGTGTAGCCATCCTCCCCAGGCAACCCGATATCACTAATTAAAACATCGGGTTGCAATTCAGACAACACATTGCGTGCATCTGCTGCTGATATCACTGCTATAACTGTTGCTCCATCCATTTCCAAGACAGTAGTGATAAAAAAGCGAGTATCATCATCATCCTCAACTACCAAGATATCTAAACCAGTAAGAGTTCCAGAAGTTTGCATAATAAATGACATTTTATCTATCCTTACTTGCTATATGCATAATTCGTAATTAAGAGAGTACAGAGCAAGCAGTGATTACAACTACGAATTACGTTAGCGAGTCCGCAAGCGTCATTATCAATTACGAATTATTATGACTTTTATACCCATTAGAGCTTCTTTTAGAGCAGATTTCAGATTTACAAAAGTAGATTGATATGCTCGGAGTGTTGATGAGATACCGAAGCAGGCTCTTTTAACAAAAAATGATTTAACACCATAATTTCAAACATATAGCTTGATGGTTACTACTCCTTTATCTATTTTCCTACTGGAAGACCACTTCGCACAAATGAAATTCAAGCGTCGTTAGAAAGTCCTCAATTATCTCGATTTTCAGCATAATTCATTCAGGAAGGAGTCAGGAGCGATGCCCTGAGCCTGCTGTTCGCGGAGCGTCTGAACAAGAGGGTTTAAAACCCCCAATAAATCAAACGCGAACAGCGTCTCTAAAAGAAAAGATTTAGCGGTTTTCAATTTTGTAGCAATATCCCGCAGGGCATTGGTGTCAACTTAAGCTGGAAATAGCTTATCTGTTGGCTTCCATGCCCGCCCGTCAATAAATTTTCGGGCTAATAGCTTAAGTCTACTGACTGGAGTTTAGACTAAAAATGAGCGCTCCAAAAATCATACTTAGAGAAATATGGGTAAAAAATTGACATATCAGGTCAGGTGAAAAGTCCCT
>NZ_JBALDN010000080.1:0-109268 GCF_036917375.1 Nostoc sp.
TGGATTTAGAAATTTTGAAAATTTTCGAGTTAGATGCTTGTTAAATTGGTATACCAACTATTAGTTAAGCATAACAAGTACTGAAGAACCAAATTTTTATGGTTCAAGTCCCAAGTAGATCCAGTTATTCAACAAAATTTCAAAGCATTGCAAACTGCACACAATAATTTTGATTTACTAGCAGTGGAAAATTGTAAAAATCGAAATAGTAGCGGAAAAACGCTAAAATCTGAAGTTTGGAAAAATGGCGAGAGATATATACTTACAAAAAAGGGATTACTTAAAGAACCATTGATTGAAGAATTAAGAGTGCACTTTTCTGAAAGTTCTTTACAAGAAGCCAAGTCAGTTCTACAGCAATTTGTTCATTGCCATTAATTTTTATTAGAATTAAAATTATTAGTATTTTTGGCTATAACTTTTAAAACTTGTTGCATGGTTAGTTTGAAAGATTTATATATTTAGCCAATTAATTGGAACTTGCAGTGGGCTAATGATAGTGAAATCAACTTCTCCAATCATTTGAGAAGAATAATTATGATTTAAATTTTAGCTTTACAAAACTTTATGTGATAGCACTTATCCAAGATTGGAGATTTTTGAGCTTATTTTGGTAAATGAAGTTAAACAGTTCTTTCTCTGGAGTTTGAAGAGGTTGTAATAACACGAATGAAAATCTCTTGATACTCATCGGAGTAAATAGTCTGTAGAGCTTCATTAAAATTGTCAATCTAAAAATACATCTGATATTAGTGTTAGGAAGCCGTTCTAAATCCACTAATTTTCAGGAGAGTTAACTATGTCTGCAAATCTTAAGGAGTTTTATGTCTTTCTCATTCTGTAACAAACATTTCCTAGCGCAAAAAATTGGGTATAGTTCACATACCCTTAAATCAATACGGCAACGTGGTGAATGGGTTGAAGGAATTCATTATGTTCGGGAGAATTCTAGAACAATTCGCTACAACTTAGAACTTTGCCTTAATTGGCTGGCCAATAAGCACAACCCAGACGCACACAAGAAAGAAATTGTCCGCTATTTGACAAGTTTAGAAGTCCAAACAACTCGAAAAAATAAAAGGTGATTTTTATGCTCACTAACAAAAAAACTGCCTTTGAATGGCAGTTTCAATACTATTTGATTCAATCTCCTCATATCTATTACAAAAGAGGGCTTGGCAATGAGTGAGATTCAGAAAAAAGCGATTACTGCTACTAACAGCGATTGCCAGAGTAAAAAAAATTCTTCTGCTCAAGATTCTAACAGTATTAACACAATAACGCCTCAGAAACTTCTTCAGGATTTTAAATTAATACCTAAAGATTGGGCACTGGTTGCAGTAGGGAATAATAAAGCTCCATTGGGGAATAACTGGCAAAATACTCCTTTGACGCTACAGGACTTTGAAGCAGCAGTCGAAACTGGGTACTTCAAATGCCTAAAAGTGAAAACACAGGATGGCAAAATCATTAATCCACCTGTTTCGTGGTGGAGTGCAGTTGGCGTTCTTTGCGGAACTCAATCAAATGGGTTACTATTTTTTGACCATGATGGGGCAAGTTGTGACAACCTAATTCAGAAACTTTCAGAACAGTCTCTTGAAGAGGCATTACCTAAAACAGTTACTCTAACATCAGGTAGAAAAGGACACTATCAGGCTATTTATCGAGTACCAGAAAAGTATTGGGGAGCGATCGCCACCAAAAAAATCAAAACAGACACCAACGGAGAAGATGGTAAACCCGAACAACTAGAGCTTCGTTGGGATGGTTGCCAATCTGTTGTTGTTGGATACCACCCTGTTACAGGAGCTTATCAATGGTTTCCAGGTCAGTCTCCTGCGGAATGTAACATCGCAGAAGCTCCTTTATGGATAATCGAGCAAATGCTGGAGAATAAACCTCCGCATCAACTCACTCAGTTAAAATCCAAGGACTTGAATAGTCTACAAGTATGGACTGACAAAGACTGGGCTTTGTCTTACCTCAGTGCTATTCCTCCAACAGAAGACTACGATACTTGGCTTAGGGTTGGAATGGCTCTACACTCTGTTAGCCAAGAATTGTTACCTGAGTGGGATAACTGGAGTCGAGGTGCTACGAACTATGAGGTCAATGCTTGTGCAAAGCATTGGAAATCCTTCAAATCTGGTAAGGGTATTGGGGTAGGCACATTAGGATTATTCGCTCGACAGAACGGTTGGCGATCTCCATTTGGTACTAGTAGAAGCGAGAGCAAGGATAATTTACAGTCTTTGTCACTATGTCTTGAACAATCAGAAGATACAGAAGAATTGGCTCAAGAGGTTCAAAGCCTTCTTGAACTAACTAAAAAACCTGCACCTGTTCAATCATTACTTCCTTCACGCCTAACTGATCCATTAACGTGCCTAGCTAAACAATTCAATGTTCCGCTTGAAACTTTTATGGGGGTTTTGTTACCTGTTGCAGCTTCTTTATTAAGAGTTAATACTTGTATCGAAATTGATGCTGCTACAAACTTCTGTCCACCTGCAATTCTGTGGATGGGTTTGGTTGGTGAAACAGGGACTACAAAATCACCGATTCTCAATAGCATACTGAATCCGCTTGAGAAATTGCAGGCAGATGCTGAAGAAAAATATCAGTGTAATTTAGCACAATATCAACATGAATTAGCCGAATGGCACAAACTCTCGAAAGATGACAGAGGGGATATGCCTACTGAACCAGTTCCGCGAGAGTATTACCTTCAAGATGCAACTGTAGAGGCGATTGCTGATTGCTCTAGCAAGCAACCAAATCGAGGATTTATTGTTGCGATCGATGAATTGGCAGGATTATTTGCTGGCTTCAATCAGTATCGTCCTCAAGGCAAAGGTAATGATCGTCAAAAATGGCTATCTGCTTATGACAGTAGACCCATCAAAATTAACCGCAAAACTGGCCCTAGAGTGTCGGTATATCGTACATCTGTAAGTGTAGTAGGAACAATTCAACCCTGTGTTTTACGAAAGCAGATGGGTGACTTGAAGGAAGATGACGGTTTCTGGCCTAGATATATGTGGATTCAGGTACCATTAACCGAAATGCCACCACCAGGTGGTGATACAACCTATAACCTCTCAGTATTGCTTCAAAAACTTTACAAGGACTTAGAAAACTTGGAGCCTAAAACTTACCAACTGAATCAAAGTGGGCAACAAATTTGGAAAAAATGGCATTGTTGGTGTGAAAAGCAGAAAGTTTCTGAACCAAATTCTGCATTGAGAGCTATTTATCCAAAAGCAAAAGAAAGGGCAGCTAGAATCGCTCTTATCGTCCATTGTGTAAATGCCATTGTTGATGAGCGCATACCGCAACCTATGGTGCCAAGCGAGATATTGGAGGCAGCGATCGCATTTACAAACTGGTTGATTGGTCAAAGTCGCCTGATCTATGCTGACTCTGGCATAACAATTCATCCAGATTCATCAAGAATTACCCGATTTGTAGAACGGTTTAGAGGGACAGGTTGGATTACGGCAAGGAAAGTTACTCACTGGTCATCAAGCCGTGAGAAACTAAGTGCTGATGCAGCTAGAGCATTCATGAAACAGGTGGTTGATTTAGGTCATGCAAGTGATAATCAACAGTCTGCTAGAGCTTACCAAATCCGAATCAAAGATGACTCTGGTAAAACTGGTAACAATGTACCTTAACTGATTTGTGCAATAGCTTTGAAGTTTGGTAACAAAAGTATTAACAGGCTGGTAACAAATAGCAATGTAAAGCTTGAATGCCTTAGCGTAAAGATACCTGATGACGGTAACAAATATTTGTCAATGAGGAGTATTCTGTTACCGTCGATATCTCTCCGTTCAAATTAACTAATATCAAAGGGTGCAGTAAGTTGCAGAAAAGACCGTTACCGAATAGTTAACAAGTTTGTTACCACTCTAGAAGCTTTTTCAGCTAAAGAATCTACGGGGTATTTATTACCAAATTACCAACTTCAATCTTTAGGTGGGCGATCAACTTAGGTTAAGTTGAATGACTCAATAAGCGATCGCAATCAGCAAAGCTACCCTTTCACTAGCGATCGGCTATAAATCAGTAAAGATAAATGGGTGTAAAATGGGTGTAATCTAATCCAGAATAGCTGTAAATACTGATTTATAAGTACTTGCCATCGGACTGAAAATCCTCGTGTCACCGGTTCAAGTCCGGTTCCTGGCATACATCACAGACTAAAAGACAACTGACATACTGCATACACTCACAGTAGACTTGCATCCAACATTTCTGTATTGTTGGTATCATTATTAGGGGTTACACACGTTTATCCCTAATTTTGGCAAAAAGGTACAAAAAAGTGTGAGGATTGACGACAAGCTCACGTGTATACTGTGAGAATTGTCTTTATGAACACTTTTTAATATCGTTTGCTTTGGTCTGTAAGAGTAGCAACCGTGTAAATGTCACGTTCACCCACAAACATTAGGAGATCGTCGGGTCATGTGACGTTTACTGTAAAACAACATCCTATTGCAGTAAGCTTTGCATCATGTGCGAATGGTCACAAAATTGAGCAACTGGCAATATTGATACCTATGTAAATTACAATCACGTTTAAGAGTTAAACGATCGTACAGACATACTTATTATTTATCACAGAAGGTTTTTGCGCTTTCTGTATAGCTTCGGTAAGCATAACTAAATTATGCGGACATAATATCAGTATCAAAACCACAAATAATGACATATATTTACGTATAAAATAATTTGTAAGTATTATTACGTACACTCAACAAAGTACTTAGTTTCACTGCTACAGATGGCAGAGCTTTTATACACTGGCTATAGTGGTCGAACAATACATACAAGACACCATAAAAGGGTACTTATGGCAAGAGTAAAACGTTATGACGACGACACTAACGACATCGAGAATTACAAACACCTGGGTAAGATGACATGGAAGGAAGCTCTCAATAAGGCGTACTCACCCGGCGTTGATACAGTTGGTTTTTCACCCGATATGTTCAGTGAGCTTGGTATGGAACGCTTACTTCCACGACACAAGACACGCGATAAGGTGATAGTGAATTACGATCGTGAGTATGTTTTCTATCGTCTGTTCAATCTCTTTATCAAAAAACTAGGCATCATGCAAAATGGTGTTTTTAATGATCAACTGTACGCATTACTAATGAACGGTCTTAAGGATTACAGCTTAAGGCAATCAGAGCGTGAACACGAAGCACGATTACTACGAGTAGCGAAGGGTTTAGACGACAAGTTACCCGGTATGGGTGTACAGCATTGGTATCAGGTATTGAAGACACAGCAAGAAAATAGAAAAGGTGAATAGTAATACCTTTTTTGAACACGTCGTAGTTTTAAGTCGTTTTCCACATCCTTATTTACGTCCTTTAAATACAGCTAAGAAGCGGGAGATTTGCCAAGTAGTTGAAATCTTGTTAGCTTTTATGCTTAAAATTGCACAAGAGGTTTATTTAGCATCTACTCACAGCTAAAGTTGACCCTTTGCAGGACTCCCCCAAGCAATGCTGACTGAAATTTTACCTTTCCGTTTTGAGTTAGACACGATCGCGATCGCTGGAGCGAGTTTGTGGTCATTGGCGCTATATCTAGGTTTTTCCAGAGTCAATGAATGGGTAATCGAGCAACTCAATCGCTGGTTTAACTTTGCCGAGCGATCGCTCTACACCAGCCAGTCAGAATTTGAAAAGACTCGTAAAGCCAGAGAATCCCAAAATGCTTTCTACGCCTCACTGTTTAGCATTGTCCCTTTTTTGTTAGTTGGCGCTTTAGTTAACTGGGGTGTAGAACTCAGTTTAGGGCCTAGTTGGGGAATCAGCTTAGGTATACTTGCGTGTATTAGTTGTGGCATTTTTGAACTGGGACGCCGGAATGGTGAATCTTCAGATTAATTGCTGTCCGATTTCCTCGCCAACAATCTGTGCTATCTTTTGGGCTGCTCCACTTTCGCCACGAATATTTCGGAGTTTAGCGCGCATATCATCCAATTTTTCTGGATGCGCCAAAAAGTCTAAAACCATTTCCCCAACCTCTTGCGGTTGAAGTTTACCCATAAGTTCTGGGACTATCTCTTCCTGTGCCCAGATATTTGGCCATGCTAATAAACCTTTGCGTCTCACAAATCTCAAAAATGACCAATTAATCACCTTAGCGCATAGCGTACCGACTACTGGCAGATTTGCCAACAACCCAGGTAAACCATCCCAAGAACGCATGGCATCAAGTTGCTGCGTTGGCAGTAAAACAATCATTGGCACTCCTAAAGCACCAAGTTCGGCAGTGTTTGCCCCCACCGTAGTTAAGCAGATGCAGCACTGGGATAATAATTGATATGCAGGGTTTTCTTGCCACAGTTCCACAGTTAAGCCCATTGCTGTTTTTAGTAATGCCTTGCCTTTAGCATCCTCTGAGAGAATTAAGGAAGCACCGCCAAAGCCAAAGATTTCAGCAATAGAGTTCTTTTCGGGATTGGCAAAACTAGCTAAAGTTTGTAAATCCAAAGTTGGGGCTACAGGAATCACAAATCTGATTTGCGGTCTTTTTGCATGAACGTATTCGGCAATAGCTAAACATAATGGTACTCCTTGAGCTAATTTTGCTGCTTTTGAACCAGGGAGTAAACCAATGATTGAGGAGTGGGAAGTAGGGAGTAGGCTTGCCGTAAGCGTAGCCGAACAAGAGTAGGGAGTGCTTACTTGTTCTTGTGCTTCAACCATTAAATCACCGACAACGGTGAATTTGTGAGCATATTTTGATGAGACTTTAGCTGCTACTTCGGGTTTCATCACACCAAAGCGATCGATCCAGTTATGCCATCTGGCTTCCCATTCTGCGTAAACAACTGTGTGATATCCGAGTTTTTTGCCTATAATCACTGGAAAAATTTGATCGCCGCCCAAAAAAACTACTACACCGCGACTTCTCCAATCCCAATTTTCAAATGTTTTGCCCCAAAGCAAAAATTGCCAAAAATGTTCTGCTCCCTGAACTCTATCCACTTCGGGGAAAGAAAGAGCGATCGCTGCTTCTTTACCACTGGCATTTGAGCAAGGCGATAATACCACAGAAATTCTCACTACAGAACGGTCATCCCCTAATTCTTGCCGTAGCGCCTTTACTACTGGACGCACCCAGGTTGTTACTTCACCTGGGCCATTTGAAAGGATCAGAATATCTACTTGAGTCATTAGTCAAAAGGTAAGTATTACCTAATTCGTTGTTATATTACAGGTATATACTGTAGCTTGTTAATGAGATTTGATAACCTCTTTCACATTCAATTTGCATAGAGTCGGCAGTCATTTAATCGCTACCACTGTCACCTAGATGGCGACTCTTAACTTTCGCCTGTTACAAAATAAGCCAAATTTTTGATTTTAAATACCTATTTAACTAAATAAAGTTGACTATTTACAAATACTGAAACATCAGTAATATTATTTAATTTATCAAGATAAATATAACAATAAATTTGATTATTATATTTTTTCTCAAATGTATTTTTTGAACTTATCCGACGATCGGCCTATACATACTTCACAATACAGGTATTTAAAGGATGGTTAGCAAAATTTAGGGTATTGAAAATCGCAGCTATGGGTAACAATCATAATTGCGATTATTAATAATTTTTTGGGCAATCTAAATATAGCCCTTTTTTTGCTTACAAAACCCATTGTTTAAAGGGTTAAGCCTGCGATCGAAGGCAACTCCAGCCCATCTGACACCAAAATGTATTCTTCACGGAATTTACCAATCCGATTTATTATTGGCGGCACTACTCTTATTGTGAGTATTTCTGCTTATTTTAGCTATCAGGCTGCTCGAAAAATAACGCTACAAGACTTGAGAGGAAAAGCTTTTTTAGAGGTACAGAGAGGAGTTGATGAAATTGAGGAGTGGTTACATATTCGCAAAGTCGAGGTGCAAACCCTTGCTCATACTTCAACTGTACGCTCCTTAGACTGGTCTTTAGCAGAACCTTATTTAAAGTCAGAAGTTGAGCGGATCGATGAATTTTTCTTTTTCCAAATAGTTACCCCGGATGGTTCGTATTTTAATACTAAGATTGGTCGGTCAAATAAGAATATTAAGGATCGAGACTACTTTCAAAAAGCATTAGCAGGAAAAAGCAACATTTCCGATCCCTTTATCAGCCGTTCCACAGGTATTCCTTTAATTGCGATCGCCACTCCAATCTGGTCAAATGCTCCTAGCAATCGTTCACCGATTGGAGTTTTCCACGGCAATGTCAAAGTCGATCGCATTGCTAAGGTAGTCAACTCTTTGCGCTACGGCAAGAACAGCTATGCATTCGCCCTCAATTCCCAAGGAGAAGCGATCGTCCATCCCAACTCAATGTTAATGTCAACGTTAGAAAAACCTGCACCCAGCCTGCTAAAAATTCCAGATCGCAATTTAAATGCGATCGCGCGGCGAATGGTAAACAAACAACAGGGAATTCAGTTGATGGAAATTGACGGCACTAAAAAGTATGTTGCTTATGTGCCGTTGCGAGAAGCTAATTGGTCTGTGGCTTTGGTAATTCCGCGCCAAAATATTGAATCTCGGCTACAATTCCTCGATCTGATCGCCCTAATTGTGGGCGGATTGACAGTGACGATGATCGCTGTCTTGTGGCAGGTACAAGCCTTTGAACAAGCTCAACTGAAAAAATCTAAAGCAGCGGCTGATACTGCAAATCGTGCTAAGAGCGAATTTTTAGCCAACATGAGCCATGAACTGCGAACGCCCTTGAATGGTATTTTGGGTTGTGCTCAAATTTTGCTGCGTTCTAAAGGTTTGCCGGAGCCAGAGCAATATCATGTAAACATCATTGAACAGTGTGGCTCTCATCTACTGACTTTAATTAATGACATTTTGGATCTTTCCAAAATTGAAGCGCGAAAACTAGAACTGAATCCTCAAGATGTGCATTTTCCGTCTTTTTTACAGGGTATTGTAGAAATTTGCCAGATTCGGGCAGAACAAAAAGGCATTTTGTTTATCTATGAACCCGCCAGCAACTTACCCACAGGGGTTCATGTCGATGTCAAAAGGTTACGTCAGGTTCTTTTGAATCTGCTGGGAAATGCCATTAAATTTACTGATGAGGGTAAGGTTAGCTTCGAGGTTGAGGTAATCGATCGACTTGCTGCTGATGGGCAGACAGAGAAATATCGCATTCACTTTAGTGTAAAAGATACAGGAATTGGCATAACTCCAACTCAATTGGGCAACATTTTTTTGCCATTTGAACAAGTAGGTGAGAAAAAGCATCAGATAGAAGGGACAGGGCTGGGTTTAGCTATTACTCGGCAGTTGGTGCAGATGATGGGTAGCGATATCCAGGTTAAAAGTGAGATTGGTCAGGGTAGTACTTTCTGGTTTGAAATTGCGATCGCCCAAGCCAGCGAATGGGTACAGTCTGCGATGGCTGTATCCAAGGGACAAATCATTGGCTTTACAGGTAGTCCCCGCACCATCTTGATGGTGGACGATCGCTGGGAGAATCGCACAGTAATTACAAATTTACTGCAACCATTGGGTTTCAACGTAGTTGAAGCCAGCAACGGTAAAGAAGGTTTAGAAAAAGCGATCGCCCTGAAACCAGACCTGGTGATTACAGATTTGCTGATGCCAGAAATGGATGGGTTTGAATTGATTAAACACCTGCGTCATACCCCAGATATCCAGGATGTCAAGATTATCGTCTCTTCTGCTAGTGTCTTTGAAGCCGACCAACATCGCAGTCTGCAAGCAGGAGGTGACACCTTTTTGAGCAAACCTGTACAGGCAGATGAATTACTGCATCAATTAGAGTGCAATTTAGGTTTGACATGGATTTACCAGCAGTCTGAGGAACAAAAAATCAATTCTTCGCCTACAAAACTTGATAGTTCGCCAAATCAAATGACTCCTCCTTCCCCCGATGTATTGCGGGAACTGATGAATTTAGCCAGTAAAGGTAACTTTAACGACATTTTAAAATGGGCAGATAAACTAGAGGAAACAGACGCAAAATTCGCTTCCTTTGCTAACCAATTGCGGCAGCTAGCGAGGCAGTTTGACGAAGATTTAATCCTTCACTTTTTGAGCGAAAACTCAAAGGATTAATTTACCTAAATTTATGCAGATTGTCATGTATGAATTTTGAATTGGGAGTTTTCTCCTTTAGTGTTTTGCAAATAAGCAACGTGAATCAATATAGGTTAGAAATATTATGACAGTAACTATAGGCGATCAAAAAAACTCCTTAAATAACAATCCTAGCAGAGGAATTATTTTAGTCGTTGATGATAATCCTGCCAACTTACAAGTTTTATCAAGCTTTTTAGATCAGTCTAGCTTTGAAGTTTGGGCAGCTCGTAGTGGTGAAAAAGCCATTCAGAGATTAGATAATGATAATTTACCTGATTTAATCTTGCTTGATATCATGATGCCGGGTATTGATGGGTTTGAAACTTGTAAATACCTCAAAAGTGAAAGCAATCCTCGTGTCCGGGATATTCCGATCATTTTTATGACTGCTCTTTCAGATACTGCTGATAAGGTTAAAGGATTGCGATTGGGAGCCGTAGATTATATTACTAAACCTTTTCAGTATGAAGAAGTCTTGGTGCGAATAGAGCATCAACTGAAGCTGAAAAATTTGACGCAAACCTTGACTGCTAAAAACGCCGAATTACAACAGATTCAAACCCAACTGATTCAAGCAGAAAAGGTCGCAACCTTGGGTCAAATGACAGCAGGAATTGCCCATGAAGTAAATAATCCCATCAATTTTATCGCTGGAAACTTGAATTTTATTGAAGAGTATTTCCAAGAGGTTGTTAATTTACTCGAACTATATCATAAGTATCTACCCGATCCCCCAGATGAAATTCAAAATGCTATTAAAACAAAAGATATCAATTATTTATTAAATGATTTATCCAAAATTATTCAATCTATGCAACTAGGTACAGATCGCGTTACAGAAATTGTGTCATCCTTGAATAAGTTCTCTCGACACGGAGAAGCAGGTAAAAAACTGGCTAACCTGCATGAAGGTTTAGAAACTACACTACTCATTCTTGGACATCGACTTAAAGCAAATGGCCATCGTCCAGCAATTAAATTAATCAAAGAATATGGAGAACTACCACTTGTTGAGTGCTATCTGGGGGAACTAAATCAGGTTTTTATGAATTTGATTAGTAATGGGATTGATGCAATTGAAGAAATCCAAAGAAATCAATATTTTGATGAAAACTTTCGACATGTTGGGATGATTTGGATTAAAACTGAAGCAATTGGAGAGCAGGTTATTCTTAGAATTGCCGACAATGGCTCAGGAATCAGTGAAGCAAATCGGACAAAAATATTCGATGCTTTCTACACTACAAAAGTCATCGGTAAAGGAACAGGACTAGGTTTATCTATTGCTTACCAAATTGTAGTTAACAATCATCACGGTAAGCTAAATTGCCATTCAACACCAGGTGAGGGTACTGAGTTTGTGATTGAATTACCTATTCGATAAATTAGAATCCTAAATTCTACCCACATCGGCATTGAGAAAATACTGGCAATGGCTGAATTCTCGGTTACAAGCTCAATTACTACCAGAGAAAAAAGCAAACTCTCGTTTAATATCCCAGCGCTTCCCGTCGTGAAGCAGCAAGGTTAATTTGTCAGCAGTAAACTCAAAATGCAACTGACGATTTTCAAATTCTGGCCAAGCAACTTTAAAATTTTGCTTTGTTAAATCTCGAAATGCAATCGTTAAATGGGGTGCAAAAGGGCGGGTTTTAGTAACCTTGTCAACAATTCTCAAGTTGCTTTCTGTATAAGCCATTAAATCAGCTTGCAAAGTTAAAAGCTCTTGACTTCTGACGACATTAATGTATATGACACGAGGTGCAAAAGCATCAAACCCTTTAAGTGTAATTGCTACTGGCTGTTGTTCGCTGGCAAACTCCTTCAAGGATGCTTCTAATAGTGGCAAGTTAGCATCTGCCCATTCAAAGGGCGGTTGCAGGGTAATATGAGGCGGAGACTTTAGCGCCCCGCTACTAGCATAGCGATCGGCAAAGTATTGCTTAATCTCGTTAGCGTAGTCTTGAATATCTTGCGGTGGTAGGAGGGCGATAAAAAAACGGCTCATTCAATTTCAGATTTTGGATTTTAGATTTTGGATTATGAAATCATTGCTGTTGAGTATTGAACGGCAAACGCTCAAAGGATATTACAGATATAGCGGTGCGTTAGGCTAAAGCTATAACGCACTTCACTTAAAATTTATTGTATTTGATACTCTAAATCAGCACTGGGTACTTCACATAGGCTGTCTGTTGTAACTGGAGTTAAGAAGCCAATGCCGTGGTTTGTAAAAATTGAACAAGGGAAAGTCGATAAACCTACCTTTGACCAATATGTACCTGCTCACAAAGCCTACATTCAGGAATTGATTGCTAAAGGACACAAAGCGCGAACAGGCTATTTGGTGGAGCAAAGAGGCGGGATGTTGCTGTTTGAGGCAGCCTCAAAGGAGGAAGCAGAAACGATTGTGGCTGACGACCCCTTGGTAAAACACGGCTGCGTCAACTATCAGCTTTATGAATGGCGAATTGTTATGGAATAACACACACTTACTGAATTTTCATGTTATGTTTATATAAGACCTGGATCTATGCGATCGCAACACCCAAATCTTGTCAGAACCGGAAGGTAGCAGCAACACGGGAGGCTTGTGGTAGGCGTAGTCTCCGGGTCGCCCTATTTTTAGGAGCGGTCAACGACAATGCCTGGTTTTGGAGATATTGTTCAAAAAGCTTTTTACCTCGGTGTTGGATTAGCTTCTTACGCGGGTGAGAAAGCAGGGGGAAAATTAGCCGAAGTGCGATCGCAAGTCCAAAAACTGGCAGATGAGATGGTGGCAAAGGGCGAAATGAACACAGAAGAAGCCCGCCGCTTCGTTGAGGACATGATGAAGCAAGCCCAACAAGCCCAACCATCTGTTGAAACCTCACCAGAAACGCCCCCTTCTCAACCTCGCCGCATTGAAATTTTAGAGGAAGATGAAGAGCCAACGGTCAAAGAGGCGTCAAATGATGAGAATGTAGATAAATTGCGCGATGAAGTGCTAAAGCTGCAAGATGAGTTAAAACGATTGCAACGCGATCGATAAAAAGCATTCTTTGAGCGCAATATTAAGTAATAAGTGGCATTTTGACATGACACTTCGGATAAAAACTTGATAAGATACATTGCCTAGTGTGTATTCTAGTGCTTCAAGCCAGATAACACAAAGCGTCCTGTTTATAGCCTGCAAAGGTTTCAAGTTTATGGAACAGTGGCAAAAAGATTTAGTAGAAATCGTCGAAACAGTGGCTGATGAAGTAGAGCGCTTCTTTCTGGGAATGAGTGAAGTGGTAGACGCATTTTTTGAGCTAACGGAAGAAGTCACCGAGCAAGTACATAATAATATTGTTACTGAAGTCGATCAGTACCTACAGGATTTGGCTGAACCGATGTTAGAAGCTTACTGGGAGCTGGAAGACATGGTAGCAGATGTAGATCCGGGTTTTCCTTATTCGGTTGAACCTACATCTGAAAAAAATCCTGCCTGTATCGGTTGTAGTCATTACCACGGTCAAGTTTATGGTGGTAATTTATTAGTTTGTGCTATGCATCCCCACGGTTGTGAAGATGAGAATTGTCCAGACTGGGAGAAGGAAGAGTATTGAGGGGCAGAGGAGCAGAGGGGCAGGGGGCAGGGGGAGTAAATGATAAATTACAAATTACAACTAAAAACTAATAAATGACAAATGACAACCGATAAATTACCTGAAAGTGCATCCCAGGCAAAGCAAGAAATGAAGTATGGCGAACGCGACATTGCGGAAGGTAAACTAATTACCTTTCCGAATCCGCGTGTGGGGAGGCGATATGACATTAACATTACTTTGCCGGAATTTACTTGTAAATGTCCGTTTTCCGGCTATCCGGACTTTGCGACAATTTATGTTAGTTATGTGCCTGATGAACGGGTAGTGGAATTGAAGGCGCTCAAACTTTATATTAATAGTTACCGCGATCGCTACATTTCCCACGAAGAATCTGCCAATCAAATTTTAGATGATTTTGTGGCTGCTTGCGATCCGTTGGAAGTTACGGTAAAAGCAGATTTCACGCCTCGCGGTAATGTACATACTGTAGTTGAAGTGCGTCACCAAAAATAACATCATCACTGATGAGCGCAGATGGCATTAATCGGCTTCATTCAGCAATTTTCTTCACGGCAGATTGCACTTGCAGCACAACTTTTTTTGATAAAGGAATATACCCAAGTTCCAAACTGGATTTTTGCCCGTCAATCACAGCCCAATTCACAAAGTTTTTCAATGCTTGAGCTTTGACTCGGTTGGGATATTGGTGATAAGTTAAAAGCCAGCTGTAAGTGACGATGGGATAAGACTGGGCACCTGTAGGATCGGTGATAAAAGCAATCAAGTTATCACCTGGTAATTTCACTGCTTCTAAAGTTTGTGCTACAGATTCTGGTGTCGGCGTAATATAATTACCAGATTTATTTTCTAAAGCAGCCACAGAAAGCTTATTTTGTTTGGCGTAAATGTATTCTACATAGCCAATAGCCCCTGGTATCTGTTGAATCAGGGCGGTAACACCTTCGTTACCCTTTCCACCAATTCCTACTCGCCATGCTACAGATTTACCAGCCCCAACTTTGCTTTTCCATTCTGGGCTTATGGTGCTTAGGTGTTGCGTGAACACGCTTGTAGTTCCACTACCATCTGTTCGGTTTACAACTTGAATCGGTAAATCGGGCAAACTTACACCTGGATTAGCTGCACCTATTTTAGGATGATTCCAATTCGTAATTTTTCCGAGAAAGATATCTACGTAAACTTGGCGTGGTAGCCTGAGAGCAGTTGGCACATTCACTTGAGGCTGAGGCGACTGCTGTGCAACTGGTGTGAGGTTATAAGCTAGCACAATAGAACCAGCAGTTATTGGCAAAGCAATTACTCCTCGTTTTATTTTGGCTGCTTGTTCCTTTGTAATTCCCACATCACTAGCTGCAAAATCTACAGTACCGTCGATGAGCTGTTGCACTCCAGCACTGCTTCCTATAGCTTGATAGTTAATTTCTATATTGGGATTTTGCTGGTTGTAATCTGAAAGCCAACGCTCATACAAAGGTGCGGGAAAACTTGCCCCAGTACCAACAAGGGAAACACGTTTTATGTTTTTCTGCTCGGTAGTGCAAGAAGCAATACTTAACAAGATAGCGATTAAAGGTAGAAGGCAAACTCGTCCCTGAGATTGGAGTTTAGCAGACATAGAAATTTTTTGTTCCAATTTTTAATCAATACCTCTAGTAATTTCAATTTGTAGGCGTGTGGACGTAATTAATTGTAAATAACTTTGAAACGCTCCAGGGACGCGGAGGTTAACGCAAAGGTACGCAAAGTAATCCTCTGCGTACCTCTGCGATTTCCTTCTCTGCGAGACGCTGACGCTCCTAACGTCGCTACCGCTTCTCTGCGAGACGCTGCGCGAACGCTAATGCGAATGCGCTCCTTTGCGTTTAAACTTCAATCGCTGCCTCTTTCTCTTCACCTTTTGGCTGTGAACTCAGCCGATCTAAAATCTCCAAAACCTCTTGTTCAAAAGCAACTTGGGCGCGATTAGTTTTACCACCGACATACAAGCGATCGCCTTTTTGCAATGCCCATATTTGTGAATGAGAAAAGTAACTCATCACCACACCCAGCATCAGCAAACCAAACCCTGTATAAACAATTGGGATGCCTGGATCGGCTTTAATTTGTAAGCCGGTGCTACCAATGACATCCAAAATTTTCAGCTTCACGCCATTAACTTCGGTGAACATCCCGGCGCGGACTGTATCAACAAGTTTGCCAGTGGCATCATAAATTAATACCATCCCTTGCAAGTCTTTCGCCAACAGGGAGACACCCTCACTCAAATCTGGTTTAGTAGGAACCCAGGTTCCCCAAATGCGCCCGTTACCGTTGGTGTTCAATTGCGCCATTGGAAGCTGAAAAATCGGGCTGTTGTTAAATTGGACGCGAACACCTGCAATTCCCCAATCAGTTTGATAGAAAGTTACGCCATGATAGCGCAGAGGCTCGTTGACAAAAATCTTCTTGTGGTCAACTTCCTTTCCCTGATTATTCAAGACAGACATATCTGAATAAAATTGATCGATGCCGCCAGATGGTGTGTAGTCAATCCAAAAACGATTGACGCGCACAGACCAATCTTTCGGAACTTGGGCTGCTGCTAAAGGCCCAGCATCAACAATATTTGTCACTTGAAATGTATCGCCACTGGCAACCATTTCCTGAGCCAAAAATCCAGTCATCGCCCCCCAAATTCCCCCTAGCAAAATAGCGACGATGCCAATATGAACGATAATTGGGCCGATGCGTCCGACTATTCCCTTGCGGGCGTAAAGGAGATTTTCTTTTTCTCGATCTGGAAAAATTTTATAGCGGTGTTTTTGTAATATTTCGCTGAGGGAATTTAGGGAACCAGTATCTAGTTCTGCACTCAAAGCTAATTTTTGAAATTGCCGTGGTTCTTCGTAATATTTCCAGCGCTGGGCAGCTTTTAGGGCTGGTAACTGACGGGTAAATGAACAAGCAGTTAAGCTAGTGCCAAATAAGATCAGTAATGCAAGAAACCACCAGGTACGATATACGTGGTCTAATCCAACTACTTGAATTACCTTCCAAGTTAAGAAACCAAATAAAGCTGGATGTTCTGGATAGTTGGCTTGGTAAAATGCGGGTGACTGACCTTGCTCAATTACAGTACCAGTAGAGCTAAAGATGGCAATCAATAGCAGTAGTGCGATCGCTAGTCGTAAGTTAGTCAGTACGGGCAAAAGCTCTTGGCGTAAGAACTGCCCAGGTACTGCCCACCATTTTATTTCTTTGGACGCCGAATCTTCTAAAGTCATTAGGTATAAAAGCTAACAAAGGTATTGATATTAAAAACTGCCAAGGGGAATTCGAGAAATTAAGGAAAATACACCGAATCCTACCAATAGTGCCCCACTAACTGGGTTAATCCAACCAGACCAGCGACGCAATTCTAGTAATTTTTTAATTGAAGCTGTAAAAGTACCTGCCAAAATCAATGGTGCTACATAACCGGCTGTATAAGAAAGTAGCAAAACAGCGCCTAAAATTAAGTCTTGTGTATTGGCAATCCAACCCAACAAACTAGCTAAAACAGGTGTGCTACAAGGGGATGCGACTAAGCCAAAAGTCAGCCCCAGCAAATAAGAACGCAATCCTGCTGGCAAATCTGGCGAAATCCAATTGGTTTCATTCAAGGATGGAAATTGCAAAGGTAGTGCTTCTAATAAGTTCAGCCCCATGAGAATGGCGATAATGCTGACGATAATCGGCAAACCAATTCCCACTTGACCGTAGACTTTTCCAACTAAACCTGCTAGAATGCCAAGCCCTGCTAGTGTAGTTGCTAAACCTAAAGCAAACCAAGTTGATTGGGCAGCTGCTTGCAAGCGGCTTTTGGCTTCATAACCACCGATGTAGCCAATGGTAATTGGCAGCATCGAAAGCATACAGGGTGTGAGACTGGTGAGCAAGCCAGCGGCAAAGATAATGCCAACGCTCACCACGCTAAGGTGTGTCAGTTGGTTAGAAACGAGGCTGTTGGCAAATTGTTCTAGTTGGTAAATTTGGGTTTGCAGGTTATCAAACATGAGGAGTTTCTGAGCGGGAAATGCTTACTCTGCTTGAATTGTAGCTTAGTTTTGGTTTTTGAGTCAGCATAACCAAATTATCCAAACCTGATATCATCTAAATTTCATCTGCCCAAAGAAATGTATTTAAAATACAATTAAGCTCGGATTATCCCTGAAGAAGCACGGCTGGAGTGTTTGGCATGATGATTGCATTACCCGGATTTCGGATTGTCACTTTGTTAAAAGCAGGGGTAAAAGCAGTCATATACCGTGGAATTAAAGTTAAAGATCGGTGTCCGGTAATTATCAAAGGGCTACGTCTAGAACAGTGTACACCCAATAATATCGAACAACTCAAACATGAGTATGCGATCGCCCAAAGGTTAAATACCACAGCAGCAGTCAAAGCCTACGCCTTAGAGATGCATCAGGGAATCCCTTATTTAATTATGGAGGATTTTCAGGCGCGATCGCTCGATCAATTGCTAGACAAATTTCAACAGCCTGTGCCATTTTTGAAGATTGCGATTGAAATCACTAGTAAACTTGCACAAATCCACACTCATCACATTGTCCACAAGGATATTAAGCCGCAAAATATTTTAATTAACCTCGAAACTAATCAGGTCAAAATTGCCGATTTTGGAATTGCTGCCTTCATTCCATACCAACAGCAAATAGTTAGCAGTTCCAGTCGCATTGAAGGCAGTCTACCTTATTTATCACCTGAGCAAACCGGGCGGATGAATCGAGGAATTGACCATCGCAGCGATTTGTATTCTCTAGGAGTCACCTTTTATGAAATGCTCACAGGTCAGCTACCATTTCAAGGTAAAGACCCCTTAGAGTGGGTGCATTGTCATATTGCCAAATCTCCACTATTCCCAAGCAAGCTAAACTCTGATATTCCCCAAACGCTCTGTGAGATTATCATGAAATTGCTGTCGAAGGTTGCAGAACAGAGATATCAGAGCGCTTTAGGTTTGCAATTCGATCTGGAAAAGTGCTTAAAACAATTAGAGACAACTGGACAAATCCCATCCTTTATTTTGGGTGAGCAAGATATTTCAGAGCGTTTTCAAATTCCTCAAAAATTGTATGGGCGAGAACCAGAGATTGCCAAGCTTCTACAAGCATTTGAGCGAGTTGTTAATCAAGGTAAACCAGAAATCGTGTTAGTTTCTGGCTATGCTGGCGTTGGTAAATCAACTCTTGTGAAGGAGATTCATAAGCCCATTGTTAGAGAACGTGGGGTTTTTATTTCTGGGAAGTTCGATCAGTATAAACGAGATATTCCTTATTCCACAATTGTTCAAGCTTTTCAAACACTCGCGCGACAAATTTTAACTGAACCTGAAAATCAACTTGCTACCTGGAAAAAGCGCATAAAAGCAGCATTAGGGAACAATGGTCAGCTAATCACAGATGTAATTCCAGAAGTTGAACTAATTGTTGGAGAAC
Organism: Nostoc sp.; assembly: GCF_036917375.1. Lineage (GTDB taxonomy): Bacteria > Cyanobacteriota > Cyanobacteriia > Cyanobacteriales > Nostocaceae > Nostoc. The sequence continues at coordinate 19,235 of NZ_JBALDN010000080.1, forward strand.
AGTCTCATATACCAGAGTTGGGGCCTGCCGAATCTCAAAATCGATTCAACTTGGTATTTCAAAACTTTATCAGCGTCTTTGCTCAAAAAGAGCATCCACTCACTGTTTTCTTAGATGATATGCAGTGGGCAGACACAGCTACTTTGAATTTAATTCAAACTATTATTGCTGGCTCTAGTATCCAGTATCTCTGCTTCATTTTAGCCTATCGAGATAACGAAGTAGATGTTGTACATCCCTTTAGGTTAATGCTAGAGAAGGTTCGCCAGTATGGAGCAAGAACGACTGAAATTCTAGTTACACCGTTGAATCTTGTTTATGTCAATCAGTTAATTGCTGATACCTTACATAGTTCAGCAGAGCAAGTAGAATCCCTTGCTCAATTGATTATCCAAAAAACTGACGGTAATCCTTTCTTTGTCAATGAATTTATCAAAACACTACATCAAGAAAATCTGCTGACTTTTGACCACCCTCAATCCCCCCTTACCAAGGGGGGAAGTAAAGGGGGGTGGCAATGGGATTTAGCTGAGATTGAAGCCCAAGGTATTACAGATAATATTGTCAATCTAATAATTGGGCGGATGCAAAAACTGCCACCTGCAACTCAACAGGTACTTAAGTTAGCCTCCTGCATCGGTAATCGCTTTGATTTAGAAGTTTTGGCACTGGTTGGCGAACAATCTATTGAAGAAACGGCAAATGCACTTGTTGAAGCAATTTTAAGAGGATTAATTATTTCTATTGAGTCAGATGAAAGTGTTGATAAAAACTATCGTTTTTACCATGACCGAATTCAACAAGCGGCTTATGCCTTAATTGCCGATGAATCAAAATCGGCCGTTCATCTGAAGATTGGGCAGCTTTTGCTGAAGAATGCGAATGCTGAACAAGTGAACGAGCAAATTTTCGATCTAGTCAATCAACTAAATCTCGCGGTGGATCTGATTATTGAACAAACAGAAAAAAATCAATTAGTACGATTAAATTTAATCGCTGGCAAAAAGGCAAAAGCTTCCACAGCTTATACTCCTGCGAAAAGATTTTTTAGCGTTGCCATAAATGTTTTGGCTGAAAATGCCTGGATGGAACAATATGACCAAACATTTACTTTATTTAGGGAACAGGCTGAGTGTGAATTCTTAACAGGGAATTTAGAACAAGCAGAAGGATTATTTGAGTTACTATTGCTGAAAGCAAAATCTCATCTAGAGAAATCAAATATTTATATGCTGCAAATCAGACTCTACCAAGTTGCAGGTAGATATGAAGAAGCACTGATGTTAGGGTTAAAAGCTTTAAAACTTTTTGGGGTAACATTACCTGATACAAATGAGGAAGTGCAAAGTGCGATCGCAATTGAAAAAAAACAGGTATTAATCAATTTAGGCGATCGACAAGTCTCTGATTTAATTGATGCTCCAGCAATCCAAGATCGAAATATTAAGACACTGATTAGTCTATTGACCACTTTGGGGCCACCTACCTATCTCGGTAAACCCCATCTGTTTCCCTTAGTCGTACTTCAAGCTGTTAACTACTCACTCAAGTTTGGCAATACGGAAGATTCCTGTTTTGCTTACAGCATGTACGCCATGTTGTTAGTTTCCATCTTCCATGATATTCCTACAGGTTATGCATTTTCCAAGATGACAATTCAATTGAATGAAAAGTTGCATGACTTGAAACTTAGAGGAGTTGTTCTACACATTCATGGGAGTCATATCAACGTTTGGTGTAACCATATTGCTAGTGATATTCCCTTTTTAGAGCGGGGATTTATCGGCTGTGTAGAAGCAGGTGATGTGACGATGGCAAACTATAACGGCTATCAAGGCTCGTGGCAAATTATCCAATTAGGCTATCCACTGACAGATACATATAAATCTCTAGAAAAATACACTGCATTCGCTCGTCAGTCTAAGCATGATGCTGTCTATCAGACAATCAGATTAGAACAAATGCTACTGATGAATCTGCGGGGATTGACTCACCATAATCTGACTCTAAGTAGCGATAATTTTGATGAATCACAGGCGTTATCTATTATTACAGATGCAGGCTTTGTCAGTGGAATTATTTTTTATCATATTATCAAATTAATCATATTTTTTACATATCGACAGTATACAGAGGCGCTGAATTGTGCCTTAAAATTAACAACTTTCCCAGTCACGACACTAGCATTACCAATTGAAACAGATTATGTTTTATATTACTCACTAACTCTAACGGCTCTTTATCCCACAGAATCTTTTCAAGAGCAAGAACAGTTTTTGCAAACCTTAGATTCTCATCAACAGCGATTGCAATATTGGGCTAATAACTGCCCTGAAAACTTTTTACATAAGTCTCAGTTAGTAGCTGCCGAAATAGCTCGCATCGAAGGCAAAGAATGGGAAGCGATGCGTCTGTATGAACAATCAATTACTTCAGCCCGCGAACAGGGATTTGTACAATATGAAGCTTTAGCTAATGAACTAGCTGCTAAGTTTTACTTGGAGCGAGATTTTGAACTAATTGCCAAAACCTACTTAGAAGCAGCTAAAAATGCCTATATGCGTTGGGAGGCATTTGCTAAAGTCAAGCACTTAGAAAAAACCTATCCTCAGCTATTGCCACAACAACAGCTTGTCTCTAACGGAACATTTATTACTACAGGCGAGCATTTAGACTTTTTGTCAGTAGTTAAAGCCTCTCAAACTATATCGAGTGAAATTGTTTTTTCGCGTTTGTTGAAGACATTAATGCAAATTGTCATCGAGCAAGCAGGAGCAGAAAGCGGTTATTTGTTGTTGGAACACGAGCAAAATCTAGCGATCGAAGTAGAAGCTAAGGTTAATCACCAAGCAGAAAAGCTTAATGTTTCTCGACTGGTATTAGATAGTGAATCACAGATAATTCCTCAATCAATGCTGAATTATGTCCAGCGAACTCACGAGACAGTGATTTTGCAGAATGCCAATGAGCAAAATTTGTTTTCTAAAGACGAATATATAATTCAAAAGCAACCTAAATCTGTACTTTGTTTGCCGATCGCTCGTCAGTCAAAATTACTTGGTATTTTATATTTAGAGAATAATCTGATCTCTGGTGCTTTTACACAGGAAAAACTTTCTGTACTGGAAATTTTGACAGTGCAAATTGCCATTTCTCTAGAAAATGCTCTTCTTTATCAAGGTTTAGAAGACAGCAAAGCACAACTTAGCTTGGCATTGAAATCTGCCCAAATCGGTGTTTGGAGTTGGGATATTACCAGCGATCGCTTTGACTGGGATGAGCAGATTTATCAACTATTTGGCTTAACACCGGAAACCTTTGCTGGCACTTCTGAAGCACTTTTAGCTCGTCTGCATCCAGACGAGCGAGGATTGCTGGCTCAATCATTAAGTCGAGCAATTAACGACGAAGGTGTGGAGCATAATTTAGAATATCGAATTATTTTGGATGATGGCAGTATCCGCTACGCAGCCTGTCGGGGAAAAGCTTTTTTCAATGAAGCAGGTAAAGCTACACACATGAGTGGTGTTGTACTTGATATCACCGATCGCAAACAATCTGAAGCTGAACGCATTCAACTGATTCAAGAGCAAACCGCCCGACAGGAAGCAGAAGCCGATCGGCAACGAGCCGGGTTTTTAGCTCAAGTCAGTGCAACCCTCGCTTCTTCCCTTGATTACGAAAGTACCCTAGCAAGTGTGGCTAATCTGGTTGTGCCTTACTTCGCCGATTGGTGCGGCGTCGATCTGCTGCAAGACAACCAATCAATTAATCGGGTAGCAGTTGCTCATCGCGATCCAGAGAAAGTGAAATTAGGTTGGGAACTTTATCAACGTTATCCCAGAGATTTGGATGCAGAGGAAGGCGTGCCGAAAGTGCTGCGTACCGGACAAGCTGAAATGATCGCTGAAATTTCAGATGCACTCCTAGAAGCAGCCATCCCAGATCCAGAACACCTGCGTATTATACGTGAACTTGGTTTAAAGTCCTGCATAATTTTGCCGTTAATGGCACGCGGAAGAATTTTTGGTGCCATTTCCTTTGTAAACGCTGAATCAGAACGTCGTTACAGCACGGCTGATTTGTCATTAGCGGAAGATATTGCCCATCGAGCGGCGATCGCCATTGATAATGCCCGCCTTTACCAAGAAGCGCAGCAAGCACAAAAAACCGCAGAACGAGCATTGGAGCGCATTGCTCGTCTTCAATCGATCACGGCTGCTCTTTCAGAATCCCTGACACCAGCCCAAGTCTCTGATGTGATTGTCGAGCAGAGCATGGCTGCCTTGGGAGCCAGTTCTGCCCTTGTCGCCTTGGTGAATGAAAGCAAAACTGAACTGGAAATTGTGCGGGCGGTTGGCTATAAGCAGAATTTGATAGACGCTTGGCTTACTTTTGCCATCGATTCACCCTCTCCCTTAGCAGAAGCTGTGCGAACTGGGAAACCTATTTGGGCTGAATCAACACAAAATCGGGTAGCTCGTTACCCGCATTTGGCTGAAGCTTATGCCCAATATGACTTTGAAGCTTGGATTTCTATTCCATTGATGGTAGAAGGTTGGGCAGTTGGCGGTATAACTTTGGGATTTACCCAGCCTCAACAACTGAGTGGAGAAGATCGAGCGTTTCTCTTAGCTGTTGCTCAACAATGCGCCCAAGCGATCGCTCGCGCCCATCTCTACGAAGCCGAACTAACGGCACGAAGCGCTGCTGAAAGCGCAAACCGCATTAAAGATGAATTTCTCGCTGTCCTCTCCCATGAATTGAGAACACCGCTTAACCCAATTTTGGGTTGGACAAAACTAATGCGAACCCGCAAGCTAGATCGAGCAACAAACGATCGCGCCCTAGAAACCATTGAGCGCAATGCCAAGTTACAAACCCAATTAATTGAAGATTTACTCGATGTTTCTCGCATCCTTCAGGGTAAACTTAACCTCAACTTTTACCGGATTAATTTGGTATCAGTAATTGAAGCTGCCATTGAGACAGTGCGTTTATCGGCAGAAGCTAAGTCTATCCAGATTCAGACTATTCTTGAATCTGGTGTTGGGGAAGTTTTAGGCGATGCCAATCGATTGCAACAAGTCTTTTGGAATATCCTTTCTAATGCGATTAAATTTACTCCCATTGGTGGACAAGTAAAAATTAAATTAGAGCAAGTTGGTTCACAGGCACAAGTCTGCGTCACTGACACAGGGAAAGGAATTGCACCTGAGTTCTTACCTTATGTCTTTGATTATTTTCGTCAAGCAGATGGTGCGACAACTCGAAAATTTGGCGGTTTAGGTTTAGGATTAGCGATCGTCCGCCATCTTGTGGAACTTCACGGGGGAACTGTGCAAGCAGAAAGTCTCGGCGAAGGACAAGGAGCAACTTTTACCGTCAGACTTCCATACCTACAGGATGAAAGCAAAAAAATCAAGGATGCAAAAGATAACTCGTCGCTGGTGGCGGATCGGTCCTCGCCCTTGTCTGGCTTAGAGATTCTGGTGGTGGATGATGATGCAGATATGCGAGAATTTTTGCCCTTTATGCTGGAGCAATATGGCGCAACTGTTACCGTTGTCGCCTCAGCCATTGAAGCTTTAACTGCATTGAGTCAATTCCAGCCAAATCTAATTATCAGCGATATTGGGATGCCAGAAATGGATGGCTATATGCTGATGCGACAGATCAGAAATCTAAAACCAGAGCAAGGAGGGACGATTCCCGCGATCGCTTTAACTGCTTATGCTGGTGAGATAGATCGTCAGCAAGCGATCGCTGTGGGATTTCAACAGCATATTTCTAAGCCTGTAGATCCAGAGGAATTGGTGAGGGCGATCGCGTCATTAACGATATAGCCAAACACGCAACAGCGACAGCAATTGTTCGGTATCTACGGGTTTAGTAATGTAGTCTGATGCGCCGGCTTCAATACACTTCTCGCGATCGCCTTGCATGGCTTTAGCGGTCAGTGCAATAATCGGCAAAGATTTAAATCGCTCGTTTTGGCGGATCGTGCGTGTTGTTTCGTAACCATCCATTTCTGGCATCATTACATCCATCAACACCACATCAATATCTGGTGTATTTTCTAACAGGGTAATCCCCTCTCTACCATTTTCAGCATATAAAACCTGGATTTGATAACGCTCCAGCATACTGGTCAGGGCGAAGATATTCCGCATATCGTCGTCTACAATTAGCGCTGTTTTACCAGTAAGTAAGTAGTCTTGTGAATGCAGCTGTTCGAGTATTTGTCGCTTCGGTTCAGGTAAATTTGCTTGGACTCGGTGTAAAAATAATGCTGTTTCATCGAGGAGACGTTCGGGCGATCGCACATCTTTAATAATGATTGTCTCGGCAATCCGTCTGAGTTCTGTTTCTTGAGCTTTGCTAATTTCTCTACCTGTGTAGACAATAATTGGTAAAGTTTTGCCGTTAGGTAAAAGCTTTATCTGCTCAATTAGCTCAAACCCGGTCATATCGGGTAGTCCTAAATCGAGGACAAGGCAATCAAAATGCTGGGTACGAATAGCTTCTAGAGCAGCTGCGCCGTCAGCCACAGCAGTAGTCGAAACATCGCTGTTACCAATCAACTCAACAATACTCAGCCGTTGAGTGTCGTCGTCTTCCACTACCAATAAATTTTTCACCTGGCGCTCAACAAAACCTTTAATTTTGGTTAACGCCTCGGATATTGTCTCGCTGGTTAAAGGTTTTTGCAGATATGCGATCGCACCTAGTTGCAAACCGCGCTGTTTTCCTTCCTCAACAGTCATGATATGTACGGGGATGTGACGGGTATTTGGGTCATGTTTCAGACGATCCAATACCGTCCACCCATCCATTTCTGGCAACCGGATATCTAGTAAAACGGCTGAAGGCTGGAATTGCTGCGCTAACATCAAACCTGTACTACCGGTTTGGGCAGCTATCACCTTGAATCCTTGTTGTTGCGCCATATCTAGAAGGATACGCGCAAAATTAATGTCATCTTCGACAATTAGTAAAACGCGATCGCCTCTTTCAATAGTAGTGCGATCGTCATTAATCAGTGCTGAGTGCTGAGTACTGAGTGAGGAGTGGGGAGTAAGGAGTGGGGAGTAGGGAGTGGGGAGTGTCGATCTAGACTCAGGACTCAGCGCTCGTGACGGGCTAAACGCCCCGCTATCGCTAACAGCACTCAATTGTGGTAGATAGAATGTAAAGGTGCTACCTTCACCGGGTTGACTGATGAGTTTTATTTCGCCGCCGAAGAGACGGGCAATTTCGCGGCTAATTGATAAGCCCAATCCTGTACCGCCATATCTGCGACTGGTAGAACCATCGGCTTGCTGAAATGCTTCAAAAATCACTTTCTGTTTTTCGGGGGCAATGCCAATGCCTGTATCGCTGACTGAGAAAGCAATCACAAGCTGGGCACGATTTAAGGTTTCATTGTCGTTGCTCCACCCTAGCTTGGCCACCGCAATCCGTAAACGTACCTCCCCTTGCTCTGTAAATTTAAAAGCGTTGGAGAGGAGATTTTTCAACACCTGTTGTATGCGTTTGACATCTGTATAAATGCTGTTTGGCAATTCGGGAGTAAATTCAATTGCGAAACCAAGTCCTTTGCTCTGAGCGATTTGCCGGAAGGTGCGCTCAATCTGTTCGCCCAAGTCTGTTAATGGCATTTGGGTCATGTCAATGGACATGGTTCCAGATTCAATTTTAGCCAGATCCAGAATGTCATTGATTAACGCTAACAAATCAGTACCGGCTGAGTAAATAGTTTGGCTGTATTCGACTTGCTTGGCTGTGAGGTTGCGATCGATGTTATCTGTCAACAATTTCGCTAAAATTAACAAGCTATTTAGCGGTGTCCGCAGTTCATGGGACATATTGGCGAGAAATTCTGATTTGTATTTTGAGGAAAGGGCGAGTTGTTCAGCTTTGTCTTCTAAAGACAGCCTTGCTTGTTCAATTTCCCGATTTTTGCGCTCGACTTCTTTCTTTTGCATCGCCAACAACTCTGCCTTTTCTTCTAATTCGGCGTTGGTTTGTTGCAGTTCCTCTTGCTGTCCTTTGAGTAAATCTTCAGAGGTTTTGAGTGATTGGGCTTGTTGTTCTAAGCGCTTGTTGGTTTCGCGGAGTTCGCTTTGCTGGGTTTGGAGTTCTTCAGCTAAAGATTGCGATTGTTTGAGTAATTCTTCAGTTCGCATCGATGCTGCGATCGTGTTGAGGACGATCGCGATACTTTCGGTAAGCTGGTCGAAGAATGTCAGATGAATTTCGCTAAAGCGGCGGAAGGATGCTAATTCAATCACTGCTGTCACCTGTCCTTCAAAGAGTACAGGTAACACCACGGCATTTAGGGGCGTGGCTTCTCCTAAACCAGAAGCAATTTTGACATAATCGCTGGGTACTTCCGTCAGCAGAATTCGCTCTTTTTCTAAGGCGCATTGTCCCACCAAACCTTCACCCAATTGAAAGCGGTTAGCTAGATGTCTGCGTTCGCGGTAAGCGTAGCTACTAATTAGTTTCAAATATGGTGTATGTTCAACAGACTCCATCAGGAAGAATACGCCGTGTTGCGCTCCTACCAAGGGTGCGAGTTCTGAGAGAATTAGTTTAGATACGGTTTCTAAGTCACGCTGCCCTTGCAGCATTCGGGTAAACTTGGCTAGGTTAGTTTTCAACCAATCTTGTTCGGTGTTTTTCTGCGTTGTCTCGCGCAGATTAGCAATCATCTGGTTGATGTTGTCTTTGAGTATCGCTACTTCCCCTAGTGCTTCGACGGCAATTGAACGAGTTAGATCGCCTTTAGTTACAGCTGTAGCAACTTCGGCGATCGCTCGCAACTGGGTTGTCAGTGTAGCAGCGAGTTCATTTACATTATCGGTCAAATCTTTCCAAGTTCCCGCCGCACCGGGTACTCTAGCTTGTCCGCCTAACTTCCCTTCAATTCCCACTTCCCGCGCTACTGTAGTTACCTGATTGGCAAATGTTGCTAAAGTATCAATCATCTCGTTGATTGTTTCTGCCAAGGTTTCAATTTCTCCCTTAGCATCTAACATCAGTTTTCGTTTCAAGTCACCGTTAGCAACTGCTGTTACAACTCTGGCAATACCGCGCACTTGTGCCGTTAAGTTACCCGCCATCGAATTAACGTTGTCTGTTAAATCCTTCCAAGTTCCTGCAACACCTTGGACTTGCGCTTGTCCGCCTAACTTCCCTTCAGTTCCCACTTCCCGCGCTACCCGCGTTACTTCACTGGCAAAGGAACTAAGTTGATCCACCATTGTATTGGTGGTGTTCTTCAAGTCCAATATTTCGCCTCTAGCATCGACGGTAATTTTTTTAGATAAGTCGCCATTTGCTACCGCTTTCGTAACTTCTGCGATGTTGCGAACTTGTCCGGTGAGGTTCCCCGCCATCGAGTTAACGTTGTCTGTTAAGTCTTTCCAAGTACCTGCAACTCCTCTGACGTAGGCTTGTACGCCTAATTTACCTTCCGTTCCCACCTCACGGGCAACCCTGGTAACTTCTGATGCAAAAGAATTTAGCTGATCCACCATTGTATTGATGGTGTTTTTAAGCTCCTGAATTTCACCTTTCACATCGACGGTGATTTTCTTGGATAAGTCGCCGTTTGCTACCGCCGTGGTAACTTCGGCAATATTCCGCACCTGTGCCGTCAAGCTTCCCGCCATGAAGTTTACACTTTCGGTGAGATCCTTCCAAGTCCCGGCTACACCTTTAACTTCTGCTTGTACGCCCAATTTACCCTCAGTTCCCACCTCCCGCGCCACGCGCGTTACTTCACTTGCAAAGGAATTGAGTTGATCCACCATCGTATTGATGGTGTTCTTGAGTTCCAATATTTCACCTTTAACATCAACGGAAATTTTCTTCGAGAGGTCGCCATTTGCCACCGCCGTAGTCACTGTAGCAATGTTTCGCACCTGTGCCGTTAAGCTTCCTGCCATGAAGTTTACGCTGTCGGTTAAGTCTTTCCAAGTTCCAGCTACGCCGCGCACATCTGCTTGTACGCCGAGTTTACCTTCGCTTCCCACTTCCCGCGCAACTCTTGTAACTTCACTGGCAAAGGAATTAAGTTGATCCACCATTATATTGATGGTATTCTTGAGTTCGAGAATTTCGCCTTTGACGGCAACAGTAATTTTCTTGGATAAGTCACCATTGGCGATCGCAGTTGTCACTTCGGCAATGTTCCGCACCTGTGCCGTCAAACTTCCCGCCATGAAGTTCACGCTGTCGGTTAAATCTTTCCAAGTTCCAGCAACGTCTTTCACTTCTGCTTGTACGCCCAATTTACCTTCAGTTCCCACTTCACGGGCAACTCGCGTCACTTCACTTGCAAAGGAACTGAGTTGATCCACCATTGTATTGATGGTGTTTTTCAACTCCAGAATTTCACCTTTGACATCGACAGTGATTTTCTTGGATAAGTCGCCTGTTGCAACTGCCGTAGTTACTTCGGCAATATTCCGCACCTGCGCCGTTAAGCTTCCCGCCATGAAATTCACGCTGTCGGTCAAGTCTTTCCACGTACCCGCTACGCCGCGCACTTCTGCTTGCACGCCCAGTTTACCTTCGCTTCCTACCTCACGGGCAACCCTTGTTACTTCTGATGCAAAGGAATTGAGTTGATCCACCATTGTGTTGATGGTGTTTTTCAACTCCAGAATTTCACCTTTGACATCGACAGTGATTTTCTTGGATAAATCACCTGTTGCAACTGCCGTAGTTACTTCGGCAATATTCCGCACTTGTGCCGTTAAACTTCCCGCCATGAAGTTTACGCTGTCGGTTAAATCTTTCCAAGTGCCAGCCACACCGCGCACATCGGCTTGCACGCCTAATTTTCCTTCACTTCCCACTTCACGCGCAACCCGCGTTACTTCACTTGCAAAGGAACTGAGTTGATCCACCATTATATTGATGGTATTCTTGAGTTCGAGAATTTCACCTCTAACATCGACGGTGATTTTCTTAGATAGATCGCCATTTGCGATCGCAGTAGCAACTTCGGCAATATTTCGCACCTGTCCGGTGAGATTACCCGCCATTAAGTTAACGTTGTCAGTTAAATCCTTCCAAGTTCCCGCAACTCCCCGGACTTCTGCTTGTACGCCCAACTTCCCTTCAGTTCCCACCTCCCGCGCAACTCTTGTTACTTCTGATGCAAAGGAATTGAGCTGATCCACCATTGTGTTAATGGTATTTTTCAACTCCAGAATTTCACCTTTTACATCGACAGTGATTTTCTTGGATAAATCGCCATTCGCTACAGCCGTAGTCACCTCGGCAATATTCCGCACCTGTGCCGTCAAGCTTCCTGCCATAAAATTCACGCTGTCGGTAAGGTCTTTCCACGTACCCGCTACGCCGCGAACTTCTGCTTGACCGCCTAATTTTCCTTCTGCACCCACCTCACGCGCAACTCTTGTCACTTCCGATGCAAAGGAATTAAGCTGATCCACCATGATGTTAACGGTGTTTTTCAACTCTAAAATTTCGCCTTTGACATCAACAGTGATTTTCTTGGAAAGGTCGCCGTTTGCTACCGCCGTTGTTACTTCTGCAATGTTACGGACTTGGGCTGTTAAATTTCCTGCCATCAAGTTAACGTTATCAGTCAAATCCTTCCAAGTACCTGCTACTCCTTTAACTTCTGCTTGTACGCCCAGCTTCCCTTCAGTTCCCACTTCACGCGCAACTCGCGTTACTTCCGATGCAAAAGAATTAAGCTGATCCACCATCGTGTTGACAGTGTTTTTTAGTTCCAGAATTTCGCCTTTCACATTTACAGTGATTTTTTTGGATAAGTCACCATTTGCGATCGCAGTAGCAACTTCGGCAATGTTACGAACTTGTCCGGTGAGATTACCCGCCATCAAGTTAACGTTATCAGTCAAATCTTTCCAAGTGCCAGCCACACCTTGCACTTCGGCTTGAACGCCCAATTTCCCTTCAGTTCCCACCTCACGGGCAACCCTGGTAACTTCACTGGCAAAGGAACCAAGCCTTTCTACCATCGTGTTGACGATATTAGCAGTTTGGAGAAACTCTCCTTGGAGGGGTCTGCCGTCAATTTCTGTAGCGATCGTTTGGGATAAGTCACCATTGGCGACTGACCGAATTACCCGCGTAGTTTCAGCTGTTGGTTGAACTAAATCTGTAATTAGAGTATTGACAGAAGTAACACAATCTGACCAAGAGCCACGAACATCTCCGAGAGAGGCGCGATCGGCAATTTTGCCTTCTTTGCCGACAACGTTACCAATGCGTTGTAGTTCGGCCGCCATCCGCTCATTTTGATCGATAATATCATTGAGGGTGTCAGCTATTTTCCCCGCCACACCAGTATGATCTATGGGCATCCGAGCAGAAAAGTCACCCTGTTTAACAGCATTCAGCGTTCTTAGTAGCTGATTTAAATCTAGATTGTCACTGTCTCTAGTTAACTGTTCGGTTGCCATAGCCGTATCCTTAATCTTAATCCTTAAAGAATTTTTTGTATTTTTTGCACCCCGTACTTATTTAGAGTACTTTTAGCCAATGCGTATCACAATAGAGAGCAGGGAATAGAAAGTGGATCAAACTACTTTTTATGGGTGCGAGTGTAAGCAGTTAAGAAAGACTGCTAACTAAATGGTATTGCCATCGATATATCTGGCATACCACTTAGCTAATGATAGCTAGTTGGAATCTGTTATGCAGCATTAATTGTCGGCGATGTCTAACTTGGGCGAGTAAGCGATCGCACAGTAGAACACAAGATGATAATGAACAGTACGTTTTATGATTTTTGGAATTTGAGGAAAGCAGCAAATCAAGAAATCCTAACTGATAACTCAATACGGTTCAGTTAAGCCTTTTTTTCTCCCCCTGCTCCCCCTGCCTGCCTTAACAGATAAATTTCCTTAACTGAACTGTATTGACTGATAACTGAGGTTTGCTAAAGTCAGAAATATCCGGCAACTCCAAGGATTGGCAAATGGTTAGAGAGTACTCACCCCAGAAACATCTGCCTCCGCTTGAAAGTGGCGATCGCCTAACTCGCCCTGAATTTGAACGGCGTTACGCGGCTGCACCCCATATCAAGAAAGCAGAACTGATTGAAGGAATTGTTTACGTGGCATCTCCCTTAAGACATGAACAACATGGCAAACCCCACAGTCGGGTGATAACTTGGTTAGGAGTCTACCAATCACTGACTCCCGGCGTTGACTTAAGCGTTGAACCAACCGTCAGACTAGATTTAGACAATGAACCCCAGCCAGATGTAGTGCTGTTTATTGAACCAGACGCAGGCGGACAAACCCGTTTGAGCCGCGACGGTTACATTGAAGGATCTCCCGAATTGATTGTTGAAATTGCCGCGAGTAGCGTTGCGATCGATACAGGCAGCAAAAAGCAGGTTTATCGCCGTAATGGGGTGTTGGAGTACGTAATCTGGCAATCTTACGAGAATAAAATTGAATGGTTTTGCCTAATTGATGGCGACTATCGATCACTATCTCCTGGTACGGATGGAATTATTCGCTCTCAGGTGTTTCCGGGTTTGTGGTTAGCGGTGGAGGCACTGTTAAACAATCAGATGGTGCAAGTGTTGGAGGTGGTACAAGCGGGGTTGAAGTCACCGGAACATAATGCGTTTGTGCAGCAATTGCAGAAATAGGAATAAAAGGTACTTTAGTTTTACCCCACTCTAACCCTTGCGATCGCATCTCAAAAAGTTTAGTTAATTTCACTTAGACTATATTTTATCCCCGGTAATAAATAGATTCATAAGTTCGTTACAACAATTGCTGCAATAATTTAAGCCTTTCTTATACATGGAAGAAAATTTGTTGCAAAGCATTAAACAATTGCAGCAATGACTTATACATTTGCAAGAAAAACTTAACCCTTTCTTATATATGAAAGAACATTTGTTGCAAAGTATTAAGCGTTTGCAGCAACGACTTATACATTTGCAAGAAAAACTTAAGCCTTTCTTATACATGAAGTAATCTTAGCTGCAAAGGTTTAAATTTTTACAGCCTCAAGCTTAGGAAGGTAGGCGTAGCCCGTGGTAGACATCGCTTTCAATACGCTTCGGTTAAGCAAAGACGCGATAAATCGCCGTCTCTACAATAATTTTTATTAATGGTTAGTGTCTTTATTTGAACTTTTAACGCATCTACTTTCTAAACCGTCACTCCCTCCAACTCTTCATCTGTCAACTCATATAATTGCCGCAACTTATCCAACTTATCACCATCAGCTTCCCAGAAGCCTCGCCCATGCGCCTCCAACATTCTGCCTAAAATATTGCGGAAAGCTTCAGGATTTGCCTTACGTAATTTCTCCGCCATCTCTGCATCTAAAGCATAAGTATCAGCCGCTTGGTCATAAACCCAATCATCGGTAAAATCGGCAGTACCACCCCAACCAATCAACGCTGTCATCCGTTGGGAAATTTCAAAAGCACCACCAGAACCTTGATTCGCCATCGCTTGCGCCCATTTGGGATTTACTAACTTAGTGCGATACTCCATTCGCAGCAAATCATCTAAATTGCGCGGTGTAGTATCCTTCGAGAAACTTTCTACAAAGCTGGTTGTCACCTTCTTACCGCCTTGTTTTTCTGCTGCCTTTTTTAAACCGCCAGTATTGGCGTAATATTCTTGAATATCAGTTAAACCATATTCTACCGAATCGATTTCTTGAACAATGCGATCGCTAGTTTTTAATAACGTATTCAATACTTCCGGTCTAGCTTGACCTTTATCTTCTCTCCCGTAGCTAAACACATTGCGACTTTGCCAAGTATTACCTAACTCCTCACCTGATTCCCAGTTACCATCAACCACTCTATCGTTCACCAAAGAACCAAAATCGCCCGCCGGATTAGAAAACAATCTTGCTGATGCATTTTCCACCCCTTGGGCTTTCAAAGCTAAAGCGTGTCTTCTAATAAAATTCTGATCTTCGGGTTCATCAGCATCAGCCGCACGTTGAAATAAATCGTCCAACAATTCGATGATATTTACAAAACTATCCCGGAAAATTCCAGACAAATTACCCAACACATCAATGCGGGGATGTCCCACCTCAGCTAACGGCTTCAACTCATAACGAACAACTCTACCAGTTCCTTCCTTAACAGGTTCAGCCCCCACCAATTCCAACAGAATCCCCAGAGATTCACCCTTAGTTTTAATTGCATCCAATCCCCAAAGCATCACCGCCACCGTTTCAGGATATTTACCATATTCATCCAAATGCTGGGCGATAATTTTTTGAGCAATTTCCCGTCCCCGTTCATACGCCGCAGGCGAAGGCATCCGATAAGGATCTAAAGCATGAATATTTCTCCCTGTTGGCAAAACACCAGCCCCATCCCGCAACAAATCCCCACCAGGCGCAGGCGGAATATATTCCCCATTCAACCCTCTTAACAAATTCGTTAACTCATCCGTAGATTGCATCAACAAGTCTTTGATTAGTTTTTCTTCTTCTCTTTCTTCTTGATTCTCGCCAAAATAAGCTTCCAAATACGATCCTAATTCCTCTTCATTTGGTGCTTCTCCCAACGTATGCAACCCAGAAGAAAATAACCGATTTTCTAAAACCTGCAAATATTTGTACAACTCTACCAAATAATCATCAAAAGCATGACTGCTAAACATCCGCACATTTTCAGGAGTAAACGCAATTCCTAACCGTTTAGCATCTTCAAACGGACAATCTGCATCTAAACCAGAGTCCACAATTTTTTTGCAAATCCCTTCTTTTAAGACATAATTCTTTTGTGGGTCTTCACGATACTCTGAAATCAAATCACGCAACGCCACCAATTCCTTATACAAACCTGCGCGACCATAAGGCGGTACATTATGAGAAATCAACACACCATAACCGCGACGTTTTGCTAACATCGACTCAGAGGGATTATTCGCCGCATATATATATAGATTAGGCAAATTTCCTAACAAAATATCCGACCAAGAATAACCCGTATTACCCAACGGAGAACCAGGCAACCATTCCACCGTTCCATGCATTCCAAAGTGAACTAAAGCATCAGCTTGAAACTCATTTTGCAACCATTTATAATAAGCAGCATATTGCGGATGGGGCGTTAAATCTCGTTCAAACATTAAGCGCATCGGGTCGCCTTGTATCCCTAATGGTGGCTGTACACCTATCCATACATTTCCTAATTGCACACCACCAATTTGAAATTCATCGCCATAAGTTTTAATTCCAGTTCCCGTGAGAGATTTCCATTGTTTTTCGATACGGGAGGTTTGCAGATATCCCAACCATTTTTCTAGGGTACGGGTGCTAACGGACGCAGGAATATTTTTTGTATCATCTAAAGATTCATCCGCCTCTTTCACCCGGCGAATCAATTCTTCCCCATCTTCTGGTAAATCTCCGACGGTGTAACCTTGTTCTTTAAGTGCGTGGAGAAACTTCAGCAAACTACGCGGCACATTTAATAATGCAGCTGTGCCTACAGCACCATAACCAGGAGGAAATCCATATAATATAATGGCAATTTTGCGTTCAGATGCAGGTTTTTGCCGCAAAGCCACCCAAGTTTTCACTCTACCAATTAATCGCTCCACCCGTTCGGGAACTAGATAAATATTTTCGCCCACCAAACCACCAAGGGGAATGGTATCAATAGCCCCATCCAATTCTGGTAAAGCATACAAAACCACACTTTGCAATCCGCCGATACCTTGGCGCGTCCACGAGGAAATATCTTGAATTAATAGTGGTGCAGCAACAATATAAGGTACATTTTTGGCAGTAAGGATACGTTTTGCTACTTCTATTTGGCGGCCAGCTTCCATTGAACCAGCCGGGCCACCCACCAGAGGAAAGCCAATTGTCGAAACGATCGCATCTACTTTTACTGCTTCACTTGATAGTGAGGGAGTCTCTATATTACCTAGTTGTCGTTGCTGAATTTCATGGTCGGTTGTCATTAAATCTCGTACCGCCACGTGTCCTTCTACGCCGTTGATGAAGATGGGTAAAGGAGTTAAACCAGCTTTTTCAAAACTGCGAATCAGTTGGGGAATGTATGGTTGTTTGGTGATGACGTGTTTGCGGTAGAGGAGAATTCCGATAACTGGGGAGGCGTCATTTGGGGAGACGCTATTAGGGAAGACGCGATGAATCGCGTCTCTACAATGGGTTTTATACCATTCCAAATATTTGCGGGGTGATTCAAAAAATCCTGGATAATCGGGGTGGAGTAATCCGATGTTGGGGGTTTCAATTAGCGGGGGAATGTCGCCGACTTTTAAATTTAAATTTAAATATTTTTCTGCCAGTGTCCAGAATAATGAAGCGACGTTTTCTGGGCCGCCAGCATTCCAGTAACCATAGATAATTAACCAGTTGCGTAAGTCTTGGACTTTTTGCACTGGGACATATTTCAGTAGTTTGGGGCCAATTTTTAAGAAGCTGATGTAACCAGCGAGTTTGTCTTCTTCTCGTCCGTTGCTAAATTTGTCGAGGATGAATTTAACTGGTTTGGGCATTCCTTTGGGTTTGTCGCCAATGGCAAAGTCACCCACCTTGGTTAAACTCATCAATTCCAAGGCTGACTCAAAGACTAGGCGGATGGGAATTTGAGCAATGCGATCGCGCAACCACACAACTTGGTCATAATCAAATAGGAGGCTACCGAAAAACACATCAGCGCCATCAAGTGCTGCTTCTACCTCGGTGCGTTTGTTGGTAAGATCGCGATCGCTAAATACCCGAATATCCAACTCAGGACAGCGAGAGTTAGCCAAAAAGGCTGCTTTTCTGTACAAGTCAGCGTTGAATGATTCAAACCCAGCAATCAAGACGATGCGTTTCATGCCTGTAAGCTACGAAATATTTCTTTACTTAAATTTTAAACGTGCTTTCAGGCTGATTGTTAAATATCTACCCACAGATTCCGGTCAGTAGTTCCTTGAAGGAGTTAGGACTTCACTATCACCACTGTCTTGTGAATATTTTGATTTCAAAAAAGTTGTGATGTGTTGAGTCAAATTAAGTGCATCATTGAACTGTTTCGATTCCTGTAGCGCTTCATATAGCGAACGGATTTCTTGTGGTGACAGGTTTGTGAATGTACGCAACTCGGTAATATCTAATCTCCGGTTAAACTCATTGGCAGTATGCCGCCATTGATGTAGAAGCGAAAACAACTCTCTATCTTGACGTTCTGCAAAGACACCAGATGCGATCGCGGTTTCCGTCACTGATATAATTAATCGCGGAAAAACTATTGGTCGTCCTGGTTTATGTGAGTTTGGGTCAAATCGGTTATCAGATAGAATTTCCTCATTGAATTTACACTCATTTAATAAGGCACGCAGAAATTCTATCCTCTTTTCGTTCGCTGATGCCCATCGTTCGCCAAAAATTCCGGTAATTGTTGCTAATAATCCCAGTCCTGTCAGTAGTGACTCAAAACTTCCTCCCTGAGTCCACCAGACGGCAGCTAGAACAAATCCCAGAAGTAGAGGGAAAAACGTGATAAAGGTCGCTAGGTTTTTCATACTTATCTCACATCTTACCGTTTAGGCGGCCATATATCCTTCACTACAGAAGAATCACTCTTAATTCCTGAAGAGTCAGAGGCAAGTAAGATTAAATCCATGCCAAATCCATTCTTTAAACGTGGTTCCAATACTTTGTTTAGCTTATCAACAAGCACCAGATTACTGTCTGATATAATTTGATCGATGCCATTAGAAGTATATTTCCGAGTCAGATATAAACGAATCGTATCTTGGTCTTCAAAATTCATTACTGACCGATCGGGTAACATGACTTCAATTTTGTTTCCAGTTATGTTACGATACAGTATTTTTATTAAAATTCCTCTATCATCTTCTACAGTACCGTCAAAAAACACACTATTTAAGTCGATATTTAAGTCAGTATTTTGTAGCAATGCGCTGGTGACAAACTCTTTAAACGATCTAGTTTTTGCGTATTCTTTCGCCGCATTTTGTGCCGCTTCTTCGCTTAATTCTTCGGTAGTCGCTACTTCTAGGAGTAGCCTATCTTCACGTCGCATTAGTTTAGAAAGAGTTCGCAACAGTTCTGTGTCTTGTTGAAAATTAGCTAATGTGTTTCCCAATAGCGAAAATAGCACAGGACTGTTATTGATAACTCTATCTAGTAGTTTTCGTAACTCGTCAACATTTCTCTCAATTGAGAAGTCAACTTGAATTGGCAATACATGGCTACCTTGCAATTGCGCTCCTCTCGTTGCCTGTTGCACACCTAGCCTCAACATCTCCGAACTCATATCAACTGGAAAGTAGAGGATATCGGGATTTGCGTTAACCAATAAACTTAAAATGTGTTGGTCTTTTTCACCTGTGCCTACGCCTAAACTTACATAATGATATTTTTGATCTTTGATATTATTAGCATTAATTTGATGCCATCGATATCTAAAAGACTCTATACTCTCTCTCATCACGAGATAGAAGCGATCGTTACAGGCACGATCCCAGGCAATTGTTGGGCCGATTCCCCAATAGGAAAAACCAGATAAAATCTCTTTTCCATCGCCTGTTGCAGAAAATTCTCCTCTCAATTCTTGCGTGAGTTCTGCAAGTTTACTAGATTGATCTTCCCCCATAAAACAAAGAGTCCACCCTAAGCCGGGTTCATTGATGGAATTCTCCAGTAGCTTCACAAAATTTAAAGATCCCATGTTGAGCCTCGTTTCTTGAGCAGTTTAGTTTATTAATCTCGTACAGGTGTCTAGAAGCGATCGCGTATTCATTAATACTGTAAAGCATTATGTGTTAAGCTGCTCAGGGTTAACATGAAGCCAAGGGTAGAGTCTCTCAAGGGTTTACGACCTTATAAACCCAGGTTCACATTAGGGGGTGCGTTCGGTTTAGGGATTTGGGCATCTTAACTAAGTACATTTGTCATAGCTTTCCAGTTTTACAAAGCGTTATTATCTAAAGAATGGAGGCAATTACTAGATTTCAATTTATTGCAAAAATTTACTGGTTATTCTCGATATTGATAACTTATAATAGTTGTCTTTTTGGTTAAAATATAGCTTTGAATTAGTAGATTTTACCAAATCAAAGTTGCTGCTCAGGTTCGCACAAAAACTTATTTGGTCTAATAGCGTAGGAATGCTGAAAATAATGAAGCCATTGCTAACAAGTATTTTCACAAAGTTATTAACCAAACTTTGTCTATATAATTACAAGAGTTTTGAACTAGTGTAAAAACAAGTAAATTGAGGATGAAATAATGAAATTTGGAATTGATAGCGGGCACAATTGTCCACCAGATACAGGAGCTAGAGGTATTAAATTTGAGGATAATTTAACTCTAGATGTAGGTAATAGAGTTATAGCCAAGTTAAGAGCTTTAGGAAATGAAGTCGTAGTATGTAGACCAAGTAGTGCTAATACAGTCCGTGACTCACTTTCAAAAAGATGTTCTACAGCTAATGCCAGTAAAGTAGATATTTACGTCTCGGTTCATTTTAACTGCTTTAACGGACAAGCTAACGGCACAGAAGTATTCGCAACTAGCGATACAGGTAGAAAAATCGCTAAACCTGTACTAGATGAAATCGTCAAGTTAGGATTTTTTAATCGTGGCGTTAAGAGTGGTTCCCACTTGTATGTTCTGAAAAATACAGATATGCCTGCTATCTTGATAGAATGTTGCTTCCTCGATTCGCAAAAAGATATGAATCTTTTTAATCCTGAAGCAATGGCTAATGCAATTGTCAAAGGTTTAACTGGTAAAGTGCCAAGTGCCCCTGTTAACCCTGTACCAGATGAAGAGGAGAATATAGATGAGACTGTTCTCAGACTGCAAAAATCCTTAAATAGACTAAAAATAACCGATAAAAATGGTAAGGCTTTAGTGGAAGATGGCTTCACGGGGGCTAGCACCAAATCTGCCGTAGAAAAATTTCAGACTATTGTCGGAGTTCAGGCGACTGGAATTGCTGACACAACTACATGGAATGCCATAAATCTAATTTTGGCAAAACGAATTATCAGACCAAACCATGCGGGTGGTGTAGTTGTCAGATACTTACAATACCGTTTAGGTGTTGAGAATGATGGCGTCTACGGGCCGCAAACAGAGGTTGTAGTTAAAAACTTTCAAAAGCAAAATGGTTTAGATGCTGATGGAATTATCGGCCCCGCTAGTTGGCAGAAATTAATTGGTTAGACTGATGGGGACTAGAGACTAGAGACTGGGGTAGTAGTGCTGAGTAAAGAAGTTGGAAATCTAACATCTTTACTCAGAACTGGAAACGGGCTAAACGCACCGCTACTACTAACAAAATTGTTTTGCCTAATCAATAAGTGAAGGGACTAATTTTAGCAACTTACAACCATATTTTGTTCATAATATCTTTGGCAAGTGCACAAACTGGCAAAGCATTTGAGATAGCATTGATATCGCTTAAAAGCATTGAGCTAAAATAATTAAAAGAAATAACCAGGGCGTAGGAAATCACCTATTCTGCTGACAAGAATCTGTTCAACTTAACCAGATTTGCATTTGATGAGTATCAATCGCATTTGGTAATAAGTAATTTCCTATCGCTCTGGTGCTTTTTTGGCGGTGAAGTTTCGCCAAAGTATAAAAGTAAAGGGCTTTTCAAGCCTATAACAATCACTACTGGTTTTTTGTATAAATCAACACGTTTTAACTAAGCTTCAAATTTATTTTCCATATCATATTAATAACTAGAAATCTGCCTAATCTAATGTATAAAAAAAGTGCCAAATTAACCTTCAACACTTTCAGCGCGCAAGGAAATTATAATTCCTTCCCGCAACAGTGCATTCGTAAAAATCTTCCGAAGAACGCGCTGAATCTGAAGATGTTTTCCTGGCTTTACTTTCGTCAATGTTCGCAGCAACAAGTTAGACTCTCCCAGGCTTTCAACTCCATCTACCTGTGTGGCTTCGAGTACATCTGGATCGTCTGCTTTTAACTGCTGTCCCACTTCCTCAATGACTTTGTACACATGCGCTAAGTTGGAATCATAAGGCACGCCAACTTCTACTACTGCAAAAATATACTGTTTGGAGTAATTAGTAATTGAGCCAATATCGCCATTGCGAATAATCTGCAATTGACCATTAGGATGTCTAATACGAGTGGTTCTGAGTTCAATCGCCTCGACAATACCTTCGACAACTTTCTCTTCGGCTTTTCCAGCTTCAATATAGTCACCTACTAAGTAATAGTTTTCAAACAAAATAAAGAAGCCACAGACAATATCGTTAATTAGTGTTTGTGCCCCTAAACCTACAGCGATGCCGACAATACCAGCACCCGCAAGTATGGGAGTTGGATCGATACTCAGGGCATAAAGAATGAAAACTGTAGCACCAAAGTAAATTAAGTATTGTAAGAAACTACGAAACAGAGGAACGAGCGTCAGGCGTCTACTTCTTTGAATATCAGTTAGATTCTGCTCTTTGAACAGCACCTCTTCAATAAGTAAGTAAACTACTTCAAACAACACGCGACTAATGAAGACGATACCGATTATCTTGATTATTCGCGGGCCAAAAGTTGCGACATTGGCAATTAACTGCACCTGCTGAATCACTAATGTTGCCATGCAGACATAAATTACAAATTCCAGGCAGCGCTTTAAAAAAGGTATTAGGTGTCGTAGGCGATCGTAGAATCTTAGCAGGTTATCAGGATTGGAGTATCTGATGCTGAGAGCATCTAGGCTATCAACGATCGCAGCAACTGCTTTGAGTATAAGCAAGCCGACGGCAATGATTAGATAGATTCGCAGCGCGATGTACAAATATTCCGAAACCGTTGCTGGCAATTTGAGAAAATGGGCACACAAGATGGTAGCCCATAACCAGATTCCACCACTGATTCTGTCATAGAAGGCGTTAAAGAAAGCATCAATACTTTCATCATCAGCAGTATTTTTTTCTAAGTTCTTGGCGCGAGTGCTGGCTACCTTCAACCAATATTTGAGAAATTTCAGGGCGATCGCTGCTAAAATCAAAGTGCCAAGACTCTGAGCTATGCCAATTCCTAGTGTCACCCAAAATCCTGATGGGATACGCTCAATCAACAAGAGTGTATATTGCTGAAGGTTTTCGCCCCGATAAACTAGATAACCATTAGCACCCACAATCAGAATGCACGACACCACACAAGCAAGTAACAATAACCCTGTGATATTTCGGCGGAGCGTTTTGATACTTCTATTGTCGCTTTGAGGTATAAAGGTTTTAGTAAATAGCTTGAATAATTGGCTGAAAACCCAGTTCAGTAATAAAAAAACAAAGATTATTAGGCTGACTTCAGCCAAAATAATTAATACATTCATATAATATGAACAGAAAACTGAATTAATTTCACAGTTGTATATGAAAATTTATTGATAGCATCAAGGTTTTTCTATACATAGATGACTATTATTTCATATAATCATAACTTGTCAAGCCATTAACATTTTATTCATATATTCAGTTTTCGTTTTATGTTCACAAACTCTAAGTAAATGAGAATAAATCGAAGTAAATTAAGTAATGTAAAACATCTTGAGATTATTTTTTAGTGAAGGCTTCAGCCTTCATTTGCTTTCACTACAAACCTTGAATTATTGATGCTGCTTTCCTTAAGCGATACTGATAGATGATTATACCAATTTGAAAAATGATTGCGACAGATGGGAAACTGAAACACTTATCCAATGTTTCACAATCCAAAATCTAAAATCTAAAATCCAAAATGGTATTACCCCTGAATTTATCCAATCGAGAAAAGGTTTTTATTCCATTGGGATTCCTCAAAAGTCAATTCTTACAATCCATCTGCACCACACAATTTCTCCCTTGTGCTTTTGCCTGGTAGAGTCCTTGGTCAGCAGCAGCAATTAAGGTTGCAGGAGATAATTGGCTATGAGGAGTGATGGTTGCCACACCAAGACTTAAGGTAATGAATCCACTGACCTGAGAATGGGGATGAGGCATTTGTAATGCACTAACATTGATCTGAATATCTCTTGCAACTGCAATGGCCCCTTCAATATCAGTATTCGGCAAAATAACTGCAAACTCTTCTCCGCCATAACGAGCCACTAAATCAGCGGGGTGTTTAACTGTCTGCGAGATTGCCTTAGCAACCTGTCTAAGTGCATCATCTCCTGCCAGATGTCCATGCGTATCGTTGTAAAGCTTAAAGTAATCTACATCACACAAAATCAAAGATAGCGAACCTTGCTCTCGTGCCAACCATTGCCACTGCGTGTTTAACGTGTCATCAAAGCAGCGGCGATTTGCCACTTGGGTTAAACCATCAGAACAGGCAAGGCGCTGTAATTCCTGGTTTGCTTGTTGTAATTGGTGATAAAGTTCTGATTGCTGAATAGCGATCGCAGCTTGACCTGCTAACTGGTTAAACAAATTAATCTCCGATTGCTGCCATTGTCTGGAATGACGGCATTGGTGAGCAATCAATAGTCCCCACAAACACCCTTGCTGCAAAATTGGTACGACAAGGTTTGCCCGAATTTGCAGACTTCTAAGGAGGTCAACATGACACGATGATAGACCCGCAGTTTCAATGTCTGCGATCGCTCTGGTGTTACCTTGTTGATAGTAAGCTGCACGCGTCGATTGAAAGCACGTGTCCATGACGTGAAATCCCAGAATGGACATACACCCTTTTGCTAAGGATTCTACAGCGACTAATCCACTCCAGTCTGGCTCAAACTGGTAAATCAGCACTCGATCTACGTCAAATAGTTGTCGCACTTCGGCTGCTGTGGTTTGCAAAATCTCGTCTAATTCCAACGATTGGCGAATGCGCTGCGTTACAGCTGCAACAATTCGCTCAGACTCGCTTTGATGTTGGACACGCTGTTCAACCTGCTGAGAGTGTGCCGATGCTACAGTTAATGCGATTTGCTCAAAGTAAGGGGTTGTAGTGACAGGCGCTGCACTAGGTTTAGCAATCAAATAGCCTTGAGCAAAATTTGCACCTCGTTCTCGCAGCCAGTTCAGTTCCTCAATGCACTCAATTCCTTCAGCAACGGTTTGAATATTTAACTTTTGAGTAATCTCTAAAAGCTTCTCGGTAATCGAAGCTTTGTAAAGGTCTTGATGCACATCTCGAATTAACTCCATGTCCAGCTTGATAAAATCTGGACGTAACTGATGCAGCAAGTTTAGGCTGGAATAACCAGAACCAAGATCGTCAAGAGCGATTAAAAACCCAGCATTCCGGTAGTATTGAAGCACTGCCTTGAGGTGAGCTAAATCTTGAGGATTGTCTGACTCCACGACTTCAAAAACAACCCGCTCGTGGGGAATTCCGGCAGTATCAATGGCCTCTACCGTACTACGTAGGCAAAAAGCTGGGTCATAAAGTGACGTTGGTGCAAAATTGATGAAGATGTGCCCATTGACTTGATGGCGACTGAATTGAGTGATTGTGCTCAGACGAGCAACTTGGTCAAGTTGTGGTAGAAGTCCGGCTTCGGTTGCTAACTCTATAATTGGTGCTGGTAGCACTAAATTACCTTCTTCATCCAGCCCTCGCAAGAGTGATTCATATCCAAAAATTTGCGATGTATCGTTAATTGAAACAATTGGTTGGAAGTAACTGGTAAATCGTTCTGTTGCCAGCATTTCAACCAGCCAGTCGGATTGATTTAACTTAATGAAGCGTTGTAATGAGGCGATGTCACTAAAATCATGGAGTTGAGGTTGGAAAGTACCTTGCATGAAAAGGACTTGCGTCTCTTTTAATTCTCTTGGTGCAAGTAGTTTAGCCAGATTACGAGCAATTTCTAGGGATTGTCCGGGTTTACAGTCCAAACTCAAACCTGGTCGCTCGTGCATCAGTTCATACTTAAGGGAAAACTGCTGTAGGTAGGAGGTGACTTTTATCAGGGTATGTGAAACGGGAAACCAGAGAAATAGCCTACCTGCTTCCTGATTCCGGCAGCGTGCAATATTGCGACAAGCACAGGTTTTGGAGATAGGACATATTTGGCTCATAGCTAAATAATTTGAATTTGCGCAGTCCGATTTATTCTATTATTCCCACTATTTTTACTGTAAAAGATAAACTACACTTCAAATATATGAAGATTTGATGAGTTAAGTAAACTGAATAATTTAGCTGGGTAAGTGACTCAGCAACACATACCAAAAATTATACTAAAATTCCAAGTAATTTCCGATGTGCTTTGTGTAGTCAAGCAACAAAACCAAGAGTTATATTAACAATTTAGGTTACAAAATCAAGGTAATACCAATTTTAAAAAAGAATGCGATCAATAGACTATTTGTAGAGACGCGATTCATCGCGTCTTTAGCCAAGTATGTATTGTAATAATTAATTTAATTAGTATGAAATTAGCCAGATTAGTAACAGCTTTTAGCTAGATTAATTCAGAGTAAATATATCTTTTTCAAGAAGGAATCGACCTCAATAAACAACAAAATATTTGAAACAATTTCATAAATTAAGCCATGAATCAATGAGCTTTCAGCCTAAATCCCTCTCTCAATTTTGAGAAAGAGGGACTTTGAAATTAGCTCCCCTATACTTAGACATGACCACTTCTACCAATTAGAGTTGCAATTTCCTTGATTAATTCTTCTGGTTCTACGGGTTTGGACAGATGCTTTTGAAACCCTGATTTCAGTGCTTGTTGCTGATTGATTTCTCCAGCATAAGCAGTTAAAGCGATCGCTGGAATTCGTTTGGTTTGGTTTGCCTGTAACGCTTTAACTTGGCGCATTAGCATATAGCCATCCATCTCTGGCATCCCAATATCACTGAGCAACATATCTGGTTCTGACTCTGCCAAAATTTGTAATGCTTCTTTTGCTGATGTCACTGCTGTCACCATTGCTCCAGCCTGTTCTAGTACAAATGTGTGGAAGTCACGGGTATCATCGTCATCATCTACAACTAAGATTTGGATGCCTGTCAGGATTTCAATCGGAGGAGAAGGATTTAATGCAGCAACATCTATATTTTGTTTTGCAGTTAAATCTTTTTTAATTAATGGTAGCCTAACTCGGAAAATAGCTCCTTGCCCCTCACCTAAACTTTCTGCCTGAATCGTACCGCCATGTAATTCGGTCAAATGACGCACAATTGCTAACCCTAACCCCAATCCACCAAATTTTCGGGTTGTCGTGCCATCAGCCTGACGAAAATATTCAAACACGTAAGGCAGAAACTCCGGGCTGATTCCCTTACCTGTGTCGCTGACGGTAATCTGAGCTTGAGCGTCAACGCACTCTAGTTGAATATCAATTTTTCCTCCTTCCGGCGTGAATTTAACGGCATTCGATAAGAGATTCCAAATAACTTGTTGTAAACGACCGGAATCACCCAAAACCTGCCCGAAAGCAGCATCCAGCATCGTCTGAATTTGAATATTTTTAGCTTCTGCTGCCAAACGGACTGTTTCCAATCCCGCCTCAATCACCAGTACTAGGTTGACAGGTAACATCTTCAGGTTGAGCTTGCCTTGTAAGATTCGAGAGACATCAAGCAAATCTTCAATTAGTTGAGCTTGTAATTGAGCATTCCGCTCGATAGTTGCGATCGCTTTCTTTATGGCTGCGGCGTCAAACTCACGAGTCTGCAAAAGTCTCGCCCAACCAAGAATCGGATTCAGAGGCGATCGCAATTCATGGGAAAGTACCGCCAGAAACTCATCTTTAATCCGGTTGGCTCTTTCGGCTTCGGTTCTGGCAGCTTGCTCAAGTTCTAGGAGGCGATCGCGTTCGGCTTCTGCAACTTTGCGTTCGGTAATGTCAATTACTGAGCCGATGTAACCTTTAAACTCACCGTCCACTCCAAACCACGGATTCGCGGCATCAATACAAGAGCGATATTTGCCATCTTTGCGCCGTAAGCGGTACTCCAAACGGAAGGCCGAATAACTGCTACTAGCTTCTAGAAAAACACTCCTGGCGTCATTATAGTCTTCTGGATGCACAGCATTTAACCAGCCAAATCCCAGACCCATTTCCTCGCTCTGACCTGTAAAATCGTACCAGCTTTGACTGAGATAGGTGCAGTAGCTATTGGTGTCTGTCACCCAAACCATGAAGGGGGCATTGTCAGCCATGTTGCGGAACTTTTCTTCGCTTTCCCGAAGGGCTTTTTCTGCTTGTTTGCGATCGCTAATTTCTGTAACAAAAATGCTTACTCCCTCTCCAAAAGGGTAGACGCGGCTTTCAAACCAGCGCTGCCAAGGTGCATAAAAGTATTCAAATTGAACAACAGTGTTTTCTGCGATCGCCCGATGAACCTGGGTATCAAACTCGCTTTTAACCATATCGGGAAAAACTTCCCAAATAATCCTGCCTAGCAACTCTTCTTTGGGGATGCCAACAACATCTGCTACCTGTTCGTTGACAAAGCTATAACGCCACTCTCGATCCAATACAAAAAACTGGTCTTGGATACCAGCTATGACAGTCTCTAGGTGGGCTTTAGCGACCTCAGCTTCAATTCGCAACCCTTGCTCGCGTTCCATTGCCTCTTGGCGGAGACGAGCCATTTTTAGGGCTGCCTCTACTCGCGCCAACAATTCACGGGCAGAGAAAGGTTTAATCAGATAATCATCGGCTCCCGCTTCTAACCCTTCCACCCGTGCCTCTTCCCCTGCCCGTGCCGACAACAGAATGATGGGAACTTTTTGCGTCAGCGGATCGGCTCGTAATGCTTGCAGCAGTCCAAAGCCATCTAATCCAGGCATCATCACATCTGTCAGTACCAAATCGGGAACACGTCCACGAGCCGAATCCAAAGCAGCCAAACCATCCGGCACTGCTTCCACTTCATATTGCTGACTTAATAGCCGATTAACATAATCACGCATATCTGCGTTGTCATCGGCCAAAAGAATCCGAGCAGAGGGAGCAGAGGGGCGGAGGGGCAGGGGGGCAGGGGAGGCAGGGGAGGCAGGGGAAGAATCTATATATGATGTGTAGTCTTCTTGAACTATTTCTTCTCCCCCTGCTTCTCTTCTCCCCCTGCTTCCCCTGCTCTCTTCTTCCGGTAGCCACCGCAGCGCTTCTTCTAAATAAGGTGTTGCCCCTAATGCAGTTGAAGCTAAAGTTCGCGGGGCACTAATCCGGTCTGGAGGCAAATGAGCATATCCTGTGGGAATTGACACAGTAAAGCAACTGCCTACTCCGAGAAGACTGGTAACATCAACTGTTCCACCATGCATTTGCACCAATTCTTGCACCAGTGATAATCCAATTCCTGACCCTTCAAAAGTTCGTCCTTGCGCCCCTTTGACGCGGTGGAATCGTTCAAAAAGATGAGGGATTTCTTCGGCTGGGATACCGATTCCTGTGTCTTTGACTGCAAACTCAACATGGTCATTTAACCACTGCAAACTGACTGCAATTTTTCCAGCCATCGTGAACTTGAAGGCATTCGAGAGCAGGTTAAGAACAATTTTTTCCCACATCTCTCGATCTACATAGACTGGTGCTGGCAGGGCAGGACAATTAACTGATAACTGCATCCCTGCCCGTTCTACCGCCGAACGAAATACACTAGCTAGTTCTGCGGTGAAGGTGGCAAGGTTGGTGGGTTCATAAGAAGCTTGAACCCTTCCGGCTTCAATGCGTGAAAAATCTAGCAAGCTGTTGACCAGTTTCAGCAGCCGAAGTCCGTTGCGTTGCACCATTTCTAGCTGCTCTTGTTCTTTGGCTGGAAGCAGCGTGGCACAAGTGGTTAAGGTGTCCTCTAATGGCCCCAACATCAGAGTCAGTGGGGTACGGAACTCGTGGCTGACGTTGCTGAAAAAGACGGTTTTGGCGCGATCGATTTCTGCCAAGGCTTCAGCGCGTTTGCGTTCTTCCTCGTAAGCTTGGGCGTTAGCGATACTGGCGGCAATTTGAGCCGCAACTAAATCAATGAATCCTTTGTAATTGTCATCGAATAGCCTGAAGGGGTTCAAACCAGCAATTAATATACCAGCTTTTCCGGTTTGACCGGATGCGGCAATGGGTACTGCGATCGCTTGATGGGGCGATCGCTGCCAAACACCACAGGGTAGACTACTAAAAGACACTTCTAAATCAGAAATTAATTTTGGCCGATGCGTTTTGATTACTTCCGCAAAGGGCCAAACCCCATCCGCATCGAGAGCCACTGTTTCGGGAACTGCTACGTGGTTTTGCGCAATGCGACACGTTCCAGCCAGAAAAACTTCCTGCTGATCGGGATCGACCAGATAAATCATTGCGAAAGGGAGATCGTAAGGGTTGCTCTCCAGACAACTCGCACTTAGCGTACAGGCTTCATCGAATGTCCGCGCGTCTGCCGTCCTCGCCGCGAGTTCGCGCAAAAGTGCCAACTGACGCTCGCTGATAATTCGCTGCGTGTCTTCTGTGTTGGCGCAGATGATTCCACCTGTGTCGCCCTGGTCATTAGGAACCGGGCTATATGAAAAAGTATAATAGGTTTCTTCTGGGTAGCCATTGCGCTCCATAATTAGCAGTAGCGCTTCATCGTAAGTACCCTCATTCTTCAGCATCGCTGATTCGGCGCGAGGCCTAACCTGATCCCATATTTCCCGCCACACGTATGAAGCTGGCTGTCCAAATGCTTCTGGATGTTTGCCGCCGATAATAGTCTTATAAGCGTCATTGTAAAGGTTAATCAGTTCCTCGCCCCACCAAACAAACATGGGTTGACGGGAAGTTAGCATAATTCGCACGGCAGTCTTCAAACTCTGTGGCCACTGCTGTGTTGGGCCAAGAGACGTTTTTGACCAATCCTGTTCTCGCATCCTAGCACCCATTTCACCCCCACCGATAAGGAAATTTACGTCGGCGTTGCTTGCTAACGTTGACTCGTTCTTCATTAATTCCTCTCGATTGGTCATGTGTCGGTTACAGGTTACATCGGTGGTTGTATTTTAGAAAAAATCCTCTATAAGTTAGACCTTTACGTTTCTAAACAGTCATTTTAGAGGATATTCAAAAGCACATACAGCGTGAGATGTCAATGCTGTGACTTTTCAAAGCATTGAAATTGCCTTTTCGGGGCAAGTTTCTACTTTGGCTATTTTTATTGTCTCCTTTATATCATCGATATTTCAAGCTACCAAGGGCGATTTTCATTAGACAATCCATAATGTTGCTAGGCACAAGCATTTGACGCGCTGTAAGTCAAGCAAACGGGTTTTAATGGGTTGCGCTAAAATTCCCCTGCCGACGAAATTTTGAAGGAGGGGAATAGACCTCTTGCAAAAGTTACTTTTGCACTCTTGCGGTCAAAGGGGAAAGGTCAAAGGGGAAAGGTTTTTTTATTCCTTTTCCTTTTCCCCCTTACCCTTTTCCCTACAAATGTCAAGAAGTGTAATTTTAGCAACCCCTAAGTATTTAAATCGTTTCTGTAAACATACCAGTTCGGGCAAACTCTTCTTCTTCAGGGGTGAAGAGTGGAGGTTTATCCACAAGGCTAGGTTCAAAGTAGTATGTCTCTTGGAGAAACTGCCCGCTAATGACAGCTTCTTCTAAATCCTTGATGTGATTCTGTGCAACTATACACGCTTCCTTGAGATTATTCGCATCGCCCTTCTCCAGCAGCTTTGGCAATTCTGTTTTTACCCCTGTCAGCCGTGCCAATGGCTTGAGAATTCCGTAGATGTTGTAGATGCGAGCAGTTTCTATGCTGGTGTATTTGAGTGCATTGGCTCTTGCTAACTCAGAGTCAAGGCTGGGCCAAAAACGGGTGGTGTAGAACGCTTTCTCATCCTTGTGATACCATTCTTCCGATCGCGCAATGGAAGAAGAAACGGTGTTATGCAGTTTCCAGAAGAATAACCGCAGAGAGGAACCATCGACGACGGTGGATAATTTCGCCTCCAATGACACCTCAAAGTCACTCAGGTTGGGATCGCGCCCAAGCACCAAGTATTCTACAGGATACATATCCACTTCCTTATTTTGGACAACATACATATTCAGGTGGTGTCGGCAGTAAGGACAGGGGTACATTGTGGCAAACAGTTGGAAGAAATCTTTGAAGATTGCGACTGCGGCTTTTTGCTGTTCTGGTGTCTTGGTAGACACAATCTCAGCTGTGGTATGGAAGAAGCGCCACACTGCCGGGCCAATGTAGTAGGGGAAACTGACTCGCATTTGGGAATCCTTCACCTCAGTCCGGTCTAGATAGACATCAATGAATGCTACATACTGCGATAGCGCCCCTGATTCTCGCCCAAACTCTAGGCGTTCGCGGCGTTTCTGCACTCCATTTAGGTAGTGATGCGTCAACCGCCATGCTTGTTTGAGGATCAATTTCTGTTTGGGAGTGCAACGGGGAAAATTTTCGGCAACATCCGCCCCGTAGCGGCTAAATTCTCCTGAGTTTTTTGTACGCTGATACCATTCATCCAAAGCTGCCTCATCGGGTACGGTGTTACTTTGGATATCTGCTGTGCTAGAAACACTAAACGCTGCCAACAACTTTGGCATAAAGTCTTCATACCAGTATGCTACTGGCATGATTGCACCATCTATTTCCTCAGTTGCTTGGGAGAGGATGACGCGATTCCACTTGTGCAAATAGTCTTTTGGATTTGCCTGAGATTTAGTTGGTGGTGGAGCCATTTCTTCATTCAGTTCTATTCCCCGCAGACGATTGAGTTCGTTAATCGCCAGCACACCTTCTACAATGTCACCCAGGCTAAGACTTTTCTTTTTGATCGTAATTGCAAACTCGACTCCGGCAGCAAACTTTTCTTTGACATTGGCAAATTTACTCCGCGCTTCTAAAATTGCTTTTTGTTCTGCCAACATTTCTGGTGTCTTTACCACTGTTTGCCAGTTCTCGATCCGCTCCTGCAATCGGGCATATTCATCGGCAATCGATTTAACCACTGCATCCAGGACGGGGTAGCAATCCTCGGATACTATACCTAACGCTTTGTAAAGTGCGATCGCTTGTTTGACAAACTCCACAAAATCAGTAATTCTGTATGGCAAGTTTTTTACCCGCAAGTGAGTTTCGTGATTTGCAGAGAAACTCTCACGGAAGCTGCGGTAGGCTGCTCCTTGAATTAAACGAAACAAACCAATCTGCATTTGTAAGGGAGACGTACCGCTTTTTTTCTGATTCGGTGAGTTTGGTTGTTGCGCTAACTGTTCTCTTAGCTGTGCCAACTCTGGAGTCGTTGTTTCTGGCGTCGGCTGGGTGCTGGCTGCTGCGGCCTCATTGGAAGTAGCCACTATCTTGAGGGAACTGTTCAGGGAAATCGGTGAGTCTTGATAGCCAGTTTTGCTCTCTGACTCGAATGGCACTAGCTGACAGAATTCCTCAAAGTCAATTGAGCCATCGCCATCATGATCTACTTCCTGCAACATCTCTTTCAATTCAGCATCTGTCAGCCCAAACTGACTCATGACTGTCCGCAACTCAACGGCAGTAATTTGACCGCTACCGTCTTCATCAAAGGCACTGAAGGCTAACTTCAGGCGACTTTGGCGATCGCCTACTTTCGCAATCATCAGGGTTTTAAATTCTTCAAAGTCAATAGTGCCTGATAAGTCAACGTCAATCTCCTTAATCAAGTCACGCAAACCCGCTTCCGTGGGATTTTGCCCTAGCGATCGCATTACCTCCCCCAGTTCCTCAGTTGAGATCGCTCCGTTGCCATCTACGTCTAATACTTTGAAAGCTTGCCACAATTTTTCTATTTCTTGTTCATCAATCATGGTTTTGTTCCAATTCTATATTTGTCACTAATAAATTTATTACCATGTTTTCTAACAGCTACTTCAATGCTGTCTAGTTCTGTTAGGTAAATAGCAAGTATTAGGAACGTCTGAACTTAGTCTCAACGATACTTGCAGTTGCCTTGTAAATTGGTCAGTTGCTTATTATTCCAACAAATGTAATTTTACGGGTTTAATTGCAAATGCTCCTAGATAAACTAAGTAAGTCAGCGAGAATAAATCAAACTATATTAAGTAATATAAAAAACCTGAAAATTATTTTATGCTAAGTGTTTCAGCCCTCATTTGTTCGCGTAGCATCTCGCAGAGAGGACTAAAATCATCACTACAAACCTTTAATTATTTACGCTGCTGTACTTCTCAAAAGTTTTCTATCTCCCCTTATAAAAACTCCTTTGCCTTATTTATAGTGTTGGGAATAGGGCAAATTTCTATTTTGCTGAACACTCTATGCACGATCCCATTGACAAAAATTAGGTTTATCGACAAATCTTAGAGGTTTATCCAGAAAGCTTAAACGTTCGTCCAGAAAGTTCAAACGTTCGTCCAGAAAGTTCAAACGTTTGTCCAGAAAGTTCAAACGTTCATCCAGAAAGTTCAAACATTCATCTACAAAGCTCAAACATTCATCTACAAAGCTCAAACATTCATCCACAAAGCTCAAACGTTCATCGACAAAGCTCAGAGGTTTATCCAAGAGTATAATTTACTAGATGCAAGAGTCCTGCTTTTAGGGAAAAGCTTTAATATGGCAATCAATTCAATTAGTTAAAAATACTGAGGTCGATTAAGTAGCAAATTTGATTCAATTAATCAAACAAACGGTTTTGTTATTGTTCCCGTTTGCTTATTAAGTGATGCTACTTACAGACTGGAACTACATTTTAGACAACATTTTACCTGATGAGAGTAATGAAGCGCTTATCAGCAAGAGATTTGTAGAAGACTTTATAGAAGCACTGGGATTTAATCAACAAGAGCAGGTTCCACAATTTTCTACAGGAAATGGGATAGTAGATTTTGCTGCTCGCAAAAATACTGATGGTGATAATTTTTTGTTCTCTAAGACTAATCCCTATTTACTTGTTGAAGTTAAGGCACGAGCAACAGGCTCAGGAGCCAAGATTAATTTATCAGAAGGCACTCCTCAATATATAAACACTAGAGAGCAAATAAAAAGATATTTACTTGCTTCTAAGTGCAACACATCTCAATGGGGCATTATTACTAATTCAGTTCACATTCAGTTATTTCGGCGACATGGAAAAGTTGTATTTCCTGCAACTCCAAGTATTTTAATTAAAAAAGATAATATTAATGCTATTGTTTCTCATATCAAAAATTTAATTCACAATCCACCCAAAGCTTTAACTGTTTGTGTTTACAACAATAAAGGAGGTGTGGGCAAAACTACAACAACTGTTAATTTAGCAGCGACTCTTGCACAACAAGGAAAGCAAGTTTTAGTAATTGACTTTGATCCACAACAAGGAGATTTAACTAAATCTCTTGGTTTAGAAGTAAGAGAAATTAGTTTATATGATTGTCTATCCGATAGAGATTTAGACATTCATGATACAATTCAACCATTTCCAGTCAAATTTAAATCTGGCAAATCATTAAAGTTTGACGTTATTCCCGCAGATTCAAAACTGGGAAATTTTACAGAACAAGACTTAGCTACAAGAATTGAAAAGGGGTCTGCTAGGTTAAAAGATGCTCTGAAAGCTTTTGTGTATGAATATGATTATATATTCATTGACTGTCCGACAAACTGGATGTTTTTTAGCCAAAGTAGTCTCTACGCCTGTGATGCCGTTTTGATACCTACAAAGCACAATAATTTAGCATCCCTAGATAATGCAGCTAAAGTAATTAAAGAGTTAGTATCAAAAGTTAAGGCAGCTAGACAAGATGGTGGCCCAATCGCCTTACCTATATTTTTTAATGGTGAAAATATAACTCCTCCTCAGCTTAAAATAGCAAATCAGGAAATTGTAGCTATTATTACTAAAGAGATCAAAGCATCGAAGTTTAATTTACTTCCTTATTTTTATCCTAAGTATATAAAAGATGACACCAATACAAAAATATTCAGTCTGCCTAGTTATGCAATTGTAGCAGGTGCAGCCTTCGCTCGAATTCCAGCAGCCTTTAAGGATTCTACAGCTGCAAAATATTATCTTGAACTAGCTAAGGAGTACTTTATTTTATGAGTGATTTTGATAATATTGGCAAACTAATGCATCTGAAGTTAACTGAGATTAAAGCTGGAGAGAAGTTTTCTGAATCTGAATTTATCATCAAAGCATCAGCAGAAACCATTTTACAAGCTGATGGGCGAAATTGGATTCCTGTTATTGTTAAAGAAATTGGTGACTATCAATATCAAGTTGTTAGTAATCATTTTGTATATGCAGTTGCTCAACAAGCTAAGTTAGAGCGAGTCTGGTGCATAGTCATCTCACCAGAACCTCAAAGTATTGAGCAGGCAAAAATTTTAGCTAAAGAAGTTTTACCCAAAGTAAGTTTGAATACAGCATCACGAGATACTATTCTAGCTGCACTTAAATACTTAATCTCAGAACCAAGTAGTGCCTTAAAGGGTGTAGATCCTATTGTTGCCACAAACCGAATTGCAGAGTCTAATCGCAAAACTTGGTCTAATTTCAACCATATTCTTACCTTGAAATGCGGAATTACTAAAGGCAAAAAGTTGGATGCTCTTGCAAAAGTATTCTTTCTTCTACCATTACCAGATCCATCGACGTTACCAACACCAGAAATTGTGAGTATCAAATCTGCATCAAGAGATGAAGTGTTTACTCGTTTGATTTATTTGTCAAAATCTAAAATAGATGGTTTTGAAGCTATTGATATAGA
Organism: Nostoc sp.; assembly: GCF_036917375.1. GTDB lineage: Bacteria > Cyanobacteriota > Cyanobacteriia > Cyanobacteriales > Nostocaceae > Nostoc. Next base: position 55,909 of record NZ_JBALDN010000080.1, read on the forward strand.
AAAATCATCTGATATTATATTCAGTGCTAGTAAAGGCAAATGGAAAAGCTTAAATCCTATCTCTAAACTTGAATGTGGCATTGATTCTACAAAAATCAAGACTCTTAAAAAAGTGTTTAGTCTCTAACCCGATCCACTAATGATAGGAATCACGGACACTATTTTCTCAGCTTCATCTACTGTTATTTGCGCCAGCCCAAATTGTTCAATTACGGCTGCATTCGTCGTCAAATGCCTACTCACTTCAGCCACTCGATACTGACTTTCTTGTGAAGCTAAAGCAGCTGGCAATAATAACTGATCTGCTAAATGTTCATCCACTGGTGCGCCGGTGTAATGAAACTCAAGGAGTTGCTGACAAGCAATCTCTGCAACTGTTTCCGCCGACAACCGCAAACGCCCAAATCCACCAAAGCCAGTTAAGCTATTCTGATACTCAGCAGTTAAAAAAATACCCGCCCCAGGTGCCACACCTCTTTCTCGCAAAGTCTGTACAGTAACCTTTAAATGGGCTGACCGTAACAAATTCTCCGCACGATTCGCCATCCGTTGCGGAATATGGGAAGGCAATTCTGTCACCACTGCCAATCCCCGCACCTGTTGTAAATCTCCCCGTTCTAGCAAATCGATCCCACCGAGTTTACCACCGCCATCTACTTGTAACTCTACCTCACCTCCACCTTGGGGATACCACCCCCAAGCGCCTAACTTGACTTGGGCTTCTACACCCATGCGTTGCAGTATGGGCAGATAAACTTGCTCAATGTACGTCGCTGTCGGGCTAAAGTTCACATGAGTTCCACCCTTTAGTGTCACCAGGGAATTGCCAGATGCTAATGCCAAAGGTAAGAGAATTGTCTGTAAAACTAGAGCGATCGCACCCGCAGAACCACCTTGTTGTGCTTTACTAACATCAAAGGTATAAACTCCAGCTTGCACAGCGCTACCTGGGATGAATTCCAGCAGCATTGAACCCAAAGCATCACCCCGTAGTTGGGCATTACAAATTCTCGCCGCAGCCCGAACTGCTGTTAAGTGTTGTGCTGCTAATCCTGGCTTCTTGCGTCCAGCGCGAATGCCTGTAATTCGTATGGGTTCGCCGGTAATGGCGGCTAGACTTAAGGAAGTGCGAAGAACTTGTCCGCCTCCCTCTCCGTAGGAACCGTCAATTTCAATCATGGGCGATTATTGGAATGTTGGATTTTGGGTTATCCCCACGGCTCTTAAAATCAAACCACAAATTATAAACGCCCAGCAACTAGCTTTTTGGAGGTAGGTTACACAAATATACAGAGAAATTTCTGATATGTGTTTCTGTAGTTTGCTAATTTTGAATTTGGAATTGAAGAACCTTGCTTTTACCGGGGTTCATCAACCCATAAGGATCGACTATTTCTTTAAATTTTAACTGCTCAGGATTGATAACTTTTCTGCCGCCGTCTTCAATAATATACGTATGAGGATTGGCAATACTCACACCCTGTTCTTCGTGATAGCGGATAATTTCATTGAGGCGTTCTTCTGTGGTGTAGCGCACAAGTTGCAATGCACCAGGAACTACGACACCATTCACTCGAAAAAATTCTAAATGCATCATTACCTCATCGCCGAAGTAATTATACATCTGCTCTACTACTTGCAAACTGCTATCTTTAGGAAAAAGGCTTTGTAAGTATGTAATCCCAGGATCTACACTCCGGGCAAGCAAGGTAGTGTGGTTCCAGCTAAATTCCCCTAAATGTGTACCTTTGGCTGCTTCCTCCGCTGTTTTTTTATATGTAATCTGACCGCCGTATTGCTGTACCAAAGCCGGTAAGAATTCCAAACTCGGTTCAGAAATTATCAAAAATACTGAGTGACTTCCTTCAGGAATATACTCTTGTACTGTGTGAAAATATTGGGAAATTGGGGATGCAAAGACAGAAATTAACTTTTTAATCATGCCATCAGCATTGCCAAGAGCCTGACCAAACTTTGCTGCTGTCATAAAGTCATCAAAGGTGACAATGACTTCTGCCCAAGGATAAGCCGGCCCTAAAGGAATTTCGACTTCAGTGATGATGCCATTAATTCCCCAAGCATGATTTACCTTTTGGACATCATCGCCGCGTAATGCGATCGCACGGGGTTCATCTTCTACAGTTATCACTCGCAATGCTAAGATATTACCGCGATCGGCTAACATACCATATTGGATCGAGCCAATACCGCCACTTCCCCCAGCAATAAATCCGCCAATTGTGGCTGTGCGGTACGTAGAGGGTGCCATACGAATTTCCCAGCCGATTTCTCGTGTTTTTTTATCCAAAGCTGCCAACTTCACCCCAGCTTCTACCCGCGCCACTCCCGGTTTTACCCAAAGAATCTCTTGCAACCGCGTCATATCTAAAATTACGCCACCGTGCAAGGGTACACATTGTCCATAATTCCCAGTTCCCGCGCCTCGCACAGTTACAGGTATACGATGTTTTGCACAGGCGGCTGCAACTTTTAAAACCTCTGCTTCATTAGCGGGACGCACTACGATATCCCCAACTTTTCCCTCTAGTTTCGACACTAACACAGGGCTAAAAGTGTGATAATCCTGGGATAATTTTGCGACTTGGGTAGAATCGGTAATAGTTTCTATGCCTTCTAGAGAATTAATCAGAGCATCTAATTTTGTCGTCATATATATCCTTTTTTTTAACGCAGAGGAACGCAGAGGTTTACGCAAAGGAACGCAAAGAATTCACTCCTCAGCGAACTTTTGCGCTTCCCTCAGCGCCCCTTTGCGTTTTAAAATCTTAACTCTCATCTTTCACAGAACTTTCATGCCACTTACTCAAAAAGTCAAATAGCGCACTCAAGCAGACAAAATCAATACTTAGTTTCCTGTGTCTGTGCGTCGATAATTACACTCCAGTCATCGTTGTTCACAGCAGCTTCAAGTTGACGCTGACGTTCGGCTTCACTCGCATCTGTTGTTTCTAACTCTTTAGAAAGAGTTGTATCAGCCATTGCTTTCCGCAGTTTTAGCTTTTTCTCCTCGTAGGCTTGAAGTTGGGCTTCTGACATTACCGCCTTAGTCGCTTCACCTACCGTACTAGCCCACATTTCGCTTTCAGTTGCATTACCAGGTGGTGTACTTTCGAGTTCTGCTATCCACGCATCTCGCAAATCTTCCATTTCTTGACGTTTGGGAAACTTAAATGCTTGCACGCGTACAAAAGCACACTTTTGCTCGCCATTTTGGCGAAGATGGCTGTTTAGGGAAAGCAACACATTCCGAGAATAGCCAATGTACTGCGTGTGGCGTTCTGCATCTAATACTGCGTAAACTCCGGCAATTTTAGCGTTCTGAGCAGCTACACTCCAAGCCTCAAACTCAATGATTTCAGTACCATTATTTGCCAGTTCAGGAGTTATACTCACCTCAATGGCGGCGTGTTCGTTGTCAGAACTATACAAAAAATCATGCAGTCCACGGTGGTTTATGGGGACATTTTGATGTTCAATTGGCGGATTGTGCTGAGTTTCCATTGCAGTTGATCTCCAAGTTATTAATTAGCGATGTCTACGACGAACTTCTCTACGAGAGGCTACGCCAATGCTTACACAAGCAAATAATGCCCTTAAAATATTGAAGCTTAAATCTACTCACATCTCCAAATTCTTGTTTTGACAAAGCAAAAACAACTATTCAACTTCTTATGAATCAATTGATACCTAAAAATTGGATGTTCATCAAACAGCGCCTTACCCCTTATTTATTCTTACTACCCGCCTTAGTACTTTTAGGGTTAACTGTCTTTTGGCCTGCATTGCAAGCATTTTACCTTAGCTTTACCAGCTATGAAGACATTGCCCAGCCGCCACAATGGATAGGTTTCGCCAACTTTTTCAAGCTTTGGAAGGATGCAGTTTTTTGGAAAACCTTAGAAAACACTTTTTTATATCTTGTAGGTGTAGTACCAATTTTAGTAATTGCTCCCTTAGTACTGGCAATTTTGGTAAATCAGAAACTGCGGGGAATGAATTGGTTTAGAGCAGCGTACTACACTCCAGTGGTAATTTCAATGGTGGTTGCAGGAATAGCTTGGAAATGGCTGTATGCAGAAAACGGATTACTGAATCAGTTATTTAAAGCTTTAGGTCTTTTTCCAGAAGGTATTCCTTGGCTAACTAGCCCAGCAAAAATTTTTGGCATTGTACCAATTTCTCTTGCCAGCGTCATGGCTGTCACCGTATGGAAAGGATTAGGCTACTACATGGTGATTTATTTAGCGGGGTTGCAATCAATTCCCGCTGATGTTTACGAAGCAGCAGCCATTGATGGCTCTGATGGTATTAGCAAACATTGGGATATTACCATACCTTTAATGAAGCCATATTTAGCCTTAGTGGCAGTAATTTCGGCTATTTCTGCGACCAAAGTCTTTGAAGAAGTCTACATTATGACTCAAGGAGGCCCACTCAGTAGCTCGAAAACGATTGTTTATTATTTATATGAGCAAGCCTTCAATAACTTAGAAATTAGCTATGCTTGCACAATTGGTCTGGTGCTATTTTTGATAATTTTAGGATTGTCAGTTTTGCGATTAACTATTAATCGGCAAAGTGATGATATCACAATTTAATTAATTTAAAAAAATCATTTTCTCTTATCTCCGATAATCTGAAAATATTCAAATATCGAGAGTGCATGAAAACAGACACGATTTTTTACACTTTATTCCAAACTCTTCCAGGTGTCTTATTTGAACTTTTGGGACAATCGGAAGCTTTAGCATTACACTACCAATTTACCTCAGTAGAAATCAAAGAACTAGCACGTCGTATCGATGGCTTATTCTTACCCAAACCTGACTACCCAGAAGACACAATCTATTTTGTTGAGGTACAGTTTCAGCGCGATGATGATATTTACTGGCGAATAATCACAGAAGCATTCCTTTATATCAATCAATATAAACCTCAACGTCGTTGGCAAGCAGTATTACTTTTTGCTCAACGTAGTCTCGATCCAGGTATACCATTTATTTATCAAACATCATTAGCTCCACAGCAAATTCGTATAATTTATTTAGACGAGTTAAATGATGTACCATCATCTTCGATTGGGCTAGGCGTAATTAAGTTAGTAGTTGCAGCCGAAGATCAAGCCGTACAGCAAGCGAAAAATTTGATAAAACAAGTACAACAAACGGATGAAGCTAACCGTAGCAATCTTTTAGAATTAGTAGAGAGAATGCTTATCTACAAATTTGTAAACAAAAGTCAGCAGGAGTTAGAAGCAATGTTTGGATTAACCGATTGGAGACAAACCAAATTTTACCAGGAAGTAAAGGAAGAAACAAAGCAGGAAGTAAAAGAAGAGGTTCGCAAAGAAACAAAGCTCAATACTATACCACGTTTACTTAAGTTGGGTTTAAGTATAGAGCAAATTGCTGAAGCATTAGAATTGGATGTTAAACAAGTACAGCAAGCTATTGACAAGCAAGGAAAAGAGGGAACAGGAAGTAATTCGTAATTTAAGAGATTTCTTTAAAACCGCTTTTGATATTCCACTACTGCACGACTGTCATCGGTTAAGTTAGTGGAGGCACGCACACGAAATTCATTGTTTATCCGGTAATTAATACCCCATTGAAAGGGGTCATTTGTTGTCAAAATTTTAATGCTGGAAACTGATATTTTGGAAGAAATGTCAACCCCAGCCTCTGCTGCTAATTCCAAAGTTGAATTGCTTCTTCCAGCTTCAGGATTCTCAGATATCACGGTAGGAAATATCCGCAGTTCACTTAAGCCAAAAGTACTCCCAATCTGGTTAAAAGCTGATTGGAAATTGTTAAACACAGCCGAACCTGCAATGTTAATCAGACCTAAAGTACTGTCTGCACGTCCTTGGGTGTCTACAAATCCACCTCCTAAAAGAGCAACAATTTCGGTTTGACTGCGTGATGGACTACTTGTTAATTCTAAATTTTCATTCAGTTTGCTAGCTAAACCGTTGATAGTAGCTTCGACTCGAACACTCTCTAACGCTGATAAACCTGTAGAATTTACTCGGCTGAAGTCATTACTTTGAGTGACATCCAGTACTTTGGCAAATAGCCGAATATCTAAGTTGGGGTCGCGGGGTTGAGAAGGACTAAAGGTTGCAGTGTGTTTATAGCCACGAGCAAGGTTAAATTGGGTAGTAAATAAATTTACCCCTCCTTTTTCTAACTGAATAGTGCCATCGGGTATAGGCTGATTGATTAAGCCGTTAACTATGAGATTACCGCTGGCGCGGAAGTTGAGAATAGGGTCACGGGTAATTTGGACGTTTTTACCTAGTTCCAAATCTAAATTATTAAATCTGGCGTTAGTATTTCCTGTCCCATTTCCAATTTCAGATTTGCTCTGCTTATTATCTTTCGTGGGTGATACGCCAATACTACCATTTTCAGATGTCGTGGCATTGGTAGATTCTGCCAGCAATACTTTACCATCAAATAAATTTACTCTACCGCCAATTATGGGATTAAGGGCAGAACCAGTAATCTGCAAATTGCCACTAGCGCCTCCCTGATAAAGTCCCTTGAGATTCAACGCTAACTGATCGAGATTAACAGTCAGGGGATTTTTGATATTTACGTTCTCATTGTTGAAGATGGGAATTTCACCAGCAGCTTCTACCTTCCCACGGCTAAATCTACCTTGAAGATTTTCTACTAAGATGCTGTCAAAATTAAACAGAACTCTACCTGTGACGCGTCTCAGCTTACCTGGTAAAGCCTGGGCTGAAAAAGTAGCATTATTGACAGTAGCAATTCCATTTACTTCAGGTTTTTGCAGCGTTCCTCGCACCTTGAGGTCTACTTCTCCTTCACCTTTTTCAAATACCACTTGATTAGTCAATGCGTTTAGCAGCCCCAATCCCTCGTTTTCTAACTTCATATCTAAACTGATTTGATCGCTGTCTGGTGCGACGGAAGCAAAAGGTAATTTATAAGGGATGCTGCCAGTAATATCAACAGGTTTTGGCCCAGCAACTGCTACAGTACTACCAAAATTTAAACGTCCATTGGCATAGCTGAAACTTGCTGTTGCTGACTCTATTTTGCTCTGATTTAGTATTCCTTCTGTGATTTGCAATTCCCCTCTAGCTTGGGGATTAGCAATGCTGCCTGCTAAAGCTGCTGTACCGTTAAGATTACCTGTGATTCCAACTGGTAATTTGACAACATTATTCAATAGTTGTACTGGAAAATTATTCACCCGCAGCTGACCAGATTGTTCATCACCACCAACGTTACCTGTAAATGCAATCAGTCTGTTTTGAGATTCGATTCGTAATGGTCGCAAACTTAAAACACCGTTCTCAAAGTTGCCTTCGGCAATCACTTTTTCGGCAGTATAAAAACGATTTCGTTCTTCCTTTTTACCCCAGGCAAAGTCTTGTCCATTCAAATTAAAATCCACTGATAACCCATTGGCTGTTGCTGTATTTACAGCCACTTCTCCATTGAAAGTCCCTTTTAAGTCTGCCAAATCTGGTATTGGAGTTGAATTAAGTCGCTGTTCTTCCTGTTCTGCCACTAAAGCTTCAATTTCAGAAAACCGTTGAATTTGGGTGAATAAGGGTTCATTTGGCGTTCCTTGGGGGTTAGTAGTCAGATCCGCTGCTGTGCCGTAGATTTCTGGCGAACCACCAGGCAAATTTTGTAAATCAAATACCTTTGCTACAGCCAGAACATCTTGGATCTCACCCTGCTTGACGTTCAGTTTACCTTGGAGTTGAGGCCCTTTACGGCTTTGAGTCACAGTCCCAACAAGGGCGTAGCTACTTTTTCCTTTGACAAATTCGCTATTAGTGAGTGTGGCTTTACCATCACCGTAGCGGAATTGAGCAGCTAAACGATCGCCTTTAACCCGGCCAATTTGGGGATTTGCGATCGCTAAATTTCCCGTTGTTGCCAATGTCTGCTGATTAAACAGCAAATCCCCTGTCAACAACCCAGTTATCTTACCAGCACCCAAGCGAGTAATGGGTGGCGGAGTCAAATTCAATATTTGTAAGGGGAAATTGGCAACTTTCAGCGCCCAATCATTCCCTTGAACATTACCTGTGGCTGATGCTTGCTGCCACTTGACTAAGAAAGATTTCGGGCGATTATTGGCATCTAAATTGAAGTTCAGGCGATCGCTATTACCTGCCAAGTTTAAACTCAAACCGCGTCCCTGTACTGAATCGATGTTTCCAGTTAACAACGGCTCAAAAGCAATATCTTGAACAACCAAGTCTCGTAAGTTGATTTGCCCTACTACATTTGGTAAGGGCAGTTTTCCAGTGATTTGACCATTAAAATCTACTCTCCCCGCCACGGCAACCTGATTGGGAAGATTAATCGGTAACTGTTTTAAGTTGTAATTCTGCGCCTGGACGTTGAGATTTAGGGCAGTAATTTCCGGTATCCCTGCTTGCTTTGCATTGGCTAATATGTTACCAGTAACACTTAAACCGGGAGCCGTTGCTCGCTCAATGGTCAACCTTTCACCACTCCAAGCGATCGCAGCTGTCAAGGGTTGCTCTAAACCAGGGATACCTTGAGATAATTGCACCTGTCCAGCAGCACGTACATCAGCTAATTTGGACGATCCTAGCGTGCCAGCTAATTGCAACTGACCGCCAAACTGACCCCGCAATTGTTGATTTAACCGATTTAATTCCACACCGGCAGCATCAACTACAGCTTGATAGCGACCATTAGCTACTTGGATATTAGAGGCTGTAATATTTCCACCTGCAACATCCAGCCGTCCCTGACCGTTAGCTTGGATAGTTTGTGGTTGGAAGGATTCAACAGAACCCGCCACGTTTGCTTGACCAGTTAACGTCCCTCGGAACTGCGATGGTACTGCTGCTAATTGTTGTAAAGGTACATTAGTTGCCTGAACTTGCGCCTGGTATACACCATTACCCACCTGGATATTAGAGGCTGTAATAGTTCCATCCGCAACATTGACCCGCGCCTGACCGTTGGCTTGGATAGTTTGCGGTTGGAAGGATTCAACAGAACCCGCTACGTTGAACTGACCAGTTAACTTTCCTCGAAACTGCGGTGGTACTGCTGCCAACTGCCGCACAGGTACATTATTTGCCTGAACTTGCGCCTGGTATAAACCATTACCCACTTGGATATTAGAGGCTGTAATAGTTCCACCTGCAACATTTATCCGCGCCTGGCCATTGGCTTGAATAGTTTGCGGTTGGAAAGACTCAACAGAACCCGCTACGTTGAACTGACCATTTAATGCTCCTTGAAATTGCTTTGGCACTTTTGCCAACTTCTGTACAGGCACATTTTTAGCCTGAACTTGCGCCCGATAAACACCATTCGCCACTTGGATATTAGAGGCTGTAACCGTACCCCTGCCAATAGCAAGGCGACCCTCACCACTGGCACGGAAGGTTTTCAGGCTGAAATCATCTCTGCTACCTGCGATTTGGAACGTTCCCGCCAAAGGATTATCTAAAGCTGAGGGAGACTGTTTCAATATTTGTCCCAACCGCACACCATTAGCTACAAGTTGAGCCGAGAAACTTTGGTCTTGTAGTTGGATATTAGAAACTCCAACTGTGCCGCCACCAATTTGAACTCCTGCACCATTACTGCGAATTGTGGCAATTTTAAATGGTGCTGTGCTGCCTGAGAGGATGAGACGACCATTGAACTGTGCCCCAGCCAAAGAGACATTTTGCAGTTGACTCTTGTCTACAAAGGGTTCTAATTTTACCCCAGAGGAAACAGCCACAGCTTGCCAACGCTCATTGGCATAACTACCAGTTGCCCGAACTATTCCACCACTGACATTCAGAGCCACATTGCGGAAAGATACGTTGCGATTTGGAGCGATCGCAACCTCGCCCGTTCCAGGGTAAGTTCCGTTAGGAGCTTGGAACTGTACCACAGTTTGGACATTGGTAGGAGCGCCAGTTAGTTGAGCTGTACCTGAGACATTGCCAATTTGGAAGGTAGGTGTTGTTTCATAAACTTTGGCGATCGCATCTCCTAGAACATTCTTGGCAGCGAAATTTAAATCCAGTCGCGGACTCTTACCAAGTTGAATTGTACCAGCGCCCGTAATCTCACCACCAATTTTAGCTTTACCTTGAATATCTTTTAGGGTAATTAAAGAGGAACTAGTAACAAGCTCAAATTTACTACTGATGTTATTAAAATCAACTTTGTCAATCCGAGCAGTTTGAATTGTGGCAACCGAGCCGGAGAGAATTGGCTCTTTAGTCGATCCAGTAATCTGCAAAGAAGCTTGTACTTGTCCAGCGATCGGTACAGGTAATTTTACCTTAAGAGTCTCTTGGGCATTCGCCAAACTCACCGCATTTACACGCGCTGCCAACTTCAAGCCTGCTTGAGTATCGACGATTCCCGTAGCCACTAAAGGAATTTTGCCGTAGTTGCTAGTCACATTATTTAACTGCAACTCCGTTCCTTGGAAGTGGAGGTTTCCTTGGCTATTGCTCAACAGTTGCGGGACTTTGGGTATTTGCAGCGTTACCCCTTGCACAGTAGCGTTGCCAAACAATAAAGTTTGCTGTCCTGGTGTCAACCGAACTAACAAATCGCCATTGGCTCGACCCGCTTGTAAGTTCACTGGTAACTTAATCAACCGAGTAATATTCTCAGCCAGAAAATCTTGTGCTTGCACCTGGAAAGTCCCTGCTAGCACCTTAGAACGTGTCTCTCCCTGAATGGAAATATTGCCACCACTGTCTGCTTGACCCCCAACTTCAAACCGTATCAACTGGTTATTTGCTAAAAGTTGAGCAGATCCGTTGAGTTGAGAAAATAGCACCGGCAATTGCTGAGTATTGTTAGTAGTAGCAGGGTGTTGAGCCAGCGCTGAATTAGAAGTTGGGTCTTCTCCCTTGCTCCCCTGCCCCTCGGTAACAGAGCGTAGCCGAAGTGCTGCCCCCCTGCCCCTCTGCCCCCCTGCTCCTCTGCCCCCCTGCTCCTCTGCCTCCTCATCTCCCTCTACTCTCTCATCCGGCATCAAGGCCAGCTTGGCATTACGAAACCGCAAATAGTCCAAATCGGTTTTAATTGCACTGTTTCCACCTGACGACGCGATGGTAGTGGAAATCCAACGCCCTTGATCATCCTGGTCAATGTAAATATCTGGATTGACTAAGGTTACATCTAGCTTTAGATGGCGATTAAAAATTAGTTGTAACAGATCAAAACCCACCTCTACAGATTCGACTGTGGCCCGATCTGCATCTGTGGGTGTGGCTGGGATAGCTGAAGCCCCAAACTGTACACCTGTCAACGAAAATTGTGTGACTCTTCCCAGTTTTACCGGACGGTTGAGTGTAGTAGTTAGACTTTGTTGTGCTAACGGCGTTAACTCTGTTTGGACAAAAGTCCACAACCGCCAAATACCAACGATAACTCCTAACAGTAAAAGTCCACTCAAGGCAATGCTACCCCGGCTCAACACCAGCAACCACATACGTTTGCGGATAGGGGAGGGGGAATGAATATCTTGATTGGTAGATTTAATCATTTGCTTTCACTGTATTAATTGCCGGATGTCGCTGGCACACACAAGCATTAACTGGCACATTGGTTCACTATGCCATTTCCAGGATACGCCAACTAAACCCAAGACCCCATTGGTTGAGTTACGGTATTTTTCTCGATCCAATACTTATGCTTAATAATATTGGCGTTTTCAGGAAAATCTGAATAGAGTGAAAATTATTCCTGTGACTTTCCTTGAGGCACAATCTCGAACTTTAATATGAATAAACCTTAAAAAGGACAGATGATTACACCAATGCGTGTTTTTGTGTTAATTTTTAACGCTCGAACGGAAAATGAGGGGATTCACACGATTCGGGAAGGTGATCGCAATAAAATTCTGATGTTCGAGTCAGAAGATGATGCCACGCGCTTTGCCCTGATGTTAGAAGCTCAGGATTTCCCCGCACCGACACCGGAGCCGATCGATGCTGAAGAAATCAAGGAATTTTGCGAAAGTGCTGGGTATGAATGGGAAATCATCCCAGAAAACAGCAATTTAGTTGTAACTCCCCCAGAACTTAACGTTGAAAAAACTGACTGGCAAGAAGATGCCCAGAAGGAGGATACTGTTGAAGACACCTTCCCTCTCAATCAACAGCCGCTAGATGAACCAGAATTGTCTGATTCTGAATTAGAGAAAATTCGTCGCAAATTGGAAGGGTTGTTGTAAGTAGTCATTAGTCATTGGTCATTGGTCACTTGTACTGAGCGTAGCCGAAGTATTAGCCATTGGTCGCTAACTGACTAATGACAACGGACATAGATAGATGCCTAAAGAAAGGGCGGCGTAGGGTAGAACAAAGGACAAATGACAAATGACAAATTTGCAAGAACGCGGGCATCTTTTAACTGAGCTGGTAAATCCTAATAGTCTGAACTTAGACCAGCTCAGTTCTCTGGAATTGGTGGAGTTGTTTAATGACGAAGACCAAAAGGCTGTCGCAGCAGTTGCAGCGGCGAAAATTCAGTTGGCAGAGGCAATTGAGCGCACCGCAGAGCGTTTGCGCCACGGAGGACGCCTATTTTATATCGGTGCGGGTACAAGTGGCAGATTAGGGGTGTTAGATGCTGCTGAGTGTCCACCTACTTTTTGTACACCCCCAGAGTTGGTACAGGGGATTATTGCTGGTGGTGCTGGTGCACTAGTACGTAGTTCTGAAGATTTAGAAGACAGCATTGAAGATGGTGAGGCTGCGATCGCAGGGCGGCACGTTACCCAATTAGATGTCGTAGTTGGCATTACCGCTGGTGGGACAACGCCTTATGTCCACGGTGCGCTTCATGCTGCTCGTCAGCGAGGAGCTATAACTATTTTTATCGCCTGTGTTCCTGCTGAACAAGTTAGCTTTGATGCCGATATTGACATTCGCCTATTAACAGGCCCAGAAATAATCGCTGGCTCAACTCGCCTGAAAGCTGGTACAGCCACTAAATTAGCTTTAAATATCCTTTCTAGCGGTGTGATGGTTAAGCTAGGCAAAGTTTATGGCAATCGCATGGTGGATGTAGCAGTAACAAATCAAAAATTACGCGATCGCGCTTTGCGAATTTTGCAAGACCTCACAGGTTTAAGTCGGGAAACTGCGGGTTTTTTACTAGAACGTAGTGGAAAATGGGTCAAGCTGGCGCTATTGATGCACTGGACTGGTTTGGAAAAAGACGAAGGCGATCGGCTGCTTTCAGAACACCAAAGTAATCTCAGGGCAGCTCTTATCAGCTATCAAAACCACAAGCAACCTTGAAGAAATTTTCTAAATAAATACTTTTTAATCTGGCTGTTACTTGTTTTAGTAGCATGCCTTTTTTTAAGAAGAATATTATCTAGAAAAGTTGACATTAATTCTAATAATTAAGAATAGTAAACTTAAATAAATATTTTTAACCTCTATTGTGAATGTGAATAACTAAAGCAAGTCTCTTTGGAGACTGCTAATCTTTTTTAAACAAAAATTCAGAACTTATACGGATATGATTCAGTATGAAAATTCTTAAAATGATATCTTGATACACTATTATCTCGACTATGGCAACCTACTTTAGTCATAACTTTAGTCATAAATATTAGCAGAAAAGTAAACTCTGCCGATAAAGACTTTATTGCTAGATAAATTCTTTACTAGCAATAGTTTTGCTATCTTAACATCTGCCTTGCTTTTAATAATCTTGATTTAGACTGCTATATACCAAATCCATTTGCACTGATTCACATATCTGCCAATCGCTATATAGCTAGAACACTGTGACAAAAGTGTTACCTACCTTTAACAAGTGACTTAAGAAACTTGTCTGGTTAAATGAGATGGTAGGTAGATTGACGCTGTGCTCCACTATAGGACTCATATTTGATTTCTGAAAAAACTCAGTACATTTTAGAAAGCCTTCTTTCCTATTCCCTGTTCCCTGACTACGTAGATCGTTTCAAAAATCAAACTGGATTCCTATAGTATCGGTTTTTAATAGCTAGCTTTTTAATAAAAGGTACAAACTATGCCCCATCAAGAACTTATTTCAAATAATCTAGTAAATGAATTTAAAACTTGTACTCAGTTGCAATACAATGGCAAGTTAAATATTAAAAGTTCAAAGGGCAGTCAATGGACTTTTTACTATCGACTGGGACGGATAGTTTGGGCAACAGGCGGAACTCATCCCTTCCGACGTTGGCGTAGACATATAGCCCAGAATTGTCCCCAGATTGATATTGATAAGTTGCAGTTACGTGGACAAGACCTATCAATTGATTACTGGGACTATAAGCTGATAGAAGTATTTTATAAAAAACAGAAAATTCAGAGGGAACAGATTCAATCTATTGCGGAAAATACAATAGCAGAACTATTATTTGACCTAGCTTTGCAAGGAAACTTTGCTTCTTTAACTTGCAATCGCAACCAAGAAGTTATCTTAGAAACCCCAATGAGCTTCACGAGTGCAGAAATGTCTGTAAAGCACATGCAAGACTCATGGAAAATTTGGTCAGAAGCAGGTTTAGCAAATTTTTCTCCTGACTTAGCACCAATTTTACGGCGACCAGAACAACTTGAGCAGATGGTAAGTCCATCTGTCTACAAAAACTTTGTGAATTTAATCAATGGCAAATTCACTCTACGAGATTTAGCCATGAAAATGAAGCAAAGTGTATTGCCACTGACCCGTTCATTGCTTCCTTATATCCTTAAAGGAATCATCGAATTGGTAGAAGTACCTGACTTGCCTTTAAGAATTACTGAAGTTAACAATAACTCTACCACCACACAACCAAAAAAACGGATTGCTCCACTAGTAGCTTGCGTCGATGATAGCCCTCAAGTATGCAAAATGGTAGAGGATATTGTCACTTCCAATGGATTTAGGTTTGTCAAAATTCAAGATGCTGTACAAGCTCTACCAACTCTGATTCAGGATAAACCAGACCTGATTTTTTTGGATTTGATTATGCCAGTTGCTAGTGGTTACGAAATTTGTACTCAGTTACGAAGAATATCTACATTTTCCAACACACCAATAATTATATTAACAGGCAGTGATGGTCTTTTAGATAGAGTTCGTGCCAAAGTAGTTGGTTCTACAGATTTTCTCACTAAACCTGTTGTGACTGATAAGGTAATGAGTATAATACGTAAATATTTACCTACACAGAGCGTATCCACCGATAAGAGTAAATCTAATTTAGAGGTTTGTAAGTAGGGAGAGTTAAAGGCAATTTTTGGTTCTCAATTCTTCCTCAAAGTTTAGAGAGTTTATACCTCAGTAAAAATTAAATTATTGAGGTTCCACAATTTTAGATTCACTCTATTACTCAAATCATTTATTTGTCATTTATTTAGGCTTTTAGATGTATTTTCACTTTTAAATTATTTAGCTGTTAGTCATGTTTAAAGTTTGAATGTTCAATCTAGAATTGAAAATCTAAAATTAGCTTATCAAACTATTTTCTATTAAAAAATCTTATATTAAATTATGTTGATTACGTACTTTTTCTGAGGTTGATAAATAAAGATTGAATCAAAATTAGACAAATACAATTTTTTGTATTTATAGCAGTCCTATTTGATTTGTGAAATATTGGTTAGGGCAAAGGGGTTAGGGCTAGTCTCTAGTCCCTTCCATGTCTTTTTGAGAAATCATTGAGGATTTGTATATTTTGTTTACATTTTGAGAAAAAGTTAACGAGTAATTGCCATGAATACTGTTTTAGTTGTTGAAGATGGCTTAACAGATATGGAAATAATCAGCCGTTACTTGCAACAGGCAGGTTATTCTGTAATTAGCGCCACTAGTAGTGAAGAGGCTCAAGACAAAATAGATAAAAATAAACCAGATTTAATATTTCTCGACGTAATTTTACCAGGTAAAAGTGGTTTTGAAATTTGCCGAGAATTGAAAAATAATCCTGACACTAGCAATATACCTGTGGTTTTTTGCTCTACAAAAAATAGTGATGTAGATAAAATTTGGGGTAATATGTTAGGCGCTGATGGTTATCTATCAAAACCGATCGATCGAGATGAACTAGTGGTAATTTTAAAGCGATTGCTTAATTAGTAAAAATCTCACAATTAAACAAATCCTAGAAGTCACTATTTTTTAGATAGAATCTCTCCAAGAATCAACAATAACTGCAAATAGTGGCTAAAGATAAATCATCAAGGACAAAGGATCGATAGCTTTGGAAACCCAGCAAAAGTTTTTAAGTTTTAATTTGGGAGTAAGTGATACAGCCGTCATTTCTCTACAACACATCACAGAAGTTTTGCAAGTATCATTACCAGAAATATGTGGCGTTCCTCAAATGCCAAGCAGCATTTTAGGTATTTATAACTGGCGTGGTGAGATGCTTTGGTTAGTTGATTTAGACGCAATGTTAGGTTATCCTCCTATTTCGCAAGGGTCAAATTTAGTTTCAAGAATGATGGCAATTGTTCTAGAAAATAAAGGTAAGTATTTGGGTCTATTAGTTCGACAACTTATAGATATTGAATGGCTGGATACTCAAGAAATGAAACCCGCAACTGCTGAGTTGTTTTATCCGAAAATATCACCTTTTTTACAGGGATATTTTATTAATGGTTCGGAGGAGATAATTTTTAATTTGGATGCCACAACTATTATTCAATCTCCAGCATGGGGAATTCATAATTGAATATTTAGTAATGTGTGATTAGGTATACTGTTTTAAAAACTCCTAATCCTTAATGAGTAAATACCAGAAAATATTGCTTGCCACATATCCAGTTATTATCCATCACAAGTTTGAGGTTAATTAAATGACATTTTTGTATAACAATAGCCATGATAACGAGCATCTAATTTCTGAATTAGAAAATCAGAATGGTAACGCTCATATAGCAAATATTGCTAGTAATGAAATATCTTTGTTAAGTGCGATCGCTCAAGAATTTAAAACTTGGCGGCGACAGATGAAAGATATCGCAACTCACATGCGCCAAGCCCCAGATGTTGATACACTATTCAAAATTACTGTAGCACAAATTAGAGAAAAGATTGGCTGCGATCGCGCCTTAATTTATCAGTTTACTTCGCGAGAAACAGGTAATGTTTTAGCCGAATCGAGAACATTAGGTTGGACTCCAACTTTAGGCGAAAATATTCCCGGAATTATTTTTGGTCTATATACCAATCAAGACTATGTAGAAGCTGTAGTTATTGACGATATCAATCAGATTCAACTTACCCCTTATCAAAAACAACTGCTAGATAAATTTCAAATTAAAGCTAGTTTGAGTTTACCGATTGTAGTAGAAGGTAAAGTCTGGGGCTTACTAGCAGTCAATAATTGCTACTCAACGCGGCAGTGGCAAGAAGTAGAAATTAGCCTACTATCTCAACTGACAACAGAACTAATTTACAAATTACAAAGTTTTGAATTCCAAAAAGAACAGCAACAGCGGCTACTAGCAAAAAAATCGGTAGCTAAAGTCATTGACAAAATTTTGCGGATATCAAATGTCGATAAGCTTTTTCAAACAACCACTCAAGAAGTACGTCAATTACTAAAATGCGATCGCGTCGGTGTCTATCGCTTCAAACCTGACTGGAGTGGTGAGTTTGTCGCTGAGTCAGTGGGTAACGGTTGGATAAAAATGGTCGGCCCTGATTTTTACATGGTCTGGGAAGATACCCACTTACAAGACACTCAAGGAGGACGTTATGCCAAGGGTGAAAGCTTTGTGGCCAATGACATTTATCAAATGGGTCATTCTCAATGTCATATTGACATTTTAGAGCAGTATGAAATGAAGGCTTACATCATTGCACCCATATTTGCTGGAGAAAAATTATGGGGTTTGTTGGCAGCTTATCAAAATTCTGGGCCTCGTGATTGGCAACCTTGGGAAGAAACCTTTGTAACTCAAATTGGGTTGCAATTTGGTGTAGCTATCTCACAAGGGGAATATCTCGAACAAGTGCAGACAAAATCTGACCAACTAGCTCAAATAGTTGAACAAGAGAAAGTTTTCACTAAGATAGTCAACCGCATCAGACAATCTTTAGATGTAGAAAGCGTCTTCAAAGCAACCACTCAAGAAGTGCGTCAATCACTACAATGCGATCGCGTTGCTGTCTATCGTTTTAACCCTGACTGGGGTGGTGAATTTGTGGCTGAGTCAGTGAGTACTGGTTGGACAAAACTGGTAGGCCCTGATATCAAAACCGTTTTGGACGATACTTACTTGCAAGAAACTAAGGGAGGTCGGTACGTTAGAGGTGAAAACTTTATCGTTAATAATATCTATGAAGTAGGGCTTGCTCCCTGTCATATTGAGATTTTAGAGCAGTTTGAAGCCAAAGCTTACATGATTGTTCCAATATTTTTCGGGGATAAATTGTGGGGATTGCTGGCAGCTTATCAAAACTCTAGCTCCCGTGAATGGCAAAGCTGGGAAGTGAATTTTTTGGTTCAAACTAGCTTGCAATTTAGCCTAGCTAAATCACAGATAGATTATTTGGAATTAGTACGAGTCAAATCTGAAAAACTAGCTCAAATAGCAGAACAAGAGAAAGCTGTCACCAAGATCAGTAACCGCATCCGGCAATCTTTAGATGTAGAAGAAATCTTCAAAACAACGACTCAAGAAGTCAGGCAATTACTGCGATGCGATCGCGTCGCCGTGTATCGTTTCAATCCTAACTGGAGTGGGGAATTTGTTGCAGAGTCAGCAGGTCATCTGTGGGTAAAACTGGTAGGCCCCGATATCAAAACCGTCTGGGAAGATACCCACTTACAAGAAACTCAGGGAGGTCGATATGCCCAAGGAGAAAACTTTGTTGTAAATGACATCTATCAGGTAGGTCATTCTCCTTGCCACATTGAAATTTTAGAGCAATTTGAAGTCAAAGCTTATGTAATTGTGCCTGTATTTGCCGGAGAGCAATTGTGGGGATTGCTGGCAGCTTATCAAAATTCGGGAACTCGTGATTGGGAAGAATCGGAAGTCACTTTGTTAGCACGTATTGGCAGCCAATTAGGACTGGCATTACAACACACCGAATATTTGCAACAAGTACAAGCGCAGTCAGCAAAATTAGCAGAAGCCGCAACACGGGAAAAGGCAGCTAAGGAGTTACTACAACAACGATCCATTCAACTCTTAAAAGCCCTTAGACCCGCTCTTAACGGCGACTTAACAGTACGCGCACCGATTACAGAAGACGAGCTAGGCACGATCGCAGATGCTTACAATAATACTCTGCAAGCACTGCGGCAAATTGTTGTTCAAGTACAAGGAGCTGCTCAACAAGTTGCCCAAACTTCTAGCAATAGCGAGTCTTCACTAACGGGACTAACCAATCTGGCACAACAACAGTCTGAGGAGATTACCGCAGCCTTAGATGACATTCAACAGATGGTGGACTCAACTCAAGCTGTAGTAGCGAATGCTGAGTTAGTACAACTAGCAGTGCAAAAAGCCAATCAAACTGTAGAGTCTGGCGATACTGCCATGAACCTGACTGTAAAAGCAATCCAAGGAATCCGCGAAACCGTTGCTCAAACCAGCAAAAAGATTAAACGCCTGAGCGAATCTTCACAAAAAATCTCCAAGGTGGTTAATTTGATTGGAAATTTTGCCACGCAGACAAACGTACTCGCTCTGAATGCAGCCATTGAAGCTACTCGTGCTGGTGAATATGGCAAAGGCTTTGCTGTTGTCGCTGATGAAGTCCGTTCTTTATCTCGTCAATCAGCAGCAGCAACCATCGAAATTGAAAAATTAGTTCAGGAAATTCAAGCAGAAACCGGAGAAGTTGCAGTAGCAATGGAAACTGGTATTCAGCAAGTAGTAGAAGGCACAAATCTTGTTAGTGACACTCGCCAAAACTTAAATGCGATCGTTTCTGCGACTGCCGAAATTAGTCAGTTAATCGAGCGAATTACCGCAGCGACTCAAAAACAAATGGCGCAATCTGTAACAGTCACTAAATCAATGCAAGATGTCGCAGAAATTGCCGATAAAACTTTTGCTGAATCTCAAGAGATTGCGACTGTGTTCCAAGATTTATCAGGTATGGCGCAAGAGTTATTAACAACTGCTAGTAAGTTTAAAGTGAAATGAAAAATAGTTAGAAGTTATCAGGTCAAAGCATTAATTATATAAAGCACTATTTTATTAGCAAATGTAAAATGCTTTGGCCTGAATTAATTATAACTTTTTAGTCAAAGAGAGGAGAAAAAGTAATTGGCAGAGAGTATTATTCAACAGCATAGCTGTCAATTTGTTTTAAAAATTATTACTAGTCTATGCATACGAAATCATCGGATTTTGAGTTTAATAGTCAAGACAACTGAAAAATTAATTGGTCGATCGACTTCTAATTTCTAACTCCTAACTCCCCACTCACTAATTATGATTACAGATAATGAAATTCGCGAACAAGGGTACATCTACTTTCTAGCTGAAGCCCCAGAATTAGTCAAAATTATTGAACAAGAACTATTTAGCTTGTCGGAAGATTATAGTATTGCTAAAATTCACAATCTAATGCGAGCCACTCATACACTTAAAGGTGGTGCAGCTAATGTTGGGCTAGAATTAATTAAGACGATCGCCCATTTTTTAGAAGATGTATTTAAGGCTTTATACAATCCAAAAATTGTAGTTGATGCAGAATTACAAACACTTTTATTACAAGCTTATGAATGTTTGAGTATAGCATTAAATACTGAATTAATAGGTAGTACTGTTAATGACGAAGAACTGCTTCACCGAGCGACTTCAGTGTTCGCGCAGTTGCAAGAAAAGCTGGGTGATGCATTTGGTGCTGAATCTCATATTCCCACTTCTGAAGAATTGGGATTTGATATTGTGCAATCTGTTTTTGAAGTAGGAGTAGAACAACGTTTAAACAGTATTGCGGACGTTATTAACAATCCACCAAATAATGACGAATTTATTGACTTTTTACACTCTCAAGCTGAAGTATTTCTGGGCTTGGCAGAATCTTTAAATTTACCTGGATTGGGAGAAATTTCCCAAACTATTCTCTCAGCGCTGCAAGCAAATCCCAGTCAGGTACAGCAAGTTGCAGAAATTGCCCTAGTAGATTTACAACAAGCAAAAAAATTAGTATTAGCAGGCGATCGCACATCTGGTGGAGAACCTTCATCAGGTTTACGAAAACTGGCAATAGTAGCAAATAATGATTTGTCTGAAGAATTAGCAAATAATTCCTTTACTGATAGATTTATCATTAATGAAGAACAATTTTATCAGTTTCTTACTACATCTGATAACAATAAGAGCGAATCGGTAAAACCAAAAACCGCCAAATTTTATTTAAAAGTAATTCGCTACATTTATGGCTGGTTTAATCACCAGATGCAAATACCAGAAGCGGAACTCAGTTTGACTTTACTAGTTCCCAGGTTAGAAATAAAAAATCTGCTTAATTATATCGAAAACTGGCTAAAAGACTTTCTTGATTTTGTTCAAGATGAAGAAGATAGTCAAAGTCTTTGTATTTATCGACGTGGCATCATCTTAATTATTCTATTTGCAGTTGCAAAGTTTCAATATTCTCTGAAAGCATCTGATAGCCACCTTTCAGCAATTAAAATATTACAAAACCAAATTCATAAATTAGCAAAAGAATATAAAAGTTATCCTCCTGTTACTAGTGAAGAAAAAAATTGGCTTGATAGTCCCAAGCTACAAAAACTATTAGCGATCAAAGAGATTGTATCTTCTCAATCAACTGATAACTTGCTAGAAGCAATATGGGGGGAAGAAACTAGGCAAAATCTTCCTGTTGAAGTCGTAACAGCCCAGACTGATAATTATTCAGGAAAGCTTGATTCATTAACTGTCAGCGAGCAAGTAGTTGTAGACGTTCCAGAAATAGCTATTGAAGTCATACCTGATATAGCTACACAAATCAACAAAGAAATAGAAGATAAATCACAGTATGTTCAAACTAAAAACTTTCGCCAACCTTCATTTATTCGGGTAGATACAGATAGACTGCAACACCTCAATTATCTGGCAGGAGAATTACTGATTTACCAAAAACGGCGTAGTTTAAAAGATGAACAGGTCAAAGAAATAATTGAGCAGCTAGTACAGCAACTCACTAGACACCAAACAACTTTAAATGAGTTACGCGATCTACCTTTACAAATACAAAATATTACATCAGAACAAACGCAAAGTTTTGCAGTGGATTTTGACTCTCTAGAAATGGATGTATACACAGAATTTCACATGACATTGCATGAAGCAATAGAAGAAACACTGCAACTACAAGAAACCACAGAATCTCTTGACTTGCTTCTGACACAAGCTACTCAAATTAGTGATAAAAAAGAAAATTTAACTCTTAATGTTATAGATAGCTTAGTCGAAGCAAGAATGTCGCCTTTGGGCAATATTCTGAATCGTTTCCCCCACATGGTAAACAAGTTAGGGAATGTTCATGCCAAACTTGTAGAATTAAAACTTACTGGTAGCGAAGTATTGGTAGATAAAGCGATCGCAGAAAAACTCTACGATCCTTTGTTACACTTAGTGCGTAATGCTTTTGACCACGGTATTGAAGCTCCCCAAGTTCGCCGAGAGCTTGGTAAACCAGAAGAAGGTTTAATCGAAATCTGCGCTTATCATCAGGGTAGCCAAACTGTTATCGAAGTTCGTGATGATGGTCAGGGATTGAATTTAGACAGAATTCGCAGAAAAGCTGCTGAACTTTATCCCATACAAACTGAAGAAAAAACTAGAAACTATGCTTCTAGTCTGGCTGAACCTGAACTTTTAGATTTGATATTTTCGCCTGGATTTACTACTGCAAATAAAGTAAGTGAAATTTCTGGGCGCGGTATGGGTTTAGATATTGTGCGTACTCAGATGCACGCACTCAACGGCTCGATTTCAGTTCAATCCTTACCCAACCAAGGAACAATATTCATCCTCAAAATTCCTTTTTCTATGACTACAGAAAAGTTAATGCTTGTTCAAGCCAAAGGTGTTGTTTATGGTCTGATGTTGGACAGTATCGAAAAAATATTGATTCCCTCTGAACAACAGATTAAAGAAATTGAAGGGAAAAAAGTCTTACATTTGAATATAGACAATGATGAAACTATGGTCAGCCTTCGTCAACTTTCAAAGTTGATTAATTATAATGGTTCATTCATTAATAATGAGACTCAATACAATACTTCAAATACTCAAAACCAAAGTTTAGCAAAGAATCCGGTACTTTTACTACAGCGAAATCAGGGAAAGGTTGCTTTAGAAGTTGACCAAATAATCGGCGAACAAGAACTGGTAATCAGACCTTTAGGAAACGCGATCGCACCGCCAAAATACATTTATGGTTGTAGTAGTTTAGCTAATGGTAATCTCATCTTAGTAATTGATGCTTTGTTACTGGTAAAATCTAGCGAAATCCAACAAACAACACTTGATATTAGGGCGCTACCAGTCGCTTCTTCGTCAAATAAAAAAGCCTTGCCGATATCAGGGCATAATTTTTCATCTACACCATTACTTGCGGCATCGACTTCCACAACAACTATAGAAACCCAATCCAGTTATTCTCAAGAGCCAGATTATAAATCACCAAAAGTTGTTTTAGTAGTAGATGATGCAATTAGTCTCCGGCAAACTCTCTCTTTGACTCTCCAAAAATCTGGCTATCAAGTAATACAAGCTCAAAATGGTGTAGAAGCTCTAGAAAAATTGCAGTTACATCCTGAAATTAAAGTCGTCGTTTCCGATTTAGAGATGCCAAGAATGAATGGTTTTGAGTTGTTGAGCAATTTCCGCCAATACACAAATTTAGCAAAAATACCTGTAGTGATTCTTACTTCTCGCAGCGCTGAAAAACATCGCCAGCTTGCCCAAGAATTGGGTGCAAAAGCTTACTTAACCAAGCCTTTTTTAGAGCATGAGTTTATCTCTAAAATTAAGGAGTTAATTAACAATAATACAAATGATTTAGATCATTTACTCATAGTGAAAAATAATTGATAATTTGTAATTACGAATTACGAATTACGAATTACCAGGTAGATTATTTGGATCTACACCTACAGAACGTAAATACTCGGCTAATTGTTCAGCCCTTTGCCGCTCTTGTTCAGCCCGCGATCGCTCTTGTTGTGCCTGTTCTGCATCTGTTAAATAACGCTTTCCTTGCTCGTCATACCAACATAAAAACTCCTGTTGTATCCCGCCAATTACAGCTTGGTGTCGTCCTATACCTAAACCCACCTCTGGCATCAAATAAGGTTCACCTATTTGTAATTGATAGTTTCCATCGAGCAACTTATAGACTTCAAAGGGTTGATGTTGGTCGCGTCGCCAAAACTCAGGGTTATAAATTACGTAGTACAATACACCGAGTTTTCTATATATATCTAGTTTTTCGTCGTATTCACCTCCTGGAGTATGGGATACCATTTCTAATATGAATATTGGAACTATCCCATTTTCTTCCCAAACCGCGTAACTTTTGCGTGATTTACCACCCTTTTTCCGTTCTACTCCCAGACTTAAAAAAGCATCTGGGACTACAGGTACTCTGGGATTTACTCCTGTGGTGTGATACACTCCCATATCTACTCCGAAGTACCAATCCATGCGATTTGCCCAAATGGAGTTAAGTAAGAAGAGTAAAATATTTGGCAAAAAATTTTGATCTTCGTTATCCACTGGCGTATCGTCTGAACAGGGAAGTTCGTCAGTAGTTGGTAACGCATTTTTGAGATCGGGTGAGAGCATAACCGTTGTCTCGCTGGCGTTTGATGCCTTTATTATAAATGAGCGAACAAAAGTTTAGCGTTTGGGTGTAGGTTCGCCAAACCTAATTAAAAGTGCGATCGCAATACTAACTAGCAAAATTAACGTCATACTTAAGGCTGAACCAAATCCCCAATTTTGGGTGGCTCCAAGAAACTGATTATAAACTAACCGCGCCGCCGTCATACTAGAAGCACCACCGAGTAATTCTGGATCGACAAAATCCCCTAAGCCTGTGATAAATACAAGCATGGAAGCAGCTGCAATTCCCGAAAAAATTTGCGGTACGGTTACTTGGAAAAAAGTTTCCACCGGATTTGCACCTAAATCAGCCGCAGCTTCTAGCAACCGCTTGTCTAGCTTTTCGAGAGAAGCATATAAAATCAAAACCATATAAGGTAATAAGCTGTAACTCATGCCAATTAATACAGCTTGACTATTGTTAAGTAATTCCCAAGTAGGCAAGCCTAAATTGCTGAGTAAACTGTTCAATAAACCAGTAGGACGAAGAATTGTAATCCAAGCATAAGAACGCAGTAACGAAGAAGTCCACAAAGGTAGAACAAAACCTAATAACAGCAAATTTCGCCAACGCTGCGGCGCTATTTGAGCAATCCAATAGGCGACTGGGAAGCCCAAAATTAAACAAATTATCGTAGTCCCAAAGGCAAAAAATAGCGATCGCCAAATTACTTGCACGTAAAGGGAGTCAAATATTCGGATGTAGTTTTTGAATCCGTTGGGATTGACCAAATCTCCCGGTCGGATATCTGCAACTAAACTTAACTCGAAAATTATCAAAGATGGCAGCACTAACAAAAGTAATAACCAAATCCCAGATGGTGCAAGCAATACCAAAGGTTGCAGCCAATTTCTAACGGGGTGCTGCAATTTGTCTATTTTAGAAATTTCATTTTTTTCCAAATTAATCACTCCTAACTCCTAACTCTTTTAACTGCTAGTTAATTGAGTCCAATAACGATCGTAAACCTCTTCAAATTCTCCTACAGGTGTAACACGTTCGCAATTTTTTAGCAGTGACTCTGGCGGAAACAAATTAGTGTTGTTTTGGATTTTTTTTGGCAATTGCTCAAATCCGGCGTTATTCGGCGTAGAAATATTCAAGCGTTGAGTGATTTGGGCTGCTATTTCTGGTTGCAAAATCATGTTAATCCAAGCATAAGCTCCAGCTTGGTTAGGGGCTGTTTTGGGAATTACAATAGTGTCTGTCCATAATGAAGAACCACTGCGAGGAATCACATATTTGAGTTTAGGATTTTCTTGAGAGATTTTCACTGCATCTGCTGAATAACACATCGCCAGTAGTAAATCTCCGGCCAGAATTTGATTTTGCCAAGCGTCGGTGTCAAAACGGGCGATCGCAGGTTTTAGAACCTTCAATTTTTCATAAGCTTGTTTGATTTCTTGTTCATTTTTTGAGTTATAAGAATAACCGAGCATTCGTAAGGTTGCACCCATCACCTCTCGAACATCATTGAGCAAGGTCATTCGCTGATTAAGTTGCTCTTGATTTTGCCAAAGGTAATCCCAATCTTGTGGTGCATCTTTAATTTTTTCGGAATTGTAAAGTAAACCTGTTGTCCCCCAGTTAAAAGGGATACTGTAGCGGTTATTGGGGTCGTAACTAGGATTTTCAAACCGGGGAAATAAATTCTCTAGACCGATTAAGCGATCGTGATTTATTTCTGTTAACAAACCTTTATCTACCATCTTCTGCACC
The DNA here is from genome assembly GCF_036917375.1 of Nostoc sp. Taxonomy (GTDB): domain Bacteria; phylum Cyanobacteriota; class Cyanobacteriia; order Cyanobacteriales; family Nostocaceae; genus Nostoc. The sequence continues at coordinate 82,485 of NZ_JBALDN010000080.1, forward strand.
ATGTAATCAGATGGGTTGATGATGCTGTAAGTGCCACCGCCTCCAGCTTGCAATTTAGCCAGCATGACATCATTGGAATCATAGACATCTGCCAGCACTTTTATGCCAGTTTGAGCGCTAAAAGTTTTCAATAATTGGTTGTCAGTATATTGCGTCCAGGTAAAAATATAAAGTTGGTCGCGCTGACTATTGGTATTAGAATTAGCACGTACTTCAGCCAGCCTCCAGCCACAACCACCTAAAGATAAGCTAGAAAGTGCTGTCACCCCTTTGAAAAATTGGCGTCTGTTAATCATTAAGTTAATAGTTAATCATATTTTGTAAGGTTAAAGGGTAAAGGGTAAAGGTTAAAGGTTTTTTCTTTCCGCTTTTCCCCAAAACCCGACAAGTATTGCCATAGGTAGTTTAAAGATTAACTTAAGTGTATCTATCTGTGCAACTGTTAATAAGTTACTCCTGTTAACTAGTGTTATGCACAGTTTTTAATCAAGCTTGAGTTATAAAAATTAACAAAGCAAGCGATCGCTTAGGACTAGCAATCAGTCTGCAAATCGTTGAAGAAACCCACAGCGGAAAATTGAATTTTAACTCGGTTTTCAGTGAGGGTACGGAATTTATTATTGAAATTTCGGTGTAATTTTGGCTATTTTTGGTAAATACTTTTAGACATCTGGGAATACTAAATCTGGAAGTTTTAAAGATTTAGCAGTATGGTTAGCACTCTTGTCAATATTCCCGGATACAAGGTTAGCGAAGAACTCTACAATGGTTCTAGAACCATCGTGTATCGAGGGTATAGAGAGACTGACTCATTACCTATAGTTATTAAACTGCTGAAAAATCCTTATCCGAGTTTGGGCGAACTCTTGTCGTTTCGGAATCAGTACACCATAGCTAAAAATCTCAACTCACCACTAATAGTCCAAACTTATAGCCTAGAACCTTATCAAAATGCCTATGCGCTGGTGATGGAAGACTTTGGGGGGATTTGTCTCAAAAATTATTTTACCTTACCAGAAACGCAATATATCTCGTCTTTAGAAGAGTTTTTAGAAATTGCGATCGCACTTTGCAATACCTTAGATATATTGTATCGGGAGCGAATTATTCATAAAGATATTAAACCTGCCAATATTTTAATTAATCCCGAAACCAAACAAGTTAAATTAATTGACTTTAGTATTGCATCTTTATTACCACGGGAAACTCAAACACTTATCAATCCTAATGTTTTAGAAGGGACACTAGCTTATATTTCTCCAGAACAAACAGGCAGAATGAATCGTGGGATTGATTACCGGACTGATTTTTATTCATTAGGTGTGACATTTTACGAGTTACTTACAGGAAATTTACCTTTTGCATCAAACGAGCCAATGGAATTGGTGCATTGTCATATTGCTAAACTTCCACCACTTTTAAGAAATAGAGAAGACATTCCCCAAGTTATTTGTAATATTGTCATGAAACTCATGGCAAAAAATGCCGAAGATCGATATCAAAGTGCGTTGGGATTGAAGTTTGATTTAGAAAATTGTTTGTCTCAGCTACAAGTTACGGGTTCGATTGAGAGTTTTGAAATTGGGGTTAGGGATGTGTGCGATCGCTTCATCATTCCTGATAAACTTTATGGACGAGAAGCCGAGGTATCAACTCTCCTGCAAGCCTTTGAGCGAGTCAGCCTGGGTGCAACAGAAATGATGCTGATAGCAGGTTTTTCCGGAATTGGAAAAACTGCGGTTGTCAACGAAGTTCATAAACCGATTGTTCGCCAACGCGGTTATTTTATCAAAGGCAAATACGACCAATTTCAACGGAATATTCCCTTCAGTGCATTTGTACAAGCATTCCGGGATTTAATGGGGCAATTGTTAACTGAAAGTGATGCACAGATTCAGGAATGGAAAAGCAAGATTTTAGATGCTGTTGGGGAAAATGGACAGGTAATTATTGAAGTCATCCCCGAATTATCAAAAATTATTGGCGAACAACCACCCGCCATAGAATTATCAGGAACGGCGGCACAAAATAGATTTAATTTATTATTTCAACAATTTACCCAAGTTTTTACCAGTGTTGAACACCCATTAGTGATGTTTTTAGATGATTTGCAATGGGCAGATTCGGCATCATTGAAGTTAATGCAGCTATTAATGGCTGATACAGGTCATCTTTTGTTAATTGGTGCATACCGTGATAATGAAGTCAATCTAGGACATTCATTAATGTTGGCTTTGAGTGAAATAAAAAAAACCAAAGCGACGATTAATACAATTACTTTAGCACCACTGAGTCAAATAAAAGTGAATCACTTAGTTGGTGACACACTTAAATGTACAGAAACTTCGGCATGGACTCTTTCTCAATTAATCTATCAGAAAACTCAAGGAAATCCGTTTTTCACAATCCAGTTTCTCAAAGCATTACATCAAGAAAATCTTATTAAATTTGATATTGAGTTGGGCTGTTGGCAATGTGACATTACCCAAGTAATGACTCAAGCCGTTACAGATGATGTTGTTGCCTTTATGGGTTTTCAATTGCGAAAACTACCGCTATCAACTCAACAGGTGTTACAGCTAGCTGCTTGTATTGGGAATCAGTTTGATTTAGCAAGTTTGGCAATTGTTTCTAAACAATCTCAAATCGAAACGGCTGCAACTTTATGGAAAGGATTACAAGAAGGGTTGATTTTACCGAACGGTGATGTTTATAAATTTTATATTGGGCAAGAAAGTCTTGCACGTACACCGGAAAATATTCAGACTGTTACATACAAATTTTTACACGATCGCGTCCAACAAGCTGCTTATTCTCTGATTCCCGACGACCAAAAACAACTGACGCACTTAAAAATTGGGCAATTGCTTTTAAGTGTAATGAGCGAGAAGGAAAAAGAGGAAAAAATCTTTGAGATTGTCAATCAATTAAATAAAGGAGCCGATTTAATTGTTGCAGAAACTGAACGTGAGGAATTAGCAAAACTAAATCTAGTTGCTGCCCAAAGAGCTAAATCTGCAACCGCTTACGTCGCAGCAATTGAATACGCCACTAAAGGGATACAACTTCTCACAACAAGTTGTTGGCAGCAATGCTATGAACTAACGTTAGCTCTGCATGATTTAGCCGCAGAAGTAGCCTGTCTGAGCGGTGATTTTAGGCAAATGGAGCAGATAGTTGACGAAGTAGTGCAAAATGCCCGTCAATTACTAGACAAAGTGAAGGTCTATGAAGTAAAAATTTTGGCCGAGGTGGCCCAGAGTCAACAGCCCAAAGCTATTAAAACAGCTCTTTCGACTTTGGAATTATTTGGAGTATTGTTTCCAGAGCAGCCGACTGACGCAGATATTACTGAAAGTTTGCAACAGACTCAAGATGTATTAAAAGGAAAACATTTAGAAGATTTCTTGGAACTGCCGGAAATGACAGACTTCCAATCCCTGGCAACGATCCGAATTTTAGCGGCGGTGACAGCAGCAGTCTATCAAGCGGTTCCAGAATTACTGCCATTAATCGTGTGTAAGCAGATTAGGTTATCAGTGGAATACGGTAATGCTGCGGTATCAGCACAGGCTTATGCTTGGTATGGAGTAATTTTGTGTGGCATTGGAGAAATAGATTTAGGCGATCGCATTGGCGAACTGGCAATGGGACTACTATCACGCTTCCAAAGCAAAGAATTTAAAGCCAGCACGATTAACATGGTTTATCCCTTCGTGAAGCCTTGGAAACATCATATTCAAAATTCACTCGCTCCTTTACTCGACGGATACCACAGTGGTCTGGAGATGGGTACTTTAGAGTATGCTGCCTACTGTGCCTACAATTACTGTTCGCTTTCCTTTTTTCTCGGAAAAAATTTGTCAATCCTAGAACCAGAGATGAAGGTTTATAATCAGGCATTGGCTCAACTCAAGCAGGAAGTTGCTCATAACTATCTGAGAGTCTTTTACCAATCCGTCTTAAATTTACTCGCCGAGAGCAAGTGTCCTTGGGAAATTCAAGGTGTAATTTATGACGAACAAATCATGTTGCCCTTGCATCAGAAGGCAAACGATCTTTATGCAATGGGAACACTGTATATCAATAAATTAATTCTTTGTTACTTGTTTAATGAGTGGGAACAAGCTATCAAAGTGGCGGCTGATGCTAAACAACATTTAAGTGGAGTATCCGGCTGTTTTATGGTGCCGGTGTTTCACTTTTACGATTCATTGACTCATCTGGCGATGTTGCCCAACGCTCAAGGTAAGGAATGCCTTCCGCAGCAAGTTGTTGACAACCAGAAGAAGCTCAAACAATGGGCAAACCATGCACCCACAAACCATTTACATAAATTTTATTTGGTGGAAGCAGAGCAGTATCGGGTATTGGGGCAGATGTATGAAGCAATGGATTACTACGATCGCGCGATCGCCTCTGCAAAAGCAAACACATATATCCAAGAACAAGCACTAGCGAATGAACTTGCTGGCAAATTTTACCTCAACTGGGGGAAAGAAAAACTCGCCCAAGCATATATGCAAGAAGCATATTACTCTTACGCACGTTGGGGGGCAAAAGCCAAGGTTGCCGATCTGGAAAGACGCTATCCGCAACTGCTAGCCCCTATCCTCCAGCAAACCCATACTTCCTTCTCCACTAGCGAAACAATCTTCTCATTGGCAAATGTTACATCCACGAGTTCCGGCACTTCCCACAGTAGTAGTGTTTCTGTTGCTTTAGATTTAGCTGCTATTCTCAAAGCTTCTCACACTCTTTCCGGCGAAATCGAATTTGAAAAACTGCTTTCATCTTTGCTTGAAATCGTCATTGAAAATGCTGGGGCTGATAAATGCGTGTTCATGCTGTTGCGAAACGATTCGCTAGGCGATACCAAAAGTGAACGTCTGCTAATTAAAGGGTCAATTACCGTGGGGATGCAGCCAGTAGTGTTGCAACGCCTTCCCGTTGAGGACAGTCAAGACATTCCCCTGAAGTTGATTTACAAAGTGAAGCACGATAGACAGACTGCTGTGATACTTGATGCAAGTGCCGATCGCACCTTAGCCAATGACCCCTATATCATCCGTCAGCAGCCCAAAAGTATCTTGTGTAGCCCGATTTTGCATCAAGGGAAGTTGATGGGTATTTTATATCTAGAAAATAATCTAGCAACGGGGGCGTTCACAAAAGATCGCGTCGAACTGCTGAATTTACTCTGCGCTCAAGCGGCAATTTCTTTGGAAAATGCCCGACTTTATGAGCGATCGCTAGAGTATTCCCAACAACTAGAGCGATCGCTTGAGGAGTTAAGCGCCACCCAGTCTGTCTTCCAAGCATCCCAGCAAAAACTCCAGTTATTGGTTCAGCAAACCCCATTGGCAGTGATAGAGTGGGATACCAATTATCACGTTACTGACTGGAACCCAGCCGCAGAAAGAATCTTTGGCTACAGCAAACAAGAGGCTTTGGGTTGTGGATTCAAATTCATCATTCCTGAAATAATTCAAGCAGAAATGGAGCGAGTTAGCGTCGAAATTATATCGCAGGAGGGCGGTAATTACAGTATCAATGAAAATGTGACAAAGGATGGTAAAATTATCATTTGTGCTTGGTATAACAATCCGCTTGTAAATGCAGATGGCGAGTTAATCGGAGTTGCTTCCCTAGCAGATGATATTACAGAACAGCAAGCTGCGCTACGCGAACGCAAAGTTGCCGAACTCCAACTTCAACAAAAAGCACAAGAGCTAGAAACTGCTTTACAAAACCTGCAACAAGCACAATTACAAATGGTGCAAACTGAGAAAATGTCTGCACTAGGCAACTTAGTTGCTGGTGTAGCTCACGAAATGAATAATCCCCTTGGTTTTATTGCTGCTAGTCTAAAACTTGCGAAACCTACTATCGCTGATATTGTTGAACATCTCAAACTATATCAAGAAAGTTTACCCAACAAAAGCGATGAAATCGAAGACCACGCCGAAGAAATCGACTTGGATTATAGCTTAGAAGACTTACCCAAGATGATTGATTCTATGTCTATGGCGTGTGACAGGCTAAAGAACATCAGCACTAGTTTAAGAACTTTCTCTCGTGCCGATCAAGACTACAAAGTACCTTTTAATATCCACGAAGGCATTGATAGCACTATTCTCATTCTCAAACATCGTCTCAAGACCAATGAACAACGTCCGGCGATTCAAGTTGTTGCAAACTACAGTAATTTACCTCAAGTAGAATGTTTCCCTGGTCAATTAAATCAGGTATTTATGAATATTTTTGCTAATGCTATTGATGCATTAGATGAATCTAACTATGGACTCAGCTTTGAAGAAATTAAAGCCAATCCTAACTGCATTACAATTACAACCTCAGTCGAAAATAATCTAATTAAAGTTTCCATTACTGATAATGCTAAGGGGATGAGTGAAGAAGTTAAACAAAAAATATTTGACCATTTATTTACGACGAAAGCTGTTGGTAAAGGCACAGGATTGGGACTAGCGATCGCTCGTCAAATTGTTGAAGAAACCCACGGTGGGAAATTAAGTTTTAACTCGGTTCTGGGTCAGGGTACAGAATTTATGATTGAAATTCCGGTATGAATCTCGGACACTCCTTAGACCTGCCTTGAAAATAAGGCAGGAGGTACGCTTTTAGCGTCTCCCCTTCTCCCAAAGGGAGAGGCTAGCGCCAAGGGAGAAGGCAGGAGGAAAAGAGATTTTCATTATTCCTTGTGAGCGCAGCTTATGAAGTCTTTTGCAAAAATCGTTGAATCGACTTATGCAAGAGACTCCATGAGCGGCGCGTCTCGTAGAGAAGGTATGGGATTAGCGTCGATTTTCTTTGACTCTAAATCCTGAAAATTTCAAGTTGTGGAGCGACGGGTTAGGTTTATATCTGGGAACACTATATCTGAAGTCTTAAAGATTTAGCAGTATGGTTAGTACGAGAGTCAATATTCCCGGATATCAGGTTAGCGAAGAACTCTACAATGGTTCTAGAACCATCGTTTATCGAGGGTATCGAGAGACTGACTCATTACCTGTAGTGATTAAGTTGCTGAAAAATCCTTATCCGAGTTTCAGCGAACTCTTGTCTTTTCGGAATCAGTACACCATAACTAAGAATCTCAACTCACCTCTGATTGTCCAAACTCATAGCCTAGAACCGTATCAAAATGGTTATGCGTTGGTGATGGAAGACTTTGGGGGGGTTTCTCTCAAGGATTGGGGACTTGTACTGAGCGTTCGCCCAGCGTCTCGTAGAGAAGCCGAAGTAGTGGGGAAAAGCTTAGAATCTTTGATGGAGTTTTTAGAAATAGCGATCGCACTATGCAACACCTTAGATATATTGTATCGCGATCGGATTATTCATAAAGATATTAAACCCGCCAATGTTTTAATTAATCTAGAAACCAAACAAGTTAAATTAATTGACTTTAGTATTGCATCCCTACTACCACGGGAAACTCAAACATTGATGAATCCCAATGTTTTAGAAGGGACACTTGGTTATATTTCTCCCGAACAAACAGGAAGAATGAATCGGGGGATTGACTACCGGACTGATTTCTATTCTTTAGGTGTGACTTTTTATGAACTACTAACGGGTGAGTTACCGTTTCATTCAAACGACCCGATGGAGTTAGTACATTGTCATCTAGCAAAACTTCCACCATCCCTTCAGGAAGTTAGAAGTGAAGAGATTCCACAAGTGTTGTCAGATATTGTCATGAAATTGATGGCAAAAAATGCTGAAGACCGCTATCAAAGTGCATTGGGACTGAAATTTGATTTAGAAACTTGTTTATCTCAACTCCAAGAAACTGGTGAAATTAAGCATTTCCCAATTGCTCAACGGGATCTGTGCGATCGCTTTATTATTCCTGATAAACTTTATGGACGAGAAACAGAAGTAGAAACTCTCCTGCAAGCATTTGAGCGCGTTAGTACGGGTGCGACAGAAATGATGCTGGTGGCTGGTTTTTCGGGTATTGGTAAAACCGTTGTAGTTAACGAAGTTCATAAACCAATCGTCAAAAAACGCGGTTATTTTATCAAAGGGAAATACGACCAATTTCAACGAAATATTCCCTTTAGTGCTTTTGTGCAAGCCTTCCGCGATTTAATGGGGCAATTGTTAACAGAAAGCGATGCTCAAATCCAGCAATTTAAAACCAATATCTTAGCGGCTGTAGGTGATAATGGACAGGTGATTATTGAAGTCATCCCCGAATTAGAAAGAATTATTGGTCAGCAACAACCTGTTACAGAATTATCAGGAACTGCTGCTCAGAATCGGTTTAATTTATTATTTCAAAAATTTACCCAAGTCTTTACCAGTGAAAAACATCCATTAGTGATGTTTTTAGATGATTTACAATGGGCAGATTCAGCATCGTTGATGTTAATACAGTTATTAATGGCTGATACAAAACATCTTTTCTTAATTGGTGCTTATCGTGATAACGAAGTCAATTCAGCACATCCATTAATGTTGACTTTGAATGATATCCAAAAAACAGCAGCAGCTACAATTAATACGATTACTTTAGCGCCTCTAAGTCAATCGCAAGTAAATCAATTAGTTACTGACACACTTAAATGTACAAAAGATTCGGCATTACCTGTTTCTCAATTGGTATTTCAGAAAACTCAAGGTAATCCGTTTTTTACCATACAGTTTCTCAAGGCACTACACCAAGATGGATTAATTGAATTCACCTCCCCTTACCAAGGTGGGGCTACGGGAGGATGGCAATGTGATATCACCCAAATAAATCAGCAAGCGGTGACAGATGATGTTGTTAAGTTCATGGTATTTCAATTACAAAGATTGCCTCAATCAACTCAAAATGTATTGCAGTTAGCCGCTTGCATTGGCAATCAATTTGATTTAGCAACCTTGGCAATTGTTTGGGAGTCATCAGAAATTGAAACGGCTGCGAGTTTATGGAAAGCTTTACAAGAAGGCTTGATTTTACCAATTAGTGATGTTTATAAATTTTATCAGGGAGAAAATCACGAGCGATTGGCGCTGTCAACTGGGAATACCAATAAACAATTAGCCAAATATAGATTTTTACATGACAGAGTACAACAAGCTGCCTATTCTCTAATTCCTGATAACCAAAAACAAGCAACTCATCTCAAAATTGGTCAATTGCTTCTACAAAATTCTTCTCAAATAGAACAAGAAGAAAAACTGTTTGATATTGTTGGACATTTGAATTTAGGGCAAGAGTTGATTGCCCAACCGCACCAGCGAGAAGCCTTGGCTCGACTTAACTTAGCAGCAGCAGATAAAGCTAAAAGTTCTACTGCTTATGCTGCTGCCAGAGCCTATTTACAAACTGGGATTGAGCTGCTCACAGTGAATTGCTGGCAAGATCAATATGAATTGACCCTGAGTCTCTATGTTGCCGCCGCCGAAGCCGCCTACTTAAATGCTGACTTTGATGGCATGGAACAGATCGCGTTACAGGTGTTGCAATCAGCTCAGACGATTTTAGATAAAGTTAAAATTTACGAAATTCAAATTGCTGCCCAGACAGCCCAGAGCAGACTATTAGAAGCGATCGCAGTTGGCAGAGATGCTTTAAAACAATTGGGAGTTGAGCTACCCATTGAGCCAAACAATGCTGAGATTGGTAAAGCTTTACAAGTCCTTGCTAGTCAACTCGCAGGCAAACGAATTGAAGAACTAGCTGACTTACCAGCGATGACCGATCCTCAAGCAGAGGCAGCCATGCAACTGTTAGGGATGTTGTTTGCACCTGTTTTCCAAGGAATGCCGGGTTTATTGCCCCTAATTAGCTGCACAATGGTCAGCCTATCGCTTCAGTTTGGGAATACGCCCGCCTCAACTGTGGGGTATGCGCTGCACGGAATGGTGTTGTGTGCCTTTTTGGGAGAAGTTGAAGGGGGCTACGATTTTGGGCAATTGGGATTGAATTTGCTAGATCGGTTCAATGTGCGGGAATTCAAATCCATAATTTCCATGTTGTTTGGTGGCTTTATTCAGCATCACCAAGAAGCCCTCTCGGCAACGATACCATTGCTAAAATCTGGTTTTACCTCTGGTATGGAAACTGGCGATTTTTTACACGCTGGCTATAACGTATGTTGTTACAGCTATGCGGTCTTTTGGAGTGGCTCTGAACTTAGCAATTTGGAATTAGATATAGCAAGTTACAACGCCGCCTTAACTCAGGCGAAGCAACATTCTGCCCAGACTTATGTGAGTATTATGCGGCAGGCGGCACAGAACTTTAGGGAAACCCAAATTCAGCCCGATTGTTTGAGCGGCAGTATCTACGATGAAACGGTGATGATTGCCAAACATCGTCAGGCTAATGAACTCACGGTGATGGCTGAGTTGTATATCTACAAACTGTTGCTTGCCTATTCTTTTGGTGATTATAAGGCTGCGATCGCTTACATTGCGGAAGGGGAAAAGTATTTACTTGCAGTATCAGGATTGATTTTTGTTCCGATTTTCCATTTCTACGCAGCCCTGACGTACCTAGCCCTATTTTCCACCCAGCCAGAAATTGAACTTTCCGTAATTCTTGCCCAGGTAGAAATCCATCAAACCACTCTGTACCGTTGTGCGCAAAATGCTCCCACGAATCATCTGCATAAATGGCATTTAGTTGAGGCTGAAAAACAACGAGTGTTGGGCAATAAAGCAGAAGCACTGGAAAATTACGATCGCGCCATAACTCTAGCTAAAGCCAACGGCTACATCCAAGAAGAAGCACTTAGCAATGAACTAGTAGCTAAATTTTATCTCGATTGGGTTAAAGAAAGAGTTGCCCAAGCATATATGCAAGAAGCATACTACTGTTACGCTCGTTGGGGTGCAAAAGCCAAAATAGAAGACTTAGAAAAACGCTATCCCCAACTACTCCAATCAATTCTGCAACAGCAACGAATCAACTTCAATACTTTAGAAACTATTAGCTTTCGTGGCACTTCCTCATCTACTCGTACTTCTACCACTGGCAGCACTAATATTTCCCACACATTAGATTTTACCTCTGTCCTCAAAGCCGCTCAAGCTATCTCCAGTTCTCTGGAATTAAATCAACTCATTGCCAGCTTGACCCACATTATCCTAGAAAACTCTGGCGCCAAGAAAGCTGTGTTAATTCTTCCCCAAGATGATATTTGGCAAGTTAGGGCAATTACTTTTATCAATCATGAGAAAATACAAACCATTCTTGAACCCCAATTACTCGCTAATTGTCAAGAGATTCCCGCAAAAATTATCAATTACGTCAAAAATACTCAACAAACAGTTGTTATAGACAATTGCAAAACAGATATTATTGGGTTGATTGGGGAATATATGCACCGAACACAACCCCAAAGTGTATTATGTACCCCGATTCTTAATCAAGGGCGTTTAGTAGGGATTCTTTACCTAGAAAATCAACTGACTCAAGGGGTATTTACTAGCGATCGCCTTTCTATTGTAAATTTCCTCTGCACTCAAGCCGCAATTTCTTTGGAAAATGCCCAATTATATAATCATCTCCAGGAGCGAGAAAAGTTTCTCAGTAGTATTTACGAAGGTGTTGGCTGTCTTATTTTTGTGACTGATATCCGGGATAATGGTAGGTATGAGTACACAGGATGGAGCAAATCATGCGAAATAGTGATTGGTATACCTGCTTCGGAAGTGCTGGGTAAAAGTCCGCAAGAATTAATGGCTCCTGATGAAGTTGCAGCAATTGAGCAAAAATATCTGCATTGTTTCCAAACTGGAATACCCATCACTTATGAAGAATGTCTAACATTTAATGACCAGAAAATTTGGTTGTTAAGCACACTCAGCCCTTTAAAAGATGAGACGGGCAAAGTTTATCGCGTAGTTGGGACAACGATTAATATTAGCGATCGCAAACAAGCAGAATCAGCAGTTACAGAAAAATCTCAAGCACTCGGAACAGCCTTAGAAGATTTACAACAAGCCCAATTACAAATTGTTCAAAGTGAGAAAATGTCAGCACTGGGTAATTTAGTTGCTGGCGTAGCCCATGAAATGAATAATCCTTTGGGCTTTATTGCTGCAAGTCTCAAACAAGCTAAACCCACTATTGCTGATGTAGTGCAACACTTGAAACTTTATCAAGAAAGTTTACCTAATCCGGGTGCTGAAATTATTGATCATGCAGAAGAAATTGACTTAGATTATAGTTTACAAGATTTGCCCAAGGCAATAGATTCAATGGTGATGGCGTGCGATCGCCTGAAAAATATCAGCACTAGTTTAAGAACTTTCTCTCGTGCTGATAAAGATTATAAAGTGCCATTTAAAATTCATGAAGGCATTGAAAGTACAATTTTAATTCTCAAACATCGCCTCAAAGCCAATGAGCAACGTCCAGCAATTGAAGTAATAACCGATTATGGCAGTTTGCCTGAAGTTGAATGTTTTCCTGGACAATTAAACCAGGTGTTTATGAATATCCTAGCTAATGCCATTGATGCCTTAGATGAATCGAATACTGGGCGGAATTTTGCAGAAATCCAAGAAAAGCCTAACAAGATTACAATTCAAAACTCATTGCAAGATAATCAAGTGAAAATAACGATTGCTGATAATGCTAATGGCATGAATGAAGCAGTCAAGCAAAAGATATTTGACCATTTGTTTACGACGAAATCTGTGGGAAAAGGAACGGGTTTAGGATTAGCGATCGCCCGTCAAATTGTTGTGGAAAAACACGGGGGTTCAATACACTGCAACTCCTCTCCAGGAAAAGGTACAGAGTTTGTAATTGCAATTCCAGTGCGTCAATAAACAGTACTGAGTAGACCAACTTTAGCTAGGAAGATTCTGTCACCCCACTTGCACATGAGCGTGTAGCGTTCATGCATAAAAGGCATCTTCTCGTAGAGACGCTCCGCGTTGGTGGTTGGATTAATTAAGCTTTTGAGCAATTTTTGCGTAAGTCCTCAGTTAGGCAGGACTGGCTCAACCCTAGCTATCTGCAAACAGCACTAAGTAAAGTAAATCGGAGTTGAACATGTGTACTGAAAAAATCAATGAAGAGATATTGCTTTTACGTGAGCAAAATGCCCAATTGCTGCAACAGCTAGAAGCATTGCAAGACCTTTATTCAACTACGCTGTTAGCCGAACAACATCAAATTTGGGAATTAGTTACTGATGAAGTCCCACAAGATTTACAACTGATAGAATTACAGTCGAAATTGGCAGATAATTCTACCTTTGTAGAATCAGCAAACAAAATTCGCGGACGGCATCACCAAGCGGCGGCAACTGCTTTAGCTGAGAGTGAAGCTAAGTATCGCCAACTCGTGGAAAATATCAGCGACCTGATTTTTTCCATGTCAGTAGAAGGTCTTTTTACTTATGTCTCACCACAATATAAAAATGTTTTAGGATGGGAACCTTCAGACTTACTTGGTCAAACCTTTGCTCCCCTGCTTCATCCTGATGATTTCCCCCTAGCCCAGAGAAAAATCCAAGAAATGGTGGAAACGAAGGGGCAGCGGATCGCCATAGAATTTCGCCACCTAAAAAAGGATGGAGATTGGTGCTGGATGAGGTCAGTGGCTTCGCCAATTTTCGACTCAGACGGTGAAATTATTGGTCTTCATGGCGCTATTAGCGATATCAGCAGTCGCAAACAAGCTGAAGAATTAATCAAAGCCTCGCAAGCAGAATTACTCGCCTTGTTCAACGCTATGCAGGATGTGATTCTTGTCTTAGATGCCGAAGGACGATACCTCAAAATCGCTCCTAGTGGTGCGCCCTTACTCTACCAACCTCCTGCGGAACTGCTGGGCAGAAAAATACATGAGGTTTTACCCTCCGCTTGTGCCGACTATTTTCTCAACTCTATTCAACAAGCACTCTTAACTCAAAAAACCGTGAAGGTAGAATATAGCTTGCCTATAGGTGAGCAAGAGGTTTGGTTTGAGGCGAATATTGCCAGTATGACCGAAAACACCGTTGTTTGTGTCGCCAGGGATATTAGTGAACGCAAACAGATGGAAGACCAATTGCGACAACAAACAGAAAATTTAGCACAAACTCTTCAAGAACTCAGACAAACTCAAGCCCAAATGATTCAAGCAGAAAAAATGTCTAGTTTGGGTCAACTTGTGGCTGGAGTTGCCCACGAAATCAACAACCCCGTTAATTTTATTCACGGTAATCTCACCTATCTTGAAGAATATACTCAAGACCTGTTACGAGTAATTCACCATCAGCAGCAATCTGGTAATAAGTTGGAATTTCAAGCTTTATGTGAAGAAATTGACCTAGAGTACATCCAGAAAGATGTACCAAGAATATTGAGTTCGATGAAAGTTGGCACTCAGCGCATCCGTCAGATTGTGCTGTCGTTACGAACCTTCTCACGCATAGATGAAGCCGAGTTTAAAGCAGTAGATATTCACGAAAGCATCGACAGTACTCTAATGGTATTGCAACATCGCTTCCAAGAAACAACAAAACTTCCAGCCATTCAAGTCATCAAAGACTACGGCGCATTACCTTTAGTGGAATGCTATGGCGGAGAACTCAATCAGGTGTTTATGAATATATTGGCAAATGCCATTGATGCTTTAGAAGAATGGACAATTGAGAATACACAATTAAGAATAGACAATTTCACATCTGGGTTGTTAACTCCCACGATCGCCATTCGTACCTCAGTGATAGATGACGGTTGGATAAAAATCGCGATCGCTGACAATGGAATAGGGATGTCAGAACAGATTCAAAAACAAGTTTTTAATCCGTTTTTCACCAACAAGCCTGTAGGTAAGGGAACAGGTATGGGAATGTTTATCAGTTATCAAATCATTACAGAAACACATGGTGGTAAACTGGAATGTCATTCAACACCAGCAGCAGGAACGGAGTTTGTAATTACAATTCCAATTCAGCATTAAAGTTTTTTTTTGCAACTGTAAGGTTATATCCTTTGTAAGACGGTTGTCCTCCTTTTCCATGAGGTTGACTAATTTGCCACCGCTTTCTATGACCATTAACTATTGACTAATAGCTAAACAATCAGTTTCTGCCCACCAGGCGTAAATAAGTGTGTCGCGGTCTGGTAAAGTGCCCAAAGTATTAGGTTGCAAAACATTAATGCTAATGCCATTTGTTAATTCCATAACATAATTAACGTGTGTGCCCAAATACATAACGTTGACAAGCCGTCCTTCAAAGCAGTTAACTGGCAAATTAGGTGGATAAAGCGAAAGCTGTATTTTTTCTGGACGCACACTTACTACTACAGCTTGTGATAATTCAGTTGGTGTATCTTCAGCGCGGCTAATAACAATTGATAGCCCCATTTTTGTGGAGATTTTAATATTAGAGGAGTCTACCGCGACGATTTCACCACTGAATAAATTAGTATCACCAATAAAATCAGCAACAAAGGATGTACAAGGACGTTCGTAAATTTGGCTGGGAGTGCCAACTTGTTCAATTTTGCCTTGATTCATCACGGCAATGCGATCGCTCAAAGACAATGCTTCTTCTTGGTCGTGTGTCACCATCACAAAGGTTAACCCCAAGTCTTTGTGTAAATTTGATAACTCAACCTGCATTTCTTTACGTAGTTTTAAATCTAACGCCCCTAAAGGTTCATCCAGTAGTACCACGGTGGGACGGTTGACTAAAGCCCTGGCTAAAGCTACTCGCTGCTGTTGACCACCAGAAAGTTGATTGGGAAAGCGCGATCGCAAACTTTCCATTTTCACCAGTTTTAAAACTTCTTGGACTCTAGCTTCAATTTTCGATTTGGGTATTTTTTTTAACCGCAGTCCAAAAGCGATGTTATTCCAAACATTTAGGTGGTTAAATAAAGCGTAACTTTGAAATACAGTATTGACGGGTCGGCGGTAAGGGGGCACATTAGTCATGGACTGACCCTGAATAAACACCTTACCAGCGTCAGCAATTTCAAACCCAGCAATTAAGCGTAGTGTTGTTGTTTTACCACAACCGGAGGGGCCTAAAATACTAAAAAATTCTCCTTGTCTGACATCCAAATCAATTCCATTTACTGCTGGTTCTTGGTTAAAAAACTTGAAGACGTTACGCAGTTCAACATCAAGTGGCTGAAAACTTGTTATCCCCCTCTGATTTTGCATGACAATTTGAGCCATAATCCTCAGTAGAATGCCGTGATATTACGTTATTTTGTCAATTGCTCTAGTCTTTTGGGCAGACTATATTTGACACTTTGGTTTATTGTATCCGCCAAAAACAATTGTTCAAGAATATACTCGCCCGATTCTTTCATACCCAGCAACTAAAATAAAAGCATGGTAAAATTATATACATTTTCTACTTAGAGATTCTGCGATGAAGTTAACAAACCTTAAAATTGCATATTAGCAATTGCTAAAAGTCTGGCTGGAATTGCGTTTATTCATTTTGAATTTTGAATTGATACTTATGTCATTATTCCCATCACTTGGCAACAAAAAAGATACACGTACAGTTGGACGTGGTTTCCAATCAATATTTTTAATCGTATTTACCCTATTAACGATCAGTGGGATTGAGGCTCGTTTGGCTTACTTGCAAATTGTTGAAGGGCCAAAACTCCGGGAACGAGCTGAAGCAAACCGAATTCGGATGATTCCCAAACAACCAGAACGGGGCAATATTTTTGACCGGAATGGCAAACTTTTAGCTAGTACTCGCTACCCTAGCTCAGTATATTTGTGGCCGATGGCACATACTAAGCCTTCCTGGTCTGTAGTCGGCCCGCGTCTAGCGCAAATTCTTAACATTCCCCAAGATGAGATGGAAAAGAAATTAGAACAAGCAGGGGCTAATTCTTCTTCACTCATTCGGGTTGCTCGCGATTTAAATGAAGCAGAAATTACGGCATTAAAGGAGTATAAAAATGAACTTCCCGAAGTGGAAATAAATACAGATTCTGTACGTTATTATCCCCACGGCAAGCAATTAGCGCACGTACTAGGTTATACACGGGAGTTGACCGCCGACCAGTTAAAAGGCAAGAAGGAGTTAGGCTATCGGCTGGGAGATGTAATCGGTCAGATGGGGGTGGAAAAGGCTTATGAGAAAGCTCTACGAGGCGAATGGGGCGGTCAGCAAGTGGAAGTGGATGGTGCGGGTAGACCAATCCGGGTTATAGGAGAGAAACAGGCAAAAGCTGGTAATGATTTGCACCTAACCATAGATTTGGATGTGCAAAAGGCAGCCGAAAAAGCTTTGGGAAATCACCGAGGTGCGATCGCAGCACTCGATCCGAACAATGGTGCTGTTTTAGCGTTGGTATCTTACCCCACCTTTGATCCAAATATTTTTTCCAAACAAAAACTCTCTCAAAAAGATTGGGAAAGTCTCCAAGGTAAAGATCATCCCTTGGTGAATCGCGCTCTGAGTGCCTTTCCACCCGCCAGTACTTTTAAAGTTGTGACTACAACAGCTGGACTTGAATCAGGTGAATTTTCTCCTGATACCATACTACAAACCTTTGGTTCGCTTACCGTGGGTGGGGTGACATTTGGTGAGTGGAACCACGCCGGATTCGGGCCATTGGGATTTCCCAGAGCGATCGCTATGAGTAGTGATACTTTCTTCTATCAAGTTGGCAGAAAAGTTGGCGGCCCAACTTTAATTAAATGGAGTCGCAAATACGGGTTTGGTCAAAGAACTGGTATTGAATTTCGGGATGAAGAATCAGTAGGTTTGGTTCCAGATGAAATATGGAAACAGAAAGTTTTGAAAACGCCTTGGACTGTTGGCGACACCATTAATATGTCAATTGGTCAAGGCGCTTTGCAAGTGACACCTCTGCAATCGGCGATTATGTTTTCTGTCCCTGCTAATGGTGGATATCGAGTTCAACCGCATTTGCTTAAAGATAACGAAGAAGCAAAAAGTTGGCGAGAATCCTTAAATATGAAGCCGACAACTATCAAAGTTCTGCGCGACGGACTGCGAAGGGTAGTGAGTGAAGGCACTGGGAAGCGCTTGGACGTGCCAACAATTGCCCCAGCTTCCGGGAAGAGTGGCACAGCTGAAGCTGGTGTTGGTCGCCCAAATCATACTTGGTTTGGTGCTTATGCGCCCAGTAATAAGCCAGAAATTGTGGTTGTGGCCTTTGGGGAAAATACTGGCGAACATGGCGGTACTATTTGCGGGCCGATGGTTTTACAAGTATTAGAAGCTTATTTTCAGCACAAATATCCAGGTAAGTATCAAAAACCTCAGCCTGACCCATCAGAAGCTAAAACTCAAAGTTCAGGCCATAGCACTGGAGATTAGTACCGCAAGGCGGAAGTCAAAAGTCACGCATTCAAAAGTCAAACAGGTATACAGCGTAAGATTTTCTAGTCTATCCCTAAGGCAAACGCATCTAAAATTGGATCTGAAAAATTCCCTCCCATGACACGATTGCAAGAGTATACTCAAAGTGGATTCCAAATCCAATGAAACGTCTTTCTATATTGCCTACTCTCTTGACTTAATACATAGAAAATATGTACAATGGCGATCGCATAGAAGGGGAGTAGCTGCTGGCATAAAAACATAAAAGCCAGTACATCTGAATCAACATACTGGCGATGAGCCTGGTTCAGGTGGCAAATAATAAATATTTGAAAGCGAGACCTTCACTAAGTTCACACCGAAAAGTGTAAACTTGGTGAGGTCTTTTGGCTCTCATCAAGCTTCACATCGGTATACGATTCTTCAGGAGCTTGAGAGAGTGTTAACAGCTTTTACCGCAGGTTTATTACTAATTACAGTTTCAGAACTAGGCGATAAAACATTTTTTATTGCTGTAATTTTGGCAATGCACCACCCGCGGCGGCTGGTATTTATAGGTGTGACAGCTGCTTTGGCGGCGATGACAATCCTTTCGGTGATATTTGGACAAGCGGTATCTTTGTTGCCAAAAGCTTATATTCATTACGCCGAAATAGCTTTATTTATCGCCTTCGGTATCAAGCTGTTGTATGACGCCAGTAAGATGTCTAATGCTGCTTGTGATACAGAAATTGTACAAGAAGCGGAAGCTGCGGTGAAACAAGCCGATTTGCAGTTACCAAAGCAAAAGACTGATTTGGCAATTGTTGTAGAAGCCTTTGTGTTGACATTTATGGCAGAGTGGGGCGATCGCACGCAAATTGCCACCATTGCCCTAGCCGCAGGCAATAACCCCATTGGAGTCACAATAGGTGCAATTTTAGGACATGCTATTTGTGCTGCGATCGCAGTTATCGGCGGCAAAATGATTGCCGGACGCATTTCTGAGCGTCAACTCACCCTGATTGGCGGATGCCTGTTTTTAGTTTTTGGTGTCGTCGCTGCCATTGAAGGAGCGTGAGGGGAAGAAGCAGGGGAGCAGAGGAGCAGGGGAGGCAGGGGAGACAAGGGGACAAGGGGGAATTATTGAACAAGTCTCTTCCTTGTCTTCCCCCTCTTCCTTGTCTACCTTGTCTCTTCTCCATGCCCTATGCCCTATGCCCTATGCCCTATGCCCATTACTACTTGGGCGTACTTTCCGGTGAAGACGCGGGAGAGGTAGCAGATTTAGGAATGGGAGAAACCGTTCCTGCCTTCTTAATTTCGTCTCTGTACTTAGCAGGTGCTAAAGCTGCGGCACTATCAAATAAAGGTTTTGCATCTGCATCTTTGCCCTGTTGTTTCAGGAGCATCGCTTTTGCCACGACGGGGCGAAAATCTTTGGGATCTTTCTTAATTGCCTGGTCATATACAGAGCTAGCTTGAGCGTAGCGTTTCTGGGAAGCATGAACAGAACCTAACAGCACCTGCACGGCGACTATATCTACACTTCCAGGCTGAATTGTATTTGCTTGGGCTGCATTAGATAGAGTTTCTTGCAACAAACCAATGGCTGCTTCTGGGCGTTGCTGACTGATCAATAGAGCCACCATTCCTTGCAAAGCCTTTAAATCACCTGGCTTCGTGGACAAAATCGAGCGATAAGCTTGAGCGGCTCCTTCGCGATCGCCAATTTGCTGTTTGGCTTGAGCTAGTAACACTGAATATTCTGACTGTTCGGGATTCAGTTTTGCTAGCTTTTCTAGGGGTTCAATCACAACTTGGATATCAGCTGGTTTAACCTCACTTTTATCTTTTTGACTCAGTAATTGCAGCCGCGCCTGTAACAGACCCTTAAGCGCAGTCTGATTTTCTGGTTCCCTTTGCAAAACCTGTTCATAACCCCGTGCTTCGTCTTCCAGTTTTGATTTTTGGTCAGCAGAGGGCAAACTGCCTCTGGTGCTAGCAGTATTCTGACTTGAGGGTGGCGTATTATTAAATGCTCCAATTATGGGAATCACCGAAACACCCACAAAAGCAAGAATTGCCACCGCTAAGACGACTTGAACTATCCAACGATTGCGCGGTTGAGACACGGTTTTGTCTTTCTCCTAAATTTTAATGACATTATCATTTACACAAATCGTAAAGTTAAAAATTTCCAAAACTTTGCGGAATACCGCCAATTGCCTGTGAATTTTATAACAATTAACTATCCACACTGCTAAAGTAAGTGATGACTTTAGGAGGAGCCGTCAGAATTGTAGCTATGATATGCTTCCGAAACTAGTGTAAAGCCGCTAAATTAGACATTTAGTGTTTATACATTAAATTTAGCGCCTTTAGGATTGTATAGAGTACCCTAGTGTGATTTTGTGAAAAGCCAATATACTTTCATCAGTCGCACAAATGCTCTTTCCAGCTGCCTTTGTAAAATCCCACAATGGGATGTGTCTCCGCCGCAAGGAGTTTTTATGAATTCCGACCTGATGCCGTTGCCTGAATCTTCCAATTCTTCTGCCTCTAACCAGGGCCTAACTAACGTAGAGGCAGCCGCTAATGTTCATATAGCAGCCCAGTCCTCTAAACAAGTTGACAATTTGCCTGTCAACACCAGCGAGACTGACTCAAATGGGAACTTGATTAATCGCCAGCAACCGATTCCGCCTCCCAGTGAACCGATGCAGTATCGAGCGATCGGCTTAGTCCGGGGTCGCTATCATGCTAGCAGCGAACAATTTACTCAAGGTACGCTGCTGACTCCAGATGGTGTAGAACTCAATGCCGTCCTCCTAGGCCGGATTATGAGCTTAGTCAAGAATCATCTAGACTTAGAAAAAGAACACTTGTGGGTAGTATATCCACGTACTAGACAAGAAAATGATACCTTGCACATCCAAATCGTCGGAGTTTGGGAGCCAGAAAATCTGGCTAAAAACTCAACAGATGAGGACGAATCGGATTTTGAGTTGCAAGAGTTAGAGACACTCGATGATGGCTTATCCGAGAACTCTGAACTAAATACAACTGCCCCCAGACCTTCATCAGAAGTTGCAGATGGTGGTTTTTCTGTTCGTGGTGAAGTAGTATACCAATCTTTTGATGCTAAAAGCTTGGTAGTCAAAATTAGGCAGGCTCCACGCAAATCAACTGACAAACCCAAATATTTTAAGCTGAAATTGAGGGGTGTGCTAACTACCAAAGCAGTGGGAAAATTCTGGGACTTCCAAGCCAAGCGGGAAGCAGACGTTTTAGTAGTAGAAAAAGCTGAAGCGATCGCTGATTTGCCCAAAAAACGCAAACCACCATTTAAAGGTGGGCCTCGTGCTGGCAGTGGTGGTGGTGCTGGTGGTAGAAAACCATTTCCCCCCAGACGCACTGGCGAAACTCCTCGTCCTATCAAGAAAACAAGTACAGGTGGCGACCCTTCAGTGGTGTCAAAACCTATACCAAGAACACCCGCTCCTAAACCGATCAAGCGACCGAAACCGACTCAAGAGTAGGTAATGGGGCATTGGGCATAGAGAAGAGACAAGGTAGACAAGGAAGAGGGGGAAGACAAGGAAGAGACTTGTTCAATAATTCCCCCTTGTCCCCTTGTCTCCCCTGCTCCCCTGCTCCCCTGCTCCCCTGCTCCCCTGCTCCAATCAAAAATCCGTCCGACGGTCTTGGGGTAGAAAAGATCGCTCCATCGGTATTGGAGAAACTGGTTCTGTCAGAGTAAATGTACCTGCTTCGATCCACTTTTTCAACTCTAGGGCGACTTGCCTAGAAAAAAACAAACTCGCTAAGGGGGCGGAGCGTACTGCTTTGCCCTCTATGGCGATCCACCCAGATTTGAGTTGGGCGTAACTCACTAAACCAAAGGTAGGACGGACGCGCCGAGGAATGGAAAAATCTACTATTGGGGCTACTAAATCTCGGTCTTGGACGGCGCAGTGTTCAATTACTTGTTCATTTAATACAGGTAGTGGTACACCAACTCCTAACATTAATGAGGGGCCATAACTTTTGAAATAACACCCTCGCACCCAATAAGCATCCATTTGCTTCGCATCACCAATTAAAGCTAAAGTTGCAGAAGGCCCAATCGGTGTACGATTAGCTAAACGCTTTTGTAAGGGGAAGTGCTGAGTGCCTTCCCAGGCAACATAGCCAATACCGCCGCCTAAAAAAATTCGAGTACCTATACCAACGAGTTGCAAATCGGGATCGTTGAGCAAGGGGGAAATTGCACCGGGGTTAGAATAAACCGCATTCCCCAAGCGCGGTTGTAAAGGGCCGAGATAGGTGAAGAGGGGGCGATCGCCACCATTTACACCAACAATGAAATTTTGATAAAGATTGCGCGGATTGAATAAATAAAACTGATTAATTGTGTCACTGGTGATTGTAGTTTCAAAATTTGCTCTGGGGTAACAATCTGTTACTTGTCCTTGCGCTTTCACGTGTATAGATTTACCAGCGATCAAATCTTCGATTACATGACCACCACCACGTTCTCGCACTTCTTCCCCATCCGTCGTCTCCACAGCGCAACTCGCACCCAAATATAAATCTACTGCCCCAAAACCAGAGTATGCTGGCACGCCATCTAACCAACAACGGCGAATTTTTATTGGGGGATCGGTATGTCCCAGATTGATAATTGCACCACTTGATTCCATCGGCTCAAAAGTACCAGTGGTAACTACATCAACTTCTTTAGCAGCTTTAGTAACACCGATTTCTACAACTCGTGCTTTTAATTCTTCAGTTGTCAACACCACCGCACGTTGACGCTTAATTTTCTCGTTAATTTCTGCAATTGTTCGCATCTTCTCAGTGCTTGCGCTTCCTGCTGAATGGTGAATAGGGAGAAACACGATTAATCGCGTCTGTAACTAGGGAGTAGGGAAAAGAAATTTTCATTGCTCTTTGTGAGCGCGGACGATCGAGGCTTTTGGATAACTTCATCTCGAAATAGCGATCGCCAATCTCTGCGCGACAGCTTAACACCCCGAATAAGGATAAAATTCCAAAAAACAATTCAAGGATTGCAAAATTAAAATGATATATTTTTTGGGGGACACAAGCTGCCTGTATCCAAAATGTTTTTTATTCTACGTAAAATTACCATAAACAAAGCCTTGTATTATCAATCAAATGTATGTATGGTTAGGATTAAGTGGATTTACGCTTATAAATCTGAACTCACTAAAAAAGCTGAACTCTAGAGTTATTTATTGACCAATCCTAATTCTTGGGATAAAGATACGCTGACTCTGACAAGAGGGAAGGCTTGTTTTACCGCTAAACTACCAGGTCAAGGTTTTGGAGACGCGGACGAGATTTGAACTCATGTCCCACTGACCAAAAGCGATCGCCTTTTTCTATAATGAAAAATTCAGTTACTAATCTTCTGGTTTCAAAATATCATCATCAATCGATGACTTATTTTTAATGTCTACATTTTGTGCATTCCAATTTTCATCGGCTTCTGGAGATTGAGACACTATCACAAACTCAGTCTCTTGTGTATGATTATTTCCCCATTCATCCAAAACATCTTTAATTAACACTTCTTGCAACCAAATCTTAGCGACAACAGTCAGGGGTAGGGCTAGAAATAATCCTAAAAAGCCAAAGAAAGTGACGAAAAATAGCTGGGCAATTAAGGTTATAGCTGGCAGCAATGAGACTTGATGCGCCATGACAACAGGCGTGATGAAATTACTCTCAATCTGTTGAATAATAAAGTAGAGAATCAAGACAGCGATCGCTTTCCAAGGTTCATCCAAGAAGGCGATCGCCATTGCTGGGATTACACTCATTGTTGGCCCCAGATTGGGAATCAAGTTAAAAAATCCCGCTAAAACCGCTAAAGCAAGTGCTGCCTTGACATGCAAAATTGATAAACCAATCAGACTCATCACTCCCACTACACAGATGGCAATGAAAGCGCCTGTAATCCATCCTTCCAAAGAGACTTCACATTTATCTAAAATCCCATCTACCCGCCGCCGATAAAATGAAGGGAAAAGCCGCACAAATACTTTGCGGTAAGCCATTGGGTCGGCTAACATCATTCCTGTTAAAACCAACACTAGCAAAATCTTGAGGACGACTTCTAAAGAGCCAGATACAAAAGCAAAGGAGTTTCCCAGTAGGCGATTGGCGAAGGGCTGTACTTGTTGAATCAGGCTATTGATATCTGGGATGTAAGGAACTAACTGGTCAGGAATACGAGTTCTCAGGGCATCAAGCCAACTATTAAAGCGTCCAAACCCTCTAGGAACTTGATAGGTTAGTTCTTGAAACTGCTGGGCAAATGGCGGCACAATTAGCCAGAAAAAACCCACGACACCTGCGAAAAAGATAGCTACTGCTAGGAGGACGGCGAATCCGCGCCTCATTCCAAAGCTTTGGAAGCGTTTCGCTAGCCGATTTAAGGTGGTGGCTAACACAACTGCGGCAAACATGAGCAAAAGCACTTCCCGAATTTGCCACAAGATGTATAAAGAAAGAAGTATGGCGATTAAGCCGATCCATTGACCGAGGTTCACAGGCTAACTCCCAACGGTTGGCGAGATGCAATTTTCTTGTAATTAAGCTAGGTTAGCTGATTTTAGGAACTTGTGCGTAAATGGTTTGAGTTAATTTTGTTTTTGTGCTTGAAATCGCCATAGTAGAGCGATCGCTACGATCGCAATTGGCAAGAATACTATAATCAGCGCGTTGGTTGCTGTCGCCGGAATTGATAGACTTGGCCCTGCATACTTAATCAATACCGATAACAAAGCCGACAGTAAAAGCAGTTTTAGAATTAATCCTAGTTGATTTTCCATAAAAGTACGGTAATACAGATTTTTGTGGTACATACAAATTTGTGCTGTACCGTGTAGTTTCTAGAATAAACCCACAGATACAATCCTTGTAGTTTTCACAAAAATATAATTTCTATTACCTGTCAGGAGCGAAGGATGCGAGGCGCGATCGCTATTACACTTTGTTAGTGCTGCCTAAACCTCAGACAGCACATTATACACTATTAAAGTTTACAGAAAGTAACCAAAGCAGCCTTTGAGTAATTTAAACTAAGCACCAAACTTTATTTGCTCCGAGCTGGCTCAATTTTATATTTAGTTTTAATCAATTCAGGAAATTCTATCAAAAGTTTTTTAAATCTAGCTTGAATATATTTAGGATTTTTAGGTACACGTTTAGCTATATATCTTAAGAAAGCAATCTGATAGCCAAACTTATATTGAATTGCGGAAAATATATTAGACTTGACCTCGTTGCCTGAACCATTATCTAGATTTTTTAACTTTGATATTTCACGACGATATACGGGATGTTCTCCCCAAACACAGGCAAAATGTACAAGAGCAGGAGATACCACCTGATTGTATTTTTGGAAAGTAGATTTACCTGTAATCACATCTATATCAAAAGAACCACGAAGACCGATAGGTGTTCGCATCATCTGACCATTATCTTCAAACATACTTTGATTGTGTAGCATCATAGCTAGACCAAAAATACGTTCATCATTAGGGCCATCACCACGAAATTCACTAATACCTAGCTTTTTCCAGTCTCTTGAAAATGCTAGTGCTGTTTCAAAAAATGCTTTAGTAGTATCGTTTTTTTCAAAATAGTAGAGACCTCCATTAAATCTAGGTAATTTTGTCAGATTAAATTGTTTGAGTGTGTCATCTACATCAATGAACTTATCTTTATCACCTGCTTGAAGATATGCATTACCTGGTACACTAAAACTTCTACCTTGAAAATCATCAAAAATAAAGTTAATATCCCTTACTGCTATGCAATCACTATCAATACAAAGTGTATGTTCAAATGGAGAATAATCATAAACATGAAGCTTTTGTTTGACATTAGAACCATATTCTTTTTTAAGGCTTATAACGCAATCATAAAGTTCTAATAAATCTCGCTCGTGTTCATTATCAGTAACAATAGCACGCGGAATATTTGGTGAATGAAGACGTAGAGAACGTGCTAAAGACTTTGCCATTTCTAGATAATAAGATGCTCCGTAAGCATAGGTGATAATGCCACGTTGGTAAATAAACATATTTTTATTGATTAAATAGTATCTAAGCTTTAACTTTCTAATTGCATTCTAACTTACACTCCAAAAGATAGATATCTACTAATATCAATCCAGCTTAAAATTTGTGTAAAGTGTCCGTAAAGTATAATCTAAATAAAATTTAGACCTGTTTAAGTATATCTGATTGATTACCTTTAAAAGAAAATTTTAAAGGTACAGATAAGTTAAAAAAAGAAATATAAGCCAATACGGTTCAGTTAAGGCTGAAAATCTTGTAAAGTAAGCATTGTCCCAAGAATGAAAATCAGCGTGTGGTGCATCTCAAAGATTTTTCATTAATGTCTCTAGATATACAAAGTAGTGACGTACTGAAAGCAATCGAGACAGCGATTCCAGTTTTTGCCATCGAAC
>NZ_JBALDN010000081.1:0-13863 GCF_036917375.1 Nostoc sp.
AGGATGAGTATTCTTGTGCCAAAGCCTTGAGTGCCTTAGCTGAGAAACTGCCAGATATATTGCCAGAAGCCCTTGCTGCTGCCAGGACAATTCAGAATGAGGATTCTCGTGCCTATGCCTTGAGTGCCTTAGCTGACAAACTGCCACCAGAGTTGTTGCCAGAAGCTCTTGCTGCTGCCAAGGCGATTCAGAATGAGGATTCTCATGCCAAAGCCTTGAGTGCCTTAGTTGACAAACTGCCACCAGAGTTGTTGCCAGAAGCCCTTGCTGCTGCCAGGGCAATTCAGCATGAGAGTTATCGTGCTGATGCCTTGAGTGCCTTAGCTGACAAACTGCCAGATATATTGCCAGAAGCCCTTGCTGCTGCCAGGGCAATTCAGCATGAGTATTCTCGTGCTGATGCCTTGAGTGCCTTAGCTGACAAACTGCCACCAGAGTTGTTGCCAGAAGCCCTTGCTGCTGCCAAGGCGATTCAGAATGAGGATTATCGTGCTGATGCCTTGAGTGCCTTAGTTGACAAACTGCCACCAGAGTTGTTGCCAGAAGCCCTTGCTGCTGCCAAGGCGATTCAGAATGAGGATTATCGTGCCAAAGCCTTGAGTGCCTTAGCTGAGAAACTGCCAGATATATTGCCAGAAGCCCTTGCTGCTGCCAGGACAATTCAAAATGAGTATTATCGTGCCAATGCCTTGAGTGCCTTAGCTAACAAATTGCCAGATATATTGCTAGAAGTCCTTGCTGCTGCCAGGGCGATTCCGGATAAGGATTATCGTGCCCAAGCCTTGAGTGCCTTAGCTGACAGTTTGTCACAAATGCCTATTGCTGAACTTTTCCCTCTTTGGCAAGATACACTTCATGAGCTATCCCTTCGCACTCGCCGTGATTTGCTGGAAGATATCAAAGCATTGTTTCCAGTTATCTTTGCATTAGGTGATGAAGCTGCAACGGTAGAAATTGCTCGTGCGATTGTGGATGTGGGGCGATGGTGGAAATAATTCGTAATTCGTAATTCGTAATTCGTAATTTAAGAGAGTTAGATTTAACTTGCATCTGTAGGCTGATTTTGGTCAATTGGTATAAAAGGATGCAAAATTTATAGTTTTAAGCGAAGTGCGATCGCCTTTTACAGCTACTCAACCCAATTCTCTAACAACAGCGCTGAATGCCAGGTATCGTATTTACAAACTCTCTCTGGTGTCCATGAGTGAGCGATCGCAATTAGTCATGAAATCATCAAAGAAATTGTCTAGACTGTCGATGAGCGATCGCCTATATCGGTCTTTCTACAGCAGAATACTAAGCGATCGCGTTGACGTTGACCATCTCAAAACTAACTTTTTTTATAAACATCTTTCCGATGCTTGCACTGCAAAATTTGTATGAGTTGACTTTCATCATCAATCTCGTAACGAACTCTATAATCACCAATCCGAATACGATACTCGTTATCAGAACCTTTTAACTTGACAATTCCATCGGGACGTGGTTCTAAAGCAAGATTTTGGATTTTTTCAATCACACGCTCACTCACATCATTGGGTAAGTTATCAATCTGCTTTTGTACTGACTTTGAAATAGCGATTGCATAACTCATTATCTCTGCTCTGAGCGGTTAGCAAGATATTCATCTATAGTCATGGACTCACCATCGTTATACTCAGCGCGAACTGCTTCAATTTCTGCCAGTGTTTCTGCATCGTCTTCGTACAACGCTTCTTCGTCCTCAAAAATTTGTTGCTCAATTAGCTCTTGAAGTTGACGTTTTTCTGTTAAATCAAGAGAAGATATTGCTTCTGCTAAAGTTTCTAAGGAGAGTTGTAATTTAACAATGGCTGGCATTTTTCTCTTATTGGGTGTATTATTTCGCATTTTGACACCATTATGCTGATTTTAACAGTTATATTTTTGTCAAGCCCAAAGTCTTTGGGTTGTATTTCACGGTTGTGGGGTGCAGCGCAGCAATTAGATTTGTCTAACCTGGGGTTGCGATCGCTTTTCCATAAATCGCGATCGCATCAGGGAATTCCAAGAAATAAATTATCCAATATTGTGGGGTGGGCAACATGAGCGCCCAGTCCATAGGGCGGGCGAGACGCCATTGGTGTCAACTTAACGTGAAACCGAACGTCCGCCAGCCAGGGATTAAAATCCCTGTCTCATAGCAAAAGTCCTCTGAAGAGGACTGAAGATTACAGTCCATTTTAATGGACTTGGGTTATTAGACCGCCGTTTTAACGGTGGGCGGACGCACAACACCCAACGAGTACGCTATTTCTGGCTTAAGTTGACACCACTGGCTTTTCGGCCCACCCCACAAGAGTTAATTAGATATTTTTTTATTTGGAAATCCCTCAGTCTTTTCTACAGAATACTAGCCGCTTTGCATCTCATCTATGCACTCCCCAATAAACTGGAGCGGTTTCAGTCGTGACGGGAGCGGTTTCAGTCGTGACGGGAGCGGTT
Source organism: Nostoc sp. (assembly GCF_036917375.1). Taxonomy (GTDB): domain Bacteria; phylum Cyanobacteriota; class Cyanobacteriia; order Cyanobacteriales; family Nostocaceae; genus Nostoc. Next base: position 2,464 of record NZ_JBALDN010000081.1, read on the forward strand.
TCAGTCGTGACGGGAGCGGTTTCAGTCGTGACGGGAGCGGCTTCAGTCGTGACGGGAGCGGTCTCAGTCGCGATGGGAGCGATGTCAGTCGTGACAGGAGCGGTTTCAGTCGTGACGGGAGCGATGTCAGTCGTGACGGAAGCGATGTCAGTCGTGACGGGAGCGATGTCAGTCGCGATGGGAGCGGTCTGACTTTTGCGTTTTTACATTATTAATTAAATTCTGAAGATAAATACCGAAAAATTACCGATATAACCTGAAAATTTTATCAGCAAAAATTGCGAGTTCTGCTGAACCGAAACGCAGTTTAATTAAGCCAAGCTAGCTTTAGCAGCATCTTAAAGGAGTAATTTTATGTCTCGTCAAAAACGTACATCCCGCGTTCTAGAAAAAGCTCAGTTAAGATCGGCTGGACTGAAATCGATTGTTCCAAGCGTCAAATTTGATGAAAATTATAATTTGGAAAAATTGATTGAGTCAATTGAGCAGTTACGCAACAAACTTGATGTTTATAATACTGCTCTGTCTGTGGTTGACTCTTCTAAAACTGAAATTGAAGAGATGGAAAAAAACTTGAGTCAGCTTTCTGAGAAGATGCTAATGGTCGTTGCGATCAAGTACGGCAAAGATAGCCGCGAATATGAGATGGCGGGTGGTGTTCGCAATAGCGATCGCATCCGCAAAATCAGATCGAGCCGCTTGAAAAATGTTGCAGAACAAGCATCTGATGAAAATGCTAAAACTGCATAAAATGCAATAGACGGCGATTTATCGCGTCTTTAATAAATCCTAGAGAATTGTTTCCAAAATACCACCTCCGACTTTAGAGTGTTGAAATAACTAAAATAGCTATCTGAAGGCGAGGTATGACAACAAACTTTAGTCGGCGTGAATTTATCTTGCTTGGTTCAGCAGGGTTTGGTACAAGCTTACTGCTGCAAGCTTGTAATAATCAGACGACACCAACAGCGACAACAACGGGTGGGACTGAAGGGTTTAAAATAGCGATCGCTCTTCCTGGAGTGATTACCGATAAAGGCTGGAATCAATCTGGTTATGAAGGAATAAATCTAGCAAAACAAAAGCTGGGTGCAGAAACGGCCTATGTCGAAAAAGTAGCACAAGCAGATCAAACAGAAGTATTAACAGATTTTGCTCGTAAAGGTTACAATCTCATCTTCGCGCATGGCGGACAATTTGATGCCGCAATTGAACAAGTCGCCTCACAGTTCCCCAACACATTTTTTGTCGGAGTAAATGGTAATCTCAAGACTGAGAATATTGCTTCTTTACGAATAGATCACTTACAAGCTAGTTATTTATGTGGCATTATCGGTGCTTCTATAACTAAATCTAATAAATTAGCTTATATTGCTGGAGAGAAGTTTCCCGCTACCGAGGGAGAACTGCGGGGATTTGAATTAGGCGCAAAGTCTGTTAAACCAAATATCCAAATTACCTCTACTTTTACGGGTGATTGGAATGATGTTGCTAAAGCTAAAGAAGCGACTCTGGCAATAATTTCTTCTGGTGCTGATGTCATCTATCAATGGTTAGATAATGCCTCAGCCGCAGTCTTACAAACAGCAGGTGAAAAAGGAGTATATGCTTTTGGTAACACCAAGGATCAATTGGATGTTGCACCAAAAGCTGTTTTAACCAGCGCTGTCAAACGCTTAGATTTAGCTATTGCTTACATAGCAGAATTAGCTAAACAAAAACAAATCAAAGGACAAATATATACAATTGGGTTAGAAAGAACAGACATCTTATTTTTAGGTAAATTCGGAGCAATTATACCGGAAGTAGTTAAGCAAAAAGTATTGAATGCAAAGCAAGAGATTGTTAATAAAAAAATCGTTTTTGAAGACTGTAAAGAGGCTGGTAAGGATACACGCTGCGTGAAGAAAGCAATCACGTAGGTTTAACATACAGATATCTTAAAAACTTTCGTAGTCAAATTACCCCCCTTATAAAGGTGGGAAATAAGAAATATTGAATCTTGTTCCCTCCCCTTTACAAGGGGAGGGTTAGGGTGGGGTAAAACTGACGCGAATCTTCACTACGAGCTATCAGTTTTGTGAATATGAACTATTTACGCTTAAACAATATTACCAAACGCTTCGGGTCTTTTATTGCTAACGACAATATCAACCTCTCTGTTGCATCTGGAAGCATTCATGCAATACTAGGCGAAAATGGCGCGGGTAAGAGTACTTTAATGAATATCATTAGTGGACTCTATCAACCTGATGCTGGTGAGATTTATCTCCAAGAACAACCAATAAAAATCACCTCACCAAATGAAGCAATTAAATTGGGCATTGGCATGATTTACCAACACTTCATGCTTGTGTCGAAACTTACTGTCACAGAAAACATCATCTTAGGGATGGAGAAAACTTGGCGGCTAAATCTAGAAGATAAACAGCAAGAAATCGCCGCATTATCCCAAGCTTATGGATTAGAAATTGACCCCACTGCCAAAGTTGAAAATTTATCTGTTGGGGCACAACAACGGGTAGAAATTCTCAAAGTTCTCTACCGTCGAGCAAAATTGTTGATTCTTGATGAACCTACAGCAGTTTTGACACCGCCAGAAGTAGAATCACTAATTGCTATCTTGCGCCAATTGGCAGCCGCAGGTAACACAATCATTTTTATCAGTCATAAATTAGAAGAGGTAATGAATCTCTGTGATTCAGTCACAGTTTTGCGCCAGGGAAAGGTAGTAGGAACAACATCAACTCAAGCGGCAACACCTCAGCAGTTAGCAACATTGATGGTAGGACGGGAAGTAGTTTTCCAGTTAAATAAAAGTCCGACATTACCAGGAGAAATCATCCTATCGGTGCAAAATTTGCAAGTTGCTGATGAAAGAAATATTCCGGCTGTAAAGAATGTATCTTTTGAACTGCGGGCAGGAGAAATTTTAGGAATTGCTGGTGTTGATGGCAATGGACAGCGAGAATTAGCCGATGCGTTGGCAAAGCCCGTCGCAGACATCGCTCTTGTGCGGAATCTTAAGCAGGGTAAAATTGAGTTTACGCCCAAGCATTCCTCAGTAGGCTACATCCCAGAAGATAGGCAGACAATGGGATTGGTGTTGCAATTTAGCATCGCCCAAAACTTGATTTTAAAAGCTTTTAAATATCTGCCATTTTGTCGCCGTTTTTTGTTACAACCAGAAGCGATCGCTAATCATGCCCAAGCTGCAATGCAAGAGTTTGATATTCGGGCGAATGGGAAAGATATCTTAGTAAGTCAGCTTTCGGGAGGAAATCAACAAAAAGTAGTGTTAGCGCGAGAACTGGCACAATCACCAGCTTTAATTATCGCCATACAACCCACCAGGGGGTTAGATGTAGGCGCGACAATAGCCGTCCAATCTCGAATCTTAACAGAACGCGATCGCGGTGCGGCAATTTTGTATATTTCTACTGAGTTAGAAGAAGTGATGGCAATGAGCGATCGCATTGCCGTAATCTACAGAGGTGAGTTTGTGGCTATTTTGGATGCAGCTACGGCGAAGGTGGAAGAAATTGGTTTGTTGATGGCTGGGGGAATTAATTAACCTCAGTTCGGGTTAAGGTCTTAATCTTAATCGCTTAGACGAGATAATAAGGGTTTCCGGCTTTCAAAAATAACGCCAGAATCAAGGTTTCAGCTTATTTTGAACTCAGGTTATATTAGCAACAACACTAAAAACAGAAAAAATTCATAAAGGTGACTCTATGACTCAAGCTTTACCTAAAACCAAGCTAGTAACCTTTGAAGAATTTGTACAGTGGAAACCTGACGGGGGGCAATATGAACTGCATGATGGAGTAATTGTAAAAATGACACAACCATTAGGCGATCATGAAGAGATCACAGGATTTTTAGCTACAAAAATTCCAATCGAATATGACCGACTTAAACTTCCTTACTTCATACCAAAAACAGCACTCGTAAAACCACCTGAAAATGAATCCGCTTATTCTCCAGATGTATTAATAATCAATCGCTCCAATCTGGTAAATGAACCTTTGTGGAAAAAAGAATCTACTGTTACTCAGTCCGCATCAATTCCTCTGGTGATTGAGGTAGTTAGTACCAATTGGCGTACTGACTATTATACTAAGCGTGGTATGTATGAAGAAATTGGTATTCTAGAGTATTGGATTGTAGATTACCTAGCTCTGGCAGGCAAATCGTTCATTGGCAATTCCAAAGAGCCTACAATATCGATTTATTCACTAGTTGAGGGCGAATACCAAGTCAGACAGTTCCGTGGGAGCGATCGCATTATCTCACCTACTTTCCCGGAATTGAATTTAACCGCCGAGCAGATTTTTCAAGCTGGAAACACTACCACATAAAGTTGACTCAAATTAATTTTAGAAGATGGCAAGCCATATTTGATTAAGTTGCCTGACTTCGGAACTTACACTTATAACATTGAGAAATGCAGAAAAGGCGATCGCTTTAGGAAAGTTTCAAAATGCGGTTTTCTATATTCCCAGTTATGCCTCAGTACAAGCATTCTATTGGGTTAGGCTCGTGCTGACACTAATTAATCGGATTCATCCTAGATTGCTGCCCATACTATCACCGCTGATTGCGATCGCCTCAGCGCTCATCGTCGGTGCTATCCTTATGCTAATTGCTGGGGCAAATCCTATCACCGCATACAGCATTCTATTTCAAGAATCTCTCTCTACCTACTTTGGATTTGGTAACACCCTCACCAAAATGACACCGCTATTGTTCGCTAGTTTAGGCGTGTTAGTAGCGTTGCGGGCTGGGCAATTTAATATCGGTGGAGAAGGACAAATTTATTTAGGTGCGTTGGGAAGTACTTTAATTGGGTTATATGTGCAAGGATTACCTGCGGTGATTCATATCCCCTTAGCACTTTTGGCAGGATTTTTCTTTGGTGCAGTTTGGGGTTGGATTCCTGGTTATCTCAAAGCAATGCGCGGAGTGAATGAGGTAATTACTACGTTGTTGCTAAACTATATCGCGGTAAATTTAGTTAGCTACCTCGTCCAAAATCCATTAATGGCAACAGGTGCGCCTAGTCCTTATTCGCCATTAATTGCTAAAACATCGCGTTTGCCGATTATCTTACCCCAAAGCCTTGCCCATGCTGGGATTTTATTCGGTTTAATTGCCGCAGGTATTCTATGGGTATTGTTAGTGCGATCGCCTCTAGGTTATCAAATTACGGCAGTGGGATTTAACCCGATTGCCGCCCGTTATGCCCACATATCTGTTGAACGTACCATTATGCTGGTGATGGCTTGTTCGGGTGGTTTAGCTGGGTTGGCTGGGAGTTGTGAGGTGATGGGGTTGAAATATAGGCTATTTGAACAAGTTTCCCCAGGTTATGGATTTGATGCTATTGCGATCGCTTTTTTAAGTCGTGGTAGTGTTGTCGGTGTAGTCTTGACTTCTTTGTTTTTCGCAGCGCTTCGCAGTGGTGCAAATGTGATGCAGCGTAGTGCAGGTGTGCCGGTAACTGTGGTTTACGCGATTCAGGGGTTTATGGTGTTATTTATTGCTATCAGTCTCGCAGTCGAAAGAGAAATAAGAGTAAAAACGCAGAGGGACGCGAAGGTTTAACGCAGAGGAACACAAAGAAAACTCTGCGATACTTTGCGCTTCCCTCATGCGTTCCTCTGCGTTTAAAAATAACTCTATGAATAATCTCAACTTCTTCTCCGATTACTTAACAGCTACCTTACGTCTAGCCGTCCCCTTAGCATTTGCAGCCCTTGGAGGATTGTACTCGGAACGATCGGGGGTGTTAAATATCGCCTTAGAAGGGATGTTGCTTACTGGTGCTTTTACCAGTGCTGCTGCCACCTTCTACACAGGCAATCCCTGGCTTGGTATCCTCGCTTCCTTAATTGCTGGGGGATTAGTCGGATTACTCCATGCTTTTTTATGTGTAACTTTGCGTGTCGATCAATTGGTATCTGGGCTAGCAATTAATCTTGTCGCAGCTGGATTAACATCATTTTTAGCTCGGTTAGTGTTTAGTGGCAGTAGTACACAGCAATTACCTGGAATTGGGACAATTATAATTCCTGGTTTAGCCAATATTCCCGCGATCGGGCCGCTACTATTTCAGCAAGATTTTTTAGTATATTTATTATTTGTCTTAGTTATTTTAACTACATACATTTTATTTAAAACTAGCTTTGGATTGACATTAAGGGCAGTAGGTGAATCTCCGAAAGCTGCTGACACGGCTGGAATTTCAGTACCATTTGTTCGTTATATAGCTGTGGTAATTAGTGGCACTCTTGCGAGTTTAGGAGGTGCTTATTTAACTCTGGTACAAGTAAGATTTTTTGCCGAGGGGATGAGTGCTGGTAAAGGATTTATTGCGATCGCAGCATTAATTTTTGGTAGATGGCATCCTATAGGTAGTGCTTTGGCTTGTTTGCTGTTTGGGGCTACAGAAGCTTTACAACTACGAATTCAGGCATTAGGGGTAAATATTCCTTACCAATTTTTAGTCATGCTACCTTATGCGATCGCTTTATTAGCATTAATAGGATTGGTGGGGAAATCTACACCCCCAAAAGCTTTAGGTACTCCCTACTTTGGAGAAGATCGCCACTCAGACTAATTTTAGGAAAAGCAAATGGGCGTTAGCACACTAGCAAAATCAGCACATAATACAATAGACTTCTTGCAAAAGTCGGGAAAAGGGTAAAGGTTTTGTATTTTCCCCTTCCCCTTTAACCTTTTCCCACGAGAGTGCAAAAAGCACTTTTGTAAGAGTTCTAATAGCTAGCGTCCCCCAAAAGCCACTCATGCCGCAAAATAACCAAATCGCCATCGAATTCCGCGATGTCACTTTTAGCCGCAATCATCGCCCATTGGTGTCAAATCTCAACTTCACCATTCGTCAAGGAGAAGCACTGGTATTACTTGGGCGCAGTGGTAGCGGTAAAACCACGACAATGAAGTTAATTAATCGCCTATTTACACCTACACAAGGCGAAGTTTTATTTGATGGCATTTCCACAACTCAATGGGATGAAATTAAACTGCGGCGAAAAATTGGTTACGTCATTCAAGAAATTGGTTTATTTCCCCATTTCACTGTCGAACGCAATGTGGGTTTAGTCCCGGCTTTAGAAGGTTGGCAACCAAAACAAATAAAAACGCGGGTTTATGAATTGTTGCAATTGATAGGCTTAGAACCAGCACAATTCGCCACACGTTATCCGCACGAACTTTCGGGAGGACAAAGGCAAAGAGTTGGTGTAGCCAGGGCTTTAGCAGCAGATCCGCCAGTGTTGTTGATGGATGAACCCTTTGGCGCACTCGATCCAATTACGCGCCTCGAACTGCAACAAGAGTTTCGGCATTTGCAGCAAGAGTTAGGCAAAACAGTTGTGTTTGTCACCCACGACATTCAAGAAGCCTTTGTGTTGGCATCGAGAATTGGTTTAATGTCTGGCGGAGAATTGGTAGTATTGGGGACGAGAGATGAATTTATGCGATCGCAACACCCGGAAAGCCTCGCCTTTCTCCAATGTCTGCGTTCTCTGCAAGATACTTTATGAAAAATTTCTTCCTGGTTAAGTATGCCCCAGAAATTCTTCAGCATACTCTAGAACACTTATTTCTAGTAGGCATCGCAATTGGAATTGCCATCCTTGTAGGCATTCCATTAGGTATTTTAATTACACGTAAAACTTATCTCCGTCAGCCAATTCTTGGCATAGCGAATATTTTCCAAACTATTCCTAGTTTGGCGCTTTTTGGCTTACTCATTCCTATTCCCATAATTGGCGGCATTGGTGCAGTACCAGCAATTGTTGCCCTGACTGTATATTCTTTGCTGCCGATAATTCGTAACACTTACACAGGTATAACTAGCATCGATCCAGCTATTCGAGAAGCTGGGAGAGGCATGGGAATGACAGATAGACAATTGTTATTGCAAGTTGAGATTCCCTTGGCGATGGGAGTAATTTTGGCAGGTGTGCGAGTCGCAACAGTAATTGCCATAGGTATTGCAACTATTGCTGCCGCAATTGGGGCTGGTGGTTTGGGAGTATTTATTTTTCGCGGTATATCAGTAGTGAACGATCAGTTAATTTTAGCTGGTGCAGTTCCGGCGGCAGTAATTGCATTATTGGCTGACTTTGTAATTGGCTGGATAGAGAATAAATTAAAAATTAAAAATTAATGAAGAGATTTTTCACACTTTGCTTTTTAAGTTTTGCCTTGTTATTGGCAATCACTGCCTGCACGCCGAATTTAAATAGTAGTAGCGATGGTAATATAGTTGTTGCTTCCAAAGATTTTACCGAACAAGATATTTTAGGTGAACTATTAGCACAGCAAATTGAGGCGACAACTAATTTAAAAGTAGCTCGTCGTTTCCGTTTGGGTGGTTCTTTCATCTGTCATAGTGCTATTACTTCTGGAAAAATTGATGCATATATTGAGTACACCGGCACATCTTTTACTGGGATTTTAAAGCAAAAAGCAATTAATGACCATAAAGAAGTTTATCAGAAGTTAAAACAAATTTATGCCGAGCAATTTAATTTGGAAGTGATGCCAACTTTGGGTTTTGAAAACACTTTTGCGATGATTATCCGGGGTGAAGATGCCAAGCGTAACAATATTCAAACTCTCTCCCAAGCTTCTCAATATACGCCTCAGTGGCGTGGAGGTTTTGGCTATGAATTTTTGGAAAGGGAAGATGGTTTTCCAGGATTAGCTAAAACCTACGGGTTACTTTTTGCTAAACCTCCCCAAATTATGGATTTGGGTTTAGTATATCGTGCTCTGATTCAAAAACAAGTAGATATGGTGGCGGGTAGTTCCACAGATGGGCAGATTTCCCGCTTGAATGTAGTGGTGCTAAAGGATGACAAAAAATATTTTCCTCCTTATGAAGCTGCACCAATTGTTCGGCAAGAAACTTTAAAAAAATATCCCGAATTAAGAACAGCGATCGCTTCCCTGGCTGGAAAGATTTCGGCAGATGAAATGCGGCAATTAAACTATTTAGTTGAGGGAGAATTACGTAATGTTAAAGATGTTGTCCAGGAGTTCCGCAAATCGAAGGGATTAAAATAATTCGTAATTAAGTATAGGCTTTACCCCACCCTAACCCTCCCCTTATAAAGGGGAGGGAACTAGATTTCTTTTTCAATTGCTAAATCTGGTGGTGGATCTGACTCCCAATCAATTCTTTTTTTGCCTACGAATGCTCTGCAATTTTCAATGTAAAAGCAAAAGTCTGGCTCTATGCCACTAACTTCTGGCAAGCTCATGGTGATGGGCGTAAATGACTCGTATATGCAGTTTAAATGGTCAAGTATAGCTATTACTATCAATGCCAGCAAACTGGCATCTCTTCCATGTTCTGGTAGCGGTGCCATCAGTAAAATTTCTCCAGGCCGATATTTAATGCGAGGTGAGGAGCGATCGCCTAGTTGCTGACTCAATACTTGATAGTCTTTCCAATCTCCCAAAAGCTTCAACACTGCGCCAGGTGGTAACTCGATTCTTTCTGGTGTAATTACAGTATCCATAATTGGCTAACATTTTAGATATTGGCGTAGACGCGTTCGCGCAGCGTGTCGCAGACAGACGCTGCGCGAACGTAGAGAAGCGGCTTGTCGCCAGACATCGCATTACATGAAGGATGAGCGATTAAACAACCACAAAATTGTTGTTTGTTAGTGACAACCCAGCAGATAATCCGGCAAATTGTATCTGAGTAAATGCGCCTGTACTACCATCCTGGTCAAAGAACAATGCACCTGTAGTGGAGTTATAAATAAATCGCTGGCTAGTAGTGGTTGCAGATTCTCCAAGTGTAAACTGACTTGCCTGAAGTACACCTGCTGATAAACCACCACCAAAACCAGCAGCCGAGACTTGAATTATTTCATTCGGTTTATTAATCGCACCGAAGTCACGTATCAGATCGAGACCTTCATCGAAACTATTGAAAGCAAAGGTATCAGTACCACCTTCTCCAAAAAGCCAATCATTACTGTTGCCACCGAAGAGGATAGCATCGCCATAATCACTTCTGAGGGTATCATCACCATTGCCACCTTCGAGGGTGTTATTATCTGAGTCAGAAGAGCCGATCAGGGAATCATTACCATCGCCACCATTAAGCAGATTATTGCCTATTGAACTGCCAACATCCAATGTATCGTTACCAACACCACCGTTGAGGGTGTTATTACCAGAGGTGGTGTAATAATGGATATTGAGAAAATCATTACCATCGCCCCCATCTAATAGATAATTGTCTGTTGAACCGTAAATATCCAATGTATCGTTACCAGCACCACCGTTGAGGGTGTTATTGCCAGAGGTGCTACCCACAACATAATTTCCGAATTCGTCGTAAAAGTAACTCCAGGCGCGTAAAAAATCATTGCCATCGCCTCCATTGAGGAGGTGATTTCCTGTTGAAAGACTAATATCCAAGATATCGTCACCGACGCCGCCATCTATTGTATCGTTACCATTGCCTGAGCGGAGCGTATCATTACCATTGCTTCCCAGAAGATAATCATCGTAGTTTGTACCTGTGATATTTAATTGTTCGATATTCTTGTAGCTAAACACTGTTGTGTCCGCCGTCGAAGAAATTACTCCAATGTTAGTAGCCGCATCGAAAGTCGAAGTAATTCCGGTGGTAGCACTGCTATAACTCAAAGACAAGCTGTCGTTACCTGTTCCCCCGTCTACTGTTTGAGTCACTAACGTAGATAGGGAGTCGAAATTTAAAGAATCATCGCCATTGCCGCCATTGAAGGTGTTATTGCCGATACGATCATTGAGAGTATCATTACCATCGCCACCGTTGAGAGTATCATTGCCATCGCCACCACGTAGCAAGTCATTGCCACTTAAGCCTTCAATAATGTCATCACCCCCTTGACCATTGATGACATCATTTGAATTGTCAAATCCACTAATATTGTTGTCGAGGTCATTTAGAAAGGTGACTGTATTTTTTTTAAAGACAGTGCTTTGGGTGGAGTTGGCATCGAAGACATCAAAGCTGTCGGTGATGGTAGTTTGCCCATAAAACAGAATATTGCCCAAATCTACAGTGCCTCCAGTAGATTTGGTGAGGTTATCCAGGTTTTCTAAGGTAAAGTTTTCCAGGATAAATCTGGTATCACCATACCCTTGAAAGCTGATTGACAAACTTGTGCCATTCTGGGTGAGAAGCAAATTTTTGGCAGTGAAACCACTATTGTCCTGGAATATCAGAGTATCCACTTCGGCAATGACTGCTGCTGTGGGGTTTCATTGGTGTCAAGTTAAAGCAGATGCCCAAATGTCAAGCGACCTTGAGGCGTTGCGTCGGTGTCGCTGACGAACAGCTTTAACCAATCCCATAGA
>NZ_JBALDN010000082.1:0-4308 GCF_036917375.1 Nostoc sp.
GTATGGATTTAGAAATTTTGAAAATTTTCGAGTTAGATGCTTGTTAAATTGGTATACCAACTATTAGTTAAGCATAACAAGTACTGAAGAACCAACAATTTTTAAATCAGGGATGCAATAATATTAATACTCATAGCTAAAATGGTGGTATTGAAAAAGAAGGATAATATGCCATGTAACAGAGTCAAGCGTCTCATGTCGGGTGATGTTGTCTGCACATCTGAAACTTGACTGGTCATGCCGACAACAAATGAATAATATAAAAATTCCCAGTAGTCTGGATAGTCGTTATGAGGAAAATCTAAACCTCCAGTGATTTCTTGACTATGATTACGATTAATATATTTGTAATAGCTGTGCGCATATTGTACTGCAAACATCGTATGCACTAATAACCAGGAACCAACAATGGTCATAATTGAAAGTATGACATGTAGGGTAAGCAGAATTATTGACAATCCTTTTTTATCAGTTAGTAAAAACCCAATAGCTAAAACACTGGCACAAGCAGCAGCAATCACAAGCATAAATATAGCTAAATGTCCTTCATATTCACTCTCAGCATAACGGCGAATTTTTTCTGGGTTAGCCTCGATCATTTTCCACCACGTTATCGCTAAGAAAAAGTCAATACCAAAGTTCCAAGCGCAGAGAATGCGAGTAGGTAAGTGCAGAGAATGCGGCAGGATTAGTAAAACTAATACAGCGAGTCCGATAGCAATGATTAATCGGGGTCGAGAGTCAAAGTTTTTAAATAAATTAAGTTTCACAAATTTTGCGATCGCAGAGTTTAACTAATTTGTAATTCATCATTTTCGGTGAAACATTACACTACATTACACAATCGTCATTCCAGATTTTATTAGGGTCTAAATCCACATAAGTAGATGGACAAAATATTACAACCATTACAAACTCAGTGAATCAATCCAATACTTTGCGAATGTCTCACTCGTAATGACATTGTGTAATTAATTTTGTCCAACTACTTCTTTATCTTCCCAGTCTTTAACTCCAGTTTTTAGTTCAATTAAAAATTATTTGAACTTAGCTCTAATCGTCTCTATTCGTTGGCGATTAACACCCAAATCGCTCTGACCTAAACGTGAAGCTGAACGCACGTGGATAACATTTGCATTCCGGTCTAGATAGAATTCTACATCATCCACAAATCCCAGTAAAGCACTTTTAAATTCTGCATATAAATAATCTTGACTTTCGGTAATGATTTTGGTTCTTGGTAAAGACTCAATAATCTGTTTAAGATTAGTAATCGCTTCTTCTGGAGTAGATGTAAAAGTCAGTGGTGCAATTTGGTGAGATGCATCTGTACTCTGACTAGAAACGCAGTTAGGGGTATTAGGGCAAGATGCTAATTTACCGTTGCTAATACCTAAATTATTTGGCCGTTTGCCAGCAAAAACCATAATTATGTCTCCGGGTAAGTGAATAAATATACTCTCACATATTGGTTTGAATCACTGTAATACTTTGCTGCGATCGCATCTTCTGGCAAATGACAGATTCACTAAAACATCGGTGATGCGATCGCTCTTTATGACTCGTATTTGACTTTTTCATAAAAAAGCCTGTATTTTTTGCTCAATAAAGCTTACAGGCTATATTACACCTATACCGAGTCACTTCAGACTAGGCGATACTCAAATTAACTCGGACAATCAAATCGTTGTAATCTCGATCGCCGCCATTTGCCAAATCCTCAAAGCCAAAAGCGTTATTCCCTAACAGGCGAATATGAGCTGCTTTGTCAGTGTTAGCGCCCAAGAAGGAAAAGTAAACCGCCGGATCGTTATTGGGATTGCTATCAAGAATTGCATCAGCCCCGCCATCAACAATGATAAATGGGACGAAAATAGCACCAGGTTGGAAAGTGCCTGTAAAACTTGCTGTACCTTGGTTAGCCACACTCAAATCCATACCAGCGACACGGTGACTAATCGCAGCTTGAGTATAACCCGCCTGTCCAACCAGCACATCTGCCGTACCATCGCCATTGGTATCGATGCCACCATTCTCATCAGTTATCTGATAAAAGCCGACAAAGTTGTTAAAAGCTGCTTCTCTATGAACTACAAATTCGGCTTTCACCAATTGTTTTACATCCCGTAAATCAATTAGTTCGGGTTCATATTTTCCTTGAAGACCAGTACCTAGAGGTGGATCTTGCTCTGTTGCTGCAATCTTGACAACCAAATTCTGGAAGTTGAGAGAGAATCCTGTATCGTCCACATTCGTATCCGAGGAAAAAAGCACCTGAGAAAAAGGGGTTTGTCCAGATAGCACCGCCTGAGTAGTGCTGCTACGGATTAAATAAAATCTGAGGTTGCTCTCAGAGTTGAACTCCAGTAACCTGCTGAGGTCAGTGGGATTAAAACCATTGGGTAGTTTGGCAAGAGATGAAAGAAGCACCGTTGCTCGTTGGAGAGCTAGTTCGGTGTAATTTGCAGCACCAGGGGCTACGCCATTAATCCTACCTTCTGCATCATCAACGACAAATACACCCAGTTCATTGACTTCTTCAGAGGTGTTGCTTTTAATCTTGACTGAGAGTTTGGCTTTTTCCCCATTAACTTGATTTTTGATCGTAAAGATATCACCTGTAATTCTTGTGAGTAGGCTGATTGATTCAGTTTCAGCAGTAATTCCTTGAGCAACGGTGAGTGCAAACACATCACTGACTTCAGCCCCAACCGAATCTTTGGCGGTAACTTTGATGTTCGAGCTACCCAAGTTATTATTCGTCGGAATGCCGCTGAAAGTACGCTTATTAGGATCGAAGCTTAACCAGCTGGGTAGTAGGTCGCCGTTTTCGAGAGTAGCAGTGTAGGTTAGGGTATCTTCAATATCTACATCGCTAAAGGTGTTTTCAGGGATAGTGAAGTTAAAGGTAGTTTCTGCCGTAACTTTTTGGTCAGCGATCGCCCGATCTACAATTGGTGGATTGTTAGCTTTAGCAATTGTGAGTGCAAATATATCACTAATTTCAGCAAGAGCCGGATCTGTGGCGGTGACTTTTATGTTCAAGCTACCCACATTATCATTCGTAGGAGTGCCGCTGAAGGTAAGCTCGTTAGCATTGAAGCTTAACCAACTAGGTAGTGGATCGCCATTGTCTAAGGTAGCAGAGTAAGTCAGGGTATCTTCAATATCGACATCGCTAAAAGTATTTTCAGGAATGGTGAAGTTGAAGGTAGTTTTTGCTGTGGCCTTTTGGTCAGCGATCGCCCGATCTACAATTGGTACACTATTGAACTTAGCAACTGTCAATACAAACACATCACTGACTTCATCCCCAGAAATATCCTTGACAGTGACTTTGATATTCTGATTACCCAAATTCTCCATCGTCGGAGTACCACTAAAATTTCGGGTAGCAGAATTAAAAGTTAGCCAACTGGGCAGTGGATCGCCGTTTTCGAGAGTAGCAGTGTAGGTGAGGCTATCGCCAGCATCGATATCAATGAAAGTATTTTCTGGGATAGTGAAATTAAACTGCGTATTTATGACTACCTTTCGATTAGCGATCGCCTCAACTAACTCTGGTGCATCGTTAACGTTCTTAACAGTGAGTGCAAAATCATCACTGACTTCAACCCCAAAAATATCCCTAGCAGTAACTTTAATGTTGAGGTTACTCACGTCCGCATTTAAGGGAGTGCCATTAAAGGTTTTGGTAGCAGCATTAAAACTCAACCAACTGGGTAGAAGATCCCCGTTTTCAAGAGTGGCAGTATAAGTGAGACTATCACCAGCATCGACATCAATGAAGGTATCTTCTGACAAAGTGAAATTGAAAACCGTGTCTTCTATTGCTTCTTGGTTTGCAATTTCGTTCATCACCTCTGGTGCATCATTGGCGTTTTTAACAGTGAGTACAAACACATCACTGACTTGAGCAAGAGCCGTATCTGTGGCAGTAACTTTAATGTTGAGGCTACCAACGTCTGCATTTAAAGGAGTGCCACTGAAGGTTTTAGTATTAGCATTAAAGCTCAACCAACTCGGCAGAGCGTTGCCGTTTTCCAAGGTTGCAGTATAGGTAAGATTATCGCCAGCATCGATATCAATGAAGGTGTCTTCTGAAAAAGTGAAATTAAAAACCGTGTCTTCTGTTGCTTGTTGGTTAGCAATTTCATTCCCTACCTCTGGCGGATCGTTGACGTTTTGAACGGTGAGTACAAAAACATCATTCGCTTGGGCAAGAGCAGTATCTGTGGCGATAACTTTAATGTTGAGGCTACCCACGTTTGCATTTAAGGGAGTGCCACTGAAGGTTTTGGTTGCAGC
>NZ_JBALDN010000083.1:0-49310 GCF_036917375.1 Nostoc sp.
TCTTCTCTCACCTTCTGTCAAAAGTGGGCCTGTGTTCAATCAGACCTCCTCTTTTTTCTTTGATTTCGACGATTTAGTCTAAACTCCAGTAATCATTCCAATATTTAATTGTGTTCAAATTACCTTTATTACCGATAAATTGGCAATAGATAAGCTAAAAATTAAACAGCATTTTAGTCCACTTTTGCTTAATTACTTAGTCATTTTATCCTTTAAATTACGATAGTTAAGCTTAATATTGTTGACTTTTCGATTGAAAAAACTTGTAGTAGTCTTTTGCAAACGCATTAGCGGACTCTGACGCCTAAAGCTTTTGGGTCTTTGTTCTGGTGAGTTTAAATATCTATAATGCAAAAATATATCTCGATATGGAATATCGACATCTTCACCAGCGCAAAGTTGAGTAAAGTGTGGTGAAGTTATACTCATATAGTGCAGATATGTCAGGCGCCGTCCTTGGTCGTAAAGGATGTTATCTACCACATCAAATTGAGAACTCCAATGGTTGCCAGTTGCCTGTTCGCAGTCATGATAAGCAAAGTTATAATAGGAAATTCCACTTCTCAATACCATGTAGTTAAATAAAGATTGGTCAGGACCTCCAAGAGCCATGACATCAGCTTCACTAACCTGTAATTTTTCGAGTAGGTTTGCTAATGTAGCTTGAGAAAAAATATCTTTTTTAGTTGCAAACCAACCGGCACAAAATATATGAGAATGCAATTTTTCTTGATCAAAAATTTGCTGTATAAGTTCTGGTGAACCATCAAAAATATATTTCAATTCAGATTTATATTGAAAATCATTTGTTACCCAATCATATTTATCTAATTTTTCATATATATAGTCTATAGGCCCCATAAGGAGCGTATCTGCATCAAAATAAATAAATTTATCAAAGGGACCATCTAAACCACAAAGCTTACGATGCATTGGTAGACGATAAAGTTCTGGAAGCCCCCATTTTCGCCAAGTTTTTTGTGCCCTTGAATGATTTTGCCAGACCTGGGTTGCAAAGTTATCCCAGTAAGCTATAGATACAGAGTCCTCAAATAGCGTCACATTATCTCTTGATGCAATCTCTACCTTTACTTTCTCTAACTGGTCATTATATGGAATTATACAAATAGGAAATTTTCTACCAGCATTAGCCTCTATACTGTTGAGCAACGCCACTAATTGGTCATAGACAACATCATTGGCTAGGATATAAATACCATCTATCATTGAGATACTCCTAATATTAAGTACGCGCAGAAACAAAGGGAAATAAACGGCGAGTCAGTTTGGGAATGAAGGCAAATTTACCCTCATGCAGATAACGATAGTGTTCCCACAATTGCCAATAGGGACTACCAGTTTTCATCCGCGTACCAGCCCAGTGGAGATATTTGAGTCGTTGTCCTCGGTCATACAGGGCGTAATCTTGCTGTTGGAAATTTCGCGAACCGGCCCAACTACCAGGCCCTCCCCCAGGAATTTTAACGAGATTTCCACGTTTAGAAATTAGTTTGAGAACAAGATAATTTAAAATTGGTTGGTCTGTAACTCCTTCCGAAAAATCGAAATATTCGCGATGTGCTGCACACTCGCGTAAAGCTTCATCCATTTGTTGTTCGGTAATAACTCCTTTTCTGGAAGCCCAAAAACCGCTGTTGAAAACATCTTGAAGTTGGGCGTCAGAAAAAATTTGCTGTTCTTTCACAAATGGGGAAAATATATTTCGCAGCTTTTCATTAGCATGATGGTAATCACAGCAGAAGAAATCGACTTCTGAAAGTTTGTCTAAATTGTCGGCAATTTTTTCAAAAACGACAATATCTGTATCAATATAAATAAATTCATCTAAAGGCCCAAACCACGCCACCAGTTTACGCATTTTATTAGGTAAGGCGAGAAAATCTCGGTCAAAAATTTCTCCGATGCGTTTAGTAAAGCTATCAATAAGTTCTAAGTCTGGGAAAATTTGGACGTTGTGTAAGGTAGCAAGCTGTTCTGCTACCTTGTGATAATTTTCGTTAAAAGGTATGAGATAAATGCTAACTTCTGGGTCATAGTAACGAATGCTATTAAGGAGAGCAATAGCATTATCGATAACGCGGTCATTAGCAACTATATAAATGCCCCTACTCATAAATTATCCTTGGTTAATTAACTTAAGTTTTTGCAAAGCTCTGGTAAGTAAATTTGGCACTGGTGGAGCGTCATTATAATTTTTAGGAGGACTGGTAAATACTGGACGCTTTTCTGGTTCGTGTAAGTAACGATAATAGAGAAATAAATCTCGATAGGGAAACTCAATATTTTCTCCCGCACAGACTGCTTGATTAATATTAGGAGGAATCCCAATATAATGGAGATAAGTTAGTTGATTACCGCGATCGTAAAGAAGATGTTCTCGTTCTTCGAAGTGTTTAGAGCTAGCAGAACATCCTGTTTTCTCATTATCTGGCAATTGGCGAGCAAAGTTATAAATAGGAAGATTAGACCTCATTACCATGTAGTTGATTAATGGTTGTTCGCCAGCACCACCATACAAAATTTCTGACTCGCCATTTTGTAAATGTGATATTAGCCAATCTCTTTTTTCTGAGTCAAATAGTCCTTGTTTTGCTCCATAAAAGCCTGAACAAAATATTTCAGAATCAATGCGTTTTTGCTCAAAAACTTTTAGTAATTTGGGAGAATTGACATTATATATTTTACTAACATCTGTAAATTGAAAATCGTAGACCACAAAATCATAACTATCTAGCTTTTCAAACACTGCTGCAAGTGACTTCATTACCAAGGTGTCTGCGTCTAAATAGATAAACTTCTCGAATGGGCCATCAAAAGCGCAAAAACGACGGTGAGCACCATAAAGACGGGATTTACTCCGATTCAATCGTTCTGGGGCTGCTGCTAGCATAAATTGATCCCAGCGGTTGATTGATTCTTGGTCGTCGTAAAGAAATACATTCGGGCGTTTAGCTATTTCGTCAGCAATCCGTTGCGTCCGATCGTCAAAAGGATAGATACAAACAGGAGTTTCTGGGCCTAAGATAACATCAATACTGTTGAGCAAAGCCACCAGTTGATCGAAAACATAATCATTGCCAAGGGTACAAATACCATTCATAATTTATGAGTGTTGATCGACAAAGTTTGATAACCAATTAAGCAGGTTTAATTTGTGTAAAATGATTTGACGTGCTTCTGCGATCGCATCTTTGGCAGCATACCAAGCATCAGGTGTAGCTGTCACTTCTTGGATGTACGCAATGCCTTTTTCATCTAAACTGGGCAACCGCAAAAAACTACCCGGTGGCAATAATTTATCAGCAGCCGGGCCGCCATAGTAAATTGGTAAACACCAAGCAAGTAAACTATCCCAAAGTTTCTCACTCACATACCAATTATTATCAGCATAGTTTTCAATTGCCAAATTGTAATAGTATGGTGCCATGCCATACCATTTGTTACCTAGTTCTCCCGAACTGTTCGCCCATTCTGGTAAGTTACGCCCATACAAATCAAATTTCATGCCACTAGATTGTAAAGATTGTAAAAAATCTAAACGCTGGCGATGGTTGGCTGTGCGGCTAATTCCCGACGTAATCCAACTACATGGGGCAACTTTTGGAGGCGGTGGCATTTCATTTAAATCTTGAAATGAATTTGAGTGATACCAAATAGCAGGCATATAGTCAGGAATGGGAGCAAAATCATCGGGGCCAGAAACGTAGCCGCAATACTTCTGGGCTTCTTGATAATTATGATTAGTTATTTTTACAACCTCATCTAAAGGCGGTTCTCTGAGCAAATAAATAATCCGCTCTTTGTCAACACCACGCAGTAGAGATTCAACATTTACTACTGGTTTTTGCTGCTGTTTGCGAAAACTATCTAACCAAGATTTTTGTGGCGGTGCTTGGGGAAAATCAAATTGATATAGCAACATAAAATCTGGCTTTTGTGCCATTTTCAACATTTGCATATTCTTCCAAACACCAAAATAGTGCGGAGTTTGTTGCCATAGCCAATCTTTGTTTTTAGCCAGACCTGAATAGCTGCTAATCATGCCAACAGTTTTAATAGTCATAAATCGTATTTATTCGGTTATTTTTGTACTGTTACCCTAAAGTTGGTGGACGTTGAGCTTCTTCTACGTAGCTTAATATTTTGGTAATTCTATTCTCCCAAGAAAATTGCTGGGCAAAATCTATACTAGCTGCGTAACCCTCTATTTTTCTGGGATAAGTTTCTAAAGTATGTTGAATAGATTGGGCAAGTTTCTGCGGGTTATCTGGTATACACCAACTGGCAATCAAAGGTGATGTTTTGAATTCCATTAAAGGTGGAATCTCAGTTGCAACTATAGGAGTGCCAGCAGCCATGTACTGAAAAAATTTAACTGGATTCGTGAAATCTGCTGATTTTCCAGCGCAGTGAGGATGAACCAAAATATCAGCTGCTTGAAATAAGCTGACTAATCGTTCTCGTGGAAGTATCCAGCCTAAGAATTTAACGTTTTCGACATTTTTCTCTCTGGCTATTTGTTGATATGCTTGTACTTGTGCTTCTGTTCCTCCTGTGATGATAAACTGAATTTCTGGTAATTCTTTAGCAGAATCAATTAAGAGATCGACTCCTTTGAAAGGATACAAAGCGCCTGAATAGACAACTAAATGCTTCCGTCCATTTCCAAGCAATTCTTGCCGCCAATTTTCGGCTTCTTGGGGCTGTCTGATTGAAAATGATTGATTGAATCCGTTATGTAGCCAAACTACTTTTTCCGGTGGCATTCCATTTTCTATTAGACTTTGCCGGATGGGTTCTGACTGAGTTATGGCTATTTTAAAATAGGGACTGTGGACAATTTCTTGCTCAAATTTTCGGTCTTGAAAGTAGTGACGTTCATAAATTGTCGGAACCTTATTTTTGACTGCGGCTTTCACAAAGTTCCAATCTCGCGTATGGACAACTTTAGTATGAGGTAGGATATGAATTGGTAAATAATATTTGGTTACTACTGTACTGGAGTTAGTAAATTTGCCACCGATTCGATCGATAGGCCAAGGCATTGGCAATGCCGCAATTTTGAGCTTTTCTTGAACATCGTAAAATTCTATAAATTCTTTGTCGGGTTTTTTGGGTTGATAGGGATAAATTAACGATAGTAAATTAACAGAAGAATTTTTTTTATCTTGATAAATTAAAACTGAGGAGTAGCCTAAGTTAGCTGCGGCGTTGGCACAAAGAACATCATGAATTTCGTGTGCTGTGTCCGGCTTGAATGATAGCTCTCCGGTGTAAAAAATATATTGATTTTTCTTGGAATAATTTATCATTTTTTTTGGAGATGATAGGTTTTTAAAGATTGTGGTATAAGTATTTTTGTTCCTGACATTAACTAAAATTAAATTTTATTTTCAAAAACTTTTAATATATCTAATAGGTAAATAGCAGATTGATAAGATTCTGCAATTAATAGATTTTGTTTTTGGGGTTCGGATTCTAATTTATCGGCTAGCAAGTGCAGAGAGCTAATCAGAGGATAGAGACGCGTGCGAAACTCATCTGAGATATGACTAAAGCTTTGATACTGGTTATGTTCATCTTGATTTTGGTCTATATCTGACGATAACTGCCAGTTAATTTTCAAGTTAACTACATCGCTGAAGAGATCGATGGCGTTGAGAACTCTTAAAGCTGAGTTGTATGATTGGTCAATTAATTCCTGGCGCTCTTGGGAATTGTCTACTAGATCGTCAACTAATAGTCCGAGGAAACCAATCATTGAATTAAGCCTTGTACGCAGTTCGTGAGAAATGCGGTTAAAGCTGGGATTAGTTTTGGTGGAAATTTCAGTTTGAGCGGCAAATTGCATTGAGTAGAGGCGTGAGTAGTAACCACCTTTTTGTAAAAGTTCTTCATGGGTTCCCACTTCTACCACCTGTCCTTGATCTAATACGGCAATTTGATCGGCTTTTTGGACTGTGGAAAGGCGGTGAGCAATTACAAGGGTTGTACGATCGCGACTGAGATCGTCGAGTGCAGCTTGTACTAAGCGTTCGGAAACGGTATCTAAAGCGCTGGTGGCTTCATCTAAAATCAAAATTTCTGGATTTTGCAGGAGGGCGCGAGCGATCGCTAATCTTTGCCTTTGTCCACCAGATAACATGACGCCGCGATCGCCAATTTGGCTGTCTAATCCTTGAGGTAATTTATCAATAAATTCATAAGCATTTGCTCGTTTGGCTGCTGAGATAATTTCATCTTCAGTAGCTTCAGGCCTTCCATAAGCAATGTTATTTCGCACGGAGTCATTAAAGAGAAATGTATCTTGACTGACAATTCCCATGTGTGTTCTGAGAGATTTGATATCAAAATCACGCAGGTCTGTGCCATCGATGGAGATACTGCCAGATGTCGGATCGTAAAATCTGGGTAAGAGGTCAGCCAAAGTGGATTTACCAGCACCAGAACCACCTACCAAAGCGAGAGTTGTCGCACGGGGTAAAAATAAATTTACATCTTTGAGTACTAACTTTTCATGACTAGGGTAGGCAAAGGTAAGTGAATTAAAACGTATTCCTTCTTTTAATTCTGTGTATATAATATTACCGTTTTTCATAAACGGCTTGCGATCGCGATTTAAAAACTCAGTCACTATTTCTACGCTAGTAGCACTATTAGCAAAGCTACTACGAAGACTATTTAACTGAGATACCAAAGGCAGCAGTCGCAGTAATACTAATAAATATGTCAGTAGTACTGTAGAAATGAAAGAAACCTGGTTGGCAAAGAAAGCTTTACTCAAGAATACAATTAGAAGTAAGGCTACTACTCCCATTACCTCACTTATCGGCCCGATCGCTTGTGAGTTTACCTGAGATTGAAAATCTGCTTTCTCGCGATCGCGGATTAATTTAGTAATCTTTTGATATTCTCTGTCTTCATTAGCGGTTGACTTTACCAAACGAATTCCATTCAATGTTTCTAAAACACTGATGGAATAAGATGTAGACATTTCTGATAGTTGCTGACCAAATTTTTTCGCTCTACTAATTGTGTATTGATTGATTAATGTTATAAAACCCAATAAAATTGTTGCGGCGATTGTTAGCTGCCAAGAAATCGCTAATAATAAACCAACGAAAACTAAAATTGTAATTATTAAAATAATTAAATTGATAATACTGCCAATAGCGCTAGAAGTACGGGCAGTTTCCGAACCAAGGCGATTAATAATATCGCCTACTTTTGTTTTTGAATAATAGTCTATATCAATATCTAGCAATAACTCTAAGCTAGCTTCCCGAATGTCCGCATTTAATCTCCTAGTGAAAATACTCGATGTTAAAATACTAAAATAACTAGATAAATTTTTTAATAAAATTATAAATATAATTGTTCCAGCCATTCCCAAATTCCGATAATTTTCGGGAAGATTATCAAATGGGAACATCACAGCTTTGAGAATCGGAGGAAAACCAGTTAAATCTACTGGTTGTCCGACAATTTTCAAAATTACTGGCACAATTAAAGTCACACCGACACCATTAAATAAAGCACCAGAAAATCCCAACAGCATCGTTAGGATAATTAAACCTGGATAGGGTTTGGCGAATCTTAGTATTAGTTTTCTGGTAGACATTGGGTATTTTTATGCCAATTTAACTTAATTATTAATATTATTCACAACTGAGCAATTACTGACTTGAGCGTAGAAGCCATAGCCTCTATGCTATAGTGTTCCACACATCTTTCTCTTGCCTTGATACCTTTCTGGCTTGCTGACTCTAAATTCTGAAAAATCAATTGAATTTGTTCAGCAATTTGCTCAGGACAACCAGGCTCGACTAAATAACCAGTATCACCTAAAAGTTGGGGAATATCTCCAACACGCGTTGATAATACAGGTTTAGCCATTGCCATCCCATCTGTCAACTTCAAGGGAAATTGAGCGCGAGTTTCTGGAGTATCTCGCTGAGGAACAACTACAATGTGAGCAGCTGCTACCAAGTCAGGCATAACGTCGGCTGGATACTTAGGTAATTTGATAATCCAACGTCCCCACTTTTGTTGAAGTTGTTTATCATAATCATCATAAGGACTACCACCTACAATTACTAGTCTCAAGTCTGGTTGATTAAGTTTATCGAGCGCCATGAGAACATCTTCTAAACCTTTATAAGGTCTTGGCGCACCGGGAAACATTAAAATCCGATATTCAGATAAACCATAACGATCCCTACTGGACTCAGCATCGTATTGAGCGGGATCGAATAAGGAAACATCTTTGCCATTCGGAACAAATGTACCACCAAAACGCTGCTGCAAAAATTTAGTATGCACTGTCACAGCATCAGCGTGACTTACCAAACCTTCCATCCATTTCACATATAAAGTATGATGAGGATTTTTGAGTGCGCCCTGTGGTTTCAATAAGTCCCTAGCTAGTTCTTTGGGTGTAGGATGATAATGCCAGTTATCACCGCCATGCCAACTGAGTTCCCAATCATCTATGTCTAAAATTAATGGCTTTCTCGTGAATATTTTCCTTAATAGTCCAACTCCAAAACTAGCTATTTGGGGTTTGATAGCATAAATTATATCGCCATTGATTTTTGGTAAAAATTTTTGGATTTCTCCAAAAAACTCTGGAAAGTCTTTGCCTGGTAGGTTATAAACGTTGAATTCGGATGGTAAATTTAAATAGAAATTATTTCCAAATAAAAAACCCATAATTTCAACTTCATATCCTAACTGATTGAGAGCTTTTGCTATCAAGTATGCACGCAGAATCGCTGCACTTGATAAATCTGAAACCAACAAGGATATTTTAGAAAATTTTCTCACTACTTTTATACTTTTTTATTTAATTTTTCCAGTATTTGTCAGCAGTTGCTAAAGCTGCAAATATTAATTTAATTTGTCTTGTCGGAGTCGGAGTCACTAAATAAATTAGTTGCTAATTCATCAAGATACAAAATTTTTCTGAGGAATATTTAATATTTCATGATAAAGTTCCAACATCTCTGAGGCAACAGTATCCATTGTACGTACTGGCTGAATACCTTGACGTAATTTAGCTAGTAAATCGGCGTCTTTGGCTAAAGTTGCGATCGCTTCAGCCCATGCTTGGACATCTTTGGCTGGAACTAACCAACCATCGATGCCGTGACGGACTAACTCAGCAATCCCTCCTAAATTTGAACCTAGTACGGGAATGCCCATAGCTTGTGCTTCTAAAGCAACTATCGGCCCGGTTTCTAACCACTGCGACGGTATTGCTAGTATATCGAAACCTGCTAATGCCTCTGGTACTGCTTCGCGTGAAAGTGGTTCAGCAATCCGAATCCGGCGATCGCGAGATGCGATCGCCATAACTTTTTCACGATTGGCAGCACCGTATTTTCCCGGATGAGTAGCATGGAGAATTAACTCTACGGGTATATCATTCGGTAGACTATGTACCGCTTCTACTAAAACTTGTACCCCTTTAGTTTCTTGCCAGCGACCCAAAAAGCCGATTTTTAATGTAGAGTTTTGTAGTTTATTTGGTGTTACTTCACGTTTGAAAGTGTTAGCAACACCTTGCCGAGAGACAGTAAGTTTTTCGGGAGGAACCTTGTTTGCAACAAAAGCATTGTATTGCCAATTACTCGTTACAACAATGCGATCGGCTAGTTTTGCTAGTTGCATCAAATTGCGTCTGTGTTGAGACACTAGGGTAGGAATACCAAGAGTTTTACCAAGCACGCGTAGCTTGAAATTTTTAGAGGTAAGTAATTTTGTTTCTGCTGCTATGCCAACATCCAAGGGAACTTGACTAAAAGCCTTGAGCATCCAAGGTGTTGCTTGTTTTGCTACTCCCAAACATTGACTACAATTAACAGAGTCAATCAACCCATTGCAAGGTTCTTCACCCCAGCGCATCATCGTACCACGCAGACATATAGGCTCAGGTATGTGTACAGTAACTACAGTAGCCATCCCTAACTGGCGGGCGAGAGCAAGATGATGTAAACCGCAGTCAAATCGCCAAGAATGTTGATGATAGACATCGGCTCGATTGTTTTCTAGCCAATTAGCAAAAGTTTTAAAGCCGCCGTGGGGTAGCTGTTTGTGTACCTCTATCTTGCTGGGGTTAGGAAAAACAGGATAACGATAAACTGAGATGCCATTGTATTCGTAGGCATCTTCCTCTGTACCTTGTTTAGGAGCAGCGACAATACTTTCGAGTCCATGTACTTGTAAGCCATGCAGTAGTGAATCTAAGTATACTTCAGCACCGGCTGATGTATCTGGAAAATACCAGCTAGTTGTATGGATTAGCTTCATTTATGAACCTGCAAAGAAAAAATTGGAAAGCTCATCTTTTTTTACCACGATTGATTGCTATATTTGTCGTTATTAACATCTATCTTTTATAAATAACCCAAAGTGAATCTATAAGATTCCGTATTAATAGTTAGTATCTACAAATAAAAAATTTTCGATAGCTGATTTTGTGTTTTTGAGTAAAAAAGACAATTTAGGACAAAAAGAACAGAATAAATCTAACTTAGCTTTTACACTTCCTCCCAGAGAAATTTTACTGAGATGGTCAGATCGTAATTTATAGTTACTTGGTGTATTTTAAGTATTATTACGGGTGTATACTATCATAGTATTCATGGGCTTTCTCA
This sequence comes from Nostoc sp., assembly GCF_036917375.1. Lineage (GTDB taxonomy): Bacteria > Cyanobacteriota > Cyanobacteriia > Cyanobacteriales > Nostocaceae > Nostoc. The sequence continues at coordinate 10,680 of NZ_JBALDN010000083.1, forward strand.
ACCTTTTCTCTCTGAGATATTTAAGATTGCTGATAAATTCCAAAGTATTTACTTCAAAGGGAGATATTAAGTAATGCAAGTAATCAGGCTTGAGGCACTCTCGGATAACTACATATTTTTGCTGGTGGATCGCCAGAAACAAATTGCTGCGGTTGTCGATCCAGCAGAGGCTGAACCAGTACTAAAGCAACTTGCACAGTTAAAAGTTGAGTTGGTGTCGATTTTCAACACACACCACCACAATGACCATGTAGGTGGCAATCAGCAATTAATAAAACACTTCCCGGAAGTAACAGTCTACGGTGGCGTCGAAGATCGCGGGCGAATTCCCGGACAGCAGGTATTTTTACAACAAGGCGATCGCGTCCAGTTTGCAGATCGCACAGCTGAAGTTATTTTTGTTCCCGGGCATACCCGCGCTCACATCGCTTACTACTTCTCCCCCGAAAAAGCTGGTGAGACAGGCGATTTATTTTGCGGCGATACCTTATTTTCTGGCGGTTGCGGTCGCTTATTTGAAGGAACACCAACTCAAATGGTAGATTCTTTAAGTAAACTGCGCTCTTTACCAGATGATACGCGTATCTGGTGTGCCCACGAATACACTTTAGGAAATCTGCAATTTGCTTTAACTGTGGATGGCGACAATGCCGACTTGCAAAAACGCTTCAATGAAGTGAAAACTTACCGTAGTCGAGGAGAAGCTACCATACCCTCGCTGCTGGGAATAGAGAAGCGAACCAATCCCTTTTTACGTTGGGATCAACCATCATTACAATCAACCGTTAAGGGTAGCGATGGAGTGCAAACCTTTGCGCGCATACGGGAAATGAAAAATAACTTTTAGGCATTGGGCATTGGGCGTTAGGAGTGCTGTTAGCGGTAGCGGGGCGTTTAGCCCGTGCTGAGTGCTGAGTGCTGAGTTAGGAGTTAGGAGTTTTGTTTATCCCCTTGTCCCCTTGTCCCCTAACTCCCTCACTCCCTCATCTCCCTGCTCCCCTGCTCCCATTCCTCCAACTTTCTAGCCTTAATAGTTGCGATCGCACCCTTCCTTTCGCTAGGATCTGTAAGCTTTAGGGTATGGGCAAAGCTACTTGGGACAATATACTCATTTCAGGAGTTCTAAGTTCTGAAAAAACACTCGTTATTGAGGACTATTTACTCAGCAATGGCTCAAAACTGCTAACAGCACTGTTTTAGTGAGCTATGCTGCTCAAACCCACCCAAATTAATCATATTTTACCGGAAAAACGAAAAACGATGGCGAAACGCGTGCAGTTAGTTTTAAATCAGGATATCAGCAAGCTGGGAAAATCTGGCGACTTAGTGGAAGTAGCTCCTGGCTACGCTCGTAACTATCTGATTCCCCAGAAATTGGCAACCAATGCCACTCCTGGTATTCTCAAGCAAGTAGAACGCCGTCGCGAGCAAGAGCGTCAACGGCAATTAGAACTCAGACAACAAGCTCTTGAGCAAAAAGAATCTTTAGAAAAAGTTGGCAGCTTGACAATTGCCAAGCCAGTTGGTGAAAACGAAGCAATTTTCGGTACTATCACCACCCAAGATGTTGTAGATGCAATTAAGGCAGCCACCGGTCAGGAAATCGATCGGCGTGGAATTACCATCCCCGATATTAACCACCTTGGTACTTATCAAGCTGAGATTAAGCTGCATTCGGAAGTAGCGGCACGAGTCGATATTCAAGTAGTCGCTAGCTAACTCAGGAGAAGGACAAAGGGACGCAAAGATGTAGGGATGAGGATCGAGGAGCAAGGGATAGTAAAAGTAAATAACTTCTAACTCCTGTACAGACGCGATTAATCGCGTCTCTAATCCTACACAGACGCGATTAATCGCGTCTCTAGCAAAATCTAACTAAAATCGTTTATGGCTGAAGAATTGAGTTTTCAAGGCGATGGTAGCGATACCTACGGCGGTAAACTACGCCTCCCACCACAAAATATTGAGGCGGAAGAAGCGATTTTGGGGGGTATTTTGCTAGATCCAGAAGCGATTAGTCGAGTTAGCGATCGCCTCCTTCCCGAAGCTTTTTACATTAGCGCTCACAAAGATATTTATCAAGCTGCTGTGAGGCTCCACGCCCAAGGTAAACCCACAGACTTACTCTCTGTGACAAGTTGGCTGACCGACCATGAAATGCTAGCCCGCATTGGTGGTAGAAATAAATTAGCAACTCTGGTAGACCGTACAGTGTCAGCAGTTAACATCGACGCCTTAGCAGGGTTAGTCATGGAAAAATACCTGCGGCGACAGTTAATTAAAGCTGGCAATGAAATTGTACATCTTGGTTACGAGACAGAAACCGAGTTACCACAAGTTTTAGATCAGGCAGAACAGAAAGTTTTTGGCGTTACTCAAGAGCGTCCCCAATCGGGTTTAGTTCACATTTCTGATACTCTAATTAATAATTTCCAAGATATTGAAGATAGAAACCAAGGTATTGCCTTACCTGGAATTCCCTGCGGATTTTACGATTTAGATGCCATGACCAGCGGCTTTCAGCGTTCTGATTTGATTATTATCGCTGGTAGACCATCGATGGGAAAATGCCTCAGCCATGATTCAGAAATAGTTTTGGCAGATGGAAAAATTACCACAATTGAAGAATTATATAAACAACGTCATGTTTCGACTCCGGTTCCATCGAGCGGAGCCGAGATGCTCAACACAAGTGGCTCATTATTGACACTAAATAACGACTGGAAATTTACCTTTACTCAACCCTGTGCATTTGTCGATGATGGTATCAAACCAGTTTTTCGAGTAACAACTCGCTTAGGTAGGTCTATTGAAACTACAATCACTCACCCATATTTGACTATTAAAGGCTGGGAAAAATTAGAAAATCTGACAGTTGGCGATAAGATTGCGGTTCCGCGAAAAATAAATGTATTTGGTACAAAAACCATCCGTGAGTGCGAAGTAAAGTTATTAGCATACTTAATTGGTGATGGTGGCTTAACTAATTGCACTCCACGATTTACAAATAGTAATCCGTTATTGCAAGCAGAATTTTCTCAAGCTGTTGCTGATTTTGTTGGTTTAAAAATTCGCACTCATGATTCTCAAGAAACACGCACACCATCACTTTGTGTACGTGGAAACTTGGAATTTATTGCGATTCAAAGACAGATTTTTGCTGAAAGTTTTAAACTAGCGATTCAATCGCAGTCATTGACAGTAAAAGAAATAAGCCAATTAGTTGGAGTCAGTCCTACTTTACTTTGCGCTTGGAAGCAAGGAAAGTGTGTACCAACTTTAGAAACTTTTGAGCTATTATGCGAAATTTTACAATTAGATTTAGAAGAGTTTGTATCTCATGGATTTGCTTGTATGAGCAAATCTCGGAAGAATTCGCTCACACTTTGGTTAGAAGAATTAGGTTTATGGGGCAAAGATGCTCATTCTAAAACTATCCCAAACATCGTTTTTAAATTAGAGCGATCGCAAATAGCCTTATTCCTCAATCGTCTCTTTGCTACTGATGGATGGGCTGCACTACTTACTAGTGGTCAATCACAGTTAGGCTATGCAACAGTCAGCGAGAAACTAGCAAAACAAATTCAACATCTTTTATTAAGATTTGGCATTATTGCATCACTCAAAAAAAGGTCTGTTAAGTATAAAAATACCCGCAGACCAGCGTGGCAATTAGATATTACTGATGCCTTATCTATCAAAACTTTTATCACAGAAATAGGTATCTTTGGCAAAGAAGGAGCAATAGCAAAAGTTGCAGATGCAATATCTCAAAAAAGATATCAAACTAATCGTGACTTGATACCTGTAGAGATTTGGGAACAAATAGCAGTAGCAAAAGGCAATGAAACTTGGAGTAGTTTAGCTAGACGGGCTGGTATTCAAGGCTATACAAATATGCATGTTGGTAAACGTGCTTTAAAGCGTGAAAGACTTTGGATACTAGCTACAGCTTTAGATAATTTACCACTTCAACAGTTAGCAAATAGTGATATTTATTGGGATGAAATAGTTACGATTGAGTCGGTGGGGAATAAACAAGTTTATGACTTAACAATTCCAGAAACACACAATTTTGTTGCTAATGATATTTGTGTACACAATACAGCTTTTTGCTTAAACCTTGCTCATAATATCGCCGCTTCTTATAAATTACCAGTTGCTTTTTTCAGCTTGGAAATGTCCAAAGAGCAACTGACGCAACGTTTATTAGCTAGTGAAGCGCAAATTGAAAGTAGTTATTTGCGAACTGGCCGCCTAAGTCAAACACAGTGGGAACCTTTAAGCCGTGCTATTGGTATCCTCTCTGAGATGCCAATTTATATTGACGATACGCCGAATATTACAGTTACACAAATGCGTAGTCAGTCAAGAAGACTGCAAGCTGAAATTGGAACTGAATTAGGATTAATTGTAATAGATTACTTGCAATTGATGGAAGGAGCAGGTGATAATCGCGTACAAGAATTATCAAAAATTACGCGTCAGCTCAAGGGTTTAGCGCGGGAATTATCTGTTCCAGTTATTGCCTTATCTCAGTTGAGTCGAGGGGTAGAAGCGCGTACTAACAAACGCCCGATGTTATCTGATTTGAGAGAATCCGGTTCGATCGAACAAGACGCGGATTTAGTAATAATGTTGTACCGCGATGAATATTACTCTCCCGATACTCCCGATCGCGGCATTGCAGAAGTAATTATAGCTAAACATCGTAACGGGCCTACAGGTACTGCGAAACTTTTGTTTAATCCACAGTTTACAAAGTTTCAAAATTTAAAAATTTAGCCAGCCTAAGTAATTATTTGAGCAATGAATGAGCCTGATTTACTCATTAATGATGTATTTTTTTCAAATAGTCATTCTCTATTTGATAGTCTTATATCCATAATTAACTGGGATGAGCGTATACGGGCACGAAAAACAGCTAGCTTTGGTTCACCATATAACTACTCAAATATTTCTTACGACTCATGCCCGATGCTGAATGAGTTAATTCCTATTATTGATAGGCTTGAAAAACACTTTGGGTTTCGACCAAACAACTGTTTAGTCAATTATTACACAAATGGTAACTCAACAATGGGATTTCACTCCGATTCAATTGATGAACTCATGGACGATACTGGTATCTCTATTATTTCGTTAGGGGCTGAAAGAATAATTACATTTCAAAATAAACTAGACAAAACCATTGAACATAGTTACTTACTCAAAAGTGGTTCTCTACTTTTTATGTCTCAAAAGACGCAGCGATACTGGAAGCATGGAATTCTCAAGCAACCAGAAACATTCGGGCGTATCAGTCTGACTTTTAGGTTGTTGGTATAGTTGCGGCAGTCCGATTAAAGTTATAGATACTTTTTCTCATCTTTTCTAGCTATACTTCTGTCCCATCTGTAGTCTGAAATACCTAATTTATCTGATAAGGTATTGGGCATTCAGAACAGAGAGAATAGAAACTTATGTTAATAACTCCTCCTTGTTCCCAGTACCCAATCCCTAGTCCCCAGTCCCTATTTAACTCCCAGCAATTCCACTTCAAAAATTAGAGTTGCATTGGGTGGAATCACGCCACCAGCACCACGAGCGCCATAGCCTAATTCAGATGGAATGATTAACTTACGAAGACCGCCTACTTTCATGGTGCTAAGTCCTTCATCCCAACCTTTGATTACCTGTCCAGCACCGATTTTAAAGCTGAAGGGTTGACCGCGATCGCGTGAACTATCAAACTGAGTACCATTTTCTAAAGTGCCGACATAGTGAACTTCAACCGTTTGTCCGGGTTTAGGAGTCGCCCCAGTCCCCTCTTTTAATTCCACATACTTTAATCCAGAGGGAGTGGTTACGGCATTAGCATCAGACATAGTATTACTCGCAATTAAGATATTGTTTTCAGTTACAGTTGTGGAGGCTGGCGGCGTTTGGGTTAACTCGGCAGCAATGGCAGTATTTTGTTTACTGCCTACTTGCCCTACAACCAAAAGCACAACACACACCAGCATGAACGCCACGCTGAGGAAAATTGGTTTCAAAATCAGTTCTCCTTACTTAGGTATCCTGGCAAAAAGATTACCAACAGGACACATTTAGTTTAAATCACAAAGGACATTCTAACGCCAAAGCTTATTTTCTAAATCGCGTAATTGACGCTCTAAACGGTCAATTCTACCTCTCAGCTCATCCACTTCTGACTGGCGAGCCACCCCCAAATCCTGCATCATATTTCGCATTTGCCGTTGCATTTGCACATCGAAGTTTCCCTGCTCCGACTTTAACTGCTGGGCAATATCATCTATTACCGCCTTGGCTTGTTCAGGATTGAGCTTACCGTCTTTGACTAAATCATCGCTGACTTGCCGCAATTTTTCTGCGACTATAGACGTTGTGCCAAGACCAACCATCATTAGCTGTTGCAACCAGTTGTTGTTATCCATACTCCCTTCCTTTTATCTTATTAACCAGCCGACCCTTGCTCCTGAGTTTAGGCAATCAAGCTTCTTAAAGCGTAGTTATTCTAGCCTACAGCTCTATTTTGGCAAATTGGCAAGCACAAGGATAAGGATCAAAGGGCGTGATTACACAACTCCTTAAGTTTGAGGTTGCCCAAATTTACCTATTTTGCGATGTCAGAGGCAATTCCCTATAAATTGCAAAGCTCACACTCACCCCTGGCGGTGAATGTGAGTAGTTCATGGGAAGATTTTATTTAGAAAGAGGCACAAATTTAGACAACAGCGATCGCTGAATATCTGAGATTGATGGTTAAAGGAGAAGTTAAATTTGTGTACGCCATTTCTGAAAAGCGATCTCGTAATCCTCTGATTTACTCTGATAAACACTCCACCAATGAAAAAATAATCCTAACCCCCATCCTAATACTGGGAAAATAGCCCAAAAATAACTAGGACTAGTGATTAAATTTAAAAGAATGAGGAATAAATTCACCGCTAGGAAAGAAACAAGGTGTGTCCAAAAGGCTCTGCGTCGGAAAGTATTAAATGTGTGTCGCGAACGTTCCTCTTCTTGTTGAGCCAGCCACTTTTGTTCAGTTGCTTCCAAAATATTAGAAGAAATACCTAACTCAGATGCCATTTCTAAAAGCTGTTCTCGTGAAAATTCACCTTTGTCTTTACGAGTGAGTGCTTTTTGCAAGATTTGTTCTACATCTTCGGAATCGTAAGTCATTTTAATTACCTTATAAGTTTGTGTGTAAATGCGCCTTTGATTTGACGAAATTATCGATGGGATTCGTTCAATTCAATTAGCAAATGCATCCACATTTTGCACCCAATACTTAGTGATATTCACAACACTATTATTTTCTCACAATTGATTTAGGGCTACTGTATTTGTCAATACCTCTATAATTGCTTTGTGAGAGCGATCGCTATTACGGCATTAAGCTCAAGATTGTCATTATGGAGTAAAAGAGGTTGGTAGCTCAAATCCAGGCAAAGATCCAACTATATATTGCTGCCTCAATCGAGTCAACATCACTGAAATCACTCTTTTGAATTTCCAAAAATATTAAATTTAATGGAAGATTTAAGATATCAGCAGAGGTGTACGCTACCTAGTAGTCTGTCAAGTTTGATTTGATCGGTTCGTAGTTTGTGCTTTAGCGTTAACTACAAACAATCCGTACCCTCAATTATTTCTTGGCAGACTACAAGTGGGAATGCGTCAATAGAGGACTCAATCAATGGGATATGTAATTGCTACTGCCAATATGAAAGGTGGCGTTGGTAAAACCACCCTCACCGTCAACTTAGCTACCTGTTTAGCTAAAAATCATGGCAAGCGGGTGCTGGTTCTTGATTTAGACAGCCAAATTAGTGCCACACTCAGTTTGATGTCGCCTTTAGATTTTGCCAAGCTTCGCAAACAAAGTAAGACATTTAGGTATCTGATAGACGAAGTTATCAATCCAGACCCCCAAGCAAAATTTAAAATTCAGGATATCATTCAATCCCAGGTTTGTAATCTTCCCGGACTAGATTTATTGCCGGGAGACATCGATTTATATGATGAATTTGTTGTTTCAGAAATGCTGCATCAGCAAGCAACTGCTTTGGGCGAACAGGACTTTGAAACGATTTGGAATCGCTTTGAAAGGGTCTTAATTAATAATATCTTAAAACCAGTACGTCAAGAATATGATTTTATTCTTCTCGATTGCGCCCCTGGCTATAATCTCTTGACTCGTAGCGCTTTAGCCGCCAGTGATTTCTACATACTTCCTGCCAAACCAGAACCATTATCTGTAGTGGGTATTCAACTGTTAGAAAGACGGATTGCCCAATTAAAAGATAGTCACGGACATGAAACCAAGATAGATATAAAAATGTTGGGAATTGTATTTAGCATGTCCAGCGCTAACCTGCTCACTGGCAGATACTATAAACAAGTAATGCACCGCGTTGTAGAAGATTTTGGTGTCGAAAAAATTTGTAAGGTGCAAATACCAGTTGATGTCAACGTTGCTAAGGCTGTTGATAGTTTTACACCTGCTGTTTTAAATGCTCCCCAATCAGCAGGTTCAAAAGCTTTCTTTCAATTAACTCAAGAATTGTTGCAAAAGCTATAGCTTTAGTTAATCATTGATGAACAACATGATTTCCGATTTATTAAATTAGAGATATAAATGTAAAGGCGTAGCATTCCTACGTCTTTACATGGGTTTCAGGCAATGAGTAATTTATTTTTGGAGATATCTATGTCTATTAAGTAGGTCACAAATCTAAACCTTTCAATTTTTATAAAGGTCTGAATCAAGAGAATTTATACTTACTCTGTGAGAAACAAGTTATATGAAATAAATCTCAAATCCCCAATTTAAAATTCTCTATTCAAGAAAACTCTTTAAGCATGAGGTCAATCTAAAATCTCAAATCCCCAATTCAGTAACAAATAAGTTATCCTTTTTTAAAGTTCAGCAGTTATACGGAAGCTATAATTGGTGAGATTCAGCTATTGAGTGAAAAGGTCAGTAAATTTCACTAAGAAACAATGGTTAGTAACGATTCTGCACGGGCGGAGAACAATCAGCACTTGCTAATGCGCCTACCACGGACTTTGAGTTATCTCGAAACCTGGGGCTTCGGGTTAACTGGTCATGTTGGATGGATTGGTACTGCCCCTATCATTCATGCAGCGTTAGGGCCGAAAGCTATCTTAGTTTGGTTTTTTGGCACGATTATTTCCTTTTTGCTTAACTTGCAGGTACAAAGTCTAGGTAGACATTGGTCAGATGTTGCCGGAGGAACACCAAACTATACCACAAGACTATTAAAAAAGTTTCCTGGCTTAGGCCGTTACGTAGCATTAGGATACTTTTTTAGCTGGGCAGCAGCACCTGCACTGTATGCAATTATTCTCACCAACCTAATTAAAGTCAATTTTGAAACATTAGGTATTTCTTGTCCAGAAACTTTATTAAAAATTTTATTTACAGCGATTCCTTTTATTTTAGCGTTCAGTGGCACCCGTGCTTTGGCGCTTCTACATTTATTTTTTGTATTACCAGCAATTTTATTACTGTTATTATTTTGTGTTCAAGGCATATTATGGTTAGCTTTCTCATCTGGTAATTTTAATTTTCTCCCAAATAGCACACATAGCCTGAGCTTTCAAGAATGGGCAAAATGGTTTTTTCTAGCTAGCTATTCAATTTATGCTTGTGAAACCACTTCTTCTTTTGTTGCTGATAGCCGCCACCCATATAAAACTTTAAAGTTTTTAACCCTAGCTGCTTGGTTAATTCCTCCGGTATTTCTAGGTGGTTCTTGGGTATTAATGTGTTCTACTCCAAATTCAACAATAGGTGAGGATGCGTTTTTAAATCTAGTAGAAGCTTCTAAACCTTTTTGGGGTGAATCTGCCCCTTTTCTAGTAACACTTCTAATTACTATATCTTGCCTTCTAAGTTCTGCTACAGCAGTTTCTAATTCTCCTCGGATATTATATCAGCTTGCCTTAGACAGACAGCTTTCTCCTATATTTGCATTAGTTTCCCGTCAAGGTGTTCTTGTTCCTGCTATTTTAGTTACCTTTCTACTCAGTTTGCTTTGTCTGAATTTGGGAAATATATCTCAACTTGTCACAGTAGCAGGCACCTGTTATCTCATGTCTATTATGGGTCTACATCTGGGATTATGGATGTGTCGTGGCAAACCACACGTGTTATGGCCTTGGTGGTCACTTGGTTTTTTCTTGGTAGAAGCGGTAGTTCTAATAGTCGGAGGTTTAGCTTGGAACTGGAGAGATTTCTTAGCAGGATTATTATTACCTATTATTTTGATGGTCGGAGACTTAGTGCTACGTCGCTTCAGATTTGCACCATTAGACCCAAATTGGTGGACACTGCGTTACGATACTAAGTCTAGTAGAAATAATCCAGATTTTGTAGTATTACAAGTGATTGTTTTAGTATCATTGATTTGTATTACTGCCACAATTAGTTGGGTTATTCGCGATTTTTTAGATAGACTTTCTAATCATCCTCAAAATTCGTTTCTAGCGATTTTATTAGTGACGCTTTCTTTTACAGGGGTTGCGATCGCTTGTTGGACAACCTTACCACAAATCATTGCTATTGATGAAGCACGCAAACAAGCAAGAAACCTATTTATCACTACTCTCGATACAGTTCCAGATACTGTTTTAGTATTAGATGAAGACGGAAATATTTCTCAGACAAATGCTGCTGCTGAAGAATTATTTCAAACAAGTATTCAGCAGTTGCTTGGGCAAAACTTGAATCAACTTCTAATATGCTATCGCGGCAAACCGGAGCAATGGTCTACTAGAAGTGAGCAAAGCTTGAAAATTAACCAAGGTTTGCGAATTGTTGAATCAACGATTTCCCAGCCATTTAATTCTCTGCTACGTGAGTATATTGTTATTGTCCGTGACATCACTAAACGGAAGCTAGCAGAAGAAGAATTAGTCCAGTATCGTTATCAACTTGAGCAGTTGGTGCTAGAACGCACTATTGAACTTATTAGGGTTAATCAACAACTTCAACAAGACATTGTTAAACGTCAAGAAGCACAAGAACAATTACTGCACAATAGTCTTCATGATGGCCTAACTGGATTACCTAATCAACGGTTATTTATGGAGCGGGTGCAGCAGGCAATAGAACAGTCTAAACAGCAAAGTAATTATTTATTTGCCGTACTCTTCTTAGACCTAGATCGCTTTAAAGTTGTTAATGACAGCCTTGGACATCTACTAGGAAATCAACTTTTGATTGCAATTTCTCATCGGCTCAAGTCAGTTCTGCGAGGCGAAGACATAGTAGCTCGTTTTGGCGGAGATGAGTTCACAATCTTAATTGAGGAAATTGAGGATATCAACACAGCGATACAGGTGGCCGAGCGAATTAAAAAGGTGCTAGCTTTGCCATTTCAATTAAATGAGCATCGGGTGTTTACGAATGTTAGTATTGGCATCGCTTTGAGTAGAGCAGATTATGAGCAAGCAGCGCAGATTTTACGCGATGCTGATGTGGCAATGTATTGTGCCAAATCACTTGGTAAGGCACGTTATGAGGTTTTTGATCCAAAGATGCACGAGGGTGCAGCTTTGCTCTTAGAGTTAGAAACTGCTCTGCGAAATGCGCTGCTCAAGCAAGAAGAATTTCGCCTTAATTACCAGCCAATTATTTCACTCACAACTGGCAAAATTATTGGATTTGAGGCGCTAATACGTTGGTATCATCCAGAACGAGGACTTATTTCTCCTCAAGATTTTATTCCCCTGGCTGAAGAAACTGGAATGATTGTGAGTATCGGGCAATGGGTGCTTTATGAAGCCTGTCACCAAATGCACAAATGGCATAAACAATTTCCTACCTCACAACCTTTGACGATTAGCGTAAATTTTTCTGGTAAACAAATTACGCAACCTGATGTGTTTAAACAAGTTAAACATATTTTACAGCAAACTGGACTAGAGCCATGCTGTTTGAAATTGGAGATTACTGAAAGCTTGTTGATGGATAATTTTGAATTAGCTACCACTGTGCTTTCTCAATTAACAGCGCTGAATGTTGAAATGCACATGGATGATTTTGGGACTGGCTATTCATCCTTAAGTTATCTACATCGCCTACCAATCAAAACCATCAAGATTGACCGTTCTTTTGTCACCAGTATAGGTAGTCGAGGAGAAAATTTAGAAATTATTCGAGCGATTGTGACATTAGCCCATAATTTAAATATGTCTGTAACAGCAGAAGGCATAGAAACTGTAGACCAATTAGCACAATTGAAGGATTTACAATGTGATTATGGGCAAGGGTATTTCTTCTTACCACCTATGGAACGGGCAGAAGTTGAAATACTACTTGCTGCTAACTTGTGCGGAAAAAACTTTTTAAAAAGATAAAATCTTGGGAGCAAATTCTTTTTAGAGAACTATCTTCTCAAACTGGACGTTCAATTTCACTTGACAATCTATTTATAGTGTAGCGCTGATTGTAGCTGGAAATTCTCTACGTTATCAACTAACCCTTCTTCTAACAAAAGCTCGTTAACAAAAATATCTATTTTGTGCCGATCGATATTTTGCATGACTACAATGTGTACCCAATTTTCATAAATCGCTAGCTGCCACTTTTTAATTAACCTTTGAGAAGGTTTTTGAAACACTACGGTATTGGAAAATTTATTGAGCATACATGGATATTCTCTGATTTTAAGTTGTTGAAAAAGATATTGAGCATTATCTATACAGGTTTTTGCTTCTTTAGCTAATCCATCATAACCTCTGGTTTTTATTGCATACCAGAGAATCAGAGGGGCATGACCGTTCCTAGAACCCAGAATGGTTGTATCTGATGAACCAATATATTCAATTTCTGTTTCAACTTTTTCTACCCATTTTTTCTTGGTTAAAACTACACCGCAAGGCAAAGGTGAACCAATGAATTTAGCAGAAATAGCTATACTATCTATGGGTTTTTGAAAGTTAACTTGTGGAGCGCCATCTAGAAAGGGTAATATTAATCCTGAAAGAGCGGCATCACAATGGATGTAGTAATCTTTAATTTGATTGCGTTCTAAGATTTCTAGAACTTTATCTAAGTTATCAATTGCGCCTTTGACAGTAGTCCCAATATTTAAATTGACGATCGCTGGACAATTACGATTTTCGCTAATGAGTTGTTCAAAATGTTCATAATTCATCTCTCCATTAATTTGTGAGTTAACAACATTGTGTTGGATACGGAATAATTTTGCCGCTTTTGGTATGGAGTAATGAGAGTCTTGTGATGAATAAAGAATGCCATTAGGATAGATTTCTCTTGCTAAGAATATTCCATATAAATTACCTTCAGTTCCGCCAGCAGTAACATAACCCCAAAACTGATTTTCTGGAATTTTATAAAGTTGGGCAAAAAAAGATAATACTTCTTGCTCAAACTTACGAGAATGTAGACCAAAATCTGGTTCAATATATGGATCTCCAGCATTATTTAATAGAAAATTGAAAAATTTGCCGATCGCACTGTAATCACAACTTAAATTATATGGATAGCCTGCATGAAGCTGCGATCGCTGTTCTATTTGCAATAGAAAATCAGTCAATTCCTTAGCAACTTTATTTGACATATCTTTGTATCTCTTAAATTTTGATTGAGTTAATGGATGTTTTAAACTAAATTACACGTATTAATCCATACCTTTAGATTTTCTTAAGGATGTATCTATTTAACGCCTTAAGAAAAGATAATACAGTGAAAACACTGACAAAGATTCAGTAATAATACCCAATTTTTTTTTGCTAAAGTATATTACATTTAGAACTTCTGCATAATACGAAATAACCAGAATGCGTATTACGTAAAATATTTTTTAAGTCGCTGACTCCAACCTAATTTAATTACATATTTAACTTTGTGCCCATTGCGTAATTTCTGGGAATGACTAGTACCGCAAGGCAGAAGTCAACTGATTTTGGATTTTAAATTTTGGATTTTGGATTGATTCCGACCACAAGGGACATCTGATTTTGGATTTTGGATTGACCTGAACCAAATAATCTAAAATCTAAAATTGGCGCGGCAAAAGCCAAAAGAATTATATTCCAAGCTCTTGCGCTATTTCAAATGGTACATTTATTTACGCCATGCTGTACTAGGCTATACAAGCAAAGTCCGCTTATGCGGACTTCATCAAGCTAAAAAGATATTTCCAGAAATTAAATAGGCGTTATATCATATCCGCCAAATTACCCATAATAAAAGAACCCCACCCCGCAGGTGGGGAGGGGTTAGGGGTGGGGTGATTCGGGTTTAACAAGTAATCAATCGGACATAATATTATCCAGAACCCTAATAGAGACTTAGCACTGCTCGTCTCTATATTCTTTTCCACTCCTACCGTGGGATTTTTGCTTTTAGAACTCTCCAGCTAAGGCTGCAACGCATCGTTCGCAAATTAAGGGATGTTCTGCTGATTCTCCCACATGAGTAGAGTAGTTCCAACAGCGATCGCATTTTTCCCCGTCTGCATTCGTTACCCCAATTCCCCAGTCTTCCGTCTGCGCTGTATATTTCAATCCTTGCAATCCCTCAGCAGAATCTAATAATTCCACTTGAGAAGTCAGCAATAAATACCGCAGTTCGTCAATCCCGTTACCCTTCACAGGGTTAAAGGCTTTGATAGCATCGCCTAACTGTTTGTGAGGTATGTGAATCAAAGCTTTCGCCTCTAGGGAAGAACCAATGAGTTTTTCTATCCTGGCTTGTTCCAACACCTTGTTAACATCGGTGCGGAGTTGTCGCAACGTTTCCCAAAATTCCGCTAAATCTGGATTACGCCATTTTTCCTCAACCTGCACCCAACCGGCTTCAAACACCGATTTGTAAGGTGTTTTGTATGGGAGATATTGCCAGATATCTTCGGCGGTGTGGGATAGTACTGGTGCGATCGCTCGTGCTAAATTATCTAAAGCTATTTTCAGCACCGTTTGACAACTGCGACGGCGGAAAGCATCTTTTGCACTGATGTACAGCCTATCTTTGGCCACATCTAAATAAAAGTTGGATAAATCCACCACGCAGAAATTCTGCACTGTTTGGAAAAAGCGGAAGAATTGGAAACTCTCAAAGGCTTCGGTAACTTCTTCAAATACTTCGGTGATGCGGTGCAGCATATAACGGTCAAGTTCTGGCAATTCCTCGAAGGGAACTGCATCTTTTTCCGGGTCAAAATCATCCAAGCTACCCAACAAAAACCGCGCCGTATTGCGAATTTTGCCTCTAACATCATTCATTTGCTTAATGATGTTTTTGCCAATGCGAACATCGCCGGAGTAGTCAACCGATGATACCCACAATCGCAATACATCTGCACCGTAAGGCGGTTCTACTTTTTGATTTTTTCCACCTTCAATGATTGTATTTGGATCGACCACATTTCCTTCTGACTTACTCATCTTTCGCCCTTGTTCGTCCAAAGCGAAGCCGTGAGTTAGCACAGTTTTGTAAGGCGCAATGTCATTTACCGCTACACTGGTGAGCAAGCTGGATTGAAACCAACCGCGATGTTGGTCGGAACCTTCCAAATATATGTCAGCAGGGTAGCGTAACTCTGGACGTTGTTGGACAACAGCCGCCCAAGATGAGCCAGAATCAAACCATACATCCATTGTGTCTGTACCTTTGCGGTAAGACTTGCCATTTTGGCGATAGGATTCGGGTAATAACTCCTCAACTGAAAGTTCCCACCAAGCATCGGAACCTTTTTCAGCGATAATTCCTTGGACATGGTTGATTGTTTCCTCATTCAGCAGTGGTTCTCCCGTCGCTTCATCGTAGAAAACGGGAATGGGTACACCCCAAGCACGTTGACGAGAGATACACCAATCGGAACGTTCCGCCACCATTGGCGTGATCCGATTTTCACCTTGGGCTGGAATCCATTTTACCGTGGCGATCGCTTTCAATGCTTCTTCTCTAAATCCTTCCACGGAAGCAAACCATTGTTCAGTGGCGCGGAAAATCGTTGGCTTTTTCGTCCGCCAATCATAAGGATACTTGTGGGGATATGGTTCTTCCTTCAACAAAGAACCAGCCGCATTTAATGCATCAATCACCGCCTGATTCCCATCACCCAGCACATTCAACCCCGCAAATTGTCCCGCTTCTTCGGTAAAATTGCCATTGTCATCTACTGGTGCAAGGATGGGCAAACCGTAACGTTGACCAACGATGTAATCTTCTTGACCATGACCGGGAGCAGTATGTACCAACCCCGTACCCGACTCAGTAGTGATGTAATCACCACCGACAACAATCGGACTTTCGCGGTCATATAGAGGATGACGGTAAGTAGTATGTTCTAAATCATTCCCCTTGAACGTGGCTTTTACAGTTAACTCAACTCCCAAGGTTGAAGATAAACGTTCGACTAAATCAGCAGCAACGATTAGGTATTTGAAATTACCCTGCGCCTCCCCTGTTGGGCGGGAAACTTCCACCACTGCATAATTTAAATCTGCATTTACTGCCACAGCCAAATTCCCTGGAATTGTCCAAGGTGTAGTCGTCCAGATAGCCACGCCCAAATCTGACTGATATTCCGCCAACAGTGGTTTTACAGTTTCAGCCAAACTTGTAACTGCAAAAGCTGCATAGATACTGCGGGAAACGTGACCTTCTGGATATTCCAACTCAGCTTCAGCCAAAGCAGTTTTAGAACTGGGACTCCAGTGAACCGGCTTCAAACCGCGATAGATGTAGCCTTTTAAGAACATCTGACCAAACACGCCAATTTGAGCCGCTTCATATTCCGGCTTCAGAGTTAGATAAGGATGTTCCCAATCACCCCAAATACCGTAGCGTTTAAAATTTTGGCGCTGGTCGTTTACCGTAGCTAGTCCAAATTCTTTCGCTTTCTGCCGCAGTTGTAAAGACGTTAAATTTTGCCGTTCTGCTGACTTCATGTTCTGCAAAACTTTTAACTCAATCGGTAAACCGTGACAATCCCAACCAGGGACGTAGCGAACTTTACGCCCTTGTAACATTTGGTAGCGGTTAATAATATCTTTGAGAATTTTATTTAAGGCATGACCAATATGGAGTGAGCCATTAGCGTAGGGAGGCCCATCGTGCAGTATAAATAATTCGCCGGGGTTATTTTCAAAGAGGCGATCGTAAATTTTATTTTCTTCCCAAAATTTTTGGATTTCAGGCTCGCGCTTGATGGCGTTTGCCCGCATATCAAAGTTAGTCTTGGGTAGGTTTACAGTATCTTTGTAACTTCCTGATTCGGTCACAGTCTCATGCCTAGAATTAGGTGTGCAGGTTTTATTAATTATAGAAGATAGCCTGAAAACCAAAATTCGCTATTTTATTTACCTTTATAAGGCTAGTACCGCAAGGCGGAAGTCAAAAATCAAAAGAATTGTATTCTAAACTCTTACCCCATTTGAAATGGTATGTTGATTTACGCCATTCTGTACTAGGGCGGGTTTTCATGTTCTCTTGTCCGCTCCTAATAAAAGTCAACCAGGCAACTAATCAGGAATTTTGCGGAGATTGAGAGTTAACCAACAGAAAGTAGTATACTTTTCTGGGTTCGCCTAAAGCTATCAAAAAGTTTCGTCTAAAAACCAAGAATTTTGGGGTTGCTCTAATGTTAAGTCCTGTTGTAACAGTCGGTATATTTCAAAAACAACCCGATCCTAAAGCATTTTCAGCAGGCCAAGTCATCTTTGAAGAAGGACAGTCTGGTGATAATATGTACGGCATTGTGGAAGGAGAGGTAGATATAGTAGTCAATGGCAAGGTTGTAGAAACCATTGAAACAGGCGAAGTTTTTGGTGCTGGCATACTTGTAGGGGTAAAAAATAGAAATTACACAGCTATTGCCAAGGTGGATACTAAACTAGGTTTCCTTGATGAAGAGGGGTTTCTCTTTGCTGTTCAGGAAACACCTATGTTTGCGATACAGGTGATGAAAAGCTACTCAGAGCGTTTAAGTCGTTTGCAGCGTATGGTCTAAATCACCTCAGTCGGCATAAGTTCCAAAACTAATCAGAATCTGCCACTAATTTTGCCTGCTTTTTTAGAAGGCCATAAATATATTCTCTCCCTTGGGGAGTTAGAAGTCAGTATTTAGAGAATTCTAGATGCTGGTTTTTGACTCCTGATTTATATAAAGTGAAAGGTGCAAGATTTACCGGAGTTAGCAATGGCGCGTAAACGCTTGATTATTGAGATGGGGATGGGAATAGATCAACACGGACAAGAACCGACTGTAGCAGCATCTAGGGCAGTACGTAATGCGATCGCTCACAATGCTTTACCTGGTGTTTGGGAGGTTGCAGGTTTGAGTCACCCCAATCAAATGATTATAGAAGTTCAGGTAGCAGTCCCATACCCAGAACAAGTTAGAGAAGAAGAAGTACTCGCTGTATTACCATTTGGGCGAAAAACCCTCACCGTAGAATCTGGGGGGATGATAGTTCAGGGGCGGGCGATTCCCGAACTCAATGATAAAAATGACGAAATGTTGATTGCGATCGCAGCTGTTACAGTTCTAATCGAAGATGAGTAGCTGAGGTAATTATTCTATAAACAAATCACTAAGTTATCAAGTTATTCGATCGCCGACTTCATTTGTGCAGGCGCGATTTTCAATCGTCAAGTATATTTGCTGATTACTTTATCAAAAAGCCTCATTTCTTTATAAAAATACCCGTTTACTTTCTCAAAATACTTAAATGCTTTCTCAAAATGAGGTTTGACTTACTCAAAAGCTGTGTTTGCTTACTCATTTTGGTGTTTTCCGCAAGCAAAATGACCTTTGACTTACTCAAACCCCAGTTTGCTTACTCATTTTGGTGTTTTCCGCAAGTAAAATGACCTTTGACTTATTCAAACCCCAGTTTGCTTACTCATTTTGGTATTTTCCGCAAGCAAAATGACCTTTGACTTATTCAAACCCCAGTTTGCTTACTAATTTCAGTATTTTCCGCAAGCAAAATGACCTTTGACTTATTTCAATGCTTGCTCATTAGTAAGTCGGTGAGAATAAATCAAACTAGATTAAGTAATATAAAAAATATTGAGATTAATTCGTAGTGAGGGCTTTAGTTTTCTTATGAGGGTTGAAGCTCTCACTACAAACCTTAAATTATTTACACCGCTCTACTTTGGTGATTTTTAAAGTTTTTCCCTAGAAATGTTCTATCTATAGGACTAAAGATTTGCTAATCCAAAAGTCTAAAATAATAGAAACCTGGAGATAAATATGTCATTAGAAACAGAAACACTACAGGCGACACCACCAACTTCTACCTTTGAGAAACTAGAGGAAAAGCCAGAATTTAACTGGAGGCAATGCTGGTATCCTGTCACCTTTGTAAAAGATTTGCCTGTCAACCGCCCTCATAGCTTTTCCTTGTACGATGAACCTTTGGTTTTGTTCAAAGACAAAGATGGACAATTGATTTGTTTAGCAGATCGTTGTCCTCACCGTACAGCCAAACTTTCTGAAGGACAAATTATTGACGGCAAAATTGAGTGCTTGTATCACGGCTGGCAGTTTGGCAGTGATGGTCAATGTCTGCACATTCCCCAATTAGCAACAGATGCAAAAATTCCAGTAAATGCTTGCGTGCCATCTTTTAAAGTTGTGGAACGCCAAGGCATGATTTGGGTATGGGCAGGCGAAAAAGAAACTGCTGTTGATGAAATTATTCCAATTTTGCCAGATTTAGACAAGCCAGGATTTGTGTGTGCAGACTTTATATTGGATCTGCCTTATGACCAAACATATCTAGTCGAAAATGTCATCGATCCGGCTCATGTTGCTATTAGCCATAATGGCACTAGAGGGGGTGGTAATCGGAAAAATGCCCAACCGCTAGAAATGGAAGTGCTAGAGAATTCGGCTCAGGGGGTTAAAGGCAGGTGGCGGGGAGCTAACAAATCAAATGAACCCTGGAAATATATTAATTTTGTTGCTCCAAGCCTTGTGCTGAACACTGCTTATATTGAAAAAAAAGATTGGACATTTGGACTAGCTTTGTATTCAATTCCTTTAGGTAAAGGGCGATGCCGTCTTTTAGCTAGAGGTTATCGTAATTTCATGACTTGGGGAGTCAAGCTGAGGCCGCGCTGGCTCGATCACTTGAATACGAACAAAATATTGGAGCAGGATTTGCCTCTGATTGCGGGACAACAAGCAGAAATTGAGCGTTTGGGAAGAAGTCTCAAAGAATTATATTTGCCGCTGAAAACATCTGACACATTAGTGATTGAGTACCGCAAGTGGCTAGATCAATTTGGGTCATCTTTGCCTTTTTATCACGGCTATTCTACATTTAAAAATGTTGACAATGACGAGTTGAATTCAAAGCCGATTTTGCTAGACAGATTTTCGCGACACACACTTATTTGTAGTTCTTGCAATCGAGCTTATCAAGTGACAAATCAGGTCAAACAAGGTTGTATCGGAGTAGCGATCGCTCTAGCGGCTGTAGCAATACTTGCAGATGATTCTAGAATCAAAATCGCAGCAATATCGGTTTCCATAGCAGCAATTGTCATCTCTGTTATGGCTCATACACTCAAAACTCACTTTGAGCATTCCTACACTCGTCACTAAAATAAGTACTGGGAACAGTTCGTAGTAAGGACTTTAGTCCTTATTTTCTAAGCACTAAAGTGCTTACTACAAACTTTTCATTACTAGCTTATACCATTTTGGATTTTAGACTTTCCTGCGGAACGCTACGCGAACGGCTACGCTCAGTCGAACGATTTTAGATTTTGGATTGTGAAACATCCATTGGATAAGTGTTTCAGTTTTCCATCTGTCGCAATCATTTTTCAAATTGGTATTAGACATTAGACTTCTTGGCATTTGTCGGGAAAAGGGGAAGGTGGGGTCCCAAGAAGGGGATAAGGGGCGGGGGGAAAAAGTTCTGTATTGTCCCCTTCCCCTTTAACCTTTACCCTTTTCCCCAAGAATGCAAAAAGCACAAATGCCAAGAGGTCTATTGTACTGATAGATGTGTGGTAAATTTGCTCACCTGAAACGATTTGCTCAAACCCCTTGTGTGGTTAAGTCACGATCGAGTTAGTGGGTCTGCGCTAAAGTAAAAATATTGGGATAAAAATCTCTGGCAGTAAGTTCAATAGACCACTAATCTTTACCACTGCGGCGATCATGTCTCAAGAGCATAACGAATCACTCCAAATTCAGGAGATCACCAAACTCAAACCAAAACACTTTGCTGATTTAGTCAGATCGGCACAATTGGTTTTCGACCCCACAGCCGGAGTTTCGGGAAGACATATAACAGTTGACTGGGAACAATTCGGAATTCCCCGTGATGTAGCGGACAATCTCAAATCACTTGGTCAGCAGTACCAGTATGCATCTCCTCACATCCCGGTTGAAGACATTTGGAGTAAATTAACTCCAGAAACTCGTATTTGGTTTGTTGAAAATAAAGATCGGTTGTGGCAGCTTGAAGAAGCTTTCCCAGCCCTAGACGAAGATTGAAAAGGACATGAGGTAGTAGGTTGTCACCTTCTGCCTCTCTACAAGGATAAGAAATAACTGCGATGGCGTAACCGCCCCCTGGAAGCGATCGCAAGCAAATAGCCAATAAAGACTACCTAGCATTTCTCCAAGTTACGGTTATACTGCTATCATTGCTGGCTCTACTGGTCAGCTAAATTTACTGAGTATTATTTTATTCAGTTTAATAATAGTAGCAAATTAGTACAGACTAGATTGAGACATCCTTTAGCTAGAATGTTTCAAGGTATTTTATTGTTTTCTTTTTTCTTTCAGCAGTAGATATATTAATTACAACAGACTAGAAATAATATCAAGTCCGGATAATTCCAGTTTAATAAGCGATCGCGCGGACATGATATAAGGTATGGGAACATCAGGGAGAAACCAATCCCCAATAACTAATAACTAATATTTGATTGAGGAGATTTAATGTGTCTAGTCGTAAATTATCTTTATTACTGAAAATAATATTTGTTACATTGGTTACTGGTGCTAGTAGTTTAGGTATCAGCTTGCTTTTAACTACAAGCGGATTTGAGCATTTGTTGGGAATTGTCAAGCCAAAAAGCGAGAGTGGTAAAGCTAGTCATAACAAGCTGATGAGTGCAGATGCAGAGAATATAAGTCCAGTCACAGACCAGATAAATGAAATGCCAAAGGCATTTCAGGGAACAATCGTTTATCAAGGGAAACTAAAACCGAATGAGAAAGTTATTGCCCTAACTTTTGATGATGGCCCCAGCCCCAAAAATACGGCACAGATTTTAGAAATCTTGAAGAAAAATGATATCAAGGCAACATTCTTCATGGTCGGGGAAATGGTGAAATATTTTCCCGAAGTTGCCAAGCAAGTGGCTGCTGATGGTCACGTAATTGGTAATCACACATGGCATCATTGGTATCGCCACATGGATTTAGCTACTGCGGCTAGTGAAATCGATCGTACAGCAGAAATCATTTACAAGACTACTGGAGAGAAAACTACTCTGTTTCGTCCTCCTGGGGGTTTTCTGAATAATGGGCTAGTCGAATATGCCAAAAGCGAGAAATACGCTGTCATGATGTGGTCAGAACAATCGGGAGATGCTGAACGTCGTTCGCCTCAAGTTCCAGGGCTGGTCAAAAATGTGCTGAAATATGCAAAACCGGGTGCAATTGTACTGTTGCACGATGGGGGTGGCAACCGTTCCAAATCTGTCAAAGCTTTACCAGAAATGATCTCAGGTTTAAAGGCCCAAGGCTATAGATTTGTGACAATTCCCCAACTACTGGAAATACAAGCTCAAGAAAAAAGTGTAGAGACAGCAGCATCACCTGTGGTAAAAAATCAAGAACATCCAAACCAACAGCTTAATCATCAGTGATATCCCAATACGGTTCGGTTAAGGTTTTTTGATGAAAATTATTGCTCGTCAAAGACGCGATTCATCGCGTCTCTTGCCTTAACTGACAATGCCAATACAGCAATCTAAAATCGGGTTTCATACTCAACTTGAAGTTGATTGTCATCCCCCACATCAGTTGAGCCTCGCATCAGAATTTCGTCATTGACTCGATAGAGGACATTGAAACGGAAAGAGTCATCGCTAGAAAGAGCGCGTGATAAAGAGGCAGAGAAATTTTTATTAATATCAAACACACCTTCTGCTGATAAATTAAGAATTGAAGCTCTTGATGCTTTTGATTCTTCATTATTAATAGATGGAGTCGGAAATATCCGAAATTCACTGAAACCAACAGCCTGTCCGATCGCAGTGATGGTTCCTTGTAAACTACCTAAAATGGTAGAACTAGCAAAATTAGTCAGCCCTTGTCCTGCATCTGCTTGACCGAAAGAACCCAGAATTGAGCCACCCAGCAGCGCAACTATTTCTCCCTTACTACGGCTAGGTTCGCTCGTCAGTTCTAGATTGTCGCCCAATTTACTAGCTGGCCCGTTCACCCTAGCTTGAACGGTAACGCTACGTAAAGTCCCAAATTTGTTTACAGAAACATCACTAACTTCAGAAGACAATGGTGATTCCAAAGTTTGAGTGTTCCTTGCTGATGCTTCCGGTACAATTGCCGTTAATCGGACATCCAAAGTCGGGTCAAGTCCTTGACTAGGAGTAAACCGCGCAGTTTGTTCGTAGCCTTTCGCCAAGGTGAACTCAGTGGAAAATAAGCTCAGTCGTCCTCCTGTCAAACGAATGACTCCTTCAGGAAGCGGTTTGGCTAATGTACCATTAATGGTCAAGTCACCTTTAGCGTCAAAGCTCAATAAAGGCTGACTTAATGCCTCTCCTCCTGGTACAAAGCTTAGGAAGGACTGAGTTGTAACCCGAATATCTTTGTCTAAAATCAACTTTAAATCTGCAAACTCTACAGGTAAATTGGGTGGAGTTGCGGTGCTAGTGCTTGCGTCTGCTGTCGCCACTGGCTTAGTACTTCCATCTACTGTAGCCACTGGGTTAGTGCTATTCTCTGCTGTCGGTGTGACGTTAGGGTTAGCCTCTTGTCTATCTAGATTTATGACCTTAGTATTAGCCTCAGTTGTAGCTGCTGATTTTTTAGCAGCAGTAGGCGAGTTGCCAATAATTACCTTACCATCACTCAGTTTAATCTCTCCACCAATTACAGGTTTTAAGGCTGTACCGCGAATCACGACATCACCACCAACACCACCTTCATACAGTCCTGCAAGCTTAAAGTTGAGTTTGTCTGCTATTGATACTGTTAGGGGATTGGCTGCGGCTTGTTGAGCATCAAAAATCGGCAGGATGCCTGATGCAGTTACTTGCCCTTGATTGTAATTACCTTGGATATTTTCAACGCTTACCGTACTACCATTAAATTGCGCTGTTCCTGTGACATTCGTGAGAGGATCGGATAAGGCTTGAGCGCTAAAGGTAGCATTATTAAATGTAGCGTTGCCATTGATAATTGGTTCGTTTAAAGTACCTCGAACATTTAAATCTACTTTTCCTTGACCGTCTACCCAAGCGACTTGATTGTTGGTCAACAGATTTAACAGTGCCAATCCTTCATTTTGCACATTGGCGTCGATGTTGATTTGATTGCTATCAGGTTGCACTTTGGCAAAAGGTAAAGGAGCAGGTACACTACCTGTAATTGCAACTGGCTGCGTTCCTGTCACGAGTAAGGTACTATCAAAATTCAAGCGAGCTTTGTTGTAATCAAAGTTCACCTGTCCTGTTTGTACGGGTTGTTTGTTAAGGGTCGCATTCGCTAGCGCCACTTTCCCTTGAACTCTGGGGTCTTGTAAACTACCTGCTAAAGTGGCATCAGCATT
The DNA here is from genome assembly GCF_036917375.1 of Nostoc sp. Lineage (GTDB taxonomy): Bacteria > Cyanobacteriota > Cyanobacteriia > Cyanobacteriales > Nostocaceae > Nostoc. The sequence goes on from NZ_JBALDN010000083.1 coordinate 35,526, forward strand.
TACATTACCAGTGATATCTACGGGGTATTTTTCGATAAAAGGCTCTAAAAGTGATAAAGGCAGACTGGCTACATTCAATTTTCCAGATAGTTGCTCAGTTCCTAACTGTCCTGAAAATGCCACTAGTCCTCCATCAATCCCCACACTTAAGGGCGAAAGCGTGACAAGACCATTGGCAAAAGTGCCTTGAGCAACGAGTTGGTTGATGGAATAATTACCCCATTGCCAATTAGCACCTTGAAAATTAAAGCCAACATTTAACCCAGACTTCAACGAGCCATTGGCTGTAATTGCTCCGCTTAAAGCACCCGTTAATTCTGCAAGGCTGGGTAAAGACGCGGCTTGTTTTGTTTCTGCTTGCTGTTCTTTGGCGATCGCTGTTGTAATATTCGAGAAATATGCTAACTGTGTTTTCAAGTCTGCATTGGGCAAACTGATAGATTCAGTTGGCAGTGCTTCTGCACCAGCTAACGTCGGAGGCTGCAACCCGGTACTAAGGTCTTTAAAGTCGTAGATATTAAACGCTTGTAAAAGTCTCTGGATTTTGGCTTGGGCAAAATTAGCTTGAAATTGAAATTGCGGGTCATTCCCTGCTTGCACATTGCCACTGAGAGCGATGTTGCTATCCCCAATCCGCAATAGACCATTAGCCAAGCTAGCCGTACCATCGGCATAATTGATGTTGCCGCGAAATTCATCGGCTGCAACTCTGGCAACGCGAGGTGCTGCGATCGCCACATCTCCCGCAATGGCATAATTATTCAGATTGACAACTAAATTGCCCGATAATTGCCCCCCCAAAGGTTTCAATTGATTGTTAGGTAAAAAGCCGCCAACAAGGGCGATGGGAAACTGCTGGGCGTTGATTATCAAGTTATCTCCCTCAGTTCTCCCTCTAGTAACTGCCTCATCGCGTTTAACTAAAAATGAGGTAGGACGATAATCTGCACCTAAGTTAAGGGCAATCCGATCTTGCTTCCCAGCTAATCGCAGACTTCCTCCTTGTCCCCCTTGAAAATTCACATTTCCGGTTAACAGTGGGTCAAATGCCAAGTTACTCACATTGAAATTCCGCAGCCGGATATTCCCATTCGCTTGCGGTACATCTGGAGTGCCTGTAACTTTTCCATTAAAGTCCAGTCGCCCTGCTATTGCTACGTCCCCAGGAACTTTAAAACCAGTATTTTGCAAGTTGAAATTTCGCGCCAGTACATTTAAATCAAATCCGGCAATTTGGGGTGCGCCAGTTGGGGGAGACTGAATAGCGATCGCACCATTAGCACTGAATCCTGCGGTACTTGCGTTTTCAACTATAATCTGCTGTCCATTCCACTGAAATCTTGCAGTCAGGGGTTTTGCTAGCTGCGCTACTCCTTGGGGAAGGCTGATTTGTCCGGCGGCGCGAATATCCGCAAGCTGGAAAGATTGTGTTGTGCCAGCTAACTGAATATTGCTATTCAGCCGTCCTCGCAATTGTGGTGAGAAACGGCTGAGTTGAATTTGAGAAGTTTTGACAGATCCTTGCCAGCGTTGTTGTGCAAGTTGACCTTGAGCTGTGATTGTCCCGCCTGCGACATTCACAACCGCATCGGGAAAGACGATATTCTCTCCTTGTTTGGTAACAACAACTCGCCCGGTAGTGGGATAGGTAGCACTAGGTGCTTGCACCCGCGCTACTGTTTGCAGATTGCTCAGAGTCCCGGAAATATCGGCATTTGCCGAGACATTCCCAATGGTAATGGAGGGTGAGGAATTGTAGGCTTTGGCGATCGCATCCCCTGGTATATTTTTTGCTTGCACATTCAACGCCACCCTCCCTTGGGGTGCAAGCTGAACTCGTCCGCTAGCTGTGACTTGCCCTCCCACATCTGGATTTGCTTGAACGCGAGAAACGTTGACGTTTAGCGGTGTACCCAGAGAACCAGAAATTTTAGCGTTCGCAGATATACCACCAACATTAATCGGAGTTGAAACGCCGTAACCTTGAGCGATCGCATTTCCTGGGATACCTTGAGCTTGAATATCTACGCCTACCTCACCTTGGGGAGCGAGTTGAATTTGACCATTGGCTGTGATTTGTCCCCCGGCTGGCGGCGTTATCCGAACATTGGAAACATCAAGTTTTAAAGGCTGTTTGCGAAGTGAGCCAGAAATTTGGGCTTTTGCTGAAACATTCCCCACTGCGATCGGGAGAGTAACGCCATAGCTGCGTGCTAGTATATCTCCTGATATTCCATCAGCTTGAGCATTAAATATTACCCCATCTTTGGCTCCCAGATTAGCTTGACCGCCGCCGATAATTTGACCGCCAGCTGCGGGGACTATTTTCAGATTGGAGACAGTTAGTTGAGATGCAGTTTGAGATGCATTCAAGCGAAAATCAGTATTGATGGATTTAAATTGAACGCGGTCAACTTGAATCGGTTTGGTGTTACTTACCGTACCGCTCACGACTGGTTGCTGAAGTGCGCCTAGTATTTTAATATTTGCTTGAATTTCGCCACTAGCCGGGACTGACGAATTCACTTTAAATGTATCTAAGATATTTTTCGCAGTAACAGGTTTGATCAGAGCAGAAACATTAAAACCTGTTTGAGTATTAATTGTTCCATTCGCCACAATAGGAACTTTGCCAAAGTTCGTACTCAGATTATCTAAAGTAACTGTCTGACCCTGAAATAGAAATTTCCCATTAAAATTAGAAATCGGCTGAGGAAGATTTTTAATTTTAGCGGTGACTTGATTAGCTGTAGCTGTTCCCGTAATTGCGATATCTGAAAGTTTGGGTGGAATCTGCACCCCTAAGTCAGCATTTAAATATCCTGCTTGCAGAGCGATGGGTAACTGAATTAATCGAGTGATATCAGATGCTTGTAAATTTTGTGCTTGTAGTTGGAGGTTAGTTTGTTGAGCTTTTACTTGGGTTTCGCCAACAATTTTGACAGCGCCTCCCCTAGTGAGTTGAGTATTGAAGTCATAACCGATCCTTTGATTTCGATCGGAAAATCGGGCAATCCCACCAACTCGATCTAATATTACTGAGCCTTTCGGTTTAGTCGGTGCAGTGAATGGCATCAATTCTATATTGCCATCTTGAATTTGAAGTGACTGCAACTCAGTTTGAATAAAACCTTGTCCCTCTCCAGCCTTAACTTGAGCCGTCACCCAACGACCATCTTTATCTTGTTGAATGTAGACGTTGGGTTGAATTAACGTGACATTTAATGCCAGTTTTCGGGTAAGAAAGAGTTGCAACGGCGAGAACTGCACATCCAAAGCTTTTGCTATCACCCGATCTGCATCGTTGGGAGTGGCTGGTATCGATAGAGAGCTAAATCTCAGACTAGAAAGGGAAAAACGTTCAACGTTCCCAACTTTTACTGGACGCCCCAGTAATTGCTCAAGATTTTGCTGTACTAACGGTGCTAAATCTTTGTATACATAGTTTCTAGCCCACCAAGCACCAACTATAATTCCAACTAGCAAAACCCCACCCAAAGCCAAACTGGTACGGCCTAAAAGCAGGAGCCACAGACGACGATTAGATGGTTCCTGATTGTTTTCTGAATTTGGCGATCGCGTCATGATTGTTACTACTACCAGTAATTTTTCTGGAGTGAGGCTAGAGACAAATTAATTAGTTGTATCAGCAAGTTACAATTTATGGTTTCACAATATCAGGACTTACGCAAGAACTTTATAGCAAGCTACTTGTATTTTCGAGGAGAGGCTGCGCCAATAAGACGCATTTGCGGTGCGTCTATGTTATTTCATGATTTTGTGTAATTCCTGAATTTATTTCGATTAATAATTTTTCACCAGGCATTAGTTTTGTTAGTTTTAGAGATTTGGAAACTTTGCTGGTATTAGGAAAATTCTTTAAAATATTATGTGCATCTTCCAAAGAATTGGTATAGATATTATCTTTCAGCAAGTCAGTAATATTTTATTAAATGACTTTATAATCACTTCTGTATATACGACCCTGGTTAGAAACTTTAACTTTCCAGAATCTAACTTAGTATAGATGACAATGGTAATTTAGCCTCCCATTATTCAAAAGGCAAATGTATATGCGAACACACTTACAAAATATCTATGAATAAAACTTAGAGGATGTTTGAAAAGTGGTATGTTGTGTTAATCAAATTATTACCCCCCTTAATCCCCCCTTATAAAGGGGGGAAACAAAAAAATCCGGTTCCCTCCCCTTTATAAGGGGAGGGTTAGGGTGGGGTAAAAAATATTTGATACATCAATCAGGACTTTTCAAACATCCTCTTAGGTTTATATAAAATTATCAAATAATTTTATCCATGAATTCATCAAGTTAAATTTGATACTCAGGCTGTGCTATTAGACATCAACACGCCGGAAATATATCGCGAATAATTACATAATCTTGAATAGCAACACATTACTAACAAGATTCGCTACTTTGTAGAGAAGTAGCGAATCTGAGCTTTTCGATTACTGTTTTGCAAGCTCAATCAATCATTATCAGATGGATCGTCAATCATTTCTGGTACTAAAGCTGGGTTACTTCTACGTTCTTCTGGTGATTGCTCTCGAATAACATCGTCTATTCTCGCAGGGTGTTTGATTTTGTCCAAAACCTCTGGACTTAATTGTGATGGATCGCCTTCTGGATTAGACTTTTCAGCTTGACTAGGAACTGTTTCCTTATTCATAACTATTTCCCTAAACCCTAAACTTATATGCCAAGCTTAAGTTCTTCTATGGTGGGGTACACACTATCTGGGGACTTAATTTCACATAATGGTGGGTGAGAAAGGCGATCGCTTAACGAAACAGAATGAATTTTGAACGAAAGAGTGGATAGCGCAGCGTCTTTGGCTTTGCTCGTAAATTCTGACTTCTGAATTCTTCAAGAATTGGGGTTTTTGGCTAACCCAGAAAGCAATGTCATGAAAAATTGACATTATGTCCATTGCTAAACATGTAAATCGTTATAATTGTCATGTTTTCATGACAATAAGATCCCAGAAGGGCTGATAAATTCGTGAAACAGGTAAAAAACCTACCTCTGACCCCTTGATCCCTAGATATACTTAGTGGTTAATATAGACTTAACAAATAAAAATCCTCCGATCCCAAAGAAATGCTAATTTTGGCACAATAAGGAATTGAAAGGGTGTTGGCTCAATTTAAAAACAGATTAAAAAACTTAAAAACTGGGCAAAACCAGGAGTCAGGATAAGAAATTCATCTGGAATGGATGAGATTTTACATAGCATTCTTTAACCAGGGGAAATCATTTACCGCTTAAACTACTGGAGGCCAAATTAATGGCAAAAGAACGCCCGCCACTAGAGGAGATGACCTTACGCCAACTACGCAAAGTTGCTAGCGAATATAGCATCTCTCGCTATAGCCGAATGCGTAAATCACAACTACTGGCATCAATACAAGAAGTCCAGCGTAGCAAAAACTTACTCAGTCCATCTCGTTCATTGGAGGCACAAGAAACCGTGGAAGCTGCAAAGTTTGAATTAGGTCAGGAAGATCGTACTGGTGGATCTTTAGCTGATGTTGATGAAGGACTGGCAGATTTGCCTTCTGGCTATGGTGAAAGCCGGATTGTACTGTTACCGCGCGATCCTCAGTGGGCTTACACTTACTGGGATGTTCCCAATGAACACAAAGAGGAACTGCGTCGGCAAGGCGGACAACAACTGGCACTACGGATTTATGATGTCACCGACATCGATATCGAATACCAAAGCCCACATAGCATTCAAGAATATCCCGCTGATGAACTAGCTAGAGAATGGTATCTACCAGTTCCAGTTAGCGATCGCGATTATGTAATCGATATTGGCTATCGTGCTGCTGATGGTCGCTGGTTAGTACTAGCTCGTTCTAGTAAAGTACACATTCCTCCCGTCTATCCTTCTGATTGGATTGAGGATGTCTTCATTACTGTAAATTTTGAAGAAGATTTACGTGGCAAAACTCAGTACGAACTAGTTCCTCCTGCCAAGAAGATTGCAGCTACCGCCAATGGTAATGCTGTTGTGAATGGTAACGGCAACCCCATCTACGACGAAATCTTTAGTTTAGCAGAATCTGCCGAAGCACAACGGGTTGCTGGTTCTATCTTCGGCTCCCAACAAGGTGCAGTACGTCCTGAACAAGCCATCAGCTCCTACATTTTCCCATCGGGTGTTGGTCTGTGGGCAACTCCTACCGTCTCTGGCTTAACTGCTTCCGGTGCAGGAATGTCAGGTGTTGGCTTCTCGGCTTCCGCCGTACCAGTGCGTCCGCGCAAGTTCTGGTTGATTGCCGATGCTGAGTTGATAGTCTACGGTGCAACCGAACCCGATGCTACTGTAACTATTGGTGGCCGTCCAATTAAGCTGAATCCAGATGGAACATTCCGCTTCCAGATGTCCTTCCAGGATGGTTTAATTGACTACCCAATTTTGGCTGTAGCTGCTGATGGCGAGCAAACTCGGTCAATTCAGATGAAATTTAACCGTGAGACACCATCTCGGAATACTAACACCAAAGAAGAAGCTGTCTTAGAATGGTTCTCTTAAGTTTTGGCTCTGAGATTGACTCCAGACTGAAATTTTAAATTATTCCCCGCTATAGTAATTCTGTAGCGGTTTTTTTGTATTATTATGTCTACAAGAAAATTATTTTTGTTATTTATTTTGATAATTAGTGCAAGCTTATTATCAGGTTGTCAAAAGATTGAAGCAAATTTAGTCCCAAAAGCGTCTAAAAGTTGCCCTGGCAAAGATGCCAAGTTCAGCATTGATTTTTTTAAAACCAATAATCAAGGTAAAAAAAATCCTAAAGGTATTAACAATGTAATTATTTTTAATCCCAAATCAGCAGAATTAGATTTCAAAGTTAATGTTGGTCTATCTCATAAACTTTACGCCAAAGACAGTAGAGGGAAATTGCGTAAAGAATATGTAGCAAAACAGTTTCATGAACTCATCGCCGATGAGAATGCCAAGTTAAACGGACAGCTACCCATTGCCGCAATTAATGCCGACTATATAGATACTGAAGATAAACCCCAAGGCTTAAATATTTCTCGTGGCGTAGAGTATTCAGGAGCATTTAAAAATAAACGTTCCTCCTTTGGGATATCAGGAGGTACACCCCAGCAGCGACAGGCTACTATTCAAGCTGGCAGAAGAACGAACGATATTCTCAATTACAATTTGGTGGGCGGGAATGGCAGATTCTATCGTCAGGGGAAGTTTAAAGATATTTGTCAAGATTTGGGAGAATTTGCTTGTAAAAATGCAACTAATCGCTCTTTGGCAGCTATCACGAATCAAGGCTATGTAATTTTATTAGTTAATGACTTGAAAGCTAATTCTGAGATTGAATTATCGCAACTTAATCAAGAGTTACTGCCAGATATGTTTGATAATGTCTTGGAAGGTATTGCTAGCAATAACTGTTTAGGTAAGATTCAAGAAGGAATTTTATTTGATGGAGGTATGTCTCCAGGATTGTATTACAACCAGAAAACTTATGTAGAAAATCTTGGGCCGATTGGTTCAGTTTTTTTGATTTACAAAAAATAAAATAGTTATAATTCCTATAATTATTGTACCCCTCCCCGCCAAAGCATCGGGGAGGGGTGATTAGTGTTTAATAAAATAGGGTTCAGTTAAGGGCTACTGGCAATAATTTTGGGTTTTTGAGACGCGATAAATCGCCGTCTCTACAAATATTTTCCCTCGTTCCCAGTCTCCGACTGGGAATGCATTCATTGAGTCTCTGACTCAATTCCAGACTGGAGGCAGAGGCTCAATGAGGGCATTCCCATGCAGAGCATGGGAACGAGATAGAATGCTTATTTACGACTTTGTGATTCCTCTTGATTTTTAGTTTTTTGATGAGAAAAGCGAATTCCTACAAAGATATCGTAAATAAACTCTAAAAAGTCTTTCTTTTGCAGTAAACCTGAAGTTTGATAACAGCCTTTTTCATCTAATAAAGGTTTCATCAAATAGTATGTAGACTGATATTTGTACCAGGGAATACAAGTCCATAAATGATGAATTAAATGGTAGTTCTGGCCTAAAATCAGGATGTTAAGAATTGGGCTGGGGTATACACGAGCATTTTTCCAGCGATCGCGTTCAACAAAGGGACGATGGGGCAAATAATCAAAAAATAAGCCCAGTACTAATCCCACGATACCAGAAGGTACAACCCAAAAATTGAGAACGTACATTAAAAAATGATACTGAACTGAGATATAAACAATTGCAACAACAATTGAACGGCTAATTAACCATTCCCATAGCTCATATTTGCGCCACAGTCGCCGTCGAAAGAAAAACACCTCGTGAGACAAGAATCGAAATGCAATCATCCACAGCGGGCCACCTGTAGAAACAAAATGATCTGGGTCATCTTTGGGATCGTTGACATGAGCATGATGCTGCAAATGTACTCGTGTAAACACTGGGAAAACAAACCCTAGCATCAGGGCGCTACCATGCCCTAATATGGCATTAATGACTCGATTGCGGTGGGCAGATTGGTGACAAGCATCATGAATTACTGTTCCAGAACAATGCAAAGCAATAGTGTTAAAACTAAAACACAGCCAGTCTGGCCAGTGCCAAAGCCAGTAACCGCAATGAGATGACACCAGTACTGTCACAGATGCTAAAAACAGTAGTAGTGTAGGATTGAAATCACCAGGAGGCGCTAAAAATTCCTTTGGTGGAGCTTTCAGCAGTTTTTGTGCTTCTGAAGTTACCGTTCTTACTTCTGTATCTACTACGTCTTTAAAGATGACTTCCAAGTTGTTGCCATTTAGCTTTTTATAGTCATCAACGGCTGGGTCGATGATGATTAGGCTTTTGTCCGGGATGTCAAAAAAATTAGGATCTAAAGAGGTCATAATTTTCCTGGTCTTGATTCGTTGATAAAATGGGTTTTAAATCCCAAACTCAGCCAGCACAGAATAGATTTCTTGCCCCGATTAAAGAGATGAAAAGATTGAAAATTTAGCCAATACTCTTCTCTATTCAAATTAGGTATGGACTGTAAGAGATAGGGAATAGTAAAAATTTTGAATTCCTTGTTACACTACACACATAAACAAAATATTTTGTTTTTCATTTCGGGAGTTGCTCCTATTACTCATAATGGTAGCAACAACGGCATACATAGATTTTGGTTTAATATCGACATTTACCGATTTGCCCCAGTCAATGTTTTTTCCGATGTGCTGAAATTGTGCTTTGTTATTGCTTTTGTGAAAAACAATTTTCAACAATATAAAGAATACAGTTATTTTAACGATCAATGCAAGAGTTTTATCGGGATTTGGCGTATAATTAAAATATTTTAGACACAAATATCATACTTCTAACAAAAATATATATTTTATTTGCTTAAATAAAAATTTCATCCTTTTTTCTGATGATGCAATAAGTATATATACTAGCGATCGCTTATCCTCTTTCGATTCCATGCAGTTGCCGTCTTGTTGTTTTAACCAAAACTCCATCGCTGGAGTTTACTGGTAGCCAGAATAGGGAAAGCTTCGCGCAAACCATGACACTTCTCTGTGGAGCATACCACTTTCTACTCTGATTCTGAGTTCGAGACCACCAAAAAGATCAAATTTATATATTTAAGAACGAAGATTTTGCTATGCGTCAATTATTACTAGTTTTGTCCAGCATACTAACTTTCAGCAGTTTAAATCCCCTCGCCATGACAATAGCAGGCACAACGCCTGATTTATCTGAGATGCGCTTAGTTCAAAAGTTAAACTGCAATAATCCTCAAACTCAAGCAGCAATTAATGAATGTACGAAGTTATCTTATCAGAATGCAGATAAAAAACTGAATCAAGTTTATCAACAATTGATATCTACATTAGAAAGGCCTAGAAAACAGAAATTGATTGCTGCACAACAAGCATGGATTAAGTTTCGAGATACCAATTGTGAGTTTGAGAGAAGCAGATATGAGGGCGGAAGTATTGCCCCTACAATTTATTTTGGTTGTTTGGGAGATACCACAAAACTGCGTACCCAACAATTACAAGAATATCTGAAAACTGACCCTTAAGCTGAAAGCAGGCTAGAAGAAGCTTTTAGAGATTAGACTTGTTGCATGAATCTAAAGCCCTCACTCTAAATCCCTCTCCCAAGCTTGGGAGAGGGACTTTGAAATTTGCATTTGTGCAAGAGGTTTATTGAGTCAGAGACTTAATGAATGCATTCCCAAGCGGCAGCGTGGGAACGAGGAAAGTTTTTAATTACTAGTTGTCAATGGGAACTAGAGTAATTATCTTTTTCTGAGATTAACGCAAACCTAAAATTTCGGAAATCGCCGCTACAATGTCTAAATAAAAGTTTCCTTTCACCGCCCGAAATAACTCAAATTTCGAGTCAGGGGCACCAAAAAACGGTCTGAGAAACCATCCTAATTGCATACCAACAAAGGCATAAAGCAATAACCAGGATCTTAAAATAGTGGTGCGGGTTTTTTTGCCAACTTCATCTTGTTGAGAAAGTAATTGCATTCCTTCATACAGGAACTTCACGCCAAATATGCCTGTAATGCCAAAAATGAACACATTCAGCAGTTTAAAAAATTGATAAGAATCGGGTGTAGTTATTAGAAAAAATAGCGTAACGGGTGCCAAGCTAAATAAAAGTACGCTAATCACTGACACAGATGTGAGTAATACAACGAAATGCTGTAGAATACTGCTCCGAGAACCAAACAAAACATTAAAAAAGAATAACGTCGGGAAACAAATAATCAGTGTAATTAAATAGAATACCGGAAGCTTAATAGCACCAGATAATGCTTGTCCCCAACTGTGGGATGCACCGATAATTGCTCCATAAAGGGCAAAAAATATAGAGCTAGATACGAATAGAGAACTAATTTTATTTTGTAATCTGATTCCCTGACGAATTTCTTCTAAAAATGACTGGCGATCGCGCAGTAAATTCACTAAAACACTAAATTGTTGAATTCCGCGATTTTGCTTTTTCAGCATAATTTTATCGTTTGTATATTTTGTGGAATTACTAATGACTAATTAACGGAATCCAAAGAGATAGCTAAGAGATTTAATCACGCTTAAATAGAAATTACCTTCTCTTTCGCGGAATAGTTCAAACACAGAACCAGGTGTGCCGAAAAACGGTCTGAGAGTCCATCCTAACTGACTGCCTACGAAAGCGTAAAGAAATAACCAAAATTGTAAAATTTTCTGGCGGGTTTTACTACCTTCATCATCTTGTTCTAAAACTAAACTCGTGGCTTGGTATAAAGACGAAACACCAATAAATCCAGTTATGGCAAAGATAAATACATTTAACAGAATTAAAAACTGGTAATTATTGGTGGTAATTAAGAAAAAGAGTGTGATTGGAGCAAAGCTAAATAAAAGTACGCTCGTGACTGAAACCGCAGTTAATACTAATGCTAAATGCTGGGCAAAACTCCGCTTGGAACCAAAAATAATATTCGCAAAGAACAACGTTGGAATGCAAATCAAAAGTGTGATTAAATAAAGGGCTGGGAGTTTAATGGCGGAAGACAAAGCTTGCATCCAGCTATGATATGCACCAATGATTCCGCCATAAGCGGCGATAAATAAGGAACTGCAAACCAAGAGTGAAATGATTTTATTTGGTAATCTCGTACCTTGACGAATTTCCTCTAGAAATCCTTGGCGATCGCGCAGGAATCCAATCAGCACTGCAAAGTATTTGATTCCTGATGATTTCCGTTCAATCATGTTATCCTCACACTGATAAAATGCTAAGTTTCATCTGAGTAATCACCGCCAGAACCATACTTCCAAGCATCAATCAAACGATGCCAATAATATTGTTGTTCATTTGCTTGATTCTTAATCCATATTTCTAGCATTGGACTTAACGAAAACAAGGCAGTGTATACACCTAAATTACTGTAATGTAACATCCAATCTAACAAACTTGCCAAACCTACTTGCGGAATTATCTTGGCAACTATTCCAGGATGATATAAACCAGTTTTTAACAGTGTTTGCGTTAGTGCTGAAAACTGCACGATATCTTGTAAAAATGGTTTTAGCACTGGTGTACCTAACTGTTGCATTTCCTGAAATACTGCTGAGAGTAATTGGTTAATTTGATCTGGGGCAATTTTCTGATTTACACCAACACTCATCGCTCTTTGAAACAACCAGGTAACAGTCAAACTTGGCTGATAAGGTTGCAGCAGTGTTAACGCTTTTGCAGATAATTTTTCTGTTTCCAGCGCTTCGGAAATGCCATAAGTTAAACGCTTCAGGTGACGCACCATTGCTCCAAAACCACCAAAACTCAAGGGAGATTGATTACCACTGCTATCTCCGGCTGGTAGAATGCGATTCCAAGGAGTTTTTAAGGGACTTTGGCGATAGGTGGGAAAGAAACCAAATAGCGCCCGTTGAAATTTCAGGTTGCTTAATTCCACTCCCTGATATTCTGGTAACAGACGCAGATATTCCTCAAATAGAGTTTCTAAACTCAAGCGTTGAGTATCTGCATCCATGTAGGTAAACAAGTAAGTGGTTCTGCCATCCCTAGCTGGAAAGGCTTCCCAGAAGTACTGGCATTGATTTTGCAACTCAGTGAATGATAATAATAAGTCGCCTGAGTTATTTTCAGGAAAACCTTGGGCGCAACTTCCGACAACCAAGCATAAAGCGTCTGGTTTTTTGCCTTGGCGTGCTTGTTGGGTGATGGGTGAAAAATGTCCCATCGCGTCGATTAATAAGCGAGTTTTGAATTGGTTATTTACCATCACCCCATCGGGATGAACCACTGCTTCGGTAAAAGGTGTGTTTTCTAATAACTTTCCACCCACGGCGAGAAATCGGGTTTTCAAAGTAGCGAGTAGATAAACTGGATCTACGCCGATATTCAAAACATCCTCTACCCAAACTTCTGTGCCGCCAGCAAAACTAACTCGTGCTGGGTTATATTGAGTGGCGATCGCACTTACTAATTCTTCCTCAGTCAGCAAGTTCAATTCCACAAATACATCTAATTCTTTGCGAGAAATATTCCACTCTTGTTCCCTCCCCCGCAAAATTCCCCGTTCCAGCAACGCCACCCGCAATCCCTTTACCGCCAAGGCGCAACCAATTAAAATCCCTAAAGTGCCACCGCAGATAATTACATCGAAGTCCGTATCGCCTAAAGGTTGTTGACTTTCTTTGACTAACGTTGGTAGTGGTGCGGTGTTTTCGCGCAGAGATGTGAGAATGCGATCGCCTTGGCGCAATCCTTTTAAAACATCGCCGGGTAATTGGGAAAGAATTTCTTCAGTTAAAGACATTTTGGAAAAATTTAACTCTACATTCCAAAACTACCTGAGAATGAAGAAAGTAGATACGATATTATTTTTGGAGAGCTACAAGCGTGGTCAACCACGATGCTAGGCTTGTAGCCTCAATGTTAGTCAACAGGCTAACTCACATCTTGCATCTGCCAGTGAAAATAATGGATATGCTGCAATAAAGTTCTAAAAATCACATATCTATTTGTCTCTGTATTTAGTCCATTATAAATGGACTTTTGCTATTAGACAGGGATTTACAATCCCTGGCGGATATCTTTCAACGTTAGGGACTTTAACCGCTACGCTTCTGAAGTCATCCCTGTAAACCCAACTAGCTTTATACCAATTTAATATGAAGCTGCATAAAATAAAGCTTCCAGGATAAAGTTGTAAGAAGAGACAGAAATTACCTGCTCAAGTGTAAGTTGATCA
>NZ_JBALDN010000084.1:0-27361 GCF_036917375.1 Nostoc sp.
GCAACGATAGTTTAGGGGTTGCCCTACGCAAAAATAGCTCGATGCCAGGTTATTATTCTAACATAAAGCCCCACGCCTCACAGCCTGGGGCTTTTTGCTTATCTTGAATTGCCACATTATGCAAAAGAACAGTCGAGAGTCCAATGCAGACCATTTTCAATGCCCCAATGTTTACGGATAGCCCGACCAATCAGTTGAGCATTACTGTTGCCTGGCGCTGATAGAATTTTTACCAGCATCAGCATATTTAGTTGCAAAGCCTTCTGACATCAACTTAACTCCTGGCAATTTTCAACGGTAACATTGAATTCATCTCATCGATTTTGCTCAGTCGTTAAACCCATTTTTCACACGTTGTCTACCCTGATCCTCTTTAATTTGTCAAGTTCTCTTTATACCAAATTAGATGAGCTTACCCTGGTTAATAATCTAATACCAATTCGCAATTCGCAATTCGCAATTAAGAAATCTAGCTCCAGTAAGACTTTCCTGATTTCCATCTGTTGCCGAGTTTTAGAGAATTGGTATAACTAGTTCAACTTTTAAAAACTGCAATATTCCTTATTCCCATTTTTTCATCTACCTAGAGTAGAGTGACAAAAGCGGTTGATGGACGATATGTCCGCGATGAATGAAAGAAACGGAATAAAAAGTAGGGAAAAAGTTTATACTCGCATTGTGTCTTGAAAGTTTTGACCGTTCCCTCAATGGTGCATCTTCACCCGTACAAAAGCGTGGTTCTGGGTTGTGACGGTGATGGCATTGGTGAAGCGTTTAGACGTTATCCCGTTTAGAAGACTGTATAATTCTGTCAACCTGGGTCAAGGCACACTTTCAACTTTGATACTGCTTGAGACTAGGGGAACTAAAATGAAGAAAAAACAGAAGTCTTCAGTTCCAACTCATAAGATTGCGCGGATTTTTTATAAACTTTGGACAAATGAAGGAGATTATACCGATCCTAGTATGGATTATTATGAGCAACGTTATCGTGAGCGAATGGTTAATAATCTCCACAATAAAAGCCCAGGCTTTTGGTTTTGAGTTTATTCCTCAGCCCTCATAAAATCTGGTTTCTTAGAAGAGGGTTAATGCCAAAATTTGTATTGCTGAATAAATAAAACAATCACACTTTGCCAGCTAAATTCATCAACTGTTTGAAGTTCACAAGATAAATGATGTTGTTGGCGCTATCAATTTTTATCCATCCTTTTTCATGTAGTTTTTCCATGATTTTGGTGGTTTCTTCAACGCCTATTTCTGTCACCTCTGCTAAATCTTTAAAGGGAATGTTAAAAATTTCTCTTCCTAAGTCTGATTCGTGACCATAGCTTTCACCCAAAGTTACTAGAGTATGAGCGAGTTTGACTGCTGGTGGTGAAGACCGCATTTGTAGGCGCAGGTTAATTTGTCGCAATCGCCGCACCATCAGTTGCAACATTCGGTGATGTAACTGTGGGTCTTTAAACAATATTTGAATAAACCGCTCTCTGGAGATACTAAGCAATTTCACGGGTGAAAGGGCAATGACATCGGTTGAGCGTGGAGATTCATCCAAAATTGCCATTTCTCCAAAAAAATCGCCACGACCAAAAATTGCCAAAGCTACTGAATCTTCCCCGACGGTACGCCGGACTTTGACCCAACCAGAAACCACAAAGTAAACGGCGTTACCCCAGGCATCTTCCATCACAACAGCTCGCCCAGATGGGTATTCATGTTCAATTGCAACGTTGAGTAGCCATTCCAATGTCTGTGGATTGGCTGTACTCATTAAGGGGAAAAGTTCACTAAAAACCTCAGTTAGCATGAAATATTTGCAACAATAGGATTCAAGGGAGGGTAACTAACTTTGCTACTATTAAGTTTTTTAAACCGTAATCTTACTTAGAATACGATCGCAAAATTTGTATTTATTTAGATATGAATCTCTAAGCTTTATCAGTCTAGGATTCCATTACAACATAACAATTATGTATGCGAACGAAATCAGCGTTTTCACCTACTAACTGATGATTTACTCTTTGTTGGTAGATTGTTATCTAGTGCCAGTATTTTGATCTGTTGGTCTAAATTTTTCACTAATTGATTCAGGGCAACTAAAGCCTCTAATTGCTGAGAATCAAGGCTAGGATTTAGTAAAAGTTGTTCTTGTAGTTCATGTAACTTTATACTTAGTTGCTGAGAAATTCCTAAAGCATCGCGGCCTATACGCGTCAATTGTTGTTGTTGATAGAATTTTAATGCTGCTCCCCGCAATACTTGGAGTGTTGCCTCTTCGCCGTAGATTCCCGGCATGACTCGCAAGCGTAATAATAAGCGATTTTTTTGATATACGTATTCTTTTTCTACTTGTTTTGGTTCTGTAAGCGTGGTTACAGGCAGGGAAGCAAACCGCTTTAATTCATTTAGTACTCCTTGAAAAACTGAGAGCGGCAGTTTGTCCAATACAGACTGCAAAACTCCATTGTCACTCCACAGTATTCTGCCTTCGTAAGCTTGTCTTTCTAAGTACAGCCGACCAATTCCCCCAGCTAAGATTCGCCCTAGTAATTCTTCTAGTAATTTTTTTGGCGGCAGTGTTGTTAGCAACTCAATTGGATTCAGTAGTTCGGAAGCTTGTGTGGGAAAAATAGGTAAATTGTTTGATAATGTGGGTTCAAAATCCTCTCCCGATTGAGTTGTGGAAATAGGGGTGAAGAACGTCGTAGTTTGAGATGATTGGTCTAGCTCTGGGATAGGAGGCAAGTCTACCCGCTGTCCAGAATTTTGACGCTTTTGTGTCTGAAATACCATCAATATTGGTTGTTGATTTAATTCTGAGTCGGCATCTAGGGAAGGACTAGGTATGTCAATAATGGTAGGTGGGCTATTTGTTGGGGGAAAGTCCACTGTTGGCTGATGCGCTTGTTGGGCATCTAGCTGGGATATATTCTTATGGTTGAGGTAGGCTGATAGTATTCTGCGGTGAGCATCGGCTGCGATCGCCTCAATCACCATTGTGCAATTGATAGAAGACAAAATGCGACCAACGTAATCTAGGGCTTCGCTCTCTTGTGGATGAACCATACCTAGCAAGAGGTTTTTATCTTCTAATCTAAAGGGTAAAATCTGGTGGTAGAGGCAAGCTTCAAAAGACAAAAGATGATCGATTAGGTGGAATATTTGTTCGCGATCGCCTCCTTGCTCCCACCTAGTTTGAGCGGCAGTTAGCATTTGCTGTCCATTCGCTCCGGTATCATTTAGTTCGCCCTTTGAAGACAACATAGATTTGATTCGTTGGTGTTTACTTATATTTTGCCTCTAATTCAATAGGTAGTTAATAAAGATACTTTGTTAAATTGTTAAAATTCCAATTATATATACTTAAGTAAATGTAAGTTAAGTATGAATTTTAGATTAGGGACTGGGGATAATACTGAATATTGAGTACAAGAGTGCTGTTAGCGGATAGCTAAGGTTGAGCTAGTGCTGAGTTTTATTTATCTTTTTGTCTCTCCTTCCTCTGCCTGCTCTGCTCCCTATGCTCCTTCCACTACAGGCTACTCTTGGGTTCTTAAAGCTTGGGCTGCAAGATAGACTTTCGTCCATTCGCCCAGCACTTGATGGGTTTTGAATTTTAACTGTTCGGCTATGGCTTCTATTGAATTACCCGCTCTCCGCAAATCTAAGATTTGCCGCCCTAGAGGAGTCAATTTTTCATCCAGTTGCTGCCATTGGTTTTGGGTTAACCCCAAGTTATGTTCTTGTAAGGAAATTGACAGCCAGCTGTCTACGAGTTCTGGATTGCCTTTGAGGGCAAAAACACGTACAGCATGGTAACTAATTTTTTCTCGCAGACGGTAGACTTCTTTAGTCTGCTTATTCAGTTTTTTGGCGATCTCTTCCTGGGACTTACCTTGCAGATACAGCCGTAGCCATTCAACTGCGTCAGTTCCCAAATTTTCTTGTAAATAATTTTCAAATTCTTTTTGTACTGACTGGCGCAGCCCCTGTTGTTCCTCTAGTTGTTGTGCTTCAATATATTCTGCGATCGCCTGACTATCGACTAAGTTAACTCGATTGTCACTGTCGTCTGTGAGAACTTCTTCTGAGACTAGGCGAACCAGATCGCGCCCTGGCACTTGGGTTAAACCACCGCGCTGAGTGCGACGCAAATAATTCACAAATCGGTAAGCTAATAGGGGTTGATTGCGTACCGGTCGCAGACAATATTCTTCTAAACTGGCAAATAACAGAGCATCCCCCAATCGTCTATCACTTGTATATTTGGCAATATCAGCCATTTGCTGTTGCATCTGGCTGTCGTTTTGGAGTAATTCTTGGAGTACTTCTTGTAACACATCC
Organism: Nostoc sp.; assembly: GCF_036917375.1. GTDB lineage: Bacteria > Cyanobacteriota > Cyanobacteriia > Cyanobacteriales > Nostocaceae > Nostoc. The sequence goes on from NZ_JBALDN010000084.1 coordinate 4,348, forward strand.
ATCACACTGCGCTGGCGATCGCGACTGAGGGAAACCCAAGTCTGAATCTTATTCCGTAATGTTACTAAACTCCCCAATCGGGTTATCAAGTTGCGATAAGCACGTTCTCGTCCCAAACCCAAGTAGCGTTGACGTAAAATCCTCCAGCGATATTCCATCGCTTGCTTGGCGATATCGAGTTCTTTAGGATTATACAGATCGAACCGTTTTGAGTCAGATCCCAACAGCCAGAGAATAATGCTGTGCCTCGCGGCTTCATTTTGGTCTGGACATTCCACAGCCAAGCGCTTTTGCCAATCTAGAGCCAGTTTTTCCACATCTATTGTCATAGTGAGATTGCATTCCTCGAAACTCAATTTTGAAGTTTGCATTACAACCCCCATTCGTCCCACCTAATTGTTTAACTGGCAGCTGCCCCAGATTTCATGAATTTCATGAATTTCATGAAAATAGCTCAGTGATTCTACTTTTATTACGTCTGGATTCACTAAAATTATGCAGAAATTTCTACATTGATGTTTTACTTTTACTTTAAAAAGTCCAAACCCATTATGTATCAAGCATTTGGGGCATTCTGCCAATTTAAATTTTTTGTAAAGTTATGTTTTTTAGTTGAGAACAGAAATCTGCTTAAAGTGTGGAGGATACACCTTTCACAAAATGGAGCGAGTAAATCTGACATTTTGTAACAGATCCGAGGAACGAATATAATTTAACTTAAAGTTGGACGTTATTCCACCAGTATAAGTTTCAACTCTGTATAAACCCTTGCGTCGTATAATATTTAGTTTAATTTCAATATACTTAGTGTTAATGAGATTTTGCCCTGGAAGATTCCCTAATCCCCCTGAAGAAATTGGCTGAATTGCCTGCTTTTGAAAGAGGATCGGGCTTTCACTGAATTGTATTAAGTTATGTTTTGTGAGATTTGTTGATTTAATTAAGTGTATATACGGTAATTATCGTTTCCAAGATGTTTGGTAAGTCGTTGTATAAAATAATAGTAGGGATTGATTGGCAAATTTATTTTTTTTAAACTAGCTTCAGTCACAACTACACCTTTCATATTGGTAAGTTATTCTTAAAACTTTTATATTTATAAAAATGAACAGTCAACAGTCAATATTAGTTTTGACTATTGACTCTGACTGTTGCTTTCCCTCTGCTTCAAAATTCAACTTATGCAAAATTTAAAAATAGAAGGAATGTAATCCTCTAAAGTTTTAATAGTCAGAAGCCTGACAAAAAACTTCTCTTTAAATTTATTTATGGGAAGTTTTTGTTTTGAATTCCCCCGCAGGAGGTTAAATCTATCGATTGTTCGATCTAACAATGGGATTTTCTACAGATTCTCGATAACCTTGGACTTGTTCTGTATAAGCAATTGGTAGAACAGCTTCAACGTTTTCATGGGGACGAGGAATAATCACCCAAGATTCAAGTGTACCGCCATAAACATTTTCTGCGGCTTCAACACCGGCAGCCATAGCGGCTTTTACTTCAGAAACATCACCACGAATATTAACTGTAAAACGAGCGCTACCTACTCTAATATAACCAACAAGGGTAACTCGACCAGCTTTTACCATAGCATCTGCTGCTGCTAGCACCGCAGGAAAACCTTTCGTTTCAAGTGCTCCAACTGCCTGTAATGACATTATTAATCTCCTGTATGAACAAACTGGGGGCTACAAGTTAATTGTACGAAGCTTCGCTACAGATTTTGATAGCAAAATTGCTTAGAAGATGCGGAAAGGTTCTGATTCTTCAGTGAAATGGATTGGTAATATGGTTTCGACATTTTCTGGAGGATTGGGAACGATGTAGTGGGTAATTACTGTACCAACCTTTACTTCCTCTCCAGCTGCGATTCCGGCTTCAACAGCTCTATTTACTTCAGAAACGTGTCCCCGGACAGCAACTAACAAGCGAGCGCTTTCTGCTTGACCATAATACACAATTGTAACTGCGGCAGCTTTGACCATTGCATCTGCTGCTGCTAAGACACTCGGAAAACCTAAAGTTTCAATTACGCCAACCGCCATTGGCATGGCATTAGCTCCTGGATTAAGGGATAAGCGATTTTAATTGTACGTGGCTTTAGTCCCCATTTTGACATTTTGGAAAACTTTCTTTGATGCCATGCCATATTTTTTTGGGGGAGTAGAGACGCCATTAATCATGTCTGTTGGGAGTTAGAATATTTTGATAGTCCCTAGCTTATGTTTTATATATATATTACAAATAATACTTCAGCATCTTAGGTTGTGTAACTTTATTGTTTAACAAAATCAGTTATGGGTGGAAGCAAGCTAGTACGATAAACTGAAATTTATGTTTCCGAATTTTCTTCCTACGGCAGTTGAGCAACTCACAGAACCTACTTCGATCGCACTAGCTCGGAGTATTCAAACAACTGCGATCGCTACTCCTTTAACTAATCAAGCAGTTACCACAACATTTGTCAAGCAAGGCTGTGGTGGAACTCCGATTTTATTAATTCACGGCTTTGACAGTTCTGTATTAGAATTTCGGCGGCTTTTGCCACTGCTTTCTGAAGATAATGAAACTTGGGCAGTGGATTTATTGGGTTTTGGATTTACAGATAGACTTTCAGGAATAGCCTATAGCCCAACTGCAATTAAAACCCATCTTTATTATTTCTGGAAAAGCCTAATTAACCAACCTGTAATTTTAGTGGGCGCTTCGATGGGGGGTGCGACGGCGATTGATTTTACGCTGGCTTATCCAGAAGCAGTCGAAAGGCTGGTATTAATTGATAGTGCGGGGTTAGCGGGTGGTTCGCCATTGAGCAAATTCATGTTTCCCCCATTAGATTATTTAGCAACTCAGTTTTTGAGTAATATGAAAGTGCGCGATCGCGTTTCTCGCATTGGATATAAAAATCAAACTCTTGCCTCTATTGATGCGTTATGTTGTGGAGCATTACATTTACAAATGCCGAGTTGGGATCAAGCTGTAATTTCTTTTACTAAAAGTGGCGGTTACAGTGCTTTTAGATTCACAGCTATATCAAAAATTGTGCAACAAACGCTAATTTTGTGGGGCGATTCTGATAAAATTTTGGGTACTAAAGATGCCCTAAGATTTAAAAGGGCAATTCCACACAGTACTCTCACGTGGATTCAAGATTGTGGTCATCTCCCACACTTGGAACAACCACAAATCACCGCGCAGCATATTTTAGACTTTCGAGTTGAAAGATAGCTCAAGTCTCAATAATTTTTCTGTAACGGCAATCTGGAAAGCTTTGTATCTGTTGCTAATGGCTTCTGCGATCTAGCTACTATTTTTCTCTTTAATCATGTTTCACATAATTTTAGGGAAGCAAGAGCGATACCTTCGGTGAGCTTCTCTACGAGACGCTTCGCGAACGCTAACGCAAACCTATCTTGCATTCAGGTGGACATTAGACTTCTTGCATAAGTCGGGAAAAGGGGAAAGGGAAAAGGTTCTGTATTGTCCCTTTCCCCTTTAACCTTTACCCTTTTCCCCCTCTTGCAAAAAGCACTTTTGCAAGAGGTCTATTATAATGCCCACTCTACAAGCTCCAAATATTTACACTTGCACTTGGTAATTTAGGTTTAATTCATCTCCTGTTGTTCCCCGAATACCCCAGTTGTGTTTTGGAGTTTCAGTAATCGTGATTTCTATATCTATAGGTGTAATTGCAACTTGTTCGGATAAGCGGGAAAACAACAACCTAATTAGTTTCTTTTTCGTTTCAATAGTGCGTCCCTCAAACATACTAATCTCAATGATGATGTATTTCTCTGAACGTCCTACAGGGTATATAAAATCATCGGGTTCGAGAGGAAAGAACCGATGGGCACGCTTGTCTTGAGGATATACTAGAGCTTCAACAACACAAGAATGAATTGCGTCAGAAATGGCACTGCGAGAATGACGAATAAATGAAGCAGTGCCATAGATTTTGATTTGTACCATTAATCTTTATCTGATTCTAGTCAAGTAACCACATCTCATTAGAACTATCGGGATACTCATTCGGTTGATTTTGAGGTTGATTTTGAGCTAGTGTTTCCGATGACCGATGTGATTTTTTGTAGTTCAGTGGATTGTAGTGGTCTTTTACTGGTTTGATCGCGCTAGTTTCTTTGACAACAAGTTTAGATTTCTCTTCTGCTTTTTGTACTGTTTTTTGTTCTGCTTTTTGTTTTAAAGAATTAATTTCTTCTATAAGCTGGGAATTGGCTTCTGCAAGTTGCAGCGCTGTTTTTTTGGTCTCATCAAGTTCTTTTGTTAGCTGTTCTAGTAATGATTTTTGTTCTGATACAAATGTTTTTTGTTTAGATAATTTTGATTGCAAATCAGCAACTTCTTGTCCAAGAGATGCTTCCTTTTTATGGCTTGCTTCTAGATTACTTGTCAATTCTTTGACAGTTGCTTCTAAATCAGCTTTAGTGGGACTGCGTTTAGTAGAAGTTGGCTCAAGTGGTTGTCCTAACGATTCCTCATCAGATGCAGCCTGTTCTTCAACAATTTTTTCGGCTGTAACTTCGATCGCAGATTCTCCTTCTGGGGGTGTAAATTTTTGCGCCTCTTCTTGTAGTAAGTCAGAGAGACTTTGTTTCCTAGCCATTATTATTTTCTCCAATCACGCTGTAATTCATCAGCTGCACGGCGGTAGTCTAATTCCGCCTCCCGTGCATTTCCTCCTCGCCATTGAGTAATCGCTACACCTTCTAGTGCTGCTCGTTCATGAGCTTTATAAGCACGAATGAAGGTATTACAAGTAGGAATACCTAAGCGAGTCAGAGTGTTTTTTGCTTCTTGTGCTTCCCCCAGGCTGCGCGTATCGACTTTGGTGAGCAATACCCGATGGGGGGTTCCCAAGGGGATGACGGCTTCCTTGACTGTTTCCACGAGGATTGCTAAATCCATTGCAGATGGGGGTGTAGGCAAAACTAAATAATCTGCGATCGCAACTACCGCCACTAATGCTTCAGAGCGCAGGGCGGGAGGTGTATCCACCACTACTAAATCGTAACCTGTTATCTTTGCTAAATCACTTAAAAGTGCGGGATCGGTTTCTTGAGATAAATCAAATCCCATTCCCTGCTGACTGCGCCCAAACCACCAACTGGCAGAACCTTGAATATCTGCATCAATCAGCAGCACCTTTTTTTTCTTCGCAAAGTTTGCAGCCAGATTGACTGCGGTAGTCGTTTTACCGACTCCTCCTTTACCGTTGAGAATAGCGATGATTTTTGGCACTGCTTACTTCCGATGCTGCCTCTTTAGTGCTGAGTGCTGAGTGCTGAGTTAGGAGTAGAGACGCGATTAATCGAGTCTGTACAAGAGTTATTATTATCCTCTTTGTCTTCTTTTTCAGTTCCCAGTTTCCAGTTTCTAGTCCCCAATGATGAATATACCGCTTTCTGTAACCCTAAGTAACATGAAAAGTCGTAACAATAAAATTCAGAAGTCATCAACTCCACAAAATTCTATGACAACAACTTACAATCTGCCCGATGGGCCTCAAATGCCGCGCTGGCTGCGGATGATCAAGTTTATTACTCAGCCAGTGAAATATGTGGATGATTTTGCCCAAATCTACGGTGACACTTTCACGATCAGGAGTAATCGCTCTGATAACCATCTAGTATATTTTAGTCAACCCCAAGCACTTGAGCAGATTTTTACTGCTGATTCCAGTCATTTTGAGGTTGGCAGGGGGAATATAGGGCTAAAATTTTTACTTGGCGATCGCTCCTTTATGTTAGCCGATGGCGCTCGCCACCAGCGCCAACGCCAACTCTTAGCTCCTCCCTTTCATGGTGAAAGGATGCGGGCTTACGGTGAGGAAATTCGGGAAATAACCCAACAGGTGACTCATGAATGGCAAATTGGTAAACCTTTTAAGATCCGTGAGTCGATGCAAGAAATTACCTTGCGTGTTATTCTGCGGGTTGTATTTGGTTTGAATGAAGGACAGCTGTTTGAGGAACTGAGGCGATCGCTAAGTGACTTATTAGACTTCCTCACTTCGCCCATAATGTCCAGCGCCTTCTTTTTCCAGTTCATGCAAAAAGATTTCGGGGCGTGGAGTCCGTGGGGTTGGGTTTTGCAACAACGGCAAAAAATCGATCGACTGATTTATGCTTTACTTCGAGAACGTCGGGAGCAAGCCGATCAAAATCGCCAAGATATCCTAAGTTTGATGATGGCGGCTCGTTACGACGATGGTCAAGGGATGTCAGATGAAGAATTACACGACGAGTTAATGACACTGCTAGTTGCGGGACATGAAACCACCGCTTCGGCATTGACATGGGCTTTTTACTGGATCGATCGTTTACCAGAGGTGCGTGAGAAGTTGCTAGAAGAACTCAACACCATTGGAGTTAACCACGATTTGAGTAGTGTAGGTAAATTGCCCTATTTGACAGGAGTTTGCCAAGAGACATTGCGACTTTACCCAATTGTCATGACTGCTTTCCCGCGGATTGTGAAAACCCCAATTACAATTATGGGCTACGAATTGCGAGAGGGAACGGTAATAATCCCCAGTATTTATTTAGCGCATCATCGGGAAGAAGTTTACCCACAATCCAAGCAGTTCAAACCAGAACGCTTTTTAGGAAGACAATATTCACCTTATGAATATTTACCCTTTGGTGGCGGTAATCGTCGCTGTATTGGGATGGCATTTGCCCAGTATGAAATGAAAATTGTCTTAGCAACTGTTTTGTCAGAATTCCAAGTTTCGCTAGTGAATAAACGTCCCGTGCGTCCTGTGCGCCGTGGATTAACTTTAGCTGCACCAGCCGGAATGAGTATGGTTGCTACACCTCAAGTTAAGCGTGCGAATACACCAGCGCTAGTTTAGGCAACTAGGGTGGGCATTAAAATACCTACCCTAACTTTACAATGTGCTAAGGGTAGAAGGTAATGCATGATTGGCAGTATTTCTTTAACCACGATCGCAGCAATCTAAATCAAGGCACTTACCGCATCTTTGAACCAGAATCCCACTCATCAACTCCAAACGCTTCTGCGTTCCCAATATTCGGCGACTCTTTTTTCCCATTGCTGCCAGTAATCTTTAATCGCTGCTGGTTCAAACCAAAATATCTCGGCTGACATCTCTGGAATTGCGACTACTAACAAAGCATGATTTAGCTGAATACCATAATCTCGATAATAGTTGTTAATTGCTCCAATGTATGCTGTAAGTTGCAGTGGATGTTCGTATAAATGCTCGATTGAACCTTTAGGTTTGTCTGCTGTTTTCCACTCGCAAATACAGGGAATGCCTTGATAGCTGGCAATACAATCTACTTTGCCAGAATAGCTCAAATCGTAATGAAAAACTGAGCCTTCTACGAGTCTTACTGTATCAATTTCTGCTAAAACTGGCTGAATACTTTCCCAGTAAAGGCGACTGGCTTCTGGACAAACAGGATTTTGTCCCAGGAGATAACGCTCAATTTGTTTGTGTGTTTGAGTTCCCCGACGACTGGCGTTTGTAGATATACGGGTGGCTTCTTCTGTACCTACACGCGCTTTCCAATTTAATAATCTGTCTCTGTCTGCTTGGGGTTTGGTGATATTAAGTATTGTGGTGACGCTAGGGAAGCGGTTTCCTTTGGCATCTACATAATATTGTTTGCCATTTTCTCTCAAAGATTTACTATTAATTTGAGGTAGCAGTTGGGTATTAAATTGCATTTTTAATTCGTAATTCGTAATTCAAAAAGGTATACTTTTCAAAGTTTTGAGATTCTTGATAAGCTGGGTAGATATTGGGTAATCGCTCTTGTTATAGTTGTGCTAATGCTTCATCTAAATTCAGAGGTATTTCATGTTTTACTGCCTTTATTGCTAAGATAATTGCTTCATCTTCAAGAGCTTCTAATAAGCGTAGATAGTCATCAAAATCTATTTGCTACGAAGCTATGTTTAACATCATCTGGTATTGTGCCGAAAATCTAACTTACCCAGATTTCTACAAAGCAATGAACTAAACAAAAAGCGCAGAGTTCTTATCTTCCTTTGCGTTCCTCTACGCTTCCCTTAGCGTCCCTTTGCGTTAAAAAACAATCTCCTCCCTCATCCTCTCTTCCAGCACATCCAATAACCCATCCACATCCTTCCCAACTTGCTCAAAACAAATCGGTGGCGCTGGTTCCGGTGCAAACTGAATTAACTTAATTTCCCCCTTCCCAATCCCAATCATCACGACTTCCACTTCCGGCTTGTGATTCTCCACAATTCCTAAAATTTCTTGCAGCCGATTTTCAACTCTAATATTTAAATTCTCTATCTGCTCTTTTGGACAATAAACAAAATGCGGCGTTGGTTGCAAATCAATACCAACAGTACCCTGACTGTCACCATTTGCTAACCACAATCCCCAAAACAGCGCCGCCAATTCCTGCTGATTTGCTTTCACAAACTTATCCAACTGGCGACGCCACTTAGTATCACCTGATTCTGGTTGACTATTACCAAAAAACATAAATCATTCGTAATGAAGACACAGACAATAGGCGAAACTTATCTCAAACCTGACTGTACACGCCAGAGGCCGGAATAAATCCCGTCTTTCTCCAGCAATTGCTCATGGGTTCCCGACTCTACTAATTTCCCATGTTCCATGACATAAATGCAATCGGCATTGCGGATAGTGGAAAGACGATGAGCGATCGCAATTGTAGTTCTATCTACTGTAATCCGTTCTAGCGATCGCTGGATTGCCGCTTCTGTTTCATTATCCACCGCCGAGGTCGCTTCATCTAAAATCAGAATTGGGGGATTCTTTAAGACTGCACGGGCGATCGCAATCCGTTGTCTTTGTCCACCAGATAACTTTTGTCCTCTTTCCCCCACGATTGTCTCATAACCTTGGGGCAAGTTAATAATAAATTCGTGCGCCTCGGCTATCTTCGCTGCCGTGATAATTTCTTGCTCTGTAGTCTCAAAACTGCCATAAGCAATATTCTCAGCTACAGTGCCATGAAATAGAAACACATCTTGACTCACCAAACCAATACAGCGCCGTAAATCTTTTAAATTCAAACTTTGCAAATCAACACCATCAAGAGTTATGCTTCCAGCTTGCACTTCGTATAACCGCAACAAGAGTTTGACTAAAGTACTTTTACCAGAACCAGTAGAACCGACAATTGCAATGGTTTTCCCTGCCGGAATATCCAAAGATAGATTTTTAATAACTGCAAATCTATCTTTATAGGCAAAATAAACATTTTTAAATTGCACTTCCCCGCGCACTTCATTCACAGGTAACGCCACATCACCTGTATGAATAGCGATAGGAGTATCTAACAAGTTCATGACTCGATTAGTAGAAGCCATTGCCCTTTGATATTGGTCAAATGTTTCGCCTAATCTAGTTAGAGGCCACAACAATCGCTGGATTAAAAACACTAATACGCTGTAAGTACCTACAGACATTTTTCCAGAAACTGCTGCCATTCCACCATATAAAAGTAATGCCGTAAAACCCACCAAAATTAGCATCCGAATTAACGGCACAAAAGCAGCAGAAAGAGCAATTGCTTTAGAGTTACTCCGGCGATAAGCTTCACTATCTAATTCCAAACGATAAGCTTCATAAGCTTCAGCAGTGAAACTTTTAATAGTAGTAATCCCGCTGATATTGTTTGACAACCGCGAATTGAGAAAACCTACCTTTTCACGGACATCAGCGTAGCGAGGTGCAAGTAGTCGTTGGTAGGCAAAAGAACCCCAAAGAATAAATGGCATCGGAGACAAAGCCATCCACGCTACACTAGGAGCCAGAATAAAGAAAGCAGCGCCAATAATTAGAACCGTTGCAGAAACTTGGATAATATCATTTGCTCCTCCATCCAAAAACCTTTCTAATTGGTTAATATCATCACTGAGGATAGACATTAAACCGCCAGTGCTGCGTTCTTCAAAATAAGCCAATTCCAACTCTTGCAAATGTTTGTATGCATCCAAACGCAAGTCATGCTGAATATTCTGAGCCAAATTTCGCCAAAGTCGAGCGTAGGCGTACTCAAAAACCGATTCTAGTATCCAAATGACCACAGTCAGGAAGGAAATAATCAAAAATTGTTGAAAGACATCCCGTACCCCTAACTGTGCAATTATGGAGTCCTGTTGCTTGACTACCACATCCACCGCCACGCCAATTAAGCCGGGTGGTGCTAAATCGAAAAATTTATTGAGGGTAGAATAAATAGTCGCCAGCCAAATTTGTTTACGATATTGGTGTCCATACTCAAGCAAACGCTGGAGAGGATGCGCTGAATGTTTACGCCTTCTTGATGCCCGATGAGATTTTAATACAGTAGCCACGGCTTTTTGCGGTTTCGTGTCACTGATATTACCACGGAACAAAGTCTTGAGTCCTAAGTCCTGAGTCTGAAGATTGATTCAGACAGACTAATGAGAAACTAGTAACTGAGTTTATTCAAGGATTAGGGAATGGGGCATGGCGCATGGGGCATTGCGAATGGAAAAATTACCAATGCCCAATGACCAATGACAAATGACCAATGACTAATTAAATATTGGAGAGAGGAATTTGAAAAATCAGCAATTGGGTAGTTGGCAAAGCACAGTTTTTGGAATTGTGTTAGCAATACTAGTGATTATTGGGCTAAATTCCTTTATTATTATTAACCCAGGACAAGCAGGAGTAATCAGCATTTTGGGTAAAGCCAGAGATGGGGCTTTATTAGAAGGTATTCACTTAAAACCGCCTTTCATTACCGTGATAGATGTGTATGATTTGACGGTGCAAAAGTTTGAAGTACCAGCAGAGAGTTCCACTAAAGATTTGCAAAATTTGTCTGCGAGATTTGCGATTAACTTTCGCCTCGATCCGATAAAGGTAGTTGAAGTTAGAAGAAAACAAGGAACATTAGAGAATATTGTCTCAAAAATCATTGCGCCCCAAACACAAGAAGCATTTAAAATTGCCGCAGCTAGAAGAACAGTAGAAGAAGCGATTACTAAACGAAGTGAGTTAAAAGAAGACTTCGATAATGCGTTAGGCGATCGCTTAGACAAATATGGAATAATTGTCTTAGATACTAGCGTAGTTGATTTAGCATTCTCACCAGAATTTGCCAGAGCAGTTGAAGAAAAACAAATTGCTGAACAACGGGCGCAAAGAGCCGTTTATGTAGCACGGGAAGCCGAACAAGAAGCGCAAGCAGATGTGAATCGCGCCAAAGGTAGGGCAGAAGCTCAAAGACTCTTAGCAGAGACACTCAAAGCTCAAGGAGGGCAGTTGGTTTTGCAAAAAGAAGCAATTGAAGCTTGGAAGAGTGGCGGCGCTCAGATGCCCAGAGTCCTGGTTATGGGTAGTGACTCAAAAAATGGCGTACCCTTTATATTCAACCTTGGGAATGTCCAAAATCAACCGTAAAAGGGAAGTGGGCATGAGATAACAAGGTCTAAAATTATGGAATTTGCTCTGACTCAGACAAATTTTCCAATATATTGGACTATTTCCAATTCAAAACCTAAAATCCAAAATGGTATAAGTTGGGCTAGTACAGGTTGGTGTAAATAAACCTACTATTTCATTACAGCCAGAAAGCCCGGAATTCAAGCGTGAGTGACTTTTGACTTCCGCCTTGCGGTACTAGTCCCAACTCAAACACCACAGAAAAACCAACAAGATAATAGTCGAAGTTTATGTCAACCCCCAATCCTCAGAATCTCACTGCCGAAGAAGCGAAAAAGTTACTGAACAAATTCAATTGTCTAGACATTGCTCCTATCCTCAACTCATCAGAAAAAGTAGTAATTCGTAATGCCTTAATTTTGCTCACCAAGCTTACTGATTACCAAATTTTAGGAATTTGTGCTGATACGGCAGAAGAAGGAATATTGGCAATGAAAACCTATTCTCTGGCTTTGGGTTATGAACCACCAAATAATTTACTGACACCTGAAGGGCCAGTTTATATCAAATTAAATGGTAAAAATGGCTTGTGTTATCTTGATTCCTATGATGGACATCATCGTGGTGTATTAGTATCTTGCCAGTCTTATGACGAAGATGGAATCAACGAAATGTATGGACACCTTCCCTTGGACTTATTTGTATAGAAGTTTGCGAATGTAGGTAAGGCAAATACCTTACCTACTCACTAATGAAAAATAATTAATGACTTCAATCTTATGAGTATTATTACACTACAATCAGTAAAAAAAGACTTTGGTATCAAGGAAATTTTAAAAGATGCGAGCTTTAGCCTTGATGCTACGGATAAAGTTGGATTAATTGGTACTAACGGTTCAGGGAAATCAACTCTATTAAAAATGATCGCCGGATTAGAATCGATAGATAGCGGTCAAATTTTAATTAACTCCGGTTCTAAAATCATCTACTTACCACAGCAGCCAGATTTAGATGAAAATCACACAGTTTTAGAGCAAGTTTTCGCTGATAGTGGCGAACACATGGCTTTAGTACGCGAGTATGAAGAACTTTCTGATAAATTGGTTCACTATCCAGATGATAGTCAACTGATGTCTCGTCTTTCTGTGGTGATGCAACGGATGGATACGAGTGGTGCTTGGGAATTAGAAACTAATGCCAAAATTATTCTTACAAAATTAGGAATTTCTGATTTTGATGCCAAGATCAGTACTTTATCTGGAGGTTATCGCAAGCGCATTGCTTTAGCATCAGCCTTGCTATCAGAACCAGATGCTTTGCTCATGGATGAGCCAACAAACCATTTAGATGCTCTTTCTGTAGAGTGGTTACAAAGTTATTTAAATCGTTATCGCGGCGCATTGTTTCTGATTACCCACGATCGCTATTTTCTAGATCGCGTTACCAACCGGATTATTGAAATCGACCGAGGCGACATTTACACCTATTCAGGTAACTACTCATATTACCTCGAAAAGAAAGCTTTAGCTGAAGAATCTGCTGTCAGCAGTCAACGCAAACACCAAGGCTTGTTGCGGCGCGAATTGGAATGGCTCAAAAAAGGGCCAAAAGCCAGAAGTACCAAGCAAAAAGCTAGAATTGACCGCGCTCACGCTCTGCGAGATACTGAATTTAAACAAGTTCAGGGTAAAGTTGATATTTCGACAGTTGGTCGTCGCATTGGTAAAAAAGTTATTGAATTAGATAACGTTTCTAAGGCATACAATGGACGAACTCTGATTAATAATTTCACCTACGAATTTAGTCCAGAAGACCGCATCGGCATTATTGGCGCTAACGGTGCTGGTAAATCCACTTTAATGGATATCATTACTGGACGGGTTAAGCCAGATTCCGGCATTGCAGAAATTGGGACTACAGTTCACATCGGTTATTTTGACCAGCATTCGGAAGAATTGCTCACAGCATTGAACGAAAATCAGCGCGTGATTGACTACATCAAAGAAGAAGGAGAATTTGTCAAAATTACCGATGGAACTCAAATTACCGCTTCCCAAATGTTGGAACGGTTTTTGTTTCCTGGTAATCAGCAGTATGCCCCAATTAGTAAACTTTCGGGTGGTGAAAAACGCCGTTTATTTCTGTTGCGGGTTTTGATGGGTGCGCCCAATGTTTTAATTTTAGATGAACCGACAAACGATTTAGATGTTCAGACCTTGGCAGTATTAGAGGATTATTTAGAAGACTTTGCCGGGTGTGTAATTGTAGTTTCTCACGATCGCTACTTTCTCGATCGCACCATTGACACAGTATTTTCCTTTGAGGAAGGCGGTAATCTAAGGCAATATCCAGGTAATTACTCGATTTATCTGGACTATAAAAAGGCTGAAGAAGCACAGCAACAAGCCGCGAACGCTAAGGAAAAGCCGAAAAATGCCGAAGTCCAAAATGGTGCGGCTTCACCCAAGGATGGAGAGAATACTAAGCGGCGCAGATTATCCAATTGGGAGAAAAAAGAATTTGAGCAGTTGGAAGGTAAAATTGCTGAGTTAGAAGCTGAGAAGGCGGAAACCGAGAAAACACTAGGGAATGTCTCACCTGGCAATTATAGCGAAGTGCAGAAACTCTATAATCAGGTGGAAAATCTCAAGCACGCGATCGATGTGGCGACTGAACGCTGGTTAGAATTAGCTGAAATGGAGTCTTGAAATTACCAGCTAGTCGGGTAGTTATGAAAATCCTTTTAGTAGAAGATGGATATCGGATTGCAAAAGCACTTGCAGAAGTATTCATTGACCAAAATTACCTTGTTGATATTGCAAATGATGGTCAAGTGGGATGGGAGTTTGCTAAAGCCTTTCCTTATGACTTAATAGTGTTAGATTTGATGCTACCAAAATTGGATGGTATAACTTTGTGTCGGCAACTACGACAAGCAGGCTATTCTATACCTATTTTGTTACTAACTGCGAAAGACACTAGCACAGATAAAGTCGTTGGTTTAGATGCCGGAGCAGATGATTATGTTGTTAAACCCTTTGATTTACAAGAGCTAATGGCTCGAATTCGCGCTTTATTAAGACGGGGAATTACTATTTTACCCCCTGTGTTTGAGTGGGAAAAGTTGCGTTTAGATCCAAGTAATTATGAAGTGACATATAATGGACAACCAGTACATCTGACTCCCAAAGAATATAGAATTTTGGAATTGTTTTTACGTCACAGCCATCAAGTATTTAATCGCAACGAAATTCTGAAACATCTTTGGTCTTTTGAAGAGCCACCAGGAGAAGAAACAATCAAGGTTCACATTCGGAGTTTAAGACAAAAACTGAAATTTGCTGGAGCTAATGTTGATTTTATTGAGACAATATACGGTTTAGGTTATCGATTAAAACAAACTTTTTAAATTGATGCTTCAGGCTTTAGGCAGGCGGCTTTTATTTTCATACTTAGGTGTAATGGTAACAATTTGGGGGACTTCTACCACAATTGTTTACCATTTTTTATCTTATAATCTTTATCAAAAGTTAGATAGTGAAATTGTCACTTTAGCAAATGCAGCGGCTCACAACTTAATAGCAGCGCCAGTTGACAAAAAAGCAATTAATACTAAAATTCCTCGAATTTTAGATAATGATGATGATGGAGATTTAGATATTCCTTGGCAAGATTTACGTGAAAATCATCAAGGAGTAGAATGGTTTGATGCTAATGGTCGGCTATTGGCTAAAGCGGGAAATACTATTTCTCGAATGTCTTTTACTGCTAACTTTGACATCAGCCAACACCATAAAATTCGCAGTATTACTATTCCTGTTTATCTGCATAGTGCAAGTGTAAGAAAAAAAAAGCTTCAAGGGTATGTGCGGGTAAGTGAATCGACAGAAGAATTAGAAGAAGAACTAAATAGAGTTTTATGGGGATTTGAGTTAGGAGGATTGATTGTAATAATTCTTAGCGGCTTAGGTGGTTGGTGGCTAACAAGACAATCTTTACAGCCAATTGAGCAAAGTATCCAGCAATTAAAACAGTTTACTGCCGATGCTTCCCACGAGTTGCGTAGTCCTTTAACAATCATTAAAACTTCGGTTGAAGTGATTATGAATTATCCAGACAGAATTCATCCAGCTAATTTAAATAAATTGGAAGCAATATCATCTGCAAGTAATCAAATGACTCGATTAGTAGAAGATTTACTTTTATTAGCTCGAACTGATGCAGTAACGAGTACTAAAATGATTACATGGATCGGTATTCCTTTAGATGAATTATTAGAGGATTTGGTGGAGTTTTTGGAACCGCAAGCGGTATCTAAGGAAATTACTCTCAAGTCAGAAATATCAACCGAAGTTTTTATCAAAGGTGAAGCTATTCAACTAAAGCGATTATTTTCTAATCTGTTGCAAAATGCCTTGCATTATACACCGAAAGGAGGGACTGTCATTGTTTCTCTAGTGAAACTTGAGCGGTTTGTCGCCATAAATGTTCAAGATACTGGTATTGGTGTTGCTCCAGAACACATTCCGTTAATTTTTAATCGCTTTTGGAGAGCAGATCGAGCTAGAAACCAGCGAGAGGGAGGCTTAGGTTTAGGATTAGCTATTGCATTAGCGATCGCTAGAACTCATGGAGGAGATATTACCGTCACCAGTGAAATCGGTGTTGGTAGCTGCTTTCAGGTACGTTTGCCATTAGCTTCTTAGTTTAATTATTAGGGTTTTGCCGAGTTTTTTTACCAAATAAACCAGACATATTTAATCCTGTCACCAACAATCCTAGAAGTCCTAATCCATTCAAAATTGGGTAGATTCCTTGCAGATGAAAGATTTCGCCTGTATGGATACTCAAGAGGAAGCTAGCTGGAACTCCTATATTCACAGACCATTCGCGGACAAAGGTTGTTAATATCCCAGTCAGCATGGTTAACATAAGTGGCACAGATAGGATGATGCCAAGGATACGATGATACTTACGAAATGAACGTTTCATGGTATTTCTCCGGTCAGTAGAAACTTTTTACAATGTAGGCTCAATATCACCTGAAATGCAAATGAGATGAGAAAAATCGAGTCTTGTCAGACAAGACTCGAAGTCAGCAATTGGTGTGAGGAGTCTTGATAGACTCTGTTTTTAAGGTAAAGCATGACAAGTAAAAAACTCGGAAAGAGAAAATATTGGTTCTTTCCGAGTTTTTTACCTTGATAGCTTTAATATTTAAATGACAAAAATATTACCTAATATTTTTGTTCATAGTCAGCGTAAAATATGAACGCTAGTACAAGTCGGCAAAAACAAACCTACTATTTCATTACAGCCAAAAAGCCCAAAATGAAAGATTTTTGATTTTCCCTTTGCGGTACTAGTTTACACAAACGAGTTTTGATGAGGAGTTTAGAATGAATCGTTTTAATCCAGTACTGATAGCTGCTGCAATCAGCATGATGACTTTGGTTGGATGCAATAAGGGTGAAGAACCTACTGCACAGACGCCACCTGCTGGGAGTTCTATCGCCGATACAACAGCTAGTCCCTCTGCGACAGCTAGCCCTGATGCAGCAGCCACTCCCACGCCCGCTGCGACAACCTCCCCTAGTGCAGTAGCCACTCCCACTAAAACAACTGAATTTCAAGGTCTAGAGGGTGTTGTAACCAATACCAAGGCCGCAGTTCAGGCCGGAGATTTTACCAAAGCTAAAGGGGAATTTGATAAATTTGAAGATTTCTGGTCAAAGGTTGAGGATGGAGTTAAAGCTAAATCTCCTACTACCTACAAAGAAATTGAAGATAAAGCCGATGAGATTAAGGCAGGACTGAAAGCCTCTGCACCAAATAAACCGAAATTGTCAACAGCTTTAGGGGTTCTTAACAAGGATGTCACTAGTGTAGCCAAGCCTTAAGGTGAATTATAGTAATAAATTTACCATAGCCGTTGGTTTCGACTTCGCTCAACCAACTGAGTAGTCGAGAGTTGAGCGAAGCGATGCACTGAGCCTGTCGAAGTGTCGAAACTCGTCAACATAGGTATTTTTTTCTAAGAAATCACCTAAGAGCCAAATACATAGACTGAGTATTTGTTGGCTAGTTTGCTAGTAGTACGTCAAGTTGAAATTGATGGATGAGCAAGTTTGTAGTAAGGACTAAAGTCCTTATTTTCTAAGCACTAAAGTGCTTACTACAAGCTATCAAAATTAACTTAGACACTGTACTAGTCCTAATTAATTTTTTGTGTGAGAAATAAAAATGTTAAAAGCAAAAGTTCTCTGGAGTTTTCTTCAGCAGGCTCCATTCGTTGTGTTTGTTGCCTCAGTTGTTGGTTATGCTGGGCTGGCAATAGCATCTCCTGCAAATAATACTACATCAAAACCCGAAAATAACCAAACCGAGCAATCTCTAGAGTCTCCGGCAACTGCTGATGCTGTTGCTCAAGTTACCTCTGTATCTCAATTATCAGATGTGCAGCCAACTGATTGGGCATTTCAAGCGCTGCAATCATTAGTAGAACGTTACGGCTGTATTGCTGGATATCCTAATAGTACGTATCGCGGTAATCGAGCGATGACGCGATATGAATTTGCAGCAGGTTTGAATGCTTGTCTACAACGCGTCAATGAACTGATTGCTACCTCAACTAATGATTTGGTTAAGAAACAAGATTTAGCCACATTACAAAAATTGCAAGAGGAATTTACCGCCGAACTAGCAACCCTGCGCGGTCGAGTTGATGCGGTGGAAACACGCAGTGCCGAACTGGAACAGCATCAGTTTTCTACCACTACCAAACTCAATGGTGAAGCGATTTTTGCAGTAGCAGGGGTTGTGTCAGGAGATAATGCTAGAGGAGGAAAAATCAATCGCAATGCTATTTTAGGCGATCGCATCCGTCTCAACTTTGATACTAGCTTTACAGGCAAAGATTTACTCAGAACCCGACTGCAAGCCACAAACCTGAATACCTTCTCTAGCAACTCTACATTTACACCACAAGGTGACTTCCGGTTTGCTGGCGGTACTTTTGATAATGGCAACAACAATGCTGTCGGCATAGATGCGCTGTTGTATCAGTTCCCTCTCACTCAGAAAACGAATGTTGTCATTGAAGCAAATGCAGGTGCAATCGATGATTTTACTAATACAGTCAACCCTTACTTAGATGGAGACGGTGGTAGCGGCGCTTTTACTCAGTTTGGGACTCGCAACCCTATTTATTATCTAGTTAATGGTACTGGTTTAGGAATTCAGCATCAGTTTAGCAAGAATCTAGAACTAAGTTTGGGGTATTTAGCTAACGATCCTGCTAATCCTCAAAATGGAAGTGGTTTATTCAACGGTGCTTATGGAGCCATAGCCCAATTAACGGTCAAACCGACTGATAAATTCACCCTTGGTTTGACTTACGTTAATTCTTACAACAATGATTTTACTGCCAATGGTAGTACAGGTAGTAACCGTGCTAACTTGCGATCGGCTTTACTGAATAATCCCAATTTACCAAATGATTTAGCTCCATTTTCTGGTGCAGATTTGCCAGTATCCAGTAATGCTTATGGTGCAGAAGCATCATTACAACTGAGCGATAAATTTATCTTGGGTGGCTGGGCTGGCTACACTAACACTCGGATCTTAGCAACCAATGGCAGTGGAATTAATCGGGGAAGTCTTGATATCTGGAACTGGGCGGTTACTTTAGGATTCCCCGACCTTGGTAAAAAAGGGAATCTAGCTGGTATTGTGGTTGGTATGGAACCTTATGTAACAAGTTCTAGCGTTGCCCAAATTGGCAAAGATAAAAACAATTCCTATCATTTAGAAGCGTTTTATCAGTATAAGGTGAGCGACAATATTACTATTACTCCCGGAGTTATTTGGTTGACTTCGCCGGATAACAACAGCAATAACAATGATGCTGTCATTGGTGCATTGAGAACTACTTTTACTTTCTAAAGGTAAATCTGGATTTGTTAATAGAGGAGTTTAGTCTTGAGGAAAGCTCCCTAACACCCTACCCCTTCTTTGCTTGCGAAGAGATGAGGGAAAGCGTAATCTTTACGGGGTGGGGTTTTATTTTTTGGAAGTCATGGCGATGGCGATCGCACTTCCACAACACGCTACTATCTTTGATAAACTGCATAGTTTACCGCACTTCGGCAAGCTCAGTGACCACCGTAGGCATCGCCTCTGCTTAACACAACCTACCATTTCATCTTTTACTTTTGAGCTTTGGAGAATCGTTTTCCTTTCTTTTATCCTGCAAGCTGCGAATTTTAACCAGCACTGAAATATATTGTTGAGTCATCCAAATCAACGCCTCAATGGATGAGTTACCTTGGTCGATTCGGCTTTTAGCTTGGAAGCCAATCAAGAATAGTTGCATTGCCAGCAACAAAGCAATGGTTTTACCGAGAACATTTTGACGGACTTGCATTTGGTTATGCCCCAAAGAGTTGATAGATATAGGTTCTCTTTGGGGTTGTGTCCCTAAGCAAATACCCCAATGTCGCTGAAAATGCCTTAGAATCTGGATTACATAAGTTTGGGGTGGTAGTTTCAATCTGGGGTAGCCCCAAACTTCTTACTCAATTTTTTGGATGTAATGCCACGAATTACCTATGGGCCTGAGATTCAAAAGCGAGTCAAGCGTCTGCTGGAGGCGTTGCTTTGTTTTGTCGATGGAGAATTTGAGGACGGTAACTTTAAAATTGAGTCCGACTGGAAAGAAGCAGACAGCGCTAACCCCAAGCTGACTGTGCAGACTACGTTAGTCGCGTTGGAGTTGCTGACGCAAAAAGACAAATATCCTGGCAAGTTGACTAAAGCGCAAATTCGAGAAGCGTTGAATTTGCTGAAGGATTTTTTGAAGATTCTGGAAGATAACCGTCTCCAAACTCAAGGTTCTGATGACTGGCGCTTTACTTTAAAGCTATGGTCAAAGGATAGAGAGAAGAACCTGAAAGGGTTTGATGAAGCGTGGGAAAAGAAAAGACCAAAGAAATCGAAACAATTAGCAGCCAATTCCACCCAAGATGAGGGTGTTGCTACTGTACCCAAAATTAAACTTACTCTATTTCAAGCGCCACCCTTACCCACATACTTTGTAGAACGTCCAGAGTACAGCGATGATTTAAAGACTCGTCTTTTAAATGGTTCATCGTTTGATAGTCGCACTTTGGTAATTACTGCGATTCACGGTTTGGGTTCGGTGGGCAAATCTACTTTAGCTGCGGCTTTAGCTCATGATGCAGAAATACAAACTCGTTTTTGTGATGGCATTCTTTGGGCAACATTAGGTCAACAACCCAATGTGCTGGCTTTACTTAGTGGCTGGGTACAGGCATTAGGAGACTATAGCTTTAAACCTACAAGTGTAGAAGCAACTTCTAACCATTTGCGGACTCTGCTTTATGACAAGGCTGTGTTGCTGGTGGTGGATGATGCTTGGAATACCGAAGATGCACAAGCGTTTAATTTTGGTGGGGCGCGTTGTCAAGTTTTAGTAACTACTCGTGAAGGTTCTATTGCCGATGCCTTAGCAGCCAGCACCTACAGCCTAGATATAATGAAACCAGACCAGGCAATGGAATTGCTGACCAAGAAATTAAGACGCGAGATTACTGGCACAGAACGTCACTCAGCAGAAAATTTAGCCAAAGGTGTTGGTTATCTTCCCCTAGCATTGGAACTTGCAGCCGCCGAAGTTGCCTGTGGTACAACTTGGGATGAGCTATTGGCGGATATTCAGCAAGAAGTAGCCAGATTAACAAGTTTTGACCGACCGGAAGCCGAAGAAATTACTGATGAGGCTAGTTTAAAACGTCTGAGTTTAACTGCATCATTAAATTTGAGTGTCAAGAGAATGCCACCAGAAAAGCAGCAGCATTTCTCTTGGTTAGGGGTATTACCGGAGGATGTCAACATTAATAAGATGATGGCGGCAACGCTGTGGCAGATGGATAAGCGTGATGCTGCCAAGATGTTGCAATATTTACGGAATAAAGCATTGCTATTAACAGGAGTACCGCTTGCTGATGGTATGCCTACCTATCGCTTACATGACTTATTCCACGATTTAGCTTGTAATTTGTTAACTGCTCCCTCTATGCCAAAGCGCCCAGGAGATTTGGCTGGGTTGGGTTTAAACCTTGCTGATGTTCACGCTGCTTTTTTAAAGAAGTATCGGCAGAAAACCCAGAATGGTTTATGGCATACTTTACTCGATGATGGTTACATTCATCAGTATTTAGTTTGGCATTTGGAAAAGGCTGGACAGTTAGAAGAGATTCACACGTTATTGCGGGAAGAGTCTGCAACTGGAAGCAATGGCTGGTATGAAGTGCGAGAACAATTGGCACAAACTGGCGGTTACATCACAGATATTTCTCGTGCCTGGGAACTAGCAGAAGCGAATCGGACTGAATCAACACTAAGCTTGCAGTGTCGTTATGCTTTGATTACTGCATCGATGAATAGTTTGGCAGCTAATCTACCAGCAAATCTGCTGGTAGCGTTGGTCAAAAACAAGATGTGGACTCCCGAACAAGGACTAGCTTATGCCGTGCAAAAACCACAACCACGAAAGAAAATCGACTCGCTGACAGAACTAGTCAATTATTTGCCACCAAATCTTCAAAAATTAGCACTGCAAAAAGCCCTTGCTGCTGCCAAGGCGATTCAGTTTGAGGATTCTCATGCCTATGTCTTAAGTGCCTTAGCTAAGAAACTGCCAGATATATTGCCAGAAGCCCTTGCTGCTGCCAGGGCGACTCAGGATGAGGATTATCGTGCCAAAGCCTTGAGTGCCTTAGCTGACATACTGCCAGATATATTGCCAGAAGCCCTTGCTGCTGCCAGGGCGATTCAGCATGAGTATTATCGTGTCAAAGCCTTGAGTGCCTTAGCTGAGAAACTGCCAGATATATTGCCAGAAGCCCTTACTGTTGCCAGGGCGATTCAGGATGAGTTTTTTCGTGCCAATGCCTTGAGTGCCTTAGCTGACATACTGCCAGAGTTATTGCCAGAAGCCCTTGCTGCTACCAGGGCGATTCAGGATAAGGATTATCGTACCGATCCCTTAAGTGCCTTAGCTGAGAAACTGCCAGATATATTGCCAGAAGCCCTTGCTGCTGCCAAGGCGATTCAGGATGAGTATTCTCGTGCCTATGCCTTGAGTACCTTAGCTGACAAACTGCCACCAGAGTTGTTGCCAGAAGCCCTTGCTGCTGCCAAGGCGATTCAGCATGAGAGTTATCGTGCCAAAGCCTTGAGTGCCTTAGCTGAGAAACTGCCAGATATATTGCCAGAAGCCCTTGCTGCTGCCAGGGCGATTCAGGATGAGTATTCTTGTGCCAAAGCCTTGAGTGCCTTAGCTGACAAACTGCCAGATATATTGCCAGAAGCTCTTGCTGCTGCCAGGGCGATTCAGGATGAGTATTCTTGTGCCAAAGCCTTGAGTGCCTTAGCTGAGAAACTGCCAGATATATTGCCAGAAGCCCTTGCTGCTGCCAGGACAATTCAGGATGAGTATTCTTGTGCCAAAGCCTTGAGTGCCTTAGCTGAGAAACTGCCAGATATATTGCCAGAAGCCCTTGCTGCTGCCAGGACAAT
>NZ_JBALDN010000085.1:0-110744 GCF_036917375.1 Nostoc sp.
CGCAAAATAATCTGGGGAATGCTTACCGTAACAGAATATTAGGAGAACGAGCCGAGAATATTGAAAGTGCGATCAAGGCTTATAATCAAGCACTCCAAGTATATACCAAGAGCGCCTTTCCTGTTGATTGGGCAATGACGCAAAATAATCTGGGGAATGCTTACCGTAACAGAATATTAGGAGAACGAGCCGAGAATATTGAAAGTGCGATCAAGGCTTATAATCAAGCACTCGAAGTTAGAACCAAGAGCGCCTTTCCTGAGAAATGGGCAATGACGCAAAATAATCTGGGCACTGCTTACGGTAACAGAATATTAGGAGAACGAGCCGAGAATATTGAAAGTGCGATCGCTGCTTTTAATCAAGCACTCGAAGTTTATACCAAGAGCGCCTTTCCTGTTGATTGGGCAACGACGCAAAATAATCTGGGCACTGCTTACTGTGACAGAATATTCGAAGAACGAGCCGAGAATATTGAAAGTGCGATCGTTGCTTTTAATCAAGCACTAGAAGTTTATACCAAGAGCGCCTTTCCTGTTGATTGGGCAATGACGCAAAATAATCTGGGCACTGTTTACGGTGACAGAATATTCGGAGAACGAGCCGAGAATATTGAAAGTGCGATCGTTGCTTTTAATCAAGCACTCGAAGTAAGAACCAAGAGCGCCTTTCCCCAAAACCATGCAGAAACTTTATTCAATCTCGGCATTCTCTATCAAGACACAGAACAATTTGACTTAGCTTACAATACCTTTGCATCTGCCATTGCCACAGTCAAATCATTGCGCGAAGAAATTGTTTCTGGCGATGAAGCCAAGCATAAACAAACAGAAGAATGGAATCAGCTTTATAGACGCATGGTGGAAGTTTGCCTGGAATTAAAAAGGAACACAGAAGCAATAGAATATATCGAGCAGAGCAAAACCCGGAATTTGGTGGAACTGCTAGCCAAAAATGAACAACTTGCCCAAATAGCCAAAGCACCAGTAGGCGGTGAAAAAAATCTCCTCTCAATTGATAGCAACATCCGCTTTGGAGAAATTCAAAACCTTCTAGACCACAAAACTGCAATTATCCAGTGGTACATTTTTAATGATTGTTTTCGCGCTTTTATCATCACCCACCACAACAATCAACCAGTAATCTGGCATTCCAATCGACAAGACTTAGACAACTTGATAAATTGGATTGATGAATATCTCCAGCTTTACCGCGAAGATAAAAAACGATGGCGATATGAGCTTAATAATCAACTTACTCAACTGGCGCAAATACTCCACCTCAATCAAATAGTTCCCTTAGTCCCATCTCATTGCCAAAAGCTGATTTTAATTCCTCATCTTTTCCTGCACCTGTTACCTCTCCATGCCTTACCATTATCTGCTAGCGACTCCCCAACATTAGAGTATCTCATTGATAAATTTCCAGATGGTGTAAGTTATGCACCTAGTTGTCAACTTTTGCGTTTCGCTCAAATCAAAACCCAAAAATTAGACTCATCGCCTAAAACACCTACAAATCCTACTCCCTCGTCGCTTGCGGGGAACGTTGGGGTGGGGTTAAATTTACAACTGGGCCACCTATTTGCTATTCAAAACCCTAGAAACGACTTAACATTCACAGATATCGAAGTAGAAACAATCGCAGCAGACTTTCAACCTCACCAAATCCTTAAACATAGCCAAGCCACCAAAGCCGCTTTAGCATCATCCGCAATCAATGATAATTTTCTCAATGCTCAATGGCTGCACTTTTCTTGTCATGGATATTTCGATTTTAACTCTCCCTTGAAATCTGGGTTACAGTTAGCAAATGCTCAAACTTCCGCGAATACTCCATCATCACGCTATATGCGAGTTGATAACGAAACATCCATTGATTTAAATCAATGCCTCACCCTTGAAGATATCTTTTTATTAAACTTACGCAACTGCCGTCTAGTCTGTCTTTCAGCTTGCGAAACAGGCTTAGTTAGCATTAGCAGCAATAGCGATGAATATATTGGTTTAGCCAGTGGATTTATCCGTGCTGGTGCAGCCAACATTATTAGTAGTTTATGGGGAGTCAGCGACTTTCATACATCTTTATTAATGATTAAACTTTATGAGATTCTAAAAAATAATCCATATAATGTAGCTCTAGCTCTGAACACAGCCCAGCAATGGTTACGCCATGCAACGCAAACACAAATAATTGCATGGATTGAAGATAAAAGCAATATTGTTGCAGCACAAAAACAAAAAATTATAGATGTTACGCAAATAAGATTGCACATCTGTGTGTCGCTACTCACCAAGTACGAGATAGAATAACATTTAACCAACACAACAATAAATTTATGGAAGCCGATAAACTCATCCAAGCATTTATCGAAGTTGTGAGAAATCAAGATTATGTGTTTTCACCTGAAGCCATAGCAACTATACCTGGACTGCGAGAAACTATTGCCGAATTTGAAACACAACCCGCCAAAGAACTAGCAGAAGCAATTCGCAACTGGTATATCAATCACGAAGATGTCAGAGATGCTGTATTAATTGAAGAAAGAGAAATTGATAAAGTCAGTAAAACTAAGCCAGAAGCTCAAGAAAACACCCAAGAGAATCGCTACCGAGTTTTGCAAGATGAACTACAAAAGTTGGAAGCTAAAAAAACAGCTACGCCTCAGCCAAACCAACCATGAAAGTATATGCACCTAACGTCCATCTATTTGCCTTTCAACTGTACAAAAACTCAAACAATCCATCGGTTAATAAAAACTTTCTCTGGGAAACTGGTGATGAAATAGTTGACAAAACCTTACATCAAGACTTGCATCTAAGCCAGCGTATAGACGTAAACAAAGAACCTAATAGCCCTCGTGTAGATTTGCTCAAAGATGCAGAAGTCATTGATAATAATTATGCAATACCATTTGCTGGTAAAGTTCCTCTAAATCAAACTCAAGATGTACTAATTAAAGGTTTTGCTCATCCATTGCGGATTTATGACAGCTACAGTTTGTGGCTGAATTTGCGTCGTCCCGAACAAGAAGATGATAACCCAACGCCAGATATAGATATTACTTTTTTAAGTCAGTTCAATCAAAATAACTGTCTCACCCTTAAAGAACATCCTTTTTTTCTCGGACAAACTCTGCTGATTACCGCTTGGTTAACAGGTGCAAAGGACAAAAAAGTTATCAAGCAAATAGCCGAAGAATGTTTAACAGCAATTTTTCCCGATAGCCAAAAACAACCGCCATTCAATCGCCAAGGTGAATTATTTGGTAGTCCGATTTTTGAATATGGTTTATTTAGCCAAATATCTAACTATCAGCATGTGCTGATTTGGTTATTTGCAGATGAACAAGCTGATATTAAATTTAACCAATGCTATCAAGAATTATTAGATTTATTTTTCTTCCGCACCAAAGTTGTCAAAGCTTATAAAGATAGCCGAGAAATTTATAAGCAATTAGATGCAGTTTATCTGCAAATAGAAGCAGAGATTGCTAAAGTTCCTGAAGTAGGTGAGCAAAAATCTATTGATACAGCTAATTTAACTGGCTTAAAAAATCAATTAAAAGCTTTACCCCAGCTAGCTTTAAAATATACCCGCCTGTTGCGAAACTTAGAAGAATACCAAAATACAATCGCTATTAATGCCTATAACTATGATGAAAGATTACAGAAAATTCATGCTATAATAGGCGGAAATATCAACTTTTTAGAAACATTCAGCCAAAAGAATTGCCCTTACTTCCAACAACAAATAAACGCCGATTTAGGTTATTTTCGTCACGGTTCAGAATTATTGGGTAGAGCAGTAGACTCAATTCGCGGCATAGTAGAAATAGTACAAGCCGATCGCGATCGCTCCCTAGAAAACAAAATCCAAGTAATAGGTATAGGTTTTGGTGGTGGTGCGATCGCCTCTGGCGTATTCACAACACATATTGATAAAATTAATCTCCCGATAGTACAAAAGCATCCCCTTTACGCATCTTTATTGTTGAGTGTTTTGTTTACATTCTTTTTTATCGGCATAGGTTGGCTGATAACTCAGCGCCAGCATCATCCTAGAGATAAGAAGTAAATAGAGAAATGATAGAACTCTTGTAAACACGGTATTATAGCTATCCCTTTTGGCTACGGTGGCTTACACAAGTACTAAAAATCTCATCGCTCAAAGCAACTTAACCGTTTTTATACGTAGATGAATATATTATCTACGTATTTTTTATGAAAAAAAGATTCATCCCAATGTATATTTCCGCATTTTTTTGGGAATCATAAATCGAGGAAGCACGATAAACCGCAAAATATGACTTCCTGAAATATCACGTAACTTTTAAAGGATAATTATGTCTAAACGCAAGTTGCCCAAAGGCCGTAGTGTTAGTTCAGTTGCTCTAGAACCAGAAGTTGCGATCGCAATTCTTGGGTTGTTTTCCGCTGCGGCTGATGGTGAAGGTATTTCTTCCACAGAAGAATATGCTTTGAGTGAATTTCTCGGTCGGGTTGACTTATTTGAAGATTACTCTGAAGAAGACTTTGAAGAATTGACCGAAAAAGTCGTCAGCTTGATTGAAGAAGAAGAACCAGAAGATTTAATCGCCCAGTCTATCGAATCCTTACCCAATAGAGGTTATCGCGAAGCTGCATACATCACAGCTATCTTAGTAGTAGGGATTGACGAAGAAGTACCCGAAAACGAACAAGATTATATCTCTGAACTTCAAGAAGCCTTAAATATTTCAGACGAACGCGCACAAGAACTTATAGACGCAGTGTTCGGAGAAGAAGAGGAAGAAGAGGAAGAAGAGTAATATTTTTTGACTTGCAACCTCATACCATTTTGGATTTTCGATTTTGGATTGTGAAACATCCATTGGATAAGTGTTTCAGTTTTTCATCTGTCGCAATCATTTTTCAAATTGGTATCAGTCATCTACTATCTTTAATTTGGGGTTGCTAATTTAGAATATGAAATAATTTTGTTTGGGTTAAGTTGTTCAGATTCCCGACTTCATGAAGAAGTTGGGAATTTTGCATTGTATCAAAATTAACATTTTTCAGATATAGCCGTAGTCACACAGGTTAGGACATTTGGAAAGGGTGAATGCTAGAGTTAGCAATAGTTTTACCTTCTGCCTCCTGCTATAAAGGTAAAATATCCTTGAGCGATCGCCATTCAACTTTCACATCACGTTATCATCGGATCTTGTGGAATTTCTGTGCATAACTCGATAGCATCTATGACCGCCTCTCACTCCGAAACTCCATCTACCAAGCCCGATGCAAGTACTTTTATTTCTGACCATCTACAGGTGGATCGCAGTAAGCTAAGTCAAATGTACTTGCATTATGTCGAGACGAAGGATAAATATCCTCACGCGGTATTGCTGTATCGGGTAGGAGATTTCTTTGAATGCTATTTTCAAGATGCTGTCAAACTAGCGCAAGAGTTGGAATTAGTTCTTACTAGTAAGCAAGCTGGGGAACAGGGACGGGTGGCGATGTCTGGTGTTCCGCATCACGCTTGGGAACGCTACGCGACGATGCTAGTAGAAAAAGGCTATGCAGTAGTAATTTGCGATCAAGTGGAAGATGCCTCTGAAGCTGCTGGGAGATTAGTGCGGCGAGAAGTAACGCGCATTCTTACACCCGGCACTTTGCTAGAAGAAGGAATGCTCAAATCTAGTCGCAATAATTACTTAGCAGCAGTAGTAATTGCCGCAAATCACTGGGGTTTAGCTTATGCAGACATCTCTACAGGAGAATTTCTCACGACTCAAGGTAGCGATTTAGAACATTTGACTCAAGAATTAATGCGCTTGCAACCTTCAGAGGTGTTAGTTCCGACAAATGCGCCCGATTTAGGTAGTTTGCTGCGTCCGGGAGAAACTTCGCCACATCTTCCTGAGTGTTTGCCGCCATCATTTTGCTATAGTTTGCGATCGCAACTTCCCTTTTCCCAAGGTGAAGCTAGACCGAGATTATTGCAGAAATTTAAGGTGCGATCGCTCGAAGGACTTGGTTGCGATCATCTTCCTCTCGCCGTTCGTGCCGCCGGCGGTCTTCTAGAATACCTGGAAGATACTCAAAAAGAAAACCCTGTCACCCTTCAAAGACTCCGCAGCTACACTGTCACCGACTATCTAATTGTTGACAATCAAACCCGCCGTAACTTGGAAATTACC
Organism: Nostoc sp.; assembly: GCF_036917375.1. Taxonomy (GTDB): domain Bacteria; phylum Cyanobacteriota; class Cyanobacteriia; order Cyanobacteriales; family Nostocaceae; genus Nostoc. The sequence continues at coordinate 6,185 of NZ_JBALDN010000085.1, forward strand.
CAAACCGTCCGGGATGGCACTTTTCACGGTTCCCTACTTTGGGCGTTGGATAAAACTAGTACAGCGATGGGTGGGCGGGCTTTGCGGCGGTGGTTGTTGCAACCGCTACTCGATATTAAAGGCATTCGGGCACGTCTTGATACCATCCAAGAATTGATGGAAAATACGCCCCTGCGTCAAGATTTGCGGCATTTATTACGCCAAATTTATGATTTGGAACGCCTCACAGGAAGGGCGGGTTCTGGTACAGCGAATGCTAGAGATTTAGTAGCTTTGGCAGATTCTCTCTCACGCTTACCGGAATTATCCAATTTAGTAGTTGAGACGCGTTCTCCCTTTCTCAAAGCTTTGCAGAAAGTCCCAAGTGTGTTGGAAGAATTGGCACAAAAGTTACATACGCATCTTGTAGAGTCGCCACCCATACTAATTAAAGAAGGCGGATTAATTCGCCCTAGTGTAAATCCCTTGTTGGATGAAAGAAAGGCGACTGTAGAAGCAGACCAGCAATGGATTGCCAATTTGGAAGTTGATGAGAGAGCTAAGACAGGAATTTCCACACTCAAGGTAGGATTTAACAAAACCTTTGGTTATTACATCAGCATTTCTCGCACCAAAGCTGACCAAGTACCCGCTAACTATATCCGCAAGCAAACCCTGACCAATGAGGAACGTTACATCACCCCAGATTTAAAGGAACGGGAAGCGCGGATTCTGACGGCGCGAGATGATTTAAATCAGTTGGAATATGAGATTTTTACAGCATTGCGGGAAGAGGTAGCACAAGAGGCGGAAGTAATTCGCAATCTGTCTCGTGCAGTGGCGGCGGCAGATGTGTTGTGTGGTTTGGCTGAGTTGGCGGTACATCAAGGTTATTGTCGTCCCGAAATATTGCCAGGAAGAGAGATAAACATTGTTGATGGTCGTCATCCAGTGGTGGAACAGTCTTTACCTGCGGGGTTCTTTGTGCCGAATTCGACGCAATTGGGTCAAGAGTCGTTAGCAGATGATCGAGAACAAACGACAAATGACAATCCCGATTTAATTATTCTTACCGGGCCAAACGCCAGTGGCAAAAGTTGTTATTTGCGTCAGGTGGGATTGATTCAGTTAATGGCGCAGATTGGTAGTTTTGTACCAGCTAGATTTGCCAGATTGGGAATATGCGATCGCATTTTTACCCGTGTCGGTGCAGTAGATGATTTAGCAACTGGTCAATCTACCTTCATGGTGGAGATGAATGAAACCGCAAATATTCTCAATCATGCTACATCTAGATCGCTGGTATTATTAGATGAAATTGGTCGCGGGACAGCTACATTTGATGGCCTTTCCATAGCTTGGGCGGTGGCAGAATATATAGCAGTAGATATTCGATCGCGCACAATTTTTGCTACTCATTACCACGAGTTAAATGAACTGGCTAGCATTATCCCGAATGTGGCTAACTATCAGGTAACGGTGAAAGAATTACCCGACCAAATTATCTTTTTGCACCAAGTTCAACCAGGAGGTGCTGATAAGTCTTATGGAATTGAAGCGGGAAGATTAGCGGGTTTACCAGCCGTAGTTATTCAACGGGCAAAACAAGTGATGGGGCAAATTGAAAAACACAGTAAAATTGCGATGGGGCTGCAAAACCTCGATGGGTAAGCAAGTTTGTAGTAAGGACTTTAGTCCTTATTTTCTAAACACTAAAGTGCTTACTACAAACCGAGGTGTTAATTACTGCCTAAAAATTTCTACTTTTTGTAACACCACTTCTTGATTCGGACGATCTCTAGTTGTAGGCACATTAGCGATCTTGTTGACTATATCTAGACCTTGGACAACTTCACCAAAAACACTGTGATTGTTGTCAAGGTGAGGTGTTGGTGCTTCTGTAATAAACCATTGCGAACCATTAGTACCGCGTCCGGCATTAGCCATCGACAGGATACCTGCACGAGTGTGTCTCAATTCAGGATGAAACTCATCTTCAAATTGATATCCTGGGCCACCAGTACCCCATCGGTTGGCTGTATCTAGATAACGACTCAGAGGATCGCCACACTGAATCATAAAATTAGGGATGACCCGATGAAAGCGAACTCCATCGTAAGCTGGAGTTCCCTTACCAGATTGACCAGTTTTAGGGTCTTTCCAGTCGATTGTTCCAGTTGCTAGACCGACAAAATTTTTGACGGTGTTGGGGGTTCGCTCTTCTTCCAAACGAACTACAATTTCACCCAAGGAAGTAATTAAACGAGCGTGTAGCTTGCCATCACCGGGAATATTAATTTCTGGAAAATTCATGAGTTATCCTATTTTGAAAATTGCCAGTGTTTGACCTACGATAAGCTTATCAGCATTCAAGTTACAGGTTTACAGATTAGGAAAAAACCAAACCAAGGAAACTTTAGAAAACAAATATTTTACTCTGGCAAATTTATCGCTGGATTACGGCTAAAGAATCCTCTAGGGACTAGCTGAAAACCAACTCGGTGAACAGGCATCACAGGCCAATCTTCCGATCGCGGAATATGAGTTACGCCCATTGTGTACCACAGGACGATATCTTCACCCGTCAAGGATTCATCGTCTGCAATATATTTTGATAAACCCTGTTTGGGTTGAGTTTGGTTGGGATAATCTCCCCCAGCATAAAGTTCAGCAGGTTTATATTTTGTTACCCACACGTGATGAGTCGCAAATTCTGCCCGTTGATGGATTTTTGAGCCTTCCACGGGGAAAAACATGGAGTTTCCACCAGGCATCAGCATATATCCAGGTGCAGCACCGAGAGTATTCTTTTTGTCTGCACTAACAATCATCCATTCTCGACTGCTTTTCATATCCAAATCGCGGACAGCAGCAGTTTCTTTTGTGAGTGGGGTTTCTGTAACTGCGATCGCATTTCCTAAAGGATTTTTCTCATCCATCGGCAAAGCTTTCACGTTCATTTCCATTACAGAATTAGCTTGACCATCGACATCGAAATCTAGGCGATAGTTGAAAAAGTGTTGGTGATTTACTCCAAAGATATTCTTAGCAATTAACCGACCATAAGAATCATCCTCAGATTGCTCTTGAGCAGCCGTTCCCTGCGCCAGCACGATACCTGTTAACTCATTTTGGACTTCCAAAGTCCCATCTTGGTGAAAGATCCAATTGATGCTGTAATCATAGTTATCAACGGCCGCAGTCATCGACATGACTAATTCTCGACTGCGACGGACATCATTGCGCTGAGTATTGTAATCATAGTGTTTCCACAGGATTCCGCGATCGCGTTCGTAGATACCAACAACCCCTGGTATCTTATAAGGTTCTCCCTGCTCATTAGCAAATACAGCATCCAGCAAAAGCCCGTTTTCCGGAATTTCCTTACCAAACTCCATCGTATTTGCTAGCAAACCAAGATTATATTCCCCAACATCAAATGCATTCCTAAACGACCAAGTGGGATTTGGATCGCCGTAAGGGACTACCATCTCCGATATGCTGGCGCGATATAAAACTGGTCTGACCTTTTCCCCATCATCGTATGTCACTTGATACAATGCCAATCCACTACGGGGATGCATTAAATACCGAAACTTCCAACCTTGCCAGCTAATTTCATTGTCTTTGATCTGGAAACTTTTACCATTGGGTTGGAGAAGTTTCAATGCTTTAGGTGCTGAAAGTAATTTGCCCAAGGATTTTACATCATAATTCCAGTTTTCTTTAGAGAAAGGTACGTTTCCTTTGTCAATGAAACTGACGATTTTACCTGTGTTCAAATTGACAGTTGCTACTACTCCTTCAATAGGACTACCGTAATAATTCCAGTTTTGTCCCTGGTAATAAGATAAGCTGCGGCAAAGACGATTACCTGCCGCTTCTTCCTGTTGACTCAGGATTCCTGGGGCCCATGAACTGATTTTGACACGATCGAAATCGGTAATTCCCCGCCTTTGCATTGCTTTTTGCCATCGAGGATCGGCTTTAACTACCTGAGTTGCTAGTTCATATTCGGAATTGACGATCGCAGGTTGAACAAAGGGTATTTCTTTCCAAGAACTTAAGGTTTTGCTTTTCAGGTCAACGATACCCTCATAAGTTTTGTTTTGCGATCGCTCATAGATTACCAAAAAAACTTTTCGCCCAAAAGCTTTACCAGGTGTAAATTTTATAACTTCTTCTTTATCTGGTTCTTGTAAAGCAATAAGTGGAAAAGCTGCCATTTCGCTCAAAGTTTTTTCTCTTTGGATGACGGAAACAGCTGTGCTAATTTCTACCTCAGTTAGCGAACTGAGAGGATGGGAAATCGAAGGCTGTTGAGCCGTCAATCTTTCCATTAATCCGATTGAGAAAGAAATCACAACAATGATGGCAATAGGTAGCCACAAAAAACCCTTTAGCCGCTTAATCATCTTTTACATTTTTACAAAAGACTTATAGTTACCTATTTCCAAACCTAAGATTGAAAACCGATAAATTAAGAGGCTAAAGCGAAATTAATTATAATAAAATAACCCTACCCCGCTAAAGTACAGCTATGATGGGGTGGGTTTCCGGGTATTATGCTTAATTACCTGGACATTATCTTACGCAGAAACTAAACGGCGTAAAGATTCAGCACGACGTTTAGCAATAGAGTTATTTGGAGCAAATTTGAGTGCTTCTTCGTAAGCTTGTAACGCCTGAGTAGTTAATTTTTTCTTCTCGTAGGCATGACCGAGATTATTCAATCCTGTTACGTAGTCTGGTTTAGCTTTTAGGGCTTCTTTGTACTGACGAATTGCTAAGTCATATTGCTCTTGGGTAAAATAAACATAGCCCAGCCCGTTGTAGATGGGGGCGATATTTTCTTCTCCCTCTTCTTCGGCAGCTTTGAGAGCTTTTTGAAATAGCGCGATCGCTGGAGAATACATTTTTTTTTCTGAATAAATACTGGCTAACTCATAATATTCTTGAGTCGTACCCTTTTCTTTCTCTAACTTCTTTCGCAATCTTGCAAAAGAGCCTTCAACCTTGCGAGTTTTAAAAATCTGGCGAAAAACACCCACGGCTGCAATTGTGAGTATAACCACCAAAATTGAGAGATAAACAACGGCTAGACTGTTATCCATTACTGCAAATACAAATATTATAAAGTTTGTTATTTGTCCTTTGTCATTTGTCATTTGTTATTTACTAATGACTAATGACCAATTTACGGTAAACCCCAATATTGAGAGCGTTCCTGGAGCCAACCTTTTTCTAAATAACGAGCGATCGCTTGATTCACATTTCGTCTAAACTCATCGTACTGCAATCCTTTGGGCATTACTACACATAAAGGTTCAGTTGATAACTTAGTGGGTAGTAGCCGATATTGAGGATATTGTTGCACCCAACCGCTTAGAACACTAGCATCTGCGGCAAAGGCTACAGCGGCATTATTTTCTATTTGCTCTCGCGCTTCTTTATAGGAATCCACTCCTACTAACTCGGCATTTGGCAGATAGTACCGCACTTGAGCAATAGTGCTGGAGTTATTGAGTACGGCAATCTTTTGTTTTGATAGATCGCTCAACTGCTGAATTGAGGTATTCTTTGTAACTAATCTAGTGCCATCTAAATAGTAGGGAACACTGAAACTAACTATGCGACTGCGAGATTCGGTTGCTGTGACTCTAGCGATCGCAAAATCAACTTTCTTGTCTAAAACTACAGACAGGCGATCGCGATTCGCTACAGGTTGAAATTTTACAGCTTGGGCTTTACCAACTAAGTCAGCTGCCAAACGCGTGGCTAAGTCAATTTCTAAGCCTTGCAAATTTCCGTTGGCATCCTTAAATCCCAAGGGACGCAAGTTATCTTTCACGGCAACATTTAAATAGCCCCGCTGCTGAATTTCTGACATTTCGGCAGCAGATGCACTTAATCCCGTCCCCACTAGAGAAAAGCAAAAAATCCAAAAAATAGTGGCGGATAATACCAGATGTAACCGAGTAATTGCTTGCCGTCTGTTACATCTGTTATACATCCCTCACCACCTTTATCCTTTAGCTTGAAGTGCCAATTCAGCAACTTTGCCGAAACTAGCTGGATCGAGGACTGCCAATTGCGCCAACATCTTGCGATTTAGTTGGATATCAGCTTTTTTCAAGTTACCGATCAACTGGCTGTAACTCAAGCCGTGTTGCCTGGAAGCAGCATTGATGCGGGTGATCCAAAGGCGACGAAAATCGCGCTTTTTCTTTTTGCGATCGCGGTAGGCACTCCGTAGCGCCTTCATCACTTGTTGGTTGGCAGTTCTAAACAGAGTTGAATGGGAACCGCGAAAACCTTTAGCTAGTTTGAGAATTTTATTGCGGCGTTTGCGAGCTACATTACCGCGTTTTACCCGAGTCATAACTTATTTCCTAAAATACTTACAAATATGGGAGCATCAAGCGCACGTTAAGTTCGTCGCGTTCGTGTACAAGCGCACTTTTACGCATACCACGTTTTTTGTCAGAAGATTTGTGTTCTAAAAGGTGGCTTTTGAACGCTTTGCGACGGACAATTTTACCGCTACCGGTAGCACGGAATCGTTTTGCCGCGGCTTTACGAGTCTTTAGTTTAGGCATGGTCTAGCTTTGATTCGACACGATCCATTATTATATACTATTAAAATTGCTATAACTGCAATTAAATAAAGGATTTAGCCAACCGCGATCGCTACGAAGTTCTAAAACGCGACTTGGCGGCAAGTTTTCGGAGCGATCGCGAAGCTTATACGAATGGTAAAAATGAGTATATCCGTGCTTTGATGGTCAAAGCACGGAATGAAGATATGGAAAAAAATCAAAGCCATTGATTATTTAACTTTTTTCAGTGGCGTTGGCTTTTGGATCTAAAATTATTTGCGAAGTGGATTTATTCACATGGTAAATCCAAGATTGCTCTTTAACCTTGACAATCACTTCCCAACCTTCCACGGGGTCGTACTGCTGGGTGCAGACTTCGCCAAAGTTGAATTGGCAGAGATTTCCAAAGGTTTTAGGTGTAGTTTGAGTAATTTTTAAATCAGTAATTTCTACCCCAGAACGGCTTGAGGCATCGCTCAAAATTGCATCTGCGATCGCCTTCGGCAATGTTTGTAAAGTACTCACTTTGGGATCTAAAAGGATTTGCTTTCTAGATTTATCTACATGGTAAGTCCACGAATCTTGACGGACTTTGACAACTACTTCCCAGCCTTCAATGGGGTTGTATTCCCTGGTACAAACTTCTCCAAATTTGAACTCACAGGGATTACCAAAGGTTTTCGATGTGACTTGAGTAATCTCTAATTCCCGTTTACGTAGACCGGAACGGAAGGATGCATCTCCTAGAATTTTATTAGCGATCGCTTTCGGCAACTCGTTTGCTTGGGATTGGGATATTTGAGTGCCGTCTGGGTAAGGAATAGCACTAGCAGAATTGTTTTCAATGAGTCCGAATCCATAAGATAGCAAGCTTGTCAACACCAGCGTCAAGAAAATTCCTCTGGGTGACTGGAAGGTACTTTTAATTACGGCAGATTCTTGGATGATGGATTTCATAATACATATTGATTGTTAAAAATTGAACAAATAATATCCCAATTGCAATCATAGTTTCTCTGACGTTGCCCTCTCAATTCAGTTTCTTTATAAAGAGCAGGGGAGCAGAGGAGTTGTAGTTAAGAAAAATTGTAGGTTGGGTTAAGCAAAGCGCAACCCAACAAAGCCCAGGAAATGTTGGGTTTCGTTCCTCAACCCAACCTACACAGGTTAATATTTTTGGTGCTAACTGAACCGTATTGCCTTATAAAGGACTTCCAAATAAAAAAATATTCAATTATTTCTTGGAGTTCCCTTATTTGCTCATTGTCGCTAAATTGACCACACATTCAGGAAATTGGCGTTTTAATGCTGGAAACACCGGACAAGGCGCTTGTTCTTGTAAATTATCCGGTTTACTCCAAGTAAAGGGGGCTTTCTGCGCCGCAGACATCCACAGCAGAAGCTTTGCTCGTGTCATGGCAACATAGAGTAAACGATACTCTTCAGATGTTTTCAAATTTTTTGCTACCTCCCATGCCTGACCAACATCCGGTATGACAGATTCTTCGTGGAGAGTCGCGCGAATTTGGGCGCGGGCTACTTCTGATAAGGTAAAGTCGCCTAAAAATTGGCTTTGGGGAGGAACCCAAAATCTGCCAGGAATCAAGTTTTCGTGGAGAAAGGGAAGAAATACATAGTCCCAATCTAGCCCTTTAGCTTTGTGCATAGTGATAATCGTCAGTTGACCGCGACGGGTATAACGTTCTTCCGAATCCTCGGTTTCCACTGGTTCAAACCGTTCGGAACTAACGATTTCACTTAAAGCTGACAGCATTCCCCCCATCGAACTATTGCCAGCTATCTGCTGATTTACCCGTTCTGCAAGTTTATCAGCAGTTGCCAATTCTGCCTGGTCATAATTTAAGGTCAAGGCGAGAAAGGAAATTAGCTGGTAAAGAGGCAATTCCAAACGAGCGCGGAGCAAGCTGCGACACAAGCGGGCAGCTTTTTGTACTGTTTCTGGCTGGGGTGCTGCTAGGGGGCCAGGATACAAAAACTCTTCTGGCAGACTAGCAAGGGCGTTGAGGTCTTGGGTAGGAATTAATTGGCGCTGTACTAATGCTTCTAAGGCGGCTTTGAGGTAATCGGGGGAGTGGGGACGATCGCAAAATTGCAATAATGCCAAAATTTCTTGAGGAACATGGGAACGGCGATCGCGTTCTCCCACATCGTAAAGTGTAATTTTATGCTCTTTGCACAGAGGTATCAGAGCTTCTGCTAACCAGCGTCCTTGGCGATTTTCTCGGACTAAAATCGCGGCACTATTTTTTGTTGGGTCTTCACCAAATAACTCAATCACTCTTTGAGATAACAATTCAACGGTGTGATGAATATCGCGCGGTGTATAAAGTTCTAATCCTCGTCCTACGGGTGCGGGGTTGGCGTTAGCTTGCGGATCGCCAATTTCCACAGGGCGAATTGTCTGCAAGCGAAATGGTACTTGTCGGTTGTCAGGAATTTGTTGTTTGTTGTTGGTTTTGGTTGTTGCTAACCATTGATTATTGATCCATTTGAGGGCAAAGTTAGCAGCTTCAATGATAATTCTAGTACTGCGACCAGCTCGATCCATCGTTGCCAATCGTTCGATGCGATCGCACTCTTCGCAAAATTGTCGGAAATAAATCGGATCGGCTGGAGTAAAGGTAGAGTTAATCGCCTGGTTAGGGTCGCCAACTCGGACTAAATTGAGTGGGGAGTGCGTAGAGACGCGATTCATCGCGTCTGTATTCATCCCCTCATATTCCCGATTACTTGCCAAAATTTCTAATAGCTGCGTCTGAAGAGGGCTAGAATCTTGGGCTTCGTCTTCAAAGACGGCGAATATTTGGTTTTGCTCGATGTGGCGGGCACTGTCGTTTTCTAAAACGCGCAGTGCGGCTAAAATCATATCATCGTAATCGATAAAATCACGCGATCGCATCAAGTTTTGATATTGCTCGTACAATCCCGCCGCTACGCTCAAAATTGCATATTCGTCTGTGGTTTGTTTACTCCACTCCCGCAACAATTCTGGCGATATTCCAGAACTTTTTGCTTCATGAATTACCGTATTAGCCAATTCTGGTAATACTTCTGTTCGCAGCACCGATTGACGACGCAACCTTTCTGTCTCTTCTCCATCAAATTGATGACCTTCCAATAACCGCAAATATACATCTGGATTATTTACAATCCATTGTTCTACAGCAGTTCTGATAAAGCGATGACTTTGGGTTGGTGTAATTAAGATGACATTTTCTAACTGCAAACCTGACAAATCAGAATGGCGGTTGGCAATGTTCAACGCTAGACCGTGTAGGGTATAGACAAAAAATCCTGTCTGAGGTAGAGATAAATCATCTCTTAAAAATTTACGAATCTTTGCTTTAATATTGGCAGCAGCGGAGCGAGTAAAAGTAACGACTACCAACTGACGCCGGGAAGATGAACGCTCATATTGACGGGCGATCGCGATCGCTGCTGCCGCAGCCATCCCAGTAGATTTGCCTGCACCAGGAACGGCTGAAATCGCCAAAGGGCCAGATTGCCAATCAGCCATTTGCTGCTGTCCAGGGCGGAGACTGTTGCGGATTGTGAGAATCTTCTCCTGCAAAGAAGGAATAAGCGATCGCTCAGATAATTCTGAGTCGAGTAATTCTTGAATCACAGGAGCAGTAAATTTAGAGTCGGACATATTAAATTATATATTTTAATAGATATTGAATTTAATTCTCAAACCGCAGATATGAATAATCTTCGGTGATTCTTAATCCCAAATTATTAAATAAATTACTCCACTGTTTTTGCCCTAATTATTCTAGGACACGAGCTATATCAAAAATATTATGTCAATCCCCTGACTGAAAATATAACGCGTGGTTAATTTGTTCAGTTAGGGGATTGTTAAGAAAATTAGACTAGTTCTTTGATACTTTGCCGTTCATCCACATTTGATTCACTAAAGATCGCTACGTACAACCATCCTGCTAAAATAGCCCCCAAGATCGGAGCTATCCAGAACAACCAGACTTGCGAAAAGAGTCCTGCACCTGCAAATAGAGCAACTCCAGTACTACGCGCAGGATTAACCGAGGTATTGGTTACAGGAATGCTAATCAGGTGAATTAAAGTGAGTCCAAAACCAATTGCCAGCGGTGCAAATCCTTTAGGGGCACGGCTATCAGTCACACCCAGAATAATCAGCAGAAACATGAAAGTCATCACAACTTCAGTAATAAAGCAAGCAAACAGCGTGTAACCCCCTGGAGAATGAGTACCGTAACCGTTGGTAGCCAGTGGGTTGGAGCCAGTTAAGGTAAATCCAGTTTTACCGCTAGCAATCAGGTAGATAATGCCCGCACCAACAACTGCACCGATTACTTGAGAGACGATATAAGGTAGTAAGTCAGATCCCGGAAAGCGCTTACCTGCCCACAGTCCAAAGGAAACAGCTGGATTGAAATGACCACCAGAAATATGACCAAAAGCATAAGCCCCTGTGAGGACAGTAAGCCCGAATGCCAAAGATACACCTACTAATCCAATCCCCAATGGAAAAGAAGTATTCTCGCTGATTTTTGCAGCATCTGCTGTGTAGGCTGCGGCTAGAACAGCACTACCACAGCCACCTAAAACAAGCCAAAATGTGCCGATAAATTCTGCCAAACAACGTTTTGTGAGAGACATTTTTGGAAAATTCCTTGTTCCGCTACAAATGAGTAATAGTTACGTTACACAATGTTTAAGTCATTGCTTGCTGTCAACAGAAAATCTATTGCTTTTATTTTGTGATGAAACTAAATTGAAAAAAAATAGAAATTTTTTTCTCAATAGTTAATTGTGGTGATAAAATATGAAAATACAGTAAAATTTAAGATAATAGAAAAAATACTTAATTTTTTAATAATTTTCATCGCATAATAGTTGTTGCAATCCGGTTGGTCTTAGCTTCAAAAACCGTCAACTGCGTAGCTTGCTTATCTAGTAATGATATTAAGGCAAACCCAAAAAATCACCAAAAATGTTGGGTTTGGTTCTTCAACCCAACCTCCGATTTTCATTAACGTAACCGTGTTGAGATTTTTGCTTTAGTTAGTTTAATCTCCAACACTCCCACACCTTCTGGCGTGGGAGTGTTACGCAGTTAGCTCGTCTAAAATTGAATTTATTCGTCAATCTGCCATGAATCCTTAGTTAATTCTTCATCCAGAATTTTCTTAGGACGCACGATGATAATAATTTGTCCTAGTAGAGGAATTTCTGGCTCAGTTTCAAACCATTGAAAATCTAATTCCCCACCATTTTCAACGACAAAATAGCTGGAGGCATCCCATTCTCGTTGGGCACGATCTATTACTACTACGACTGGCCCGGTTTGGCTTTGGGTTTGGATCGGGAAGCGATCGCTATTCGCTAAAATCACTACTGGATCTTCTGCCGCCAATAACACTTGCCAACCTGGTAAGGGTACCCAAGCTTGCTCTCCAGAAAACTTAACCATCCGAAATGGTTCAATTTCTGTCAGTATGGGCACAGCTTGCAAGTCTTGCCGTGATAATGGCAACTCGCCTACCACAGGCAAGATTCGGGGTAACTGTTCTTCAAATTCCAAGCGGTAAAACGGTAAAATTGGCGCTGGACGCTGGGGAACGGTAGTGAAATCAGTCAGTAGTTGTTCGATTTTTTGTCTTGCCCCTGGCGTGTGAGCAAAACGCAAACCTTTGGCGATTAGGCGCGATCGCTGTTGCAAATCTGCATTTTGGCGTGCCAGTTTCCAAACTTGGTGAGCAACGGCATCTCCAGGATGAGCAGAAAACCCTTCTGGCAAGGTGCGGAAATAGGAGAATTCTTTAATTGCTTTTGCTATTTCCCGTGCCTCATCAGCATCAACATTGTGGACAAAGATTAGTTCGGCAGCGGCGGCGCGTTCTTCTTGAGTAAGTAAACGTAGCTCGTATAAAACATCGCTGCCACGTGTACTATAGTGCGATCGCGTTTCTGCCGATACTCCAAACTTTTCCAAAGAATTGTAAACTTGGGAACCAACAACCACCTGGTTTTGTTGAATCGGCTCAAATCCAGTCGCCTCAAAAATTTCTTGGGGGTTGTAACCGATTTTTAGCAACGAGGCGATCGCGGCTCCCCATTCCACCCAGTTGCCTTGTTTTTGCCTCAGTCTTCGCAGTAACTCTTGTGCTACATCGTTTGTAGCATTATCTTCGGGATTCTGAGTGTTGGGTGGTAAATCAGTCATAATCGGAGTGCAAGCTTCAACTTGAGAGGTTAATTAACACCTCATGAGCAAGTATTATTCTAATCTATACCCAGACCTACACCTCATCCACGATCGAAACTGCCATAGTTTTGCTGATTTAGTTAGTTTTTCTAGTGCAACATTTTTTAATTCAGATATTTGGGCAGATAAATTTCCTCTGTAGCACTCACTATTACCGTTCTCAAATATGCAAAATAACTCCGTATAAACCCTTGGCGATTTTCAGCTATTCTCAACTAAACTTGGTATGGAATATAACAAGAGAGTGAATATTTAAAGGAAAATCTTATGGATAAACCCAATCTCGAAATTGATAAAGTCCAATCTCAAGTTATGACTCTCGAACGACCAAAAAAGCTGAAAATCTTGGTAGTTGACGATGAGCCAGATAATCTCGATTTACTTTATCGTACATTTCGACGTGACTTTAATGTTCTGAAAGCTGATAGTGGGGTGAACGCTCTACAAGTTTTGGCAACAGAAGGAGAGGTAGCGGTGATTATCTCCGATCAACGGATGCCAGAAATGAAAGGGACTGAGTTTCTTAGCAAGACTGTACCTCAGTTTCCCGATACAGTCAGAATAATTCTCACTGGATTTACTGATATAGAAGACTTGGTAGAAGCAATTAATGCCGGACAAGTCTACAAATATATCACCAAGCCTTGGGACCCAGGGGAACTGAAGGCAGTGGTGCAAAGAGCAGCCGAAACCTACGACTTGCTTAAGCAACGTACAGAAGAATTACGCCGTGCTCATGCTCAAATGGCGCTGCTGAGTGTTTTGGTACAGGTAACTCAAGCCGCTTCGAGCTTAGAAGAAACCCTCGCTCCCATTGCTAGAGCGGTGAGTGAAACTTTTGGGGCAGACGGCTGTATTTTACAACTTACAGATGGAAATACTCTGGTTGCAACTCAAGGAACTTACAGCGATACAGGTACAATAGAAAATTGGCTATCTCAAGACCCACTAACCAGGGAAGCGATCGCTACGGGACAAATGCAAGTTTCCTTAAATGTACTTAAAGACACTAAATTAGTCGATGCGATTCACTACCAAAATACGGGTGTGCAAGCACATTTAGTGATCCCAATTAGCTACCGCAATCAACTTTTGGGTGTATTGTCGCTACAGTGGAAACAACCTTGCACTTTGCGAGAAGATGAATTGGTGCTAATTAATTTATCAGCACAACTAGTGGCGATCGCTCTGACTAGTAGTCACTCCCATTAAGGTATTGTGTAGTTGTCATTAGTCATTTGTCCTTTATCTTTGGCAAATGACGAATGACTAACGATCAATGACTTCTTGACCAATGACTAACGAAATTCAGTCCATTTTTAACCGTATTGCTCCAGTTTATGACCAGTTGAACGATTGGTTGAGTCTGGGACAGCATCGAATCTGGAAGGAAATGGCAGTAAAATGGAGTGCAGCTAAACCAGGAGATACTGCATTAGATTTGTGTTGCGGTAGTGGTGATTTAGCTTTACGTTTGGCCCGGCGTATCGGAGCTACAGGACAGGTGTATGGAGTGGATTTTTCCCAAAATCTGCTAGAAAAAGCTAAAGAACGCTCACATTGGCAGTATCCCCAACCTGCTATCAGCTGGGTAGAAGCTGATGTCCTCAATTTACCCTTTGACGACAACCAATTTGATGCCGCAACAATGGGCTATGGTTTAAGAAATGTTAAAGATATTTTCCGCAGTCTCCAAGAGCTACACCGTGTTTTGAAGCCGGGAGCTAAAGCCGCAATTTTAGACTTTCATCGACCGAGTAATCCTCAGCTACGTGCCTTTCAGCAGTTGTATCTGGACAGTTTTGTAGTGCCAGTTGCCAGTTATTTAGGCTTAAAAGAAGAATATGCTTACATCAGTCCCAGCTTAGATCGCTTTCCCATCGGCAAAGAGCAAATAGAGTTAGCTCGTCAAGTTGGTTTTGCAGTTGCCACACACTACCCCATTGCGAACGGTATGATGGGAGTGCTAGTGCTTAGTAAGTTAGGAGTTATTAGTTAAAAGTTATGAATTATGAGTAGTGATAAATTCTCATTTAAAATTTATCATTCCTAACTCCTAACTCTTGTACAGACGCGATTAATCGCGTCTCTACTGTTAACTCCTAACCTAAGCTCTAACTTTCTAACTTTTTTAATTCTTCCCTTGGACTGGTCTCATCTTTGGCTTTATGTGTCTCCCCCGGTACTGGGTGGAATTATTGGCTATTTCACAAATGATATAGCCATCAAAATGTTGTTCCGTCCTTACCGAGCAATTTATATCGCTGGACGAAGAGTACCCTTCACCCCTGGATTGATTCCCCGCAACCAAGAACGTTTGGCTCTGAATATTTCTAAGACAATCATGGGGTCACTTTTGACACCGCAAGAATTGCAAAATCTGGCGCGGCGTTTGTTGCAAACAGAACGCGTGCAATCAGCAATTCTTTGGTTGTTGCGGTTAGCAATTGAACAAATCAAAACAGATAAAAACGAGAAAAGTGCCAAAATTGTAGCGGGAATTTTGCGGGATTTACTAGGAGAATCTTTGCCACGATTGCTTAAGGTTTTAGCGCGGCGTGAAGATTTTTTAGAAGCGCAGATCAATCAAATTTTTGACCAGATATTGCTGGAATTTCAACTGAGTGAAGAACAAGCTACGCGGCTTGCTGATTGGTTGTTACAAGTAGTTTTACCGCCGGATCTTTTACGCCAAACGATAGTTGATTTTTTGACCGATCGCACGATTCAAATTATCGATGAAGGCTTCCGCGAAAAAACCAGTGGGACTTATTGGGTAGTAGCAAATTTGTTTGGCTTACGTAATACTCTTACACGGCTACGAACTTTTTGTTTGGATGAAAAAGAGGCTGCTAATAGTCGCTTGCAGGAATTGACTCAAGATTTGCAGATGCGCGATCGCATTCGGAAATTACTGCAAAATTTATCATTACAAAACTTGCCAATGGGTACGGTTCGTCAACTCCGAAAAACTACCCGCGAAAGTGTCCGCCATTACCTGCAAAATAGTGGCAGCGATTTTTTACAAGGATTAACTGATTCTGTTGATTGGGAAAATATTGCTGTAGTGCTGCTAAATCGTGTTAGTACTTCACCAGTTGTCAGTACTTCTTTAGAAGTCATGAGTCAAGAATTGGCTCTAATTTTAGAGAAGTATTTGGAAAAAGATTTAGAAGCAATTGTGTCGCAAGCAATTCCGATTTTGTCAATAGATCAAGTGATAGTCGATCGTGTCAAATCAACTTCACCTGCTGATTTAGAAGCTGCAATTGAGGGAATTGTCAAAAATGAATTACAGGCAATTGTGACTTTAGGTGGTGTTTTGGGTTTTGTTATCGGGTTATTGCAAACAGTGTTTTTAGTATTAAGTCAATATTAATTTTTTCTGTAAATTTGTATTACATTAGAGTTGCAAGTTATCCCGATTATGAAATGAGTGAAATTGAGCGATCGCCTTTTGAAAAGAGATGTGAGTAAAAAGCGATCGCTTAACTCAAAATCTGTGCTAAATCAAGAACAAACCCAGGCAATACATCCTCTCCTGATAAACTAGTAGGCGATCGCAAAACCTCAACTTCCTGTGCTGGACGATAAATTTCCACCTGTTGGTTCTGCGGATCAATCAGCCATCCTAAACGCACACCGTTATCAATGTACTCCTGCATTTTTTGTTGCACAGTCTTTAAGCTATCTGAAGCAGAGCGTAATTCTACCGCAAAATCGGGTGCCATTGGTAGGAATCTGGCGGGGTCTGGATTTAAAGCTTCTAATCGCTTGCGACTTACCCAGGATGCATCAGGAGAGCGATTTGCGCCATTGGGAAGTTTGAAACCCGTTGAGGAATCAAAAGCCAAACCTGTGCCATCAGCGTCAGCCCAAAATTCTAACCGGGCTGTTAGTTTTGAATTTCGATTTCCGCTTTCCCATCCAGTTGGTGGCATAATAATTAATTCTCCCTCTGCCGTGCGCTCAAGTCGCAAATCTCGATTATTCTGACACAGTTGGAAGAACTGCTCATCTGTTAATTCAATGGCGGGGCTGAGGTTCAGAATTAGGGCAGTCATAATTGCCTCTCAATCTTGCTAACTGTAGCGTAGCATTTGGTTGACATACTAGGTTGACCATCTAAATAACTACGATGCTTACTAGAGAGCTATTTTCAGTTATGTAAAAATTTGTTTCATTGTTATCTGTCTGATAATAGTAGATGAGACTTGATGTTTTTCTCTCAGCTTATACTAGCAGGATGCTGTATTCAATCACACCCTCTTATTATTCTGTTGACTTAGCACATTTATTCTAAATTTCAGAAGTTACCTCGCTCAAAAGTAAAACAGAGAAAGCGTTATAGTTCTGGTTGAATACTTATGTCATCATTTTGCTACGCCATCACTTTTTTAGTATTAAATTTTACATATACTTTAAAATTATCTGAGTTAAAAGCTTATATTATAAATCTGATTAATATTAGAGAGTATATTAAATGAAAAAAAGACAAAAAATAACTAGGTTTAACGGAATATCAAAGTGGTTATCTAACTCAGTTAGCGAATCTGAAGATAAGCGGTATACACATCGTCTGCTCAAAGAAGATAAAAGCCAACGAGATATAATTCTCAATGAATTAATATTAATCGTTCAAAAAGCTCATGAAGATGCTCGATATCGTCTTCGTAAATTAGCAGGAAATTCTCTTGTTCCATTCGGGGATTTTTCAGAAAGCGATCCAAGCTATGGCTATCCTGAACGTCTTAATATTATATCTCGTCAAAGTTATTTTGGAGATATATTTTCAGGAATTATTGCCGAAAATTTTGCTCATTTTGGACAGGAGAATTGGGAAGTTCCTGCTTTTCTTTTTCGATTTCATCTAATTGAGTTTCAGCATTTAGAATTTCTAAATCAAACTGAAGAGATTGCAAAAAAGCGACCTGGACGTACAGGTGATGATTGTCTTGCTTTTTTACGCAACAGCGAAGGAGTAATTATTGCTTCTCTATTTTGTGAAGCTAAATGCACAACTAATCATTACACAGAAATGATAGCTGAAGCACATAAAAAGGTAAGTGAGCCACATATCAAACCTGTTGATATCCCACAAATAATTGAGATTTTGGGGGATTACAATGATCTTTCTTCATCTGAATGGGTTGATTCTCTAAGAGTTTTATGGCTAGAAAAAGTTGATATAAATTATGAGCGCTGCGATTTAATTAGTTATATTTGTGGTAAGCATCCTGTCGAAAATCCAACCTGGATATCTCCCGATAAACCACACGAACAATATACAGCAGGAAGAAGACTCGAAGCAGTTGAAATTCATCTTCATGAAGTTAAAAATCTTGTTATAACTGTCTATAGTCAGCCAGCAAGTGCAACAGCTTCAGTAAATATTTCTACTCAGACAGTTCAACAACCAGATGATTCAGAGGTTGCAAAAGCCAACTCTGATGTCATAGTAGAGGGGGAAGTTCTGCAAAATGAGATGACTCAACCTAGTAACGAAGTCATTGCTTTAGCGAAAGAACTACAAAATAGTCTGGCAGGTAGCAGGCTAACACCAGCAATTGCAAAACTTTATAGCCAACATACCAGACTTCGCGCAGGAGGAAAGGGATTAACTGGGTGGCGAGAAGATGAAGCAGGTGAAAGATTAAATGATGCTATGCGCCTTATTGAGGCTGCATTTATCCAGCGAGAAACTGGAGATACTAACTGGCGTAATGGAATGCTACGGGCTGGTGAGTTATTTGAATGGCTATCTCATCCCCAACTAAACCCGGATCTTTTACCAATTCGTTTACTTGCAGCAGCTGTGTATGAACTTGCTGGTTATCCTGCTAGGGCTGCGGGTTTACTCAATGAAGATATAAGTGAGGGAGTAGAGTCAGAAATTTTACGTTCTTTGCTAAAAGCTGATTTTCCTAGTTTATTGCAACGACTGACAGAATATTGGGCAACTGTAACATCATCAAATTTCCAAACTGAAACAAGTCTTCTTTGGGATGACACTGATACAGCTGCTGACAGATTTAACAAGTTGATTGTTAAAGAAACTGCTAGTTCTTTAGGAATTTTATGTGCAAAAATGCGCTGGGGAAATGAACCAAGATTAGAAAAAGCTATTGAAAAGCTTTCTGATATTGCTAAGGTGCTTCTTCATGGACATGACACTTATTCTTGGCTTTTAGGAAAATTGTGCGCTGAAGTTACGTCTGTATATATACAAACTTCTCTACGACATCATCTAGAATTGCTTTCTCAGATGATTACTCCAAATGGTAGAAATTTCTTAGAACGTTATTTACGTCAAAGTTATCAAAAATGTAAAGCTTTAGCATGGCGTTCTCAAATTTGTGGAATCGAACGACTAGCCACAGCAGAATCATTTGCGCTCTGTACCCCTACAGGTTCAGGAAAAACAACGATAGCAGAAATTGCAATTTTGCAAAGCTTGTTTTTTGAAACAACAAATTCTAACAACTTAAGTAACTCTGCTCCTTTAGTAATTTACTTAGTGCCAAGTAGAGCGCTTGCTATAGAAGTTGAATCAAGTCTGTCTCGTGTTTTAAAGCGTTCCACTAATAACAATGTCATAATTACAGGTTTATATGGAGGGACTGACTGGGGGCCAACAGATGTATGGCTGACATCAGAACAGCCAACAGTTTTAATTTGCACTTATGAAAAAGCAGAAGCTTTGATTAAATTTTTGGGTACTCTATTTATTCGTAGAGTTTCTCTTCTTATTATCGATGAAGCTCATGCAGTTCAATTTGATGGTAATAAAGATTCTTTACAAAAAGCTGAAAGTAGATCCTTACGCTTAGAATCATTAAGTGCAAGATTGTTTACTTATATAGAACAAAATAATAGCCGAATTATTGCACTATCTGCTGTTGCATCACAAACAGAAAACGCATTAGCAAGCTGGATAGAGAATCAAACCAACGCTAGCCCAGCAAAGACATATTACAGAAGTACGCGCCAATTAATAGGCCGACTTGAATGCTTACCAGGAAGAAAATTTGAAATACGCTATGACTTACTAGATGGTAGAGGATTGGGATTTCAAGAAGGAGGACAAGCTGACACACCCTTCATTCCACGTCCATTCCCAGCATATCCCCCTGCTGGTAAATTAGAAACAAATAAAAGTCCTGGAAAGCGTCTTCGCCCTCATCTATTCTGGACTGCTATGCACTTAGCATCTCCAGATGATAAAGAACAACAACGAGCAGTACTGATTTCAATAACACAGAAAATTGACGGATATGCTCAAGACTTTCTTGCGCTTTTAAATAAAGAATGGGAAAGCATATCAAAGCCTTTATTCTTTCAACCACCTTCAGAACCAGAAAAAGTTAAAATTTGGCATAATTGTTTACGCTCTTGTGAAGACTATTTTGGTGCTGATTCCTGCGAATACCAATTATTACAGAAGGGAATTGTGATACATCATGGAAAAATGCCTGAGTTAATGGCTAGATTACTGATCGATTTAATAAGAGAGCGAATTGTACATTTAGTTGTGGCAACTTCTACACTTTCTGAAGGTGTTAATCTTCCTTTTGAAACTGTTCTAATTCCCAACTTACAACGTTGGTCAGATAACGATCAAAAGTGTATAGATATCAATTCTCGTGAATTTGGTAATTTGGTTGGCCGGGCTGGACGTCCTGGATTTGGAACTGAAGGGCGTAGCTTAGTGGTTTTGCTTAGTACTGAATCTATAGAGCAAATAAAAGATCCCAAAGAAAAATATAATGCCAGTAGAACTCGTAACAAATACAACTCTTTGATAAATAATTTAACAATACAAAATAATGACAATTATGAAAATTCAAATTCCCCAAGCCCTTTAGCTCAATTATTGCTTCATTTAGAACAACAATGGCAAAGTATTTCTCTTTCTAGCTCACAAGATACTTTTTTAACCTGGCTAGAACAAACTGCACCGATTTCTTACAACAATAATCTTTCTGAAGCAGAATCATCAGCAATTGAAACTCTAGATTCACTAGATAGTATTTTACTATCTGCAATTGTTGAAATTGAGCATCTAGCAACAAAAGATTTAAGACCTGATGAGTTGGAAGAGCAACTTCAAAAAATTTGGCGGAGAAGCTTTGCACATTATGCGAGTTCCGATAAATAAAGATTAGAAAATTTATTTATCAGGCGAGGTAGAGCATTAAAAACAGAAATTTATAGTAGTTATTCACAACGTCGGCGTTTGTATCGTACCAGTCTACCACCGCGTGCTGGAAATGAACTTTTAACTATTTATCCTAGACTTAAAGAGGAGTTACAAAAAGGTAAGAATTATATCATTTGGACATACGCTCAACGCTTTAACTATATTGAAAGTTTGGTTGGTGAACTCGTACAAATCTCAAAATTTAAGCTGAAGATTCCATCAAAGAAAACTTTAGGTGATACTTCTTGGAATGAAATATTACGCTGGTGGCTTGATCCTATCAGATCAATTAAACAACCCAAGTCTAGTCAAATTTCAAATTGGCATTCATATATTAGTCAAAATTTTGGATATAGATTCAACTGGGGTCTAGGAAGTGTTATTGCATTAGCAATAGATGAAGCTTTTGGTGGTAAGTTAGTTGAATCATCATTGGAAAACTGGTCACAAACTGGGCTACCTTGGATTGTTTTCTGGATGAAAGAACTTATTGTATGGGGAACTTTAGACCCAGTAGCCGCATACTTGCTTGCTAAAGTAGAAGATGTAACAACTCGTAAACAAGCTGAAGAACTAGCGCAAACTTACTATCACTACATTAGCGAAAGAGAATCAGAACCAAATGAATATCTTAATGCAGTTAATATAAAAAACTGGGTAGAACAATCATTTTCCAGTGTTGAACGACATTTACCAACTCCCAAACCTGCTAATCAAATTAACGTCAATTTGCTGAAAGATTTCAGTAAGGCTCCAAGCAAAAATTGGAGAGTAGTACCAGTAGAAATTGGGGATGATATTCAATGGTTTGATTTAGCAGGATTTCCACTTGCAATTTGTCAAAAACCTGAAAAGTGGCAGTCTGATTTTCTAAATACCTATGACTTCATGCTAGATGCAGAAAATCGATTTGTTTCATCAAAGATTTATGTTTGACTCTTCAAAGGATGCTTTATCAGCAAAGGCTCAATATATGCTTGTAGAGTATCTTTAACTTTAGAAGGCTGATAAATTGGAGCGATCGCAGAATAATCAGGTTTTACTGTCCAGTCGTAATGGCGAAGCAGTGTAGAAAGCACAATCTTCATTTCCATTTGGGCAAATTCCATGCCTAAACATCGGTGCGAACCATAACCAAAACCCATTAGTGCTAAAGGATGTTTCTTATCTTCTTCACGAGGTAGTGCAAAGCGATCGGGGTCGAAGCGATCGGGATCTGTGTACAGTTCTGGTAAACGGTGAGTCAGCATCGGCGAAATAGTCACAAACCAACCTGCTGGGATACGATAACCTCCATACTCAATATCTTTAAGAACACCACGATTATAGGCATATACTGGCGGATAGAGCCGTTCTGCTTCTTTTAGGACGTTGGTTAACTGTGGAAGTTGTTTGAGATGGGACAGATTAAGGGGATTATTTCCCACAACTGCTAATTGTTCTTCACGCAGTCGCTCTCTCCATTCTGGGTGATTACCTAGTTCAAATATTACCCAACTCAGCAACGAAGCTGTAGTCTCATGTCCAGCAAATAGTAATAGTAATGCCTCGTTGATTATCTGTGCTTCGCTCAATTTATTGCCGTCTTCATCAACAGCTGCTAACAGCAATCCCAAAACATCTTTTGATTCTTCTAAGTTACCTTGCTCGATACGCTGGGCGATCGCTTCACGTAAGAAAGCCACTAACTTACCCCTAGCATTTTGACCGCGACCATATAAGGTAAAAGGGACATTCCATTTCAATATCGCCATACTGCTATCTAGCAGTTGTGTAAACCACTGACTGGTTTGCTCAACTTCGGTCTTGTTCTGACTTCCCAAGAACAGGCGAGTCGCAACCATTAGGGTAAGCTGACGGAAACTAGAATTTAAGGAAATCGTTCCTCGCTCTCCCCAATCTTTGAGGAAGCCTTGCACAATATTTTGAATGGTATCGAAGTATGTAGCGATCGCTTTTCCGTGAAATGCTGGATACATTAAGCGGCGAGTTAGGCGATGTTCTTCCCCATCTTATAATAAAATATTATTACCAAATGTTGATTCTAAGAAATACCAACCGATCCGCGACGACATATTTTCAGCTTGTTCTATCAGCACCAGCCGATTAGCATCAGGGCCAATTAGATAAGCACGTTTGTATCCCATGACGCTCGTCTTAAAAACTGAACCATGCTGCTGGAATCTTCGCCATAGATACAGTTCTAAATCCCGAAATATTTCTAAAGTCTCCCCCAATATGGGCAAGCCATAGCTACCAGGCATTTCCTCGGCGGATTTTAGCTGCCGCATATTTGACTACCTCCAGCAGTAATTAGCTACAATTTAATTGTAAAGGGCAGTTAGACTTTGCAAATCTAAATTACCAATTGTGGTAGAGTTTTTCTGCGTAGAACATAATCTCTTCATTTGGCAATCTAATTTTTGGTTTTTGTCGAGGATACAAACTTTCAACTGCACCTGTATCCTGTTCAATAACAGTGGCTGCTGCTTGTAAAACTGAGTTTTTAAACAGAAATTTCATCACAGGATTGACGACTTTGGCATACATCAAAATAAATGTCTTGGTGATTTTTTCTGTTTCCGGGTAGAGAAGATGAATTTGAGCAATATCACCAATAGGCGTTTTAGCAAAAAAAGCTGTAGTTGAAGGAAAAGCGTATTCAAGACTATTAGTAAGAGTTTTAGGAAAAACTCCCAAAATAGGATTTTTTAGAACTTCTCCTAGCGTGTTGTTGGCTCTAGTCAGTTCTTGTTTGACTGTGGAATAGTATCCTTTTTCTTCAAAATGACTTACATTACATGATGTAATTTTAAATAGTTCTTTATGAGTGCCATTTTGGTGGTTATAGTCACTATTCTGTCAAAGCATCAAGTTTAGCCAGTATTCTTAAACCTTCTTCTGAGTTCCCAGTTGCAGCCATTGCTTTAAATCTGGTATTGGCATCAAATTCTGCTAGAGCTATGGTGGAAAGTTCTTCAATCAGTTTATTTACACTTATACCTTTAGCTTGAGCAAGTTCTTTTAACCTGTTGTGTTTTTCGTCTGGTAAACGAATAGTTAAAGTTGCCATTTTTGTTTAACTCCTAATAATTTTTTCGGGTTTTAATATTGACAATTTAGGAAATAACAATTCAGTATTTTGAAAATCTTTAATATTGTGAGTGGCAATAATTTGAGCATTACCAGCAACCGCTAATTCAATTAGGTGGTTGTCAGCTTCATCTTTTAAATTAGGTCGCCATAAGTAGTAAATATAAATCCATTGACTCACGCTCATAAATGATGCGAGTAAAGCAGAAATTTCTGCACTCGTTAAAGGGCATTTGGCGATAATTTCTTCTCGCCCAATAACTGACTCATACTCAGAAAATAAAGCGTTTCCCATCAAAGGTTGATATTCGCCTTTCAAGCAGCGTCGAATGAGTTCTCTGCTGGAACCCTTAGAGCTAATAAGTGCACTAATAAAAACGCTGGTATCAACCACAATTTTAATCTCCATGTAAACATGGTAGCATATATGCTATCAGGACGCTCCTAGTCAAAAAAACCTTTTAACAAGATTATCAGCAGGTACGCGTAGGCGTAGCCCGTGGTGGACATCGCATTACAAATTCCGCGCAGTGCTGCTAGCTTTCAACTTCGGATAAGCAATCCGTTTGTGATGAAATTGCTGCCAAACATCTACAAATATCTGGGCAATTTGTGACATCTCTTCCCGTTTTAGTCCTGAATCTACAAGTTGATTGTCTTGCCACTTGGCACGCAGGATATTATTTAGCATTGCTAAAGCTTGTTCTGTGGAGACATCTTTAACCGATCGCTTCTCTCCCACAGATTTAGCCGATGCTTGCAGCGATCGCAGCGCCGCTTCGCAAGAATCTGCTAACATGACAATTCCGGTTTCCCGTGACTGGGGAATTGGCCCATCGTAGCGAAAATCTGCGTCGTCTACAGTTAAACTTGGATCTGACTGAGCCATTTGCTGGGCTTGATGATGGAAATAAGCAATCAGCATCGTTCCCTGATGCTCTGGAATAAAAGCTTGAATCGCTGTAGGTAAAAGGTGTTTGCGCGCCATTATCAACCCTTCAGTTACGTGCTTTTTAATAATTTCTGCACTCTTCCAAGGATCTTTAATCTCAGTATCGTGTTTATTCGGCCCCCCCATTTGATTTTCAATAAAGCCAAGAGGGTCGTGCATTTTGCCAATATCATGATATAATGTGCCAGCCCTGACTAGTTCAACATTGCATCCTAATTCTTTGGCAGCAGCTTCAGCAAGAGTAGCCACAAGCAGCGTATGTTGAAAAGTTCCCGGAGTTTCAGTAGCAAGTCGTTTTAATAAAGGGCGGTTAGGGTTCGCCAGTTCTGCTAGACGAATTGGGGTAACTAAATCAAAAACTTTTTCTAGATAAGGACTCAAACCCAAGGCGATAACACTCCAGCCTAAGCCGGATAAAGCAAATAATCCCGCTTCTTGGAAGACAATATACCAGGTTGAACCAAATACTTGACCAATTAAGATTTTAACAAGCAGGTAAATGCCACCCTGAGTTAAGGCGATCGCAACGCCTAATAAAGCCAACTCTTCACGCGATCGCAATCGTTGGGCAATATAACTACCTAATATTCCTCCCCCAACACCAGCTAAAAGCGCAGCCTTGCTGATATCCAAGCTAATGCCTAATATCGGCCACAGCAGGCCGACAACTGTCAATCCCAAAGTCGGGCCATAAAAGCTTCCCAACAATAAACCAAGGGCGCTCCAGGTGGTATAGGGCAATCCAATGACGATTACTCCTGGCACACTCAGAGTTAGCAGTAACACCAACAGGCGATCGCGTTGTCGCAATTCGTAATCGATATGGCGTTCTACCCAGACAAAAATGCCAATAGCGATCGCGATCGCGCCTCCCAACTTCACCAACTCCTGCCACTTTACCTCCCGACGAATCAGGTGATAATGCTCCAGTACCTCAAAGTCCCATGCAGTAATCTGCGCTCCTTTTTTGACAATCGCTTCACCATGCCGTACCTTCACCATCACGGGTGGCACTCCAGCCGCAGCCTTTTGAGCATTTTGTCTGGTTTGTTCTTCATCTTTTTGCAGATTCGGCTTGAGTACAGCTAACAACAGATTCTTTGCCAAAGTTTCGGCGGATTCTGGTACAAAGGTCTGTAATTGTAAACTCACCGCATCTTGCAAAATATTTTTTGGCAGTCCCTGTGGAATACCTTGGGTGAGAATCCGCTCTAGACTTTGATGGATTCCCATTTGTGTTTTTTCCCATTCCACATCTGATAAATCCAACAGTAGAGATTCTTCATATACTGCTTCGGAGGTAACAGTCTCTAACTTTAAAAGTTTGGCAGTGGCTTGGATATATCTTTGACGTGTTTGGGAAATTTCGGCAATCAGTAAAGATAAGCTTTTCTCAGGAGTTGTGAGGCGGTAAGATTCTAGTTCTGCTACAGCTTGAGTAAAATCAGTGTTTTGAGAAAAATCTACTGGCTGTGTCTTTTCTAGATTCTGGGAATCAGATTTGGATGTGATGCGTGGTTGCCGTTTCTGATTGGGTACAGCTGAGGTGGTTTGTCCGATTCTTTTCTGCTGCTGATTTTTACTATTTTCTACAGCCGATAGCAGTGCTTGCCATTCCGACTCAGAACAAGAGCGGAGGTAACGTTGGGTAGAGATGGATAAAACTACAGGATCGAAAAAAGGAAAAGCTCCAGCAACAGCGCGAATTTCGTTGCCATCATCTAGAAGTTGTTGCAAATTGTCGTTGATTTTTTCGTTGATTTGCGCATCAAGCATCAATACCTGTAAGGAGCTTGTGCTGACGGCTTTGCGCTCGGCTTCGGTTTTTTTCCGATCTTCGATGCTAGCTGTGTAAGGCGCTGTAATCGTTTGGGGCGCAGGATGTCCTACTTTGAGTTGAGTTTGATTGTATAATTTATGACCAATGATACCTGTGAGAGACACTACAGCGATCGCCAAAATCACCGAGTAACGCTGTTTATATGCCCAATCTAAACAGACTGTACAAATACTACTCTTAATGTTGACAGATTTTGCCTTTGACCTTAGCGCTCTTTCTTGTTTTCGGCGTTTGCTTTTCTCATTGGTTTTTGATAAAAACAGGAATACATTCTTGAGCATAGTCCTTAGAAGTTCCCTTCTATGGGTTTTACCTTTGGGACTTCTCATTAACTTTCCCTTACGGCGTAGTGTTTTGTACTGTCGCCGCCAGTGAGTCAATTGCTGGTTCAAGAACTGCAAAAATTTATGCATTTTCATTATCTCTACCTGCAATTGCCAACTTTGATAATTCAAAAAAAGACAATCATCAGGAAAGTTCTATTTGCGGCGTCTGCAACTCGGTGGTGGGGCTTTTTTATTGCTGATTTACCACAATAGTTAGCTACAGAATCAGTCCAAGGGTTTACTGAAAAATTCTAGTATATGAGACTAATACAACTGTGGCGGAAGTTTGCCTAGCTTTAACCCCTTATCTGGTTAATTTAAGATTAACGCGACCGAATAACGCGAGGAGCTGCGTAAACTGAAAGCAAAGCCACCTCACATCCCTCCTCTGTTAACTCTTTTGGGTTTAAGGTAAGATTATACACTCCTGACCACACCCCCACAAATGCATCGGTCAATTCTAACACTTGGGAAAAGCTAGTTAGTCCCCATACTGGAGAATCCCTCTGCAAGAGCAAGACTTGCCAATTTACGGGAATTCCACCTATCCCGTTATATGCTCCCGACAAAGCACCAGTAATTGCACCTGTAGCCTGTGAATTTAGAAGCGTAGCATCTTGCAGTTGAGAATTGCGATCGTGAGTAGCCTGTAAAACTGTCAGGCGGAAGTCTTCTAAGGTACTCAAAAAGCAGTAAAATGCCATAGCAATACTGTTACTAAGTTTTTCTTCCTTAGCAAACTCAGCTTGCGTCGTTGATAATCCAGTCCCTTGCTCTAATAAATTCTGGACTCTTAATAATTTTTTTGGGATTGATGTCGGTGTTTCTCCGATAAAAGCAACTGTTTGTGGGATAAGAGTTAGAGGATCGAGTTTTTCAGTTAGGGCAAGAGCGATCGCATATCCTACTGCTAGCGTTCCATCTCTGATTACTGGATCGTCCTCCCAGATTTTCAGCACACGCAGCAAGTTTTGCCGGAGCTTAATTGGATTTTCGTGAAAAAAGAGGGCTACTGGTAATGTGGCAATAATTATTTTTATCGAGATGTCGTCATCAGTTGCTACTAAATGAGGAAATTCTTCTTGCTGACGCTCTATCCAATCATCTAAATCTAATCTACCCAAGGCGATCAAACTCTGGATACCCAGAACCGCCATTCTGCCTAAATCTAGGGAATTCTCAAACTGTACTTTACCACCAGGAGCTAAACTTCCTCCCAGGAATGCTCCGAGTAAAGTTCCTTTAAACCGACTTATAGGAGAGT
The DNA here is from genome assembly GCF_036917375.1 of Nostoc sp. GTDB lineage: Bacteria > Cyanobacteriota > Cyanobacteriia > Cyanobacteriales > Nostocaceae > Nostoc. The sequence goes on from NZ_JBALDN010000085.1 coordinate 34,712, forward strand.
AACGCATAAATTCTCTAGTTAAAAGTAAGGAGTAAGGAGTTAATGAAATATTACTAATTCCTAACTCCTAACTCCTAACTCTTAAATGATCTATCAAAGCTTGTAAGCCCAATAAGTAACTTTGAACGCCAAAACCACTTATTTGCCCGATCGCCACTGGGGCAATATAAGAATGATGGCGAAATTCTTCCCGGCGGTAAATGTTACTTAGATGTACTTCCACTGTGGGCAAGTTAACAGCAGCGATCGCATCTCGCAAGGCCACACTTGTGTGGGTGTACGCTCCTGCATTAATCAGAATTCCCTGATGTTGCCCTAATGCACCATGAATAGTATCTACTAAAATTCCTTCATGATTTGACTGCAAAGGAAAAACTTTCGCCTGTAACTTGAATGCTTCTTCTTCTAACAGGCGGTTAATTTCAGCTAGTGTCAGCGAACCATAAATTCCTGGTTCTCGCTGTCCTAGCAAATTTAAGTTTGGCCCATGCAGTGCCAGAATACTTAAGGGTTGGAACGTCGAGTTTACCACTGTGGGGTTAATGGCGACGCCGAGAGCGATCGTTCACAGGAATCGGAATCAGTTCCGGTTCCGGTTCAGCCTCTGGCCCTAATAGGCTTTCAATTAGCCTACGAGCTAATTCCTTAAGCTTTTCCAGCACCTTTTCTATATAGTCCATGAACTGACCGCTCCTGAGATACTACCTCAATTTTTGATTAACAGGTACGCAGAAAAAAACATACTTTCGCACCTCTGGCTTCCAATCGGGCTGATACACAATCCCGCATTTGGGACATAAGCCACTTCTAAAATTTAGCGTTGTGTTTTCCCTTACTTTTTAGAGTATCACACTTGAACCTAATGAACTGTATCCTATCAAGGATGGATATCAAGGGTCAAGAGTTAAAAATCGGACTTTAGATAGACTATTGAGTAGGAATTTTAGATTTTAGATTTTGGATTCAGAGAATTTTGAGATTCATGCCTCGCCCGTTATGGGCGAAATAAATCTAAAAAACACTCCTCCATCGCTAACGCTACGCTAGCGTAAATCTAAAATCCAAAATTGTTTGACTTACCACTAGCCTTCTGTACCCTTTTTCTTTGCAGCGCTTGTTGATGATTTCGCAGTTGACTTAGATTTGGAAGTCGTTGATTTACTCGTTTTGCGAGTCGATTTTCCAGTCGATGTCTTAGCTGCCAACAAGTTCAGCGCCGCCGCCAGGGTTACATCTTCTACCGTTTGACCTTCTGGGATACTGACATTAGTTTTACCATGCTTGATGTAAGGGCCATAGGGGCCATCGTAGATGTTAATTGTTTCTCCATCTTCTGGATGCGTACCCAATTCGCGTAAGGCCGCTTTGGACTTGCTATTGGTAGAACTGCGCCCCTTTTTGGGTTCGGACAACAGTTCCAACGCACGTTCTAGGCTAATTGTCAATACATTGTCAGCAGCTTTCAGGGAGCGGTAGTCTTTCCCCTCCTTACCCTGGTCGTGAACCACATAAGGGCCAAAGCGTCCCAAACTTGCTTGGATTTTGCCGCCAGTAACTGGATGAACTCCTAATGTCCGGGGTAGTGCCAACAGACCAACAGCCATTTCCAGCGTAACGGTTTCTGGGGTGACACCTTTGAGTAGGGAGGCTTGTTTCGGTTTGGGGTTTTCGTCGGTTTTGTCACCCAATTGCACATAAGGCCCGTAAGCACCAATTTTCACATAAATTGGTTCGCCAGTTTCGGGATGGCGGCCTACCTGGTCAGGCCCTGTGATTTTTTGCCGCAGCAATACTTCTACCTGTTTGGGGTCGAGGTCAGCTGGTGTCAAGTCTTTGGGAATTGAAGCGGTGATAACTCCTTCACCATTTTCGACTTCAATATAAGGGCCATATTTACCAATGCGGACTTTGGCATCTAAATTTTCAAGTTCTACAGTCCTCGCTTTGGTGGCATCAATCTGACTTTCCTGCTCTTTTACTAGCGTTTCTAGTCCTTTGTCTCCCAGATAGAATTTCTGCAAGTAGGGCAGCCATTTCGCTTCACCTGTGGCAATATCATCGAGAGTTTGCTCCATCTTCGAGGTAAAACTAGGGTCAACGATGTCTGGGAAATGTTTTTCCAGCAAGTCGGTGACGGCAAAAGCGGTGAAGGTGGGAATGAGAGCGTTAGTCACCAAATGGGCATAACCCTTATCGATGATCGTGCCAATGATGCTGGCGTAGGTACTGGGACGACCGATACCTTCGCTTTCTAAGGTTTTCACTAAAGAAGCTTCGGTGTACCTAGCTGGCGGTTGGGTTTCGTGCCCAACTGCTTCTAGCTCTGTACAATTGGGACGATCGCCCACTTTCAGATTCGGTAAAATTACTTCCTGGTCTTCCAGTGCTGCTTCTGGGTCGTCTGAACCTTCAACGTAGGCACGTAAGTATCCGGGAAATTCAATCCGTTTGCCAGAAGAACGGAATCCAGCATCCTCGACTTGCAATTGCACGGTAATTTGAGTTTGCCGGGAATCAGCCATTTGACAAGCAACAGTCCGCTTCCAAATCAAATCGTAAACGGCAAGTTCCCGACCGCCCAAACCAGTTTCTTGGGGGGTGCGGAAGGTGCTACCGGCTGGACGAATTGCTTCGTGCGCCTCTTGTGCGCCTTTGGATTTGGTGGTGTATTGCCGGGGTTGGGGACTGAGGTATTGTTGACCGTAGAGCTTTTCTACACAACTGCGAGCAGCTGCGATCGCCTGATCTGACAAATGCACCGAATCTGTCCGCATATAGGTAATATACCCTTGCTCGTACAAATTCTGGGCAACCCGCATTGTGTCACGGGCTGAGAGACGCAGTTTCCGGTTAGATTCTTGTTGCAGTGTCGAGGTGGTGAACGGTGGCGAGGGTTTGCGCGTCACAGGGCGTTCTTCGATGTCGTTAACATTCCAGGTTTTCCCAGTTAAGCGTTCCTTGAGGGCTACCGCTTGTTCTTCGTTGAGCAACAAGACATTGCGACCTGCGGTAATTTGTCCGGTCGTTGCGTCAAAATCGCTGCCGTTAGCAATTTTGGTTCCTCCCAGTGTTACCAACTGGGCAGCAAAGGGGGTTTTTTCCTTTGACAAACTAGCTTTCAAATCCCAGTACGTGCCCTCATGGAAAGCGCGGCGTTGGCGTTCCCTAGTGACTAAAAGTCGCACAGCTACAGATTGCACCCGCCCAGCAGATAATCCCCAGGCGATTTTTTTCCATAGCAGAGGAGAAAGGGTATAGCCCACCAGTCGATCTAAAATCCGCCGGGTTTCTTGAGCGCGAACCAACTGCTCATCAATATTGCGGCAATTTTTCAGAGCTTTTTTGATCGCCTCTTGGGTAATTTCGTGAAACACCATCCGCTTAGTCGGAACTTTCGGCTTCAGTAGTTGGTATAAATGCCAACTAATGCTTTCACCTTCCCGGTCTTCGTCCGTTGCCAGAATCAGTTCATCTACATCCTTGAGGGCATCTTTGAGCTGGGTAACAATTTTCTTTTTGTCTTTCGGGACAACATATACCGGTTCAAAGTCGGCGTCCACATTTACCCCTAGCTGTGCCCATGATTCCCCTTTGACGGCAGCGGGAATTTCACTAGCCGACTGGGGTAGGTCACGCACATGACCCATAGACGCCTCCACCCGATAGCCTGCTGGCAGGTAGTTGCGAATGGTACGAGCTTTGGTTGGAGATTCGACGATGACGAGAGTTGACATGGAAATTTCAATAAAAAGAAGAGCTACTAAGCTAAACAGTCAAATTGAGGTAACTTTTACAAATTGTCAAGATAAATGGTCACGCTTAGGGCGGTGATTTAATCCTCACATAAACTGCCTGCTTGGGAGAAAATCCGCTGAACTTAATGCCCAGTCTGTCCCAGAGGATAAATGAGGGTACGCTGGGTGTGAATTACCAGCTATTTCAATCTTTAACTTATCTAACGCATAATTGGCGACTACAGTTTTCAAAATATTCAAATCGGGGCATGGGGTATGGGGAATGGGAGATGAGAAAGGAGGGGGAGCAAGGGAAGAATAATTATTGAATTGACCTATGCCCTGCCCAATGCCCAATTTCCAATTCCCAATTTTCCACTCTCATTGAGCTTGTGCCAAAATTAAATCAAATTTGAGAGCAAAAGCGAAGTGGGATTTGTACCCATGTCAGGAAAGCAAAACCATGAAACCAATTCGTCAGGGTGATGTTATCTTACTACCTGTGCAGCAGATGGAAGGACAAAAAATACCTCATTTAACTTTGGCAGAAGGCGAAGTTACGGGACATAAGCATCGCATTACTGAGGGAAATGCCGAATTATACGAGAAAGATAGCACACTCTACTTGCGTGTGTTTTCAGAGTCAGCATTGCTTGCCCATGAGGAGCATAAAGCTATTTCTATTCCCCAAGGTGACTGGATGGTGAAAATTCAACGGGAATACGAGCCTGAAGGTTGGCGATATGTCGCTGATTGAAAAGTTAACGCCTGAGCAAGAGGCTTTGATTCCAGTTTATCGGGAGAAGTGGAGAGCGATCGCACTTTCAACTGAGCGGATTGATCGTAAAAAAGCGGCGGAAGCGGTAAAAAGTGGTTATGTAGCAATTCGTCAACAAGAGCCTGAAATTGTTTTTTGTGATAGCCCGTATGCTGGTCTAAAAATTGTAATTCAGAAGCGACTAAAACATCGGTTGAACACTGAATTTCATAAGCAACTTTTGTACAAATTTAGGAATGAATTATGTAGCCAAATTGCACGGCAGCTAGAGAGTCAAATAATGGCACAACTACTTACTGTTGTGTTACCAGATTTAACTATACTAGAAGACATATTGAGAGTTGAATTCAAAACTCAACTTCAACTATCAACAAATCTTCGTAGTCCTTGGTTTAAAGCTCAGTTCTATTCAAGCGCGTGCAGTTGGGTAGATTTTTATATTTCGGTGTTAAATTGCTCTTATAACCAAATACAATGGAAAGCTTTGCAGTCGCTACTAAAGTATTGTAGCTGGATTCTGCCTTACGAAAATACTTGTATAGTATGCGATCGCCCCCTTCACCTGCGCTTCGACAATGAAAATCGCCTCCACGCTGAAGGTGAACCCGCTATTGAATTTACTGATGGATATAGCTTCTACTCCTACCACGGTGTAACTTTGCCGGAAAAATACGGTAAAATTCACCCGCAGCAATGGCAATCTCAATGGCTTTTAACAGAGCATAATGCCGAACTACGCCGAGTGTTAATTCAGGGTATTGGTTACGCCAGAATTTGCCAAGAATTACAAGCTATTGAATTAGATAATTGGCAAGAATATACGCTATTAAAAATAGATGCTGATGTTGATGAAGAAGCAATTTACTTGTTAAAAATGACTTGCCCAAGTACAGGGTTTATTCACGCCTTGCGAGTTCCACCAAATATGAATTCAGCGCGGGAAGCAATTAGCTGGGTAAATTGGGGCGTAGATCCAGAAGAATTTGGTGTGCAAACATAATTGCTTAAGAGACTTTCTCATTTAGAAATTGTTCAAGTTGATGAAAGTTTTTGATTAGTAAAAATGATGTACACGCTAACACCTGAGCAAGAGTCCTTGATTCCAGTTTATCGGCAAAAGTGGAGAGCGATCGCTAAATTTCAAGGTAATGACAATCTATTCATGTTAGATGTCACCTAAGCAGAAAGGGCATACTGTAATTCTTAAATGCAGTAACTTGAGAATTAATTATTCATTTTTGAGTAATACAGTGAAGATACTCCCATTTGGATAATTATCTTCGATGGTAATCGTACCGGAATGTGCCTCGATCGCCATTTTGCAGAAAGCCAATCCTAAACCAATTTGCGAAACTTCTGGTATCGAAGTTCCAATTTCATACTTCTCGAAAATGATTTGTCGTAACTCCAGACTTACTCCCGAACCAGAATCAGCGACTTGCACTTTTACACCACCTGCTGCTAAATACTCTCCCCGTAGGGTGACTTGAGACTTGGACGGGGAGAATTTAATGGCATTGGAGAGCAAATTATCCAGCACTCGACGAAAGATAACTGCATCTACTGCAACAATACCACCAGATTCGGGTAGTTCGCGTATCAGAGTCAGGTTCTTTTGATTAGCGATCGCTTCAACATCTGCTAATGCTGACATACACAGCGTACAAAGGTCTACTTCTGTGTAATTGAGAACCATTTTCCCAGATTCCAGCTTTGCCATGATCAGCAAGCTATCGATCAACGATTGTAGTTGTTGTCCAGCAACTAAAATTTGATCGACTTTTCCTTGATGCTGTTCAGATGACAAACCTGACAACCGCAGAATCTCTGCGCCTAAAACAATACTGGTAAGTGGATTTCGCAGATCGTGCACAATCATATTTACCATGTCTTCTCGCAGTTTTAGCAATACCTGCATATTGTCGTATTGCTGTTTAATCCGCAACATGGAATGAACTCTAGCTCGTAATTCCATACCATTGACTGGTTTACTAATGAAGTCATCTGCACCTGCCGCCAGACATCGAGCCAAATCTTCTTTATCAGTTAATGCTGTCACCATAACGATCGGTACTGCTTGCCATTGTGAATCGGCTTTGATGCGTCGGCAAACTTCCATCCCATCAAGATCGGGCATCATCACATCTAATAAAATCAGATCGGGCTGAAAACTATTGAGGCGATTTAGAGCTTGTTGACCACTAGGAGAGTAGTATAGCTGGTAGTTTTCACCATCCAGCAAGGTTTCAACAACATCAAAGTTATCAGGTTCATCATCGATTACTAAAATAGAGAGTTGACTATCCATCGAGAATTTCCGTTACCTTCCTAAAAGTTGTTGAATTGTGGTTACAAGCTGTTTAAGTTTTACGGGTTTGGTCAAATATTCGTTAGCTCCAGCTGCTAAACAAGTTTCGCGATCGCCGGGCATAGCTAACGCCGTTAGTGCAATTATTGGAATATGCACAAATTGGCGATCGTTACGGATGCGGCGGATTGCTTCTAACCCATCCATTCCTGGCATTTGAATGTCCATCACAATTAAGTCGGGGCATTGAACTCTCACAAGGTCAATAGCTTGCTGTCCATTATTTGCCAAAATGATCTGATATCCTCGACTTTCAAGATAGGCAGACATCGTATCAATATTTGGTTGATTATCTTCTGCCAGCAAAATCAAAGGAGTGTCTAGAAAGACTTCTGGCACTACAATTAGATTTTGCGAGTCAGAACGGGCAGGATTTTGTAGTTTCTCTATAGTTACCTGAAGTTGAGTGCGGGTAATGGGTTTGACCAGATATTCAAACGCTCCCTGAGCTAGTCCTTTGCTATGCTCATCCACAACTGAAATGATGATCGTTGGAATATCTTTGGTTTTTGGGTTGGTCTTGAGTTGATTTAGCACCTCCCAACCCGATAGGTTCGGTAGTTGCAGATCGAGAATGATTAGAGCAGGTTGAACTCGCAACACTTCTTCTACAGCTCCTTCACCTTGAGAATAGATAATGGATTGCATTCCCATCTCGCTGAAGTAACGAGTAATCTGATCGGCTGCCGCCACAGAATCTTCGATAATCAAAACTTGAGCATTTTCAGCAAGTAAGGGATAGCTGGGTAATGGACTAGTTACCTGCGTCCTGAGAACACGATCGCTGGTATGGTAAGGAATACGGACGGTAAAACAACTTCCTTTTCCAACTTCACTGCTAACTAAGACTGTTCCTCCATGTAGGGTAATAATCTTTTGTACCAGTGCCAAACCTAGCCCAGTGCCACTGTACTGGCGGTTAAGGCTGCTGTCAAGCTGGATAAAAGGCTGAAACAGCTTGCCAATTTCTTCAGGGGCGATACCGATGCCGGTGTCAGTGATATGGAAGCAGAGATTTAGGGAAGATGAAGGGGACAAGGAAGATAAGGCAGAATTTACTTCCCCTGCCCCTCTGCCCCTCTGCCCCTCTGCCCCCTCCAGTCGGACTTCTAGCGTTACAGATCCCCGTTCTGGTGTAAACTTGACAGCGTTACTTAACAGGTTGATCAGTACCTGACGCAGGCGGCGATCGTCTACTTGGATGCTGCCAATATTGTCATAAATATAAGTACTAAGACGAATCTTTTTTTTCAAAGCCATCTGTTTGACAAAGGCAAGGCTGGTATCACACAGGCTCCTAACAGAAACATCACTTAGTTGCAGTTCCAGTTTGCCAGATTCAATTTTAGACAAATCTAGAATGTCATTGATTAGTTCTAGTAAATGTCTGCCACTGCGCTCAATAGTGGCGATCGCTTTTGCTTGTCTTTCATTAATCGAGCCGAATACACTTTCTTGTAAGCCCTCTGACATACCCAAAATCGCATTCAGAGGTGTTCGTAACTCATGGCTCATGTTTGCGAGAAATTCATCTTTGAGGCGAGTGGCACGCGCAAGTTCCATATTTGCGTTAGCAAGCTGCTCATTCGTTTGTCGTAATTGTGCTTCGGCTTGTTTGCGTTCTGTGATATCTTCGTGAGACACCAGTACGCCAATCACCTCTCCTGCGTTATTGGTCAGGGGAACTTTATTAGTTCGTAGCCAGAGTTGTTCGCCATTAGCCCCTTCAAATGGCTCCTCATAGCCTAGTTTAGGTGTTCGAGTATTCATCACCATCATATCGTCTGCACAGTAGAGGTGTGCTAACTTGGCCCAAGGTAATTCAAAATCGCTCTTGCCGATAATTTCATCGGCTGTCAGTTGAGAATGGCGGATAAATGCTGGATTGCAGCCGATAAACCGCGATTGGCGGTCTTTCCAGAAAACACGTTGCGGAAATGTATCTAGTACAGTTTGCAGCATTTTACGTGATTCTTCCAGTTGTTGCGCGGTTTGTTTGCGATCGCGTAGTGCAGCTTGCTGTTCGCGGATATCAAATAGGGTAGTGCGGCTGTATAGATAGTTTCCCTCAGCATCCTTGACAGCAGTAGCGCTTATCAGCACTGGGAAAACTGTGCCATCTTTACAAACCATGTCAAGTTCCAAATCCTTCAACGAACCCTGCTTTTTGAAGTGAGGATAGTTTTGCGTGAAGGACAAGCGACTGGCTTGAGTGAAAAAATTTACCAAGGGTTGGTCAATCATTTCCTCACGGGTATAACCCAACCATTGCAGTTCAGTCTCGTTGACCTTGAGCAATCGGCCTTCGCCGTCGAGAGAATGATAGCCACAGGGAGCATTATTGTACAAATCTTCGACCTCATGGGCATATTTCGCCAATGCCTCTTGTGCCTTTTTCCGTTCGCTGATATCAGCGATACGGACTAGATTCATGGTGCGTCCGGCTACAGTAATCGGCTTGGCTGCAATGTTTCCCCAGAAAATTTTACCTTGAAGAGTAACATATTCAATCTCTAGGCTCCAGACACCTTTTGACTGCATATCTCTGACGATCGCATCTGTTTCGCTGGCAGTGAATGGACGCAGTTGGAGTGTCTGACCATTGATACTGACTAATTCAGCTTTGTCAACCGCCTCAAACAGTTCGACTGCCTGCCGATTGCAATCCAGGGTGAGCAGGGTTTGCGGATCGACCAGGAAAATGGCATCGGCAGATTCGTTAAAAATTGCTTCTCGCAAATCCCGATGGTGGATGAGTTCCTGTTCGGCTTGTTTGCGATCGCTAATATCATAGTTAACCCCAATCATCCGTACAAGTTCACCCTGCCGATCCCGTTTGAGAATACCGTAGCCTTTAAGGAAACGAATTTCTCCACTTGGTTGAACGATGCGGAACTCGACATTATATTCTTGATTTCCTTGGATAACTTGCTCCATAGTTTCCAGCAGATAAGGGCGATCTTCCGGGTATAGGCAGTTAAACCAAGCATCAAAAGAACCGTTAAAATCAGTTTTACTCACTCCATACAGTTCGTACATCCGATCGTCCCAAATCTGGCTTGCTTGGACGAAATCATATTCCCAAATCCCAAATCCTCCAGAACTGATGGCTATGGTTAGCCGTTCGGAGAGATGATGCAACTGTTCTTCAGCAAGTTTGCGATCGCTGATATCTGTCAGTGTGCCGATGTAGCCAATAATGGTGTCGTTGGCGTTAATTTCGGGTAGCACTTGGACATAAAACCAGTTAATGCTGCCATCTGGGCGTAGATGCCTACCCTCACTTTGATAGAATTCCCTGGGATTAACACGTTCTTGCTCAAATTTTAGAGACCATTCCCTCCCCAAACGCTCGGCGTCTTCTGGGTGCAAAGCCTGTATCCATCCCACCCCCAATGCTGCCTGTGTTGGTCTACCAGTCATCTCACTCCAGCGATCGTTAGCATAGATGCAGTTACCAACGGCATCCAGCCGGAAAATAGCTACAGGAGCCGCTTCTGCCAGATGTGCATAACGGAGTTCGCTGTCTCGAAGGGCTGTCTCTATTTGTTTTTCCTGGGTAATATCTTTGGCAATACCCAGAAAACCGATATTGTTTCCTTCTAGATCCTGGAGAATTTTTACTGACAGAAATACAGGGAACCTAGAGCCATCTTTACGAATGTAAGTCCATTCGTTTTCATAGGTGCTTCCCTCTTGAGTGACGATAGTAAAAAATTCCCTACCAGGTGCAATTTCCCTACCCAATTTCAACGAGAGTTCTGCTGCCCGTTGTTTGAGTTCCTCTGGGTCGTGAAATGTAGTTGGATTTATTTGCCGAACAACTTCATCTGCTGTGTAGCCCAACATTTTCTGAGCAGCTGCATTGAAGGTTTGGATGCCATTTGAGTTATTAGAAATAATGGCATAGTCAGTACCATCTAAAATGGCTTGCTGCAAATTAGCGATCGCTAACAATTGAGCTTCTGCCTGTTTGCGTTTTGTAATGTTAATATGGCAACCAATCATCCGCAGGGGATTGCCGTCTCGATCCCAAGCAATGACGCGACCGGAACAAATTACCCAAACGGTAGAACCATTCTTATGTCGATATCTCACCTCATTGTAAAAGGGGATTTGTCCGCGACTTTTGACGTGTTGCTCAAAAAGTTCCAGAACACCCGGTAAATCCTCTGGAAAAATCAGGCGTTGCCAGCTCTCTGGTGTATTTGGCAATTCCCAATCTTCGTAGCCTAACATCTGCTTGAAGGTTGAGCTTAAGTACTCCTGATTGCCCGGAATATCCCAGTCCCAGTAACCTGCCAGACCAACTTCAAGAATCTGCTCCAGAAGATGTAATTCAATTCGCAGCATTTGGGTCTGCCGCCGCTCCTCCTCTGAGAGCTTGCGTTCTGTAATATCTATCAGCACGCCCAGCATCCGCAGCAGTTTTCCGGTTGCGTCGTCGTAAACTCCCCGTCCTTTTGCCGATACCCAGTGAATGCTGCCATCTTGCCAGACAACACGGTATTCCACAGCATAATCGGTTTGGGTGGCGATCGCCTGCCTCAGTTGCGGTTCAACCCATTCTCGATCCTCTGGATGGACTTGATTGAGCCACTTTTCATAAGTCCAGTTCACATCACTCAGATCGGAACCAAAACAGCGAATTGCATTCTCACTAGCCAATATTTGATGGGTGATTGGGTTCCACTCCCAATAGCCAATACCAGCAAAACTCAGGGTAAGCTTGAGTTTCTCTTCGCTAGCTTTTAGGGCTGCTTCTGTCCGTTGGCGTTCTGCCAGTTCTGCGTGTAATTGCTGATATGCACCTCCCTGTTGAATGGCGATCGCTATTTGCACCGCCAGTCGATCTAACAAATCTAGTTCTACTGATTGCCAATGACGAGGCGCACTGCATTGGTGAGCAATTAATAATCCCCATAATTGCTCTTTGACCAAAATAGGTACTACCAGATTGGCTTTGACTTCAAATCTTTCTAGAAGCTGCAAATGACAATTTGTTAAACCAGCCTGATGAATATCGTCGATTGCTCGTTTTTTCCCTTGGCGATAGTCACTTCTGGCTCCCTTGTGAAAGCAGGTGTCCAGGATCTGCTTTCCCTGAGCCACTGTCCAACCAGGAAGCACTGACTCTGCGACAATTGTACCGCTCATATCCGACTGAAATTGATAGACCACTACTCGGTCTGCTTTGAGAAACTGCCGCACTTCTGTAGCTGTGGTACGCAGAATCTCTTCTAGTTTCAGAGACTGACGAATCCGTAAGGCGATCGCAGCAATCAGTTGCTGTTGTTCCCGACTTTGTTCTAACTGTCGAGTCAAATCCATCCGTTCAATGGCATGATGAATTACACCTTGAAGAACTTCAGGTGTGAGTTTTGTTTTAACTAGATAATCTTGCACACCACTTTTCATCGCACGAACAGCGATGATTTCATCCCCTTGTCCTGTTAGCATAATCACAGCAGTTTGGGTATTGCTATGACATTCCCAAAACTGCTGGATAAACTTTAGCCCATCACCATCAGGCAACGCAAAATCTAGCAAAATGATATCTGGAATCTCCTGTTGACACCATTTCAGTGCTGGCGTTCCCGTCTCAAATTCCAAAAAGCGGTAGGTATACAGGCTGTCTTGCTTCAAAAAGCGACGATATGCTTCCCGATCTTCAGCGCAATCATCAATCAGCAGGATTGTGAGGCAAGAAGGATGACTCATAAGTTAAAAATATAAACGCGATCGCGTTTCAAAAAAATTATAGCTCGATATCATCGTGTTAATAGCTTGATGTCAATCGAATCACGCTTGGACAATAAAAATATAGAACAGGCAAAATACCTGAGATATCTTTATATTGCCCATCAGCGCGATGTCTTGCTCAATCAAATCCCTTAAATTTTTTGTACTTTAATCGCTTTATGACTAGGTGTCATAAACGAGGGAGATTCGCAATTTTACCTAAACACCTCCTCAGAGCTTCAGTAAATTTGCAGTCTTCAAAATTTATCCATTAATAGCTGCCAGAATAACGCTCAAATCTCTGTTTTATAGTGATTTTTATCATCAGCTAGATTGTTTTAAAGTTTCACATTATCGATTTTATTGCCTTGTTCTGTACCCTTCTTCTAGAAAATCTCCTCTATCCTACGGACAATTTAGAGTTGCAACTCAGTATTTGTTCAGCAATTCCAAATAGCCATTCAAGTAAATACTCTCAATTTAATCAGAAAAAAAATCCTGTTTTTCATCGATTACATTTTCATTTAAATTCTGAATAATAAACATATTACAAACAATAATTGCTAGAAATTATTTGTTTGTATCCAGTTCAGTATCTTAAGAAGTTCAAGCTTAGTCCAAATTACACAAGGAGTTTTAACCTAATGTCACTAGCAGGAATAGAGCGTCGGTTACAGCATAAAATAGACTTTAAAAATGCTGTAAATCACAAATGGAATCCTGTTAATATTGTGTTGTTTCTAGTAGCTTTAATTATTCTAGGAAGCTCTAGCTTTATTATCGCCTCTTATGTATTGTCTTCAGTTAGTTCGATAATTTCATCTTCAGATGCTAATCCTACATCAATTCCCTGGGTTGAGAATAAGTTTGACTGTCAATCCAGTAGTAGAACCTGGCGCGATAACAAGTGTTGGGATTATGAACATAATCCTATGTTTTAAACCTTAGTTCTAATTACTTGAATTACAGTTAAGCTGCATCTACCTTAAAAACCGTTATTTTTTTCCATCAAGTAACAACTCAGAACTCAAACTATGAGAAAATAATATACTCTCCTAAAAAAATAGATTTGAGAATAAATATGAATTGTTAAAAATAATATAAAAATTTTAGAAAAAGAAAAATTAATCATAGAAAACACTGATGCTTTTTTATTAATTATAAGCAAAAATATTATTTACCTCTTTTTTAAAGATAATTCTATTCCAGGCATCTATACATAATGTTCATTAACTCTCTCATCTCTGATAATTTACAACAGACTATCATTCGTCATCCGCTTGTTGTTAGCTCTGAAATTATGCTTCCAGATGTGATTGCACTAATCAATGAAGCATCAGGTAATCATGATAGCTTGCCAATCAAAGATAGCAATTATTTGCTTAACTCAAGTAAAGATATAGCTAGCAACACATCTCAAGCCACCAGTTGTGTTTTAGTTATGGAAAACTCGCAGTTGGTGGGGATAATTACGCAACGAGATTTAATTAAGCTGACAGCACAAGGTCAAAATATAGAGGGTATCAGTGTTGCCCAAGTAATGACCAGAGAGTTAATAACATTGAAGTTAAAAGATTTCAAAGATGTTTTTACTGCCTTACATTTGCTGAGAAAAAATCGGATTTGCCATCTGCCTATTATTGGAGATCGAGAAGAGTTAATTGGATTAGTTACTCCCACTAGTCTGCTGGCAGTTTCTATTCTACAAGCTGAACTTTACAATCATACACGAGTTAAACTTGTAGAACGCCAGAAAATTGAGGCAGAACTGCGATTGGAGCGTAATTTTGTTTCTACCGTTTTGAATCTAGCAGACGCTCTAGTTATAGTACTAGATTGCCAGGGAAAAATTGTTCGCTTTAATCATACTTGCGAACAAGCTACAGGTTACGCATTTGATGAAGTTAAAGGAAGATTTGTTTGGGATGTGCTACTGTTACCTGAAACAACAAAATGTATCAAAGATATTTTTCAAAATTTAGCCGACAGAGAATTTCCTCAACGTTACGAAACTTCTTTAGTTACTAAAGATAGCGATCGCCGCTTAATTTCTTGGTCAAATAAGGTCTTACTTAACCCTGGTAATCAAGTTGATTATATCGTTTGTACAGGCATTGACATTACTGAAAGCCGAAAAGCCCAAGAGGAACTCCAACAGACTCGCAACTTTTTACAGTCGATGATTAATAATCTGCCTGTAGCAGTCTTTGTTAAAGATGCCAAACCAGAAAGTTTTGGGACAGTCAAGCTCTGGAATCATACCTGCGAAAATATTTTTGGTATTACAGCAGAGCAGGCTATTGGCAAAACAGATTACGAATTCTTCCCGAAAGAACAAGCAGACTTTTTCTGTCAAAAAGACCTAGAAAGTTTTGCTAGCGGCGTACCTCAAGATATTTCTGAAGAATCTATTGACAGTCCTAGTTTTGGCAGAAGAATTTTACACATGACTAAAATTCCTTTGTATGACAAAAATCAACAACCCGAATACCTGTTGTGTATTTCCGAGGACATTACAGAATATAAACGAGCAGAAAAAAATCTACAACAAGCAAAAGAGCAATTACAAACGGTTTTAGATGCAGTACCCGGGTTTGTTTCTTGGGTAAATGATGATGGATATTATTTAGGGGTTAATCGCCATTTAGCTGAAAGTTTTAACTTGACTCCCGATGCTTTTGTTGGTCAAGAATTGGGCTTTCTGGAAAACAGCCCGCAATTTACAGAATTTATGCATGAATTTTTAGATAGGCAAGATGTAGCAGATTCTAAGGTTATTGATGTCCAAATTAATGGTAAAACACGCAATTATTTGCTCGTAGCTCAAAAATATCAACAAAACACAGCCGCCGTTGCCATCGGAATCGATATTACAAAACGCAAACAAGCTGAAATAGCCTTACAAAGTTTGATAGAAAGTACAGCTTCTACAACTGGACGTGACTTTTTTCCAGCATTAGTTGAGCATATTTCTTCGACTTTAGATGTCCGTAACACCTTAGTAAGTGAGTTAATTGATGAGCAAGCTCACACTTTAGGATTTTGGTCTGATGGGCAGTTACAACCTAATATTTGTTATGACCCAAAATCAACTATATGTGAAATTTTGCTCAAGCAAGGATTTTATCACTGTAGTTCGAGAATTCAGCAACTCTTTCCTAATGCTAAAAGATTAGCTACTATGGAAGCTGAAAGTTCTATGGGAGTTATTTTGAGTGATGATTTTGGTCAACCAATTGGCTCATTATGCATAGTAGATGACAAACCCATACCTGACCAACATAAATTTGAAGGAATTCTCAAAGTATTTGCAGCTAGAGCATCTGCTGAACTGCAAAGACAACGAGCGCAAGAAGCTCTACAAAAACTCAATCAAGATTTAGAAGTCAGGGTTAAGCAACGCACTTTAGACTTACAACAAAGTGAGGCAGAACTTAGAGCTATTTTTAATCAAGCAGCAGTGGGAATTCAGCTAGAAACTTTAGATGGGCATTTTGTTAAAGCTAATCAAAAGTTGTGTGAAATTTTAGGCTATAGCCAAGAAGAAATACTAAAGAAAAACTTTAGAGATATTACACATCCAGAGGATATACAAATCCATCTAAATAAGTTGCAACAATTAATAACAGGAAAAATAGAAACATTTTCCATCGAGAAGCGTTATTTACATAAAAATGCTAATGTAATTTGGATAAATCTAACGGTTTCTTTAATTCGAGATCCGCTTGGTAATCCTATTTATGCAATCGGTGTAGTTAAAGATATACGCGAGCGCAAACAAGCTGAAGAAAATATTTGTAAAGCTTTAGTAAAAGAAAAAGAACTCAGTGAGTTGAAATCTCGTTTCATTTCTATGACCTCCCACGAGTTTCGAACTCCTTTAGCTGTGATTGCTTCCTCCGCTGGAATCTTAAAAAGCTTTAGCCATAAACTAGATGAACAACAAAAGCATAAACATCTCCAGTGCATTGAGACTTATGTGCAACACACTACTCAACTATTAGATGATATTTTGCTAATTAATAAGGCCGAAGCTGGAAAATTGGCATTTGAACCAACTTGTATTAATTTAATTAATTTCTGTCGTTCTTTGGTAGAGGAAATTCAACTCAGTTCTCCCAAACATACCCTCACTTTTTCTCCTCAGTATTTAGGTAATTCATCAACAGACGACCCCTTTATGGCTTGTATAGACAAGAAGCTTTTGCGACAAATATTGAGCAATTTGCTTTCAAACGCTGTCAAATACTCGCCAGATAGTAGCAATGTTCAAATTGATTTATTAGTTCAAGATGAAAGCGCAGTTTTTCTAATTCAAGATGAGGGAATTGGTATTTTACCAGAGGATCAACAGAACTTATTTGAACCATTCTACCGAGCGAGTAATGTTGGTAATACGCCAGGAACTGGATTAGGTTTGGCAATAGTCAACAACTGTATAGACCTTCATAGAGGAAGAATTACTCTCACTAGCCAGGTCGGAGTGGGTACGACTTTTAGGGTAGAACTGCCACTGATTATAAGTGATTTCCTCAATGAAAAATATCTAATGTGTTATTAGTAAATAATTTTAGGGAACAATAAAGTGTAGGAGATTGTTTGGAATATAATGTAAATTTCAAGTTCTAAGCTGGATAACCAGTTCTAAAAACTGTATTTACTGCGTCTGTAAATATCACAAAAATGCCTCGTAAAAATTACTATTGCAAGGGAACAAACCAATGAACAAAAAAATATTAATAATTGAAGATGAAGTCCAAATCTGTTCAAATATTCAACAGATTTTAAGTTTCTCCGATTTTAATACTATTACTGCAAATAATGGTTTAGAAGGATTACGACTTGCTAAAACAGAACAACCAGACCTTATATGTTGTGATGTTATGATGCCTGAACTTGACGGTTATGGTGTGCTGACGGCCTTACGCCAAGATCCAGTAACTGAATCTATCCCAGTAATTTTTCTGACTGCAAAAGTAGATCGTGGTGATTTACGCCAAGGTATGGAATTAGGAGCCGATGATTATCTTACAAAACCTTTCTCTATGGACGAACTTTTGAAGGCAATTCAGGTCAGATTAGATCGGGTAGAAAAACCAGCTTTAATCAAACAACAATACGAACAAGAACATCAAGAAAATACCAAGTTGAAGCAGGAGATAGAGATAAATTCACAAAAACTGCAAGAGAGCCAACACCTAGCAGAAATATGTAACGAGGTTTTACAAAAACTTTTACAAGATTTAAGCAATCCACTTTCAAATATCAATATGGCAATCTATATGCTGAAGAAAGCTCAATCAGATGTTGAGCGCGATCGCTATTTGAGTATCCTACAACAAGAGTATGCTAGAGAAATGATGTTATTGAATGAAATGAAGAATTTACAAGCATTATTAACCCCAGAAAATGCCAAAATTTTGCAAAATTTTAATTTGCTTAACCATAGCAAATAGTATATCTGCGCAACAAATATATTGAAATAGTTCAGCGTTTTTACTTAGGTCATGAATATGATTATACAGTATTATTGACAATTAATTTTTCTTGTTTAGCAAGATAAGCTTTCTGTGGATATAGCGTTTCCTAAGCAATTGAAGTATACCCAAACCTTGTTTACCAAGGTTAGTAGCTCTGGAAACGTATCTCACTAGGTCGGAAATTGATAGACCAATAACATAAAATTGATATTTTTATCTTTACTAATCATAGATGAACACAATTTTAATTATAGAAGACGAACCCCAAGTAAGGGGAAACATTCAGGAAATTTTACAACTTTCTGACTTTGAAACTTTGATAGCTGCAAACGGTAAGATTGGATTAGAAATTGCTCAAGCAGAATTACCAGATTTAATTATCTGTGACATTATGATGCCTGAACTAGACGGTTATAGCGTGCTGTCTGCTTTACGTCAAAATGAAGCAACTATCAATATTCCTTTAATATTTGTTACTGCTAAGGCAGAGCGCTCAGATTTTCGTCAGGGAATGGATTTTGGAGCTGATGATTATTTGACTAAACCATTTACTCCTGAAGAATTACTCAATGCGATCGCTTCTCGTCTTGATAAACACGCTTTGGTTGAGCGCCAAACTCAAGCAAAGCTAGACGAACTTAGAATGAATATTGCTCACTCATTACCTCACGAACTAAATACGCCTTTAAATGGTATTCTCGGTATGTCACAGTTGTTAATACAAAATTGTGAGTTCATGCCTGACTCTGAAGAAGTTGAAATTGCTGAATTAATTTACAAATCCGCCAATCGCTTGAATGCACTAGTTCAAAGGTTTTTATTATATAGTAATCTGGAATTAATAACTAAAAGTCTCGAAAAAACTCGTCAATTAAAAGAAAAAAAAGATAGATGTTTGGCTAAGAAGATTATTAGTGAAATCGCTCTTAAAAAAGCTACAGAAAACTGTAGACCAAAAGATTTAAAGTTAGATATCCAAGAATCTACAGTACAACTATCAGAAGAAAACTTGAGTATTCTGATTGAAGAATTACTGGATAATTCTTTCAAATTTTCTTTGCCAAGCAGCGAAATTCAAGTTATGAGTAAGATAGAAGCTAGCAAATTTAATTTATATATAATTGACAATGGCAAAGGGATGACAATTGAAGAGATTAATAACATTGGAGCTTTTGTACAATTTAATCGAAAGTTATGGGAGCAACAAGGCTCTGGCTTAGGACTGGCTATTATTCAGCATATAGTTAAATTATATGGTGGTGAATTTACAATCGATAGCATTTTTGAGAAAGGAACTATTGTAAGTGTTAGTTTGCCTTGCTAGAGTGTACTTGCCAATATAACCACAATAAAATAGCCAAGTTATATTCAGTAGTTTTAAGTGCGCTTTTTTAACACCAGGTTTGCACAACATGACCCTTCAACTGTTGTCCTAACCAAGGTGTATTTTGTGAAAGTGTATAAAGACTTTTCCGTTCGACTTTCCAAGTTTGCTGGGGATCGAATAAAGTAAGTTCCGCTGGTTGATGAGGTACGATCGCACTTATTTTTTCTCCCAAACACTCTGCTGGATTGGTACTCAATGCCCGCCATAATTCTAAAGCTGTAAATTCCTCAGTTTCAACGAGATATTGCCATAAAAGAGGTAGTGCTAATTCTAAACCAATTGCTCCTGGAGGCGCTTCGGCAAAGGCTTGGACTTTTTCTTCGTAGCTGTAGGGTGTGTGATCGATAGCGATCGCATCGATTACACCCACACGTACCCCTGTACGTAACGCCGCCATATCACTGGCATTACCTAAAGGCGGATCTAAATGCAAGCTGCTGTGATAACTCTTAACTGCTTTTGTATCAAGTAAAAGGTGCATCCAGGTGGTGCTGGCGGTGATGGGTAAGCCAGCCGCTTTCGCTGAAGCAATTAATTCCACACTGCGAGCTGTGGAGACACGCATGATATGGACTGGTGTGCCGATGGTTGCAACCAATTCAAGCATCGCTGCGATCGCAGTTGTTTCAGCGCTGACGGGTATTGGGGGTAAACCAAAACGGAAAGCATTTGTCCCTTCTCTCATGACACCATTGGCTGTTAACTGGCGATCGCTAGGCCAAAATGCTACTGGTTTACCCAATGGCTGGAGATACTCTAACACTCCCCGCACCAGCGCCAAATTTTCTAAAGGTTTACCATCAGTAAAACCAACAACTCCAGCAGACGCTAAATCTGCCAATTCCGTCATCTGTTTCCCAGCAATATCTACAGTGATCGCACCCCAGATATGAAGCAGAGGGAGAGGAGAAGACAAGGGAGAAAAATTGCCCCCTTGTCCCCCTTGTCCCCCTTGTCCCCCTTGTCCCCTTGTCCCCCCTCTCCTTTTCTGCAACTGTGCCACAAGCGCAGGGTTATCAATAACTGGGGATGTATCGGGTAAAATGCTAACTCTAGTAAAGCCGCCAGCAGCAGCAGCTTGTAAGAAAGACGAGAGGGTTTCCCGTTCTTCAAAGCCAGGTTCACCAGAGTGGCTGTACAAATCAACTAATCCAGGGCCGAGAACTAATCCCTGACAATCTCTGATTTGAGTATCGGAACTGATGTCAGAAATGTGCGAAGCCACTTCTTGGATATAACCATCAGCAATCAACACATCAAAGAGTTCGTCGATTTCAGAAACAGGGTCAATCACTCGTACTTTTTGCAGCAGTTCAGTCATAAAAGTTTTTAGTTATGAGTTAGGAGTTAAGTAGGTAGGCATAATTAAACATAAAGTAAAATCCTAGTTCGTAGTGAGCGATTCATCGCTCAAAGCAAGGATTATTAGGACTAAAGTCCTTACTACAAACTTTAATTTATTTACGTCTAGCTACTTATTGAGTTATTTGTTCTTCAGTCATTGCTTCTAACTTTATTCCTCACTCCTCACTCCTAACTCCTCCTAACTTCTCACTCCTCACTCCTAACTCCTCACTCAGCACTCATAACGCTCCCGCTGCTGTTTTATCTAGTACACCTCCACCAAAGTGATAAGTGATGTTCATCGCTTGCAGTACTGGTAAACCATCGATGCCAGCAGGGTAGTCGATAACACTGACTGCACCATTACCCTGACGAAAACTCCAGAAGTTCTCTAGCGATAAACCCAGAACGTGACAAAGCAAGGTTTTGTTAGTAGCGTCATGAGCTACTACTAATACAGTTTTTAATTGATTATTTGATGCTGTTTGCAGAATTGATTGCCAAGCTGCAACGCTGCGCTCCCACACCTGTTGCAAATTCTCCCCTTCAGGCATTTGCACTTGCGTTGGTATCAGCCGCCATCGCTGCAACTCTCCCGGAAACTCTTGCTCTATCTCTGTTTCTAATTTTCCTTCCCAGAGACCATGACTGATTTCTCTTAAACCATCTTGCAATTCTAACTTTACATTCGGATGCCGTTTTAAGATAATCTCTGCTGTTTCTTTAGGGCGCAGCATGGTGCTACTGTAAGCATTATCAATCTCTACGTCTTGAAGAAATTCGCTTGCTTTTTGTGACTGTTGTCTACCGTTATCGTTGAGGGGGACATCAATTTGTCCTTGAAACCTGGTTTGGCGATTCCAGTCGGTTTCACCGTGACGCACTAGTAACAATCGTACTCCTTGATGATCCGGTCGCAATGAGGGTAGAGTTTCTCCGGTGTGTTGCGTCTGATTTAAGGATTCTAGCTGGACTGGTTCGCCCAACCCTCCAGCAAAATTTAATACGGTGATACCACAGTTAGATTGCTGTATTGAGTGGTAGCGACTGGGAGGGATTCCTAACGCTGTGCTAATCAAAGCGCGATTGATTCCGTTATGTCCCACGATGAGAATGGTTTCGCCTTGATGTTGAGACAAAATTTCTTGCCAAAACTGCCGTGCTTGTTCGTATAAAGCCAGAACGGGAAAATGTTCTCTTGTTCCTTCTGCATCATTAAGCAGCATCCGCAGTTCGTCGGGGTGTTGATGCCAAGTGCGGTAATCTTCAGCAAATTTTTGCTTGACTTCAGCAGTCAGCAATGCTTCCCATAAAGGTAGGTCGATTTCTAGCAGCAAATCAGAAACTTGAACTACAGCAGATTGTTTAGCATGAGTAGCTAACTCACTATGGATAATATCTGCTGTGTGTTTGGCTCGTTGTAAGGGACTGCTGTAAATCGTATTGAATAAGATATTGCTGAGGGCTTTGCCTACTTTAATGGCATCGTTACGACCTTTTTCGGTTAATGTTGACGCATCAGTGCGTCCTTGGATACGCCGCTCGGTGTTATAACCGCTTTGACCGTGGCGCACAATGATGACACGAGTCATCTCAAAGCCCTCCTCTTATCTTGACGATTAATTTTACTGCAAAACGATTGCATAATTATCGACTCAGGAAGGCGGATTGAGTCAGGTGTAAAACTTTATTCTGCTAGAGGAGTCAGTACGAGCGGCTAAAACTGCCGTTGTCTGAACGATATTTTCTAATAAAGCTGTTTTGATTTCAGTAAAAATGGTAAGAGTGTAAATGATGTGGGAATAATTTTGGAATTGTACTTAGTAGAATAGACCTCTTGGCATTTGTGCTTTTTGCAAGAGGGGAAAAAGGGTAGAGGTTAAAAGGGAAAGGGACAATACAGAACCTTTTCCCCTTGCCCTTTCCCCTTTTCCCGACTTATGCAAGAAGTCTAGTGTCTAACCTAGTAATGAAAAGTTTGTAGTAAGCACTTTAGTGCTTAAAAAATTCCAGACTAAAGTCCTTACTACGAACTTGTTTACCTTACTAATTTAAACTTAACAGACTATTAGCAAGAATTTTGGCCAACGCATAATTAATGAAAATTACAGCGTCAGCCTTTATCCCTGATTATTTTCTCCCTATATCTAACTGTACTTGCAATCCATCATTGTCACTGCCTGACTGAGCCGGTGTTAAAAAAACTGAAGTGTCTGGCTGTGATAATGATTCATGAAAGCGGATTTTGGCTGGAGTTTTATTTTCTCTTCTATTATTGTTGGAAAGACTTGCTGGATTAGCTTGCTCAAAAAAACTTCTAAAGTCATCTTGGGCTGTTTTCCGATCGATTCCAAGTAGATAATCACCACTTAATCGATATTGTCCGGGATTTGAGTTTGATGCTGGTGATTGAGCGTAGACTTGGCTTCCTAAGCTGACAAAGGCTGCCGTAATCCCCAAGAAAGCAATAATTTTGGCGTTCATTTGTTCGATCCAAATTATTTTTAATATTGCTCGTCTATTATTCTCTGGGAAAAAGATTTTGATTAACTCTATTGTTAGGTTCAACTATAATAATTTTATTGCGTATATACTTAGGGTGTCAATGATTTTTGCTATTTTAGGGATTAACAAGTTATAGCTTTGGCATCTCTTGAGAAATTAGATTATCTGGTTCAGTTTCTTGATGCTCGCAGTTAAGTTCGTTAAGATATGCCAGGATGAAATTAAGGGTGTTTAACAGTGGCACAAGAGCGATCGCTTGGCTGAAGCTGTGTTTAATTACCACCACTACAATTTTTGTTACAATCTGACAAATTTGTTACTAAAATAACGAGTTTAGTTACCATCACTACGATTTTTGTTACAAATAGCATAATTTTAGTTACAATTTTACAAATTTAGTTACTATCACTACGATTTTCGTTACAAATAGCATATATTTAGTTAATATTGCTGAGTAGATTGTTGTAATAAACACTAAATACTGTGGATTCTACCCAACCAAAATTAGGCTTTAGTAAGGCAAGCTAGCTCTAGAACACCATAAAAAGAACATAATTATGCCTCGTCAAAAGCGTACATATCGCGTTCTAGAAAAAGCTGAATTGAGAATCGCCGGACTTAAAGCAATCGATCCTAGCATGGATTTTGGGGATGCTCGCAACTTGCAAAATGTCGCACAAGTAATTCAGCAGTACCGCAGTAAGATAGATGCTTATAATACGACTCTGGCTGTAATTGACTCTTATAAAAGTGAGATGAAAGAGTTGGAAAAAACTTTGAGCGATCTGAGTGAAAAAATGCTTCTGGGAGTTGCTTTTAAGTACGGCAAAGATAGCTATGAATATCAGATGGCGGGTGGTGTTCGCAAAAGCGATCGCATCCGTAAAAGCAGAGCAACCCGATTGAAATCGACTTTAGAGGAAGCAGTTACTAAGGATGCTACGACTGTATAAAAGCGCCTCAGACTTAAGTCTGCACTATTGAAACAAAGCCTGTTTTTAGCAGCTTTTTAGGCACGAACAGGAATTATGCAAAGTAGAACAAGGACTGCTAATCCCTGTCATGCTTTAATTTTAGATTGTTCTGTTGTCTAAAACAGCAAATAAGGCTAAACTTAAGCGATTTTTTTCTGCTGTGCATTTTACTTTAGTCATCAGAAACTTTACGTAAGTCTATTGATGTAGCTATAAGCAAACTCGGTAAAATTCGTGAGGTTTAACAGATAGAAATTAACTAAGATTAGCTTTAAACAACAGCCAATATCTGTTAAACCAAGCAAATTTGTAATAAACGCTTAATTGTTAATAAGCAACTATTGCTTAATATAACTTGAGCTACTAATGATCGACTTGAATAACAAAAGACTAAAACTTAAACTTCATCAGTTGCGTTTAATTCCATATCTAGCAATTGGTTCTCTGATTTTTTATTTCAATTCCAACCTAGATTTAAACTACATAGTTAAAGGATATTTAGTCTTAATGGAATCTCAGCTAGGTATAATCCTTATTTATTTTTTGATGGCAAAATTCACTAATAAACCACATAAATAATCAAAGAAGGTCAAAAACTTTGGCTGTATTATATGCCAATTAGATATTTATTATAGTTAATTAAGGAAGTAAATGTTATGAAGACTAAATCTACAGCAATTATACTTTGCTTTTTTGGCGGCTGGCTGGGAATCCACAAATTCTATTTAGGAGAAAATGTAGCAGGTATTTTGTACTTATTGTTTTTTTGGACTTGTATTCCATCTTTAATAGCCTTTGTTGAATTCTTCGTCCTAGTTTTGATGTCAGATACCGAATTCAATACAAAATATAATCAAGTTATCGCAAGCACAGGTGGAGCAGTATCTGCAAAAGATGCAACTAGTGCGCTAGCTGATTTAAAAACTCTTTTTGATTCTGGGATAATTACCGCAGAAGAGTATGAAGAAAAGCGCCAAAAGCTTCTGAAATCTTTGTAAATTAAAACTATTAGTCGATTTATGATGTCACAATCTAAATCTTGGTTTCAACAAACTCCTGCTTGGGTGTGGTTATCATTAATTCCGACATTAGGGGGATTTGCTATTGTCTATGCAGGTTATAAATCCAAGACTAAAACTTGGCTTGTCATAGGAATTAGCATCTCTACTTTAGCTTTAGCTTTATCAGCCAATAGTTTAGCTTTTGCTGTCTGGATAGCCCAAATTGGCGTTGCATTTTATCTCAAGAAATCTTATTTGATCAAAACTTATCCGAAGAATTTACCAATTCCCGAAGAACAAGAGTTAGCCAACTTAGTTGCGAATACTCGTGAGAAAGTAGATATTAATGAATGCTCTAAACATGAACTAGTTAATTATTTAGGACTACCGATAGTTTATGCAAATAACATCGAATCATTGATGAATGAGGGATATGTTTTTACTCATATAGAAGAGTTAATCGAAATAGCCGGAATTCCCGAAAAGCAGGTGGCTCGAATTACACCACTAATTACTTTTAGCTACAACTACAAAAAAGAAGCTGATTGTTCTTGGAAACGATTAAATATATATTCAACTGATGAATTGATTACCTGTGGATTAGATGGAGCGATCGCAGAACAAATTGTTGCCGAAAGGCAGCAACGAGGTGAGTATAAATCATTGATTGATGTGAAGCAGCGCACTGGATTACCGTTTAATACTTATCGTCACATCGCTTAGACTCCCCACTCCTTGGCCTTTTTCCAAGGAAGCTTGACTGTAAATCGACTACCTTTGCCTAACTGACTTTCGGCGTGGACAGTTCCACCATGCAACTCGACAATTTTTTGCACCATTACTAATCCTAACCCAGTGCCCGGAGAACGATGATTAGAAGTATTTTCAACTTGCACAAATGGTTGAAATAATTTAAAAAGGTCATCGGAAAGCATCCCAATACCAGTATCTACCACACTGATAAAGATATATTCATTGGTGGAACTTGGCTGGACTTCAATCCAGACTTCACCTCCTTCTTTGGTAAACTTAATTGCATTACTCAACAAGTTGATAAATACTTGGCGAATGCGGCGTTCATCGACTTGGATGGGTTCGAGTTCTTCAGGTATTTGTGCCGTTAGTCGGATATTTTTCTGGAAGGCTAAATCTTTGACAAAACTCAAGCAGAAGTCACATATTTCCTGAATCGAAGTAGCAGCTAATTGTAGTTCTATCTTGCTGGATTCGGTGTCAGTAACGTCAAGGATTTGGTTAATTAATTCTAATAGGTTCTTACTGCTAGATTCGAGCATATCTAGTGATTGGCGCTGTTCTTCACTTACAGTCCCGTACACTTGCTCTTTGAGTGCCTCTGTGATTCCTATAATTGAGTTTAAAGGAGTCCTCAGATCGTGGTTAATGTTTCTCAAAAAGGTGCTTCTCGCACGATTTGCAACTTCGGCGATTTCTTTAGCCTCACGTAGAGCAGATTCTGCGCGTTTGCGATCGCCTACTTCTAAAGTTAGAGCGACAATTTCCGCGATTGCTCTAACGAAGTTTTGCTCGCTCAGTTCCCATTTCCGGGGAATATCAACTTGTTCAAATAATACTGTTCCCACCATTTTGCCTTCAACCCAAAGACTAGTATCAATTAGGGATACAATATTATTTGGTTCGAGCAATTTATCCGATAATTCTTGTACCCGTGGATCGGTGCGAGTGTCAGAGACGGCAATGGTACGAGAAGCCACCAGGGCTTTAAAGTAGATTAAATAATCTGCAACGTTGCGTTCTAAACCTGCCGAATGTTTCTGATTGCTACGTTCATAGAGATTTATGCATTGTAACTTGGTGCGTTCGCTATTGAATAACCACACACTGACTCGTTCTACTTCTAAGGCATTGGCTGCTTTTTCTGCGATCGCTTTAAATGCTGTTTCTAAATTTCCTTCAAAAATCGCTTTGTGATTTGCCAATTCTGTAAGTACTTGATGATGCTGTTCCTGTTTTTGCTCGCTGTTAATGCTTTCTTCAACCTCGTGCTGTAATTCTTGAGTTCGCTGTTTAACTTGCAGTTCTAAATCCTCATTTTTACTAATCAGTGCAGTAAAGGTTTTGCGTAAATCCTGCGCCACTTCATTCAAAGATCCACCCAGTACCTCTAGTTCTTGAATACCTTGTACTTTCACCACTGAGTTTTCGCTGTTGGTAAAATCAGTTAAATCTTTTGTCGCCCTGCTGAGGTGCAAAATTGGTTGAGTAATCCACCGAGCGGTGACAATTCCCAATATAATAGCTAGTCCCAACGCTCCTAAACAAAGAAAAATTGTAGTTTGAATGTTGCGATTAATTTGTCCCATAAAGTCTGCTTCTGGGACAGCCACTATTATCAACCAATTGACATTTGGTTCACCCTCGAAGGGTCTAACTTCTAAAAATTGCCGTTTGCCGTCCAAGGAAAAATCTAGTTGCTGTAAACCTTGAATTTGGTCAAAGTTACTTAATTTAGTTGCTAAGTATTTAGCGGTTGCTTGAGTCAAAGAATTGCCGCTTTGGGAAGCTGCTAATCTAATGGGTTTACCATTCTGTAAGCGGAATGGTTCTTCGTTGGTAGAACTTGCAACTAATAGCCCCGATGGCTCGATAATAAAAATTTGCCCAGACTTGCCAACTTTGATGTTTTGCAGCAAATCTCCAATTTGTGATAAGTGAGTGAGAGTGCTGTTGACTCCGAGTAGTTCGCCTTGGGAGTTATAAATGGGAAGAGAAGCACTAATTAAGAGTGTTGGTTCAGTGCGGGGTGTAAAAATCTGACTAAAGCTGAATTTTTTGGCGGTAACTGCTGTTTGATAATCAGGACGCGATCGCGCATCATAGTTTTTAATCACCTCTGGTAATTGAGTACGTTGACCTTGAGAGTCAATTATGTAGGTGTAGAGGTCGTACCCAGTTGACTTATCGGCTTTTCTGAGTAAAAATTGGCGATCGTTGAACTTCTCCACCGCTAAATATTCTTGCTCATTGCTTGCAGTTATTGCCAACGCATCTGGAAAAATCTTTAACTGCTCTATTAAGTATGACTCCCAGTTTGCCAGATTCTCTATTTTCAGCAATCTCATGTTAATGAGATTTTGATTGCTGCCTAGTATCTGACGCGGCGTTACCAAATAAGTCTGTAAATTCTGCTCGACTCGATTGGCAACTTCATGACGTAATTCACTAGCTACCTCATTGACTGCCTTTTGCCCGTTGTGGATTGATAAGTATGCAGTCAATCCCACAGCTAGCAATATTTGCAGTACAAACAACGCTACCAAAATGCGACTTAGAGCTACGCCTTTAAACAGAGAAAAAACATTACCTTGCCCAGTATTTTTGTTCATCTGCCCACTCCCCCTTCCTGTCCTGTAGTAATGAGTACAACACCTCTAGTTTGCTGTCCTGTGGGCTTATGCATAGTTTGTACTCGGTCAGGTCAAGTGCCAATATACCACTTCTGCTAAAAGAACAAAACGTTACTTAACTGCATCTGTAGATTTTACCAACCAAAATATGACTAAAGACACAATAAATTGCCCATCACAAAGACGCGATGAATCGCGTCTTGCGTTAATTGTAAATATGAAACAAATTGATGAAAACCTGAATCAATTCGTAGCTAGTTGAGATTTATGAGTTATAACTGGCATTTTTAAAGAAATCTAACTGTAGACAGATGAAATTTGAAACGCTACTGTTATCAGAAGCGTGTTTTTTAGCGTTGAGATTAGCTTTTAATCTAGACGCTAAAGAAAAGGAGTTAATCACTTCAATATTGCTCCTAATTTTACTGCATCCTGCCCACAGCAACCCCCAAGACATAGGTTTTATCACTCATGCTCAACGTATCCACTCACAATTCTCAACAAAATCAGCAATTAATTGACAATACTGACTGGAACGTTATTGAAACGGAGTTTAACCCGACGCAGTTACATCACAAAGAAACCGTCTTTACTCTTGGTAATGGGTTGTTAGGAGTGCGGGGTACGTTTGAGGAAGGATATCCACAGGATTTTCCAGCCGTACTCATCCACGGTGTTTATGATGATGTGACAATTACTCATACCGAATTGGTAAACTGTCCCAACTGGCTGCCATTGGTGGTAAAAGTAGCTGGGGAACGCTTTACTATGGACAGTGGTGAAATTCTCAACTACGAACGTCGGCTCGATCTACGCTTAGGTTTAGTTAGCCGTGATGTGCGCTGGCGTAGTCCTAATGGTCATACCTTAAATTTTCACTTCGAGCGTTTCACCAGTTTAGCAGACCAACACGTTTTGGCGATTCGCGCTCAAATTACATCCGTAGACTTTGAGGGTGAGATTACCGTCGAAGCTGGATTTGACAGCGAACCACATACCCAAGGCGTTAAACATTGGCGAACCTTAAACCAAGGTGGCATAAATCAGATTCTCTGGTTAAACAGTACAACTCTCCACTCAAATATTCAACTTGGGATGGCAGCTAAGTTAGTGGTAGATGGTGACGAGACTGCACCTGTGAGCGTCGAAAAAGCTTCTAGTTCTCCCATTTTGACAACTACCTTAGAGTTATATCCCGGAAAAACGGTAACTGTAGAAAAAATTGTCACCCTGTTTACTTCACGAGAGACAGAAATTCCCATTGCTGCCGCCTTACAAAGACTTGCTGAGGAACCGAGATATACTACCCTATTGGCAGCTCACATTACTGCATGGGAGCAAGTGTGGCAAGACAGTGACATTATAATAGAAGGCGATCGCTTGGCTCAATTGAGCGTCCGTTACAATCTCTTCCAATTACTAGCCGT
Source organism: Nostoc sp. (assembly GCF_036917375.1). GTDB lineage: Bacteria > Cyanobacteriota > Cyanobacteriia > Cyanobacteriales > Nostocaceae > Nostoc. The sequence goes on from NZ_JBALDN010000085.1 coordinate 64,838, forward strand.
AACACCGCGTCACGACAGCCGAGTAAGCATTCCTCCCAAAACTCTCTCCGGTTTTGCCTATAGCGGACATATTTTTTGGGATACAGAAATATTCATCCTGCCTTTCCTCACCTTAACTCAACCAGCTCTAGCGCGTAACTTGCTCACCTACCGTTACCACACCCTACCAGGAGCGAGACGCAAAGCTCAAGAAGCAGGTTATCAAGGAGCGATGTATGCTTGGGAAAGTGCGACTACTGGCGATGAAGTAACTCCGCGCTGGGTTCCAGCTCCCAATGGTGAATTAATCCGCATCTGGTGCGGTGACATTGAAGTGCATATCACCGCAGATATTGCTTATGCAATTTTGCACTACTGGCAGACTACCAACGATGATGACTGGATGCGCGATTATGGCGCGGAAATTATCCTTGATACGGCTGTGTTCTGGGAAAGTCGAGTGCAGTGGAACCAAGAGCGTCACAGCTATGACATCCTAGATGTAATTGGCCCCGATGAAAATCACGATCGCGTCGATAATAATGCCTTCACCAATCTCATGGTACAGTGGCATTTGCAGTCAGCTTTGGCGCTGTGGGATTGGCTCAAACAAGCTTATCCTGAAACATCAGCAGAACTGGTGCAAAAACTCAACTTAACCACAGAGCGTCTGCACCATTGGGCGGAAATTCAAGAGCGTCTATTTGTCAACGAAGATGCTCAAACAGGTTTAATTGAGCAATTTGAAGGCTTTTTCCAGCTAGAAGACGTTAACCTCGCTGATTACGAACCGCGCAGCAAATCTCTGCAAGGTTTGCTGGGAATTGAAGCCACCAGCCAAAAGCAGATTCTCAAACAGCCAGATGTGTTGATGCTGTTGTATTTACTGCGCGATCGCTACGACTATAACACCCTCGCCACCAACTGGGACTATTACACCCAACGCACCGACCACAGTTATGGTTCTTCATTAGGCCCAGCCATTAACGCCATCTTAGCTTGCGACCTCAATCAACCAACCGAAGCTTATACACACTTTCTGCGATCGGCCTTGGTAGACTTAGAGGATGTGAGACTGAACGCAGCCGAAGGAATTCACGCTGCCAGTGCTGGAGGAGTTTGGCAAGCAGTAGTTTTCGGGTTTGGCGGCATTCGGATGACTCAATTTGGCCCTGTTGCCTGTCCCAACCTACCACCCAACTGGACGCGTTTGAAGTTTCGCCTGCAATGGCGTAACGAGTGGTATGACTTTGACTTACAAGCCGAAACAGAAGTTAAAATTCCTGCCTTGGCAGATACACGCTCGAAAGTTGTCTAATAGACTTCTTGCGTGAATCAATGAGCTTTCACCCTAAATCCCTTTCCCAAGCTTGGGAGAGGGACTTTGAAATTGCTTCCCTTTTCCCAAATTGGGAGAAGGAGTTGGGGGATGAGGGCAATAAATACTGGTGTTGTAAAGTGAATTTTATCTGATGTATAGATGTATTAACATCTAAGTATTATTCCTTACAAAAAGTTTTTGTTCTGAATATTTAAGAGATGGGAACTCTAGCTAATAAGCTTAATTACAGTATCCCACTTAACACTGCCAATCATGTCCCATTCTGCTCATTCCACATTGGGCCAATCTTCTTCCCCTCGCTTAACTAGAAGCTTGAGTGCTGTTGAAAGTTGGGGCTTTGGTTTGACAGCTCATATTTCTTGGACAGCATTGGTTCCAGCGATTCATGCTGCTCTTGGTTCTCAAGCTATTTTTGTCTGGATACCTGCGGTGATTTTCGGAATGCTGCTCAACTATCAGGTAAAAAGCTTAGGTATGCATTTCATCAATGTAGCTGGAGGAACACCCAACTATGCTACCAAGCTACTGCAAAACTACCCAGGGCTAGCTCGCTATGCAGCAATTGGATACCTCCTCAACTGGGTTTCTTACCTGTCAGTGAATACAATCGTACTCAGAGATTTAATTAAAGTAAATTTGGAGGCGCTAGGTATTGTCTGTCCAGACATATTTCTGGATATTAGCTTTACACTGTTGCCTTTTATTGTGGCGTTTAGTGGGACTCGCGCCCTGAGTATTTTACATTTGTTTTTTGTTATTCCAGCCTTTGGATTGCTAATGACCTTCTGTATCCAAGGTCTTGGCTGGTTAGCGTTTTCTCCCGTTAGTCCTGGGTTTTTTCCTAGCAGTTGGTCATCTTTGAGCTTTGTAGATTGGGCAAAGTGGTTCTTTTTCGTCACTTATGCAACCTACAGTTGTGAAACGGCTTCTTCCTTTGTCGCCGATAGCCGCCACCCCACCCAGACGCTACGGTTTCTAAACGTTGCCGCCTGGATGATGCCACCCATATTTTGGGGAGGGTCTTGGGTAGTGATGCGGTTAGCAACAAATCCCAACCTTAAAGACAATGCTTTTCTGAATCTTGCAGCGGCTTCCCAGCCCTTTTGGGGAAGATTCGCTGGTGTAAGTGTTTCTTTTTTGCTAGTAGCTGCTTGTCTACTCGGTTCGGCAACGGTGGTTTCTAATTGCCCGCGAATTTTGTATCAACTGGCGTTAGATAACCACATTTCACCAGTATTTTCTGTTGTTTCACGTCGGGGTGTGTTTGTCCCAGCATTGACATTGACACTGGTATTGTGCTTAATCTATCTGATTTGGGGAGATGTGGCGCGAATCGTCGCTGTTGGTAACATCGGTTGGTTTGTCTCCTTTTTGTTACTGCATCTGGGGCTTTGGCTTGGGCGCGATCGCCCAGAAGTTTTATTTCCTCGCATATCTCTGGGCATTCTGCTGTTAGAAGTTGTGGTGCTATTGGTGGGCGGATTTGCCTGGGGTTGGCTCAACTTGCTAATTGGGCTATTATTTCCCATTGGTGTTATGGGAATAGATGCGGTAATTCGCCGTGTGAATTTCCCTGCTTTCCATCCTGATTGGTGGATGCGGCGATATCGCACGCGCCCTGTGGTAATTATCAAAGATTCAGTAATTCTTCAGGTGAGTATCCTGATTTTTTTACTGTGCAGCGCCGTGGCAGTGGGCTGGTTATTTGGCGTCAAACTTAATAAAGTGGCGACTGCGGGCGGTGAGAATATATTTGTGGTGCTACTGATGAGCGTGGCATTTGTAGGAGTAGCGATCGCTTGTTGGACAAGTTTACCGCAAGTAGTAGCGATCGCAGAAGCCAGAGAAGCTGCCGAACACCTCTTTACTGTCGCCCAAGATGGTATTTTAGTCGTAGATAATCGAGGTATTATCCAGCAAGCAAACCCAGCCACCAAATCGTTCTTTGGTGTCAACCCATCTGAGTTGCGAGGAAATCACCTGAACAAATGGCTACCTGCATTAGTCTACTATCCAGATCAGTGGACAAAGCGTAGCGAACAAATTTTAATCGGTAATGGGAAAAACAGAACTCTAGAAGTTTCGATCTCAGATAGACCCCATCGAGATTTTCAGGAATATGTCGTGATTCTCCACGACATTACCCAGCGCAAACAAGCAGAACAGATATTGCGATACTCAGAAGCACAATTGCGCCAAGAGGCCAAGCAGCTGGTATCTCAACTGGTGCATAGTGAAAAAATGTCCAGTTTGGGTCAGTTAGTAGCAGGTGTAGCGCACGAAATCAATAACCCAATCAATTTTATTTCTGGCAATGTCGGCTATGCCAATCAATATATCCAAGATTTATTAAGATTGCTGCAACTATACCAGAAAAACTATCCTAATCCAGTAAAGGAAATTCAACAAGAAACAGAAGCGATCGACTTAGATTTTTTGATTGCAGACTTGCCCAACTTGCTAAATTCTATGACAGTTGGTGCGGAACGAATCACAGAAATTGTCTTATCTCTGCGAAACTTTTCCCGGCTAGATGACGCAGAGATGAAAGCTGTGAATATCCATGAGGGTATAGATAATACGTTGATGATTCTGGAACATCGTCTCAAACCTAAATCTAACAATCAAACAATTGAGGTGATTAAAGAATACGGCGATCTGCCATTAGTAGAATGTTATGCTGGACAACTGAATCAAGTATTTATGAATCTTTTAGCAAATGCGATCGATGCTTTAGAAGAGGCAGTAGAAAATGGGCTTGCCGTGAGCGAAGCCGAACGGGAGTGGGAAGTAGGGGAAAAAGCGCTTTCTACTCCCCAGATACGCATTCAGACTAAACTCACTAGCGAAAATCAGGTAGTTATTTGCATTGGCGACAATGGTATAGGCATTCCAGAAAAGGTACAAAAACAATTATTTGAACCATTTTTTACGACTAAACCAGTTAATAAAGGTACTGGGTTAGGTTTATCTATTAGTCATCAGATTATCACCCAAAAGCATCAGGGAAAATTACAATGTATTTCGGCTCCTGGAAAGGGGACAGAATTTGTAATTGTAATTCCGCTAAATCAGCCAGCTATCTAATTCTCAACATTATTTGACGTGGTTAAACTTTTAACTAAAGTGAAACAAATATAGCGTTTCTCGAATGTAAGCAATACCCTTTGACCTCTCTCCAAACCTCTCTCCTTTTAGGAGAGAGGCTTTAAGTCTTACTCCCCTTCCCTACAAGGGAAGGGGCTGGGGGTTAGGTCTGTATTTCATGCAATTGAGAAGCGCTAGAGGTATAGTTTTGCGTAAAAGCGTAGCGTTTTTAATACAAGATAATGCAAGCCGATGCATTAACAATGCAGGGTATGGCCAAATTTAATTCGCTATGAATTAATGAAATTCTGTACTAAGCTGAATCTACTTTTGACATTAGAATAAGAGTCTGGCTATTACTCCGATTTTGGTAGTGAGAGAAAGGATTTGCTCATGGCAAGAGATAAAGCTTATCAAGAAGCAGAGCAGCGCATTGAAAAGGCACGGCAAGAGGGAGCAATAAAACTCGATCTCAGCAACATGAGACTCACTGAGATACCAGAGGCGATCGCATCCTTGACTGGGTTGCAACTGCTTGACCTCCACAATAACCAACTGACTCAACTGCCAGAAGCTGTTGCATCCCTGACTGGGTTGCAACAGCTTGACCTCCACAATAACCAACTGACCGAACTGCCAGAAGCGATCGCATCTTTGACTGGGTTGCAACGGCTTTACCTCCGGAACAACCAACTGATCGAACTGCCAGAAGCGATCGCATCTCTGACTGGGTTGCAACAGCTTTACCTCCAGAACAACCAACTGACTCAACTGCCAGAAGCGATCGCATCTCTGACACAGTTGCAAGAACTTAACCTCTCCAGAAACCAATTGATCCAAGTGCCAGAAGCGATCGCATCCCTGACTCAATTACAAAAACTTAACCTTTCCTATAACGAACTGACGGCACTGCCAGAGGCGATCGCATCTCTGACACAGTTGCAAGAACTTAACCTCTCCAGAAACCAATTGACCCAACTGGCAGAAGCGATCGCATTCCTGACTCAGTTGCAAATGCTTGACCTCTTTGGCAATCAATTGACTCAACTGCCAGAGGCAATCGCATCCCTGATACAGTTACAAAATCTTGACCTCTCGTACAACCGATTGACCCAACTGCCAGAGGCGATCGCATCCCTGATACAGTTGCAAAATCTTAACCTCTCTGATAACCAACTGACCGAACTGCCAGAGGCGATCGCATCCCTGACCCAGTTGCAACAGCTTGACCTATCGTATAACAAACTGACTCAACTGCCAGAATCAACCAAAAATCTAACGAAACTAACTGTATTGTCACTTTCTGGAAATGAATTTGTCTCGTTTCCGAACGTAATTACAAGCTTGCAAAAATTGAGAGAACTTTATGTGATCGACAATAAAATTGAGCAGCTTCCTAATGAATTCGGTAATTTAACACAGTTAAAAAAACTTTGCTTAGGAGGAAAACAAATTTCCTCTAATACATTTTATAAAGACGTGACTCATGGGAATAATCTGACATCACTGCCTCACAGTTTTACTCAACTTGCTCAGTTAGTTGAACTTAATCTTGACGAAAACCCCTTGAACCCTGAACTAGCGGCGGCATACGAGCAGGGACTCGACGCTGTTATGGCTTATCTTTGGGCAAAGACAGAAGCACAGGTGATGCTGAACGAAGCCAAGCTGATCCTGATTGGCGAGGGCGAAGTGGGCAAAAGTTGTCTGTTGGGGTCATTGCGGGGTGATGAATGGGTGGACGATCGCCCCACGACTCACGGAATTGAGATTAAGCCTGTAATCGTCACTGATCCTGACAGTGGCATAGAAATCACGTTGAATGGTTGGGATTTTGGTGGTCAACGGGTTTATCGACCAACGCACCAGTTGTTTTTCAGTGCGCCAGCCGTGTATCTCGTTATTTGGAAACCACGAGAAGGCCCCCAGCAGGGCTTTGTCAAAGAGTGGATTACGCTGATCAAAAATCGAGAACCAGATGCAAAGGTATTGGTAGTTGCAACGCACGGCGGCCCCGAACAGCGACAACCGGACATTGACAGACAAGAAATTATCGATCAATTTGGCAAAGATACGGTGATCGATTTCTTCCATGTAGACAGCAAACCCAACCAGGATAAAACACACTGCACCGGGCTTGCAGAATTAAAACAAGCTATTCTATTGCTCGTGTCGCTGCATCTCTTCCCGAAATGGGGCGTTCCGTTCCAGCAAAGTGGCAACGGGTGCGGGAAACCTTACAGACAAGTGACAAAGCCTATCTCCCCTACAATGATGTCATTGCCATCTGCGCTGAACAGGGAATCGATGAGGAGCAAGCAGAACTGTTCCTTCGCATCTCCCATATACTAGGGCATTTCATTCATTATCATAACGATTCAACACTACGCAATATCGTCATCCTCAAACCCGATTGGCTGGCAAAGGCGATCAGCTTCGTGCTAGATGATAGAATGACACGTAGACGCAACGGTTTGGTGGAGTTTGAGCATCTCAGCCAGTTGTGGAGCCATCCGCCATTTGCAGGCGAAGAAGGCTACCCCTCAAAATTGCATCCAATCTTTCTGCGGCTGATGGAACGCTTTGATCTATCCTACAAAGTGGTATTCGATCCGTCAGAAACTAGCAATACCACCCTGATTGCTCAACTTGTTTCCGACACACGCCCGGAGCCATTGCCCAATTGGGGAGAGAAACCGGAAGCGGGAGACAGACAACAAGTGCAAATCTGCCGCATTGTGGATAGTCGCGGACAGTTTGCAGTAGCAGAAGGGTTATTTTATCAATTGATTGTCCGGTTGCACAAATACTCACTGGGGCGGACGAATTACGAAGACAGCATCCACTGGCAACGGGGCTTAATGCTTGACAATGACTACAACGGTCGGGCATTGCTGGAGTATGTTGGCACTGATGTAAAAATCACAGTGCGGGCAGCTTATCCTGAACGGTTCCTGTCTTATCTCACGGAAGAGATTAAATGGCTATTTAATCCCAAGAATCCTTATTCATGGAAAGGTTTGCAATGTAACGAGATGGTACCTTGTATTACACCTTGCGGTATGAATACACCTGGACACGGACTGTTTGAAGTACAAAAACTGATTGACAGTAAACGTCAGGGTATGCCGAAATTTCCCTGTATGATTTCTGGTTGTAACCAATGGCTAGACATTGATGAGTTAATGCGAAATGCACCAACCTCACAGCAAACACCTATTGAGAAAATGCTTGTTGAAGAGTTTGGAGAGATGAAGGACAAACTATATACCCTTGGCGCACAACTGCAAACAGGCTTTCAGGTGTTGGATAAGAACGATCAGCGTATCTTAAGCCAAGCAGACGAGCGGTTTGCAGAACTGATACAGATGCTTACCGATGAAGCAAAAGACGGCCCACGCCTGTTCAGTTTTAAGCCTGTCGATCCAAAATTTTTCGATCGCCCCAAATGGATTAGTGCCAAGTTTCAACTCACCCTCTGGTGCGAACACGCACGTCAGCCACTTCCAGCTTTAAATCCCAACGACAAGAAAAAGGGAGTATACGAATTAGACTTACCGCGTGAGTGGTTCACCAAGGCAGTCCCCTATCTCAGAATTTTGACCGGAACCCTGAGCCTAGTCTTACCTGTGGCAGGTTCGGCAACTAAATTTATACTGGATGACACCACCTACAAAGCCATTGAAGAACAACTCGATTTGGGACAAAAAAGCATCGAGTCTACTTTGAAGGGAAGTGATATAGCTTTGTCTGGAAAGTCCAAGAGCGATGCCTCATTCTTGGAAGGCGATGCAATCCGCGCTCAAGGCTCGATTTTGCGAGAATTACACGCCTTATTGAAAGAAAAAGATCCTAGTTTTGGTGGTCTAGTGCGGGTGCAAAACAAACGCCGTGAATTTCTTTGGGTTCATCCTCGATTTGTAGATGAATATTAATTGACAACGGATATTAGAGAATGTTTGAAAAGTGTTTGACTGTGATTTTAATTGCATTTTTACCCCCCTTAGTCCCCCCTTGTAAAGGGGGGAAACAAGAAAAATCCGGTTCCCTCTCCTTTACAAGACGTATTCTTTCGGCTGGACAAGAATTTTCAAGAATAAACAAGAAAAATCCGGTTCCCTCCCCTTTACAAGGGGAGGGTTAGGGAGGGGTAAAAAATATTTGATACATCAATCACGACTTTTCAAACATCCTCTTAGAGGTATTTTGTAATTTTTCATGATTATACAGGAAACAGAGTAATGTTGAAGGTTTTTGCTGACCGTGGTGGTACATTCACAGATATTGTTGCTGTTACTAATAATCAAGCAATTATCGATGGAGTTTCAAAACATCCCGAACGTTTTTTAATTGTCCCTCTGCCTAATCAGCAATGGATTATAGTCTACAAACTACTTTCAGAAAATCCCGAACAATATCAAGATGCAGCCATTCAAGGTATTCGAGATATCATGGGTATTGCTAGCAACGAACCCATTCCTACTGAAGCGATAGAAGTGGTAAAAATGGGGACAACAGTAGCAACAAATGCTCTGTTAGAAAGGAAAGGCGATCGCGTCGTTCTTCTCATCACCAAAGGGTTTAAAGATGTATTGCGAATTGGCTACCAAAACCGTCCTAACATCTTTGCCCGCCAGATAATTTTACCAACGATGCTTTATGAGCAGGTGATTGAGATAGATGAACGCTACGATGCTAACGGAAATGAATTAATAACAATAAATATTGAACAAGTAAAAAGTGACTTGCAAGCAGTTTACAACACAGGAATTCGAAGTTGTGCGATTGTTTTTATGCACAGCGATCGCTATCCTAAACACGAACAAGAAATAGCCCAGCTTGCCCAAGAAATCGGCTTTACTCAAATATCTGTATCCCATCAAGTTAGTCCGTTAATGAAGTTGGTTAGCCGAGGAGATACAACAGTAGTCGATGCTTATTTGACTCCGATTCTGCGTCGCTACGTTAACCAAGTAGCGAATCAGTTACCCAACGTCAAATTAATGTTCATGAAATCTGATGGCGGTTTAGTCGCAGCCGAACAATTTCAAGGAAAAGATAGTATTTTAAGCGGACCGGCTGGTGGTATTGTTGGCGCAGTTCAAACTAGTAAAAGGGCAGGCTTCGAGTTAGTTATTACCTTTGACATGGGAGGGACAAGTACAGATGTTGCCCATTTTAAAGGAGAGTATGAACGACAACTAGATTCAGAAATTGCTGGGGCGCGGATGCGAGTTCCTGTATTAGCAATTAATACCATTGCTGCTGGTGGTGGTTCAGTTCTCTTTTTTGATGGTTCTAGTTATCGTGTCGGCCCTAAATCTGCTGGTTCAAATCCTGGGCCTGCTTGTTATCGACGTGGCGGGCCATTAGCGGTTACTGATGCCAATGTGATGTTAGGTAAAATTCACCCACAATATTTTCCCTCAGTTTTCGGCATTGATGGCAATTTACCTTTAGATAAAGATATTGTTATTCAAAAATTTACCCAATTAACCCAAGACATTCAAGCTGCTACCTTAAATGATTGTACTCCCGAACAAGTAGCCGCAGGATTTATTGCGATCGCAGTGGAAAATATGGCAAATGCAATAAAAAAAATTAGTCTGCAACGCGGTTATGATGTCACAGAATATGTACTGTGTTGTTTTGGTGGTGCAGGTGGGCAAGTTGCTTGTTTAATTGCCGATACTTTGGGAATGAAAAAAATATTTTTACATCCTTATGCTGGAGTTCTCTCTGCTTACGGAATGGGATTAGCTGATGTACGAGCAATTAGAGAAGGAGGTGTTGAACAACCTTTAACTCAAGCATTAATCCCTAAATTACAGCAGTTAATGGAATATTTAGAAACTCAAGCTAGAAGTGAAATGGATGAAGCTAATGCTCAAACAGAAATAATTCAGAAAGGCAACTTAAAATATGAAGGAACTAATTCTACTTTAACTGTTAACTTTGCCGATGATGTGGTATTGATGCAGCAAGAATTTGAGGATGAACATAAATCCCGCTATGGTTTCATTCAATTAGATAAAACTTTAATTGTCGAATCCGCTTCAGTGGAAGTAATTCAGAAGATTGATACTCCAGAAGAACCCTTAATTATTCGTAATCGCCCTTTAGATGAAGCCCCCGTATCTGTTGAAATAGTAAGAATGTTTACAGCTAATAGATGGCACGATACTCCTGTTTATCGAAGGGAAGATTTACAACCAGAAGATAGTATTAATGGCCCTGCAATTATTATCGAAAAAATTAGCACAATTGTAGTTGAGCCAAACTGGGAAGCCAGATTAACTGAACGTAATCATTTAATTTTGCAACGTCTTAGATAGAGATTATTGAATTTTAACAAATACGAATTAAAAATGTACACAACATCTCAACCCGATCCTGTTCGCTTAGAAATATTTAAAAATCTCTATCAATTTATCGCTGAACAAATGGGAATTGTGTTGCAAAATACAGCCACATCAGTGAATATCAAAGAAAGGCTGGATTTTTCCTGCGCAATTTTTGACTCATCGGGATTATTAGTAGCAAATGCCCCACACATTCCCGTACATTTAGGCTCAATGAGTGAAAGTGTCCGCAGTTTAATTAACGATAAAGGCGACACCCTAAAACCGGGAAATGTTTATCTATCTAATAACCCCTATAACGGCGGAACCCACCTTCCTGATGTAACTGCAATTACCCCTGTTTTTTTAGAGAGTTGCGAAAATACTCTATTCCCAACTCCCCTATTTTTTGTTGCCTCTCGCGGACACCAAGCAGATATTGGTGGAATTACTCCTGGTTCAATGCCTCCCCACAGTACTACAGTAGAAGAAGAAGGAATTCTTTTTGATAATTTCCTCTTGGTTAAAGAGGGAAATTTTCGAGAAACCGCAGTCAGACAGCACCTTACAAATCATACTTATCCTGCTCGTAACCCCGATCAAAATATCGCTGATTTTAAAGCCCAAATTGCTGCAAATGAACGGGGAGTTCAAGAACTTTCTAAAATGGTTTCGCAATACGGGATTGAGACTGTTCAGGCTTATATGACATTTGTGCAAGCTAATGCTGAGGAGTCTGTTAGGCGTGCGATCGCAGTTCTCAAGGATGGCTCATTTACTTATAAAATGGATAATGACGCACAAATTCAAGTGAAAGTAACTATTTACCCAGAAAACCGCAGTGCTAACATCGATTTTACTGGGACTTCTCTACAACTAAATAGTAATTTTAATGCTCCTAAAGCTGTAACTCAAGCAGCAGTCTTATATGTCTTTCGTACTTTAGTTGATGATAATATTCCTCTCAATGCTGGGTGTCTTAATCCTTTAGAAATTATTATTCCAGTTGGCTGTATGCTCAACCCAATTTATCCAGCCGCAGTAGTTGCGGGTAATGTAGAGACTTCTCAAACTATTGTTGATGCTTTATATGGTGCTTTGGGTGTTATGGCTGCTTCTCAAGGAACAATGAATAATTTTACTTTTGGTAATGAGCAATATCAATATTATGAAACTATCTGCGGCGGCTCTGGCGCAGGGATTAATTTTGATGGCACTGATGGTGTACATTCTCACATGACTAACTCCCGCTTGACCGATCCAGAAGTTCTAGAAACCCGTTATCCCGTACTTTTAGAAAGCTTTAGTCTTCGTCCCGATAGCGGTGGTAAAGGAAAATATGCGGGTGGTAATGGAGTTGTCCGTCGCATTCGATTTCTTGAACCGATGACAGCTAATATTCTCTCTGGTCATCGCCTTGTTCCTCCCTTTGGATTAAATGGCGGGGAAGCAGGAAAAGTAGGACGCAACTGGATACAACGTCAGAATGGAATTGAAGAGAATTTAGACAGCACAGCAACAGTAGAAATGCAAACTGGAGATGTTTTTGTAATAGAAACTCCTGGCGGTGGTGGATTTGGTAAAATTTCTTAGTGTAGTATTATTTGAGATTCTCGAAATAGGGTTTTAGGAAGTAATCTAAAATCCAAAATCTAAAATCCAAAATTGCTATAAGCTGGCTTAAACTTCCCCAGAAAATTGAGCATAGCTGCAACCACAGCATCCGGCGACTCAATCAAGAAGCCGTGACCACCACGTTCGATGACTACAAGTTCAGCATTGGGAATACCTTGAGCAAGTTGTTGGGAAAACTTTAGCGGAGTGAGAATATCTTGTTTACCAACCATAACTAAGGTAGGACAATGAATCTCTTGGAGGCGGTCTATTGTGTTACTACTAAGGATGGCTTGGCTGTGATGATAAAGTGAATGAGTCGCAGGTGGGAAAGGATATCTGATCGCAAATTCAATCAGACCTTCGATCATGTCAGGAATTGAGTAGAACGCATCTGTAAATATCCAGGGCAATATGACTTTTTCATAAAGTTTTAGGTCTACATTGCTAGGAAGTTCGCCCCAAGTCTCAATGATGCTGTTGAATAATGCATCACCTTTTGCCAAAGATGAGAGTAGCATCAGACTTTTTACCTTTTTAGGGTGCGCTAACACTAGCTCTTGGGCTATCTGACTACCCATTGAATGGCCTGCTAGATGCACTCGATCGATGCCGATGCGATCGAGCAATGCTGCAACGTCACTAGCCATCTGCTTCAGACTATAGGGGTTTTCGGGAGCAGAACTTCTCCCCATACCTCGGTTATCTAAGCGAATGACTTGATACTGCGAAACCAGCGATGGCATAATTAGCGACCAATAAGCATGATCGCAAAGAAAGCCAGCTATTAATAGCAAAGGCTCACCCGTTCCCTTAATATCGTAGAACAAATCAATCCCGTTAATCTGAACCTTGGGCATAGTAAATAATTCTGCTAAACCTTATTTTTAAGCAGGGATAGACAAGGCTCAACTCCTACGTCTTGAATTTTTCGTCCACCGGAATCTGATAGCCATTGGCGAGGCGATTGGTCATATTGGCAGTAGCTGCGATCGCCATTAGTTCCCCGAACATAGTATCATTCATACCCTTGGCACGCGCTGCCGCTGTGTGCGAGGCGATGCAATACTCACAGCCATTTGTCGCACTCACAGCAATATAAATCAGTTCGCGCATCAGTGGATCGATCTCACCAGGGCTAACCATCACTTCCTTTAACGCTTGCCACGTTCGTTGCAGAGTGGGAGGATGGTTGGCTATGGCTTTCCAAAAGTTATTGATATAGTCATTCTGACGTGTAACGCGGATGTCGTCATACACTGCACGTACTTCGTCGCTGGCTTCTTCGTATTCAATCAGCTTAGTCATGTTTTAATTCCATATAGTTTCCCCAGCGAGTGGGAACCCCTAGATTGTAATACTGAGTTGCAATTTAAAGATAGTAATATCATGTCCTCTTGGCATCCATAGGTGAAAATTTTATATCATCTACAAACGACTTGGCATAGACTAGCATTTCTTGGGCGTTCTAGTAGAACAGACTAAACAGGAAATTTACACTATCTTGTCAGAGAAATAGGTGGGGTAGTCCATGAAAAAATTCCTACAGCGTATTAAAGCATTACTCAAACGTATCCTCAAGAGGTCTGCATCCAATTCTCAGCAACCATCGCCCCTAAGAAATACTCGATTAGAAACTTCTATTCCAACCGTTTCTCCGCGATGGGAATCTGGTTTGGTGCTTGTGTGTTCGCAATGTGCAAACGAGCGGTTAGGATCAACGGCTTCCGAAGATTTAGAGAATTGGTTGAAATCTCGTTTAAAGTTTGAGGGATTATGGGGTGATTTTCGGGTGGTTAGCACCAGTTGTTTAGGAGTTTGTCCCCGGATGGGTATTACTGTAGTGATTGTCGGTAATGGAAGTCACGGAAATAGTCCATGCTTAATTGTAAATCCTCGAAGCGATCGCGAACTTCTCTATTCATATATCAAGCAGAATAAAGACTGACTGCAAAGGTTGTTTATCTTGCACTATATTTTACTCAAGTGGCAAATAAAAAAGGGGGTGAATGTTTTAATTCACCCCTTTTTCAGGTCATCAGGGAGGTAAAGAATACTTATCCAACCCGTATTAATGTTATTCCAATCTCAAGAATTATTCTTTTAAACGAGGTATATTTGGTCTGACAAAGGTAGCTGAGGAATTAGCACTTCTGGCATTAGTGCTTGAAGAAGCAGTAGTTGGCGAACTGAGATTCAAGAAATCGATGAGTTTAAGGGTACGATTACGAATTTTCCAACGCCCATTTCTGTTAACAACTTGATCTTCATAAGTGCCATTAGCAACATCAATGCTGGTTTCCGAGCGTTTGTGAGTCGCATGGAGGTAAGAAGTCATCGTAGCTTGATTATTTTGAACTGAAATGTTTATTGTACCCATCAAGTGTTGAGTAGCTGTATAACCATTTCCTTGAAATACTGAATAGACAAAATCTGCCCAAGAATCTGTCCCATAATTTGTTTGAGTTGCCCCATCAGGAAAAATTGCAGTGAGGACTGAATCTTGAGTAAAACAATCCCGATAAATATTCTTTCCTTCTTGGAGATTTCCTCTACCAATAGCGTCAGTTCCCAGGGCGTAACAGGATGTTAATTTTTGAATTTCTAATTCTGCATTAGGTTGAGTTGCACTTGCTACTTCAAACTTACCTCCAACAAATAGCACAAGAGTGACTGCAAGCACAATCAAAGTTATACGATTTAACAGGAACGAAATAGCTTTTGAAACTATTCCCCCATTTTCTCTTCTTTTTTCCACAAGATGACTCCCTTAATTATTTACGATTTTTGCATCTTGTACTTTACTACAAACTAAAGTTTGAGCTAATAACTTTAGCCCATAAAAATTGGCTTATATGCTTGTAGTTTCACTAGGAATTACGTTTTATATCCGCTAGAAAATCTCTTTTCTAGTAAATGATAAAGCTAGTAGATACAAGATTCGATGTATACAATTAGTTATAACAGTTAATTAATAAGTTACAAGTGTTAATTGCGACCAAGTTTGTGTTGATTTGATTAAGTAATAAAGTTACTACTTACATAGTTTGATTAACAGCAAAATAAATTTTATTTTACCAATTTTCAGAAATCAAATAGAATTACTATAGCAGTCCTGGAGGATTGGTGATAAAATACTCAACTTCTTTGATAAGTCGGGAATCTGCCGCTAAAACTATCACAAATTCCTTATTATCCCAAAATTGGAATAGAAACTATAAATTGTGTTCCTTCTCCTAAGGCAGATTCACAAATCAAATTTCCACCATGATTTTCAACTACAATTTGCCGACTAATAGATAATCCTAATCCCGTACCTTTTCCTACGCATTTGGTAGTAAACAAATTTTCAAAAATGCATTTTTTAACTGCTTCAGGCATTCCTTTGGCATTATCTTGAATCTTGATTACCACCTTTTCTTTATCTACTTCTAGATAAGTCTCAATAGTAATAATATTAGGATACTTTTCTTGAATTTCTAAAAAATCACGACCGATATTTGCTTCTTCTAAAGCATCAATTGCATTTGCAATAATATTCATAAACACTTGATTCAATTGTCCCAAATAGCATTTTACGGATGGGATATCTGCATAATTCTTAATAATTTTAATTGCTGGACGATTACGATCGGCTTTCAGACGATGTTGTAAAATCATCAAAGTACTATCAATACCTTCATGGATATTAGCTGATACCTTTGAGGTAGTATCAGCACGGGAAAAAGTACGGAGAGATGTACTAATATTACGAATGCGCTGTGTCCCTACTGTCATCCCATCAATCATTTTTGGTAAATCTTTTAGCAAGAAATCTATATCTATCTCTTCGGCTTTTTCTTCAATTTCGGCGCCAGGATTGGGGAATTTTTCTCGGTACAGTTGCAGATAGTCTATTAAATCTTTAACAATATCTTTTGCTTGGGCGATACTACCTGTGATAAAACCAATAGGGTTATTTATTTCGTGTGCTACACCTGCAACTAAATTTCCTAGAGAAGACATTTTTTCACTTTGGATAAGTTGTAGTTGTGCCTCTTGCAAATCTTTTATCGATTGTTCTAATTCCTTAGATTTGTCTTGCGCCCTTGCGTACAAGCTGGCATTTTCTATGGCAATAGCCATTTGAGAAACTAAGACTTTTAATACCTCTACCCTTTCTGGAACAAAAGCCCCTGATGATAACTGGTTTTCTAAATAAATAATACCAGTAAGCTGTGATTGGTACATAATTGGCAAACAAAAAATTGATTTTGTTTGAGATTTCTGAATATAGATATCAAAATTAAAAGGCTCCGTAATTACTGCATCATTTAATACAATATATTGCTGAGTTCTGAGAACATAATTAATTACAGACAGCGGTAAATCTTGATAGGTTTCAACAGGAATAGAATTTAAAACCGTCACTACATCGTCAGTAGCATTTCCAGAAGCTTCAATATACAGGTGATTATCTTTAAGTAGGAGGAGTGCTGCTTTTTGTGCGGCAGCATTTTCTAGTAAAATTTGGATCAGCTTACCCAATAAATTTTCTAAAACAATTTCATTAGTAATCGCTTGTGAAAACTTGATAAATGCATTAAAATCTAGAAAATCGCTCAAGCTGCTATTGGTAGTAGTGTTAGTAGTAATATGAGTTGTATCAATTTTTGAAATAGTGTTTTCTATGGTAGTAGTTTGTCCTACTAGAAAAACATATTTTGATTCTAAGTGTTTAACTTTAGCGATCGCACCCCAACGAATATAGGCATAATAGGCTTTAGTTATATAAGTTTGATGAATTAATTCTTTACCTAAAGATTGATAGAATTTTCCAGCTAACTCATAGGCTAAAGCTTCTTCTTGGAGAAAACCGTTTGCTTGAGATTTGGCAATCGAGTTTTCATAATAGTCCATTGCTTCTAGCTTTTGACCCAAAACCTGATACCGTTCTGCCTCGACGAGATAAAATCTGTGTAAGTGATTTGTAGGAGCATGAGTAGCCCAGAGTTCCATCTTTTGCTGATTAGCTTGGACTTTTTCTAGAATAGCTTGCTTCTCAGACTCTTTAGCAGTATGATAGATTGCCAAGTGAGCTAAAGAATCGTAAAAATAAAACACTGGGACAACAAACAACCCTGTAACGCCACCTAAAGATTTTTCTGCGATCGCAGCATTTTCTACAGCTTTAAAATACTCCCCAAATATGTAAGAGAGCATTAGTTTATTAACAAATAAGTGGTTAATTGTGTAAAGGTCATTTACTTGCTGATGAATTGGCAGCATACTTTGCTCGTCGTAGGCTTCTCCAATTAAACAGTCCACATTTTCAAAATTTCCTTTCAAGTTCAGAACTGTTTGCAAATACACTGAGTTCCAAGTGAAAGCTACTTGTTGCTTGATTTTTTTCAGCGAATCACAATAAGCTATCAGTTCTTTTTCTAAAACCCAAAGTTCCTTACCCAGCCAAAATGAATGATAGGGATAAATGTAACCACAATAACCAGCATATTCTAAATCTCCAGTCTCCAGACCACTAGAATATCCCGACACTGATGATGTTAATGTCTCTCTAACATGCTCTTTCCAATGCATAACATGGGCACTAACAACCGTCAGAATTTTCGCCTTAAGCTCTTCAGCATTAAATTGTGATACCAGGCGAGAAGCTAATTTCCCAAATTCATAGCCAGAATCAATTTCTCCTTGAACTCCACAAAGAAGTAATCCATAAAGACTATAACCATAAGCAGATACAGCTGTATTCCCATAGCTTAAGGACAAATTGACCATTTTACAGACGATAATTGGCATCATTGCAGGAGCAGTTTGAAAAGCCGCGGGGAGAACTCCCATTAAGATTCTCATAGCTGCAATCTTGTTAGAATCGGTCATTAATGGTAAGTTAATTAAATCTGCAATGCCTTTCCCTTTCAAAGAAACAACAATTTCATCCATCCCCTGTTGAATATCAGTTGATGTCGGTTCTTCTGGAAAATTTATTCCTAACAATTGCAGAATTGATACTGCTATTTGAATAGCTTCTAATTGTTTGCTTTGAATGATAGAAGCGATAATTTGTACTTCATAGACTTTCACTTTATCTAAAAGAATTTTGGCTTTTTGCTGCACCACCTCAGCCCATTTTTGCATCTGCTCAAAATCACCACCCAGATAGGCTGCTTCTGCGGCTCCTTCATATAAACCAATGGTTAAGGTATATTCTGTTTGCCAAGCGTCTATATTTAACAGTTCTATTCCATTTGTGAAATATTTAAGAGCAGCTTCGTAAGCTGTAGAAGCTTTAGCTTTTCGTCCTGCAATTAAATTTAATCGTGCCAATTCAGTTTTTTCAGATTGCTCTATCAGGTTAACAATACCTACATTCAACTGATTGACAATATCAAAAATATTAGCTTCTATTTCCTCTTTAGGTATATTTTGGAGAAGCAATTGCCCAATTCTCAGGTGAGTAGATTTCTTAAGTTCTTCTGGAATTAAAGAATATGCTGCTTGTTGTACTCTGTCATGCAAGAACTTGTAACCCACCCGTGAAGTGTCAAAATTTAAATTAACCGCTTCTTCTTGATTAAAAACTAAAGGGATGCGGTAAGCTTCACTTAAAGGCAGAATTAATCCTGCTTGCAAAGCTGAGTGTAAATCATTTGCTGTCAAAGAAGGTGATTTTTCATTGACTATCGATAAAACATCCAGACTAAATCTGTCGCCTACACAAGCCGCTAATTTTAAAACATCTTGGGTGAATTTTGGTAATTTTTCAACTCGGCTGGCAACTAATTCAACTACATTTTTATCGGTAATTCCAATTGCTTGAATATCCTCTATACTCCATTGCCATTTAGCATTATTAAAGTCAAATTTTAAAAGTTTTTCTTGATGAAGTGCCTGAAGTAGTTGTGTTATGAAAAATGGGTTCCCACCTGTTTTGTTACAAACTAACTCAGCTAGCTTAATAATTTCTTTGTTAAAGACTCCTGTTTCTTTATCCTGCTTCACCTCTATTTCTTGAAGAGTTTCGGCAACTAGTTGAGTTACATTATCTAAATTTAAAGGTTGCAATACAAGATTAGTAACAAACGTGCCACTTTTCTTAATTTCTTCTATCTTTTGGATTAAAGGATGTGCTGAACTAACTTCATTATCTCTATATGCACCAATAAATAAAAAGTATTTGCTATCAGTATCAGTTATGAGCAGTTGAATTAGATTTAAAGTAGCTGAATCTGCCCATTGTAAATCATCTAAAAATATAACTAATGGATGTTCTTTTTGAGTAAAAACTTGGATAAATTCTTTAAAAACATGATTAAAACGATTTTGTGATTCTGTTGCACCAATTTGGGCAACTTCCGGCTGTGTACCGATGATTAATTCTACTTCTGGAATTACATCAGTAATAACTTTTCCATTTGTTCCTAAAGCTGATAATATTTTACTACGCCATATTTCTATTTTTTCATTATTTTCGGTCAGCAAATACCGCATTAAATATGCAAAAGCCTGAATCAAAGAAGCATAAGGTATATTCCGTTTTAACTGATCGAATTTACCAGAAATAAAGTACCCTTGTCTGCGAGTAATCGGTTTATTAACTTCGTTGACTAGAACTGATTTGCCAATCCCAGAATAACCAGAAACTAGCATCATTTCACTAGTTCCAGATGTCACTCGCTCAAATGCAGCTAAAAGTTCATTAACTTGTTCTTCACGACCATATAATTTTTGGGGGATTAATAACTGGCTCAATATATCCAAACGACCTGGCACAAAATCAGTGATGATTCCCTTTGTTTCTAATTGCTTAAGACATGATTCTAAATCTGCCAATAATCCTGTCGCACTTTGATATCTGTCTTCCGCATTTTTTGCCATTAACTTCATCACAATTTCAGAGATAACGGCAGGAATTTGTGAATTTAATGATTGCGGGTTTCTCGCTTTAATTGCAATGTGACTATAAACTACTTCCAGGGGGTCTTGGCTCACGAATGGTGTTTTCTCAGTGAGCATTTCATATAAAGTCACACCAAGGGAATAAAAGTCAGTACGATAATCAAGAATGCGATTCATTCTCCCAGTTTGTTCAGGAGACATATAGGCAAGTGTGCCTTCAACGCAGTTAGGGTTATTAAATTGGGGATTTTCTTTATTGAGACGGGAGGCTATACCAAAGTCAGCGAGTTTAACAATACCTGTCTGGGAGTTAATTATTATATTGTTAGGTTTGATATCTTTATGAATAATCTGATTATTATGCAAATAATTTAAAGCTTTAGTCAGTTGAATAGCAATCTTTAAATGGTTAATTAAATCAAGTTTTTTTGTTTGGAGCAGTTGAGATAAAGACTGACCGCCAAAGTCTTCTAACAATAATCCCACACGGTTTTCAAAAGTTTCTAGACTGATAGCTTTAACTATATTAGGATGGTCTAAACCTTGCTGAATTTGATACTCATTTTTAAGGCGAGTAAAGGCTTCAAGGGTCGGATATTCATTTTTAAGCAGCTTGAGGATAACTCGCTGTTGCGTCTTTGGAGTTAGTGCTTGATAAATAATTGTTTGGATTCCTTCGTGGAGAGTCGAGTTAATTTGGTATCCAGTACGATTTGGCATTGATTTTTGCCTATAAAGTTATAAAATTAGCATCATCCCTGTTCTATCGTGAAAGGGGTTGTAGTTTAATTATTCCCAGTACGTAGAAAATTATTAACATTGCGCTTCGGTATCAAGGGTTGTAAATTAAAAAGCGATTATTTCCTTGTCACGGAAACTAGTGGCTAAAATCTGACTGTAACTTTTACGCCAACCGCAGATAAGGACACTTCTGTAAAAATCCAGATGCCTTATTATAGGCATCCAAATTATGAGTATGCGTTGGCGTAGGTCGAATAATGCCAGCAAATAGGTCATCCAACCCGTAAGGTGTAAAAAATTGCCATTGTCTTTGGGTATCTAGTCGAACTCCTACAGCGGTAGCGGTGTGTAGCCAATCTGTGATGCCATCCTCTGTACTAGTATAAGGTCTACTACCAAGCCGCCAGCGAGCAAAACTGGCTTGATTTTTGACATCAAACTCGTCATCAGGAAATTGTTCTGTGAGAGTCGCTTTTGCTGCTAGTTCCTGAGAACGGTTCCCTTCTATATCAAAGAATGCAATATCAAAATCTTTAATACCTAACCCACAGTCATTGCCAAAAATTGAAGACCAAACGGTGTTTCGGACTGCACCCCCGGCTAACCACCAGTTAGGTAGATTTAGTTGAGCGATCGCAGGTAATACTGTATCAATACGTGTATCAGCTAAAATCATTTGTAGGCGAGTGTTACTATTCATATCAAATTCTTGGGATTGTCAAGTAGAAGGTGAAAATATTATCATTCACATTTCATTAAACTTACGGTGTTGATAGTCCTGTTGTGACACTTTGCAGGTCAATGTTTATCAGGAGAACTTCTGTAGTCATAGTATAAATAAAACAAGTTGCACAGAAGGTTAAATTGTGAATTTAGAATTGAGAATTTTTATTTATGGAAGATTTATTTGCGCGACTAGAACGCACACTCAATCCTGAACTGCCTTCTTTAACAGAGTCACAACAAAAACTCCTCCAAGAACTCAGTATTGATGAAAATCAACCCGGTACGATTCTGCATGACTTTCAAACTCTGATAGATTTCTTGCAACCAAACGGAGTGGAAGTTAGTAGTGTTAATAACCTTCTACCGCTAAAAGTCCTATCAGAAGTTAATTCTCAGTTAAGTTACCCAATTGAAACTAAACTCAAACGCCCCGTACAGAAATCATATCCATACATTAATGGACTATATCTGTTATTACGCAGTTCTGGAATAGCCCAAATTAAATCCCAAGGGAAGAAGCAGATTTTAGCTTTAGACGCCGCAACTTTGCAATCATGGTCAAGCCTCAATTTAACAGAACGCTATTTCAACTTATTAGAAGCTTGGTTGATTTGGGGAAATAATGAAGTTTTGAGCGAACATCAAGATTCATTAGGGAATTTATTTAGATGTATTCAACTTTGGCCTCGCATCCCAGATAAAGGTTTAAAATTCCCTAAATATGAAGACCAAAACAATATTAGTTATTACCCTAGTCTGCATAATGTTGCTCTGTTAGAGTTATTTGGATTGTTATCTATCCAACATGGAAAACCACAAGAAGGTAAGGGGTGGCGCATTACTAGTTTACAACGCTTACCCTTTGGTGATGCTCTGTTACAATTACTTTTTCCATTGGGTATACGAGGAGAATTACAGGATGATGTAAATGTGATTTTTGGAAAATTGCAGTCACATTTCCAACCATTCTTTCCAGAATGGGAGCATAATTTAATTGTTCCCAAACAAGGCTTTACTGATGGTATTTATATTTTCAAAGTATCCCTTTTTAAGGCTTGGCGACGCATTGCCATACCAGCAAAAAAACCATTAAGCTGGCTAGCAGAGATAATTCTCGATGCTTTTGACTTTGATTACGATCACCTATACGAGTTTAGTTATAAAGACCATTTTGGGCGCATCATAAAAATTGGTCATGCCTACATGGAAACACCCCCATTTGCCGACCAAGTGCAGATTGGTGATTTATCTCTAGAAATAGGTGGTAAAATGACCTATCTTTATGATTTTGGTGACAATTGGAAATTTGATGTGCAGTTAGAAGCAATTAATCCACCTGATAACAAAATCAAAAAACCGAAGATTTTAGAAGTTTACGGAAATGCACCTCAACAGTATTGGAGTGAGGATGATGAATCGGATGAGGATGATTGTTGACATCCTCACCGACCTCAAGGCGCGGTAATTCTGGAGTAATAAGTAATGAGTAATGAGTAATGAGTAATGAGTAAATACCCATTTTTCATCTACTCATTACTCCAAAATTATTACTTTAAAGCATTGCGTGAAACACGGGGTTTTAAACCCATTTTTCTGATGAAAAGGATTTAGAAAATTGCATAAAATGAAAATACATTCATTCCAGATGTTTTATATTTTTTTTAATAAAATTCGCTTTAAGATTGAAAGAGTTTTAGTTACAATAAGGTTATACAAATTGTTAGGAGATAAAACCTGTGAGTCTTCCATATACTGGAGGTTGCCAATGTGGAGAGATTCGTTATGAAATTCATGCCGAACCGTTAACACTTTACCTATGTCACTGTAAGGAGTGTCAGAAACAATCGTCTAGTGCTTTTGGAATGTCTCTTACAGTATTACGAGATGCTGTTGTAATTGTTCAGGGAAAACCGAAAGCTTGGACTCGAAAGAATGATAACGGACGTGAAGTAAATAACCTGTTCTGTGGCGACTGCGGAACGCGATTATTCCATGAAAGAACTTACAAGCCAGATACTATCAATGTCAAAGCTGGAACCTTAGATGATACAAGTTGGTTACGCCCAGTGGGTAATATTTGGACACGCAGTGCCCAGTCATGGGTGATAATTTCAGACCAATTGCTCAACTATGACGGACAACCAGAAGATACGCAGGCTCTATGGGAAAAATGGAAACAACAACATCCATAGATGCATAACTCATGATATTAGACATCATACTTATGATACTTAAAGTATCTAACTCATTACTGTAATAAAGAAGATAATAAGAATAAAAATTTACTGGTAAAATGCTTTAATGAACATATTAGATTATTTAAAACAGTAGTAGTAAACTCAAATTATAAGTTCAGCTTGTGTATCATATATAGTTCCACCTGTCTGCAAATCATTAATAAAGCTAACACACTATTAATATTTCACATGAAAGCTTACTGGACATTTCCAATCAAGTAATGTAAGTGAAATTGGATAAGTAAGGCGATTTTGGTTCATTTTCAACACTTTTAACAGTTATTTCTAGACAAGCTTGATGAAACACGATACACCAAAAGAATTGAACCCAGACCAAGAAATTGGGCGCTTAATTGATGAGGTAATGTCTTCATCTCTGACTGATGAACAGTACCGCAAAAAGATGCAGCGACGTAAAGAAGTGCAAGACAAGCGTATAGCAGAAGCTGTACCAGAAAAAGGGTTAATTATTGTAAATACTGGTAACGGTAAGGGTAAAACCACTGCGGCTTTGGGGATGGTGTTGCGATCGCTCGGTCATGGGTATAAAGTAGCGATCGTCCAATTCATCAAAGGTAGCTGGGAACCTTCCGAAAAAAGGGTTTTCAGCTATTGGGAAGACCAGATAGAATTTCACGCAATGGGCGAAGGCTTTACCTGGGAAACTCAAGACCGCGATCGCGATCTTGACAAAGCTAGCGCCGCCTGGGAAAAATCGTTAGAATACATCCGCAACCCAGACTTTCATCTAGTTTTGTTAGACGAAATCAATATTGCCCTCAAAATGGCTTACTTACCAGTAGAAGACGTTTTAGCAGGTTTGGCGCAAAAACCCGCTAACAAACACGTTATTCTCACAGGTAGAGGCGCACCCCCTGCTTTAATTGAGCGTGCTGACTTAGTAACTGAAATGACTCTAGTTAAGCACCCTTTCCGCGATCAAGGTGTGAAAGCACAACCGGGAATTGAATATTAAATTAGAATTCACAACTCAGAACTAAGAATTGTTAAAAAACTAGGTTTCCGACTCAGCAGAGATCGGAAACCTGGTTTTTAATTCTCGTATGTCATACCAATTTGAAAAAAGAATGCAACACATAAATCATAGATATCACCAACCCTGCCCTTACTAAGGGGTGCGCGTCAGCGTGAGTGGGGTTATCTGTCGTAAACATTTTTTGAATTGGTATCAGATGTGAAAAAGCAGATTTCAAGTTGATGAGGTACACAAGCTAAGTCTATTATCTAGGTCGAAAGAGTGTTTTACTTCTGTTAACGCAGCGGGGCGTAGCCCATTCTGAATTCTGCTGTAAGTTACCTTTGTTACTTCTTATTCCAAAGACTTAAAAATGCTTGAGAGATGGCTGGGGTAATCTGACTTTGTAAGTGATTTAGTGCATCACGATGATTTGCATTATTGTCATCATAATAAGTAAACACATTCGTCAGCTTGACAATCTCAGGATTTTGATCGTTTGTCCCCCTCCATTTATTAGTAACTTTGTGTAAAACGTCCTTGGGTAGATTTTGTTGTAAGTTATTTAACGCTGCAATGTAAGAAGGATTTTGAGGATTTTTTTTGAATTGAAAGCACAAATCTCTCAGATTTAGTTGTGACTGAGCCGGAGTCTGGGGCTTATCTGTGAGACTAGATTGCTGTAGAATTTGCCGCTGTTCAAAAGTAGCAATACCATTTTCAGTTAAACCCTGAGATTTCTGAAATTTTTTGACTGCTGTATAAGTAGCTGGCCCATAAAAAGGCTTATCTGAAGGAATTTCGGCATTGGTTGCAAAACCATGAAACTTTAATCTGTTTTGAAGCCCTATGACTGTTTCTTCCATTACAGTTCGAGTTTCTGCATCAGCATTACCATTAACCACAAGTTTTTGTGAGTACTGTTTCTGAAACTTTTTAATAGCTTCTTCAGTAGGATCGTCTGTCAAGGAGTTGTTATTCCGCTTCCAGGGAGCAAATTTAGTGAGATCCGGCTTAGGATCGACCTCAGGAGCTAAATATCCCAATCCGATCAATATGTGACGGATGACTTCAGGGCTACTAACGGCCATGCTTTTTGGTTCCTTTGCAATTAAACTACCATTTAATGTATCTTGTTTTACAAAAATTATGTAAGTAGAAATAAATAAATCTAACATTTCTTGTTTGCAAGGCGTTCCGAAGGTTAAGCGGTGTATGACGACAAGCTGCAACTCTTTGAGACGTTAGACGTATGCGACTACAGATATTGAAAAACAAAGAGATGCGATCGCTTATTCTCAAATATTAATGATACTACGTGTTAAGCGCACACATCTGTACGCCCCTACTGCTATAGCCACTGCAAATTTATCAAAATTAATGTGGTGGAGTACTAGCTAACTGACTGTCTGGCATTGACAACATCATTCATATATATAGCGATCCCATTTGATTTTTGAAAAAACTCGTACATCTCAAGAGTGTGAAAATCAAAGGTAATGTGTCGAATAAACCACTCAAACATCCATTGTAAATGCGAGAATGTTGGAATTAAGGCATAAAAACTTCTCTTCAAGACGTTACGCAAATGAATCCATATTTTGACTTGCAACCAAATATCCTCTATCGAATTTTGTGACGGACAATTGGGAGCAAAGCGAATACAATCTATTTTCCATTGGTCAGTTGGTAAACCAAGATTTACTCATCTAAAAAACCTCGAATTTCCTATTATCCTCTGAACCAATCCGCGCCAATGCACTAATTTTGCTGAAATCAATTAAGAATTGCGATCGCATTTCCCTAAACCCTATCTATTTTTGGGTAAAAAAGGGCGGGGCGATCGCATTAATTATCTGTGTCACAGGTTAGACTGTCTAGCAAGTTCAACAATTACAGGTTCAAACGAAGGATAATCAAGCTGAGGGAGATAAAAGGCAGTAAACCCCACCCCTACAAATGGATCTATAGCATTCTTTTAGATAAGCTGCTACGCACTATATTTGTCTGTACATGACGAGAAATTTTATACTTCATTTTTAACTTGTATAAATTAGGCGATGTCTACGATCGGCTACGTATCTCGCCAAATATAATCAATTTTATAACCCGCACAAGCGGATTTTATTTTGCGATGCAATAATATATCTGAATAGCTATTTAACTATTAAAAATAAGTATTTCAAAAAATTTACAAAAAAGTGAGTAAATACTTTTATACAAAGTCAACAATTACGAAGAAATATTTCGTTTTTTATATCGATTTGTGTCATATAGGGGATAAAATGCCTACTGGGCAAGCGTTTTCTGATAAAAAACAGATATTGCCTAAAAAATCGCAAGTTACCTGTGGCTGATGATGCCGCTAGGAACTTCCTTCAGAGAACACGCATCAAAGGAGCCGAAGAAGCATGTTCACACACGTCAAGTCCACCATTAGACACATTGCGCCTGATAACTTACGCGGACGTAGTTTAATCAAGGTGGTCTATGTCGTGCTTGAGTCCCAGTACCAGAGTGCTTTGTCGCAAGCAGTTCGCACGATTAACGCGAACAATCCCAACTTGGCGATTGAAATCAGCGGGTACTTGATTGAGGAACTCCGCGACCCAGAGAATTACGAAGAGTTCAAACGAGAAATCGAGAGTGCGAATATCTTCATCGCTTCCCTCATTTTCATCGAAGACTTAGCACAGAAAGTAGTAGCAGCAGTAGAACCACACCGCGATCGCTTGGATGTTTCTGTTGTCTTTCCCTCCATGCCAGAGGTAATGCGCCTGAGTAAAATGGGCAGCTTTTCTCTGGCACAGTTGGGTCAGTCAAAAAGTGCGATCGCCCAATTCATGCGGAAACGCAAAGAAAAATCCGGTGCGGGATTTCAAGATGGGATGCTGAAGCTTTTGCGAACACTGCCGCAAGTGCTGAAGTTTTTACCGATGGACAAGGCACAGGATGCCCGAAATTTCATGCTCAGTTTTCAGTATTGGCTAGGTGGTTCTCCAGAAAACCTGGAAAACTTCTTGCTGATGCTAGCTGATAAATATGTATTTAAAGGTTTAGAAAAACAAAATTTTGCACCTTCTACATACGAACAGCCTGTGGTTTATCCCGATCTAGGGATTTGGCATCCTTTGGCCCCCAGTATGTTTGAAGATGTCAGAGAGTACCTCAATTGGTATACAGCTCGTAAGGATATTTCTAGCGATCTCAAAGATCCCCTAGCTCCTTGTGTCGGGTTAGTATTGCAACGCACCCACCTAGTTACAGGGGATGATGCCCATTATGTGGCGATGGTGCAGGAGTTGGAAGCATTAGGCGCACGGGTACTACCTGTGTTTGCTGGTGGTTTGGACTTCTCCAAGCCTGTAGATGCCTACTTCTATGAACCAACTACTAACACACAGTTGGTAGATGCAGTGATATCGCTGACTGGTTTTGCTTTAGTGGGTGGCCCAGCCAGACAAGATCATCCCAAAGCAATTGAGTCACTCAAACGCTTAAACCGTCCTTACATGGTGGCGTTACCCTTAGTATTCCAAACCACAGAAGAGTGGATGGATAGCGATTTAGGGTTACATCCAATTCAAGTAGCTTTGCAAATTGCAATCCCGGAATTGGATGGAGCAATTGAGCCGATTATCTTATCGGGTAGAGATGGAACTACCGGGAAAGCGATCGCACTGCGCGATCGGGTGGAAGCGGTAGCCGAACGCGCTTTAAAATGGGCGAACCTCCGCCGCAAGCCGAAGCTGGATAAAAAAGTCGCTATCACCGTTTTCAGCTTCCCACCAGATAAAGGCAATGTGGGAACCGCCGCTTACTTGGATGTATTCGGCTCAATTTACGAGGTGATGAAAGCCCTTAAAAATAACGGCTACGACTTACCAGAATTGCCAGAATCAGCTGAAGCGTTGATGCAAGAAGTCATCCATGACGCTCAAGCGCAGTACAACAGCCCAGAACTGAACGTTGCTTACAAAATGTCGGTTCCTGAGTATGAGGCGCTGACCCCATATTCTCAACGCCTAGAGGAAAACTGGGGGCCACCTCCCGGACATCTCAACAGCGACGGGCAAAACCTGCTGATTTATGGTAAGCAATTCGGTAACGTCTTCATCGGTGTCCAACCTACATTTGGTTACGAAGGCGATCCGATGCGGCTGCTATTCTCCCGTTCAGCTAGTCCTCACCACGGTTTTGCTGCCTACTACACTTACCTAGAGCAAGTTTGGAAAGCTGATGCTGTACTGCACTTTGGTACACACGGTTCCTTGGAATTCATGCCAGGTAAACAGATGGGGATGTCTGGCGACTGTTATCCAGATAACTTGATTGGCTCAATTCCCAACCTGTATTACTACGCAGCGAATAATCCGAGTGAGGCGACAATTGCCAAACGTCGGAGTTACGCCGAAACAATTTCTTACTTGACACCGCCGGCAGAAAATGCTGGTTTGTATAAAGGTTTGAAGGAACTCAGCGAGTTAATTGCTTCCTACCAAACCTTGAAAGATAGTGGACGCGGTGTTTCCATTGTCAACAGCATCATGGATAAATGCCGGATCGTGAATCTGGATAAGGATATTCACCTGCCAGAAACCGATGCCAGAGACATGAGTGCCGACGATCGCGATAATATTGTTGGCAACGTCTACCGCAAGTTGATGGAAATCGAGTCTCGGTTGTTGCCTTGTGGGTTGCACGTCATTGGTAAACCGCCAAGTGCAGAAGAAGCGATCGCAACTCTCGTCAACATTGCTAGTCTAGATCGTCAAGAAGAAGGACTTCAAGGCTTACCGGGAATTATCGCTAACAGCATTGGGCGTAACATTGATGATATTTACCAAAATAATGACAGAGGCATTTTAGAAGATGTCCAGTTATTGCAAGATATCACTTTGGCAACCCGTGCAGCAGTTACCGCCCTTGTCCAAGAGCAAATCGACGCGGAAGGACGAGTTTCTTTGGTTTCCCGCTTGAATTTCTTCAACATGGGTAAAAAGGAACCTTGGGTAGAAGCATTGCATAAACTCGGCTATCCCAAAGTTGATGGCGCAGCCCTAAAACCCCTCTTTGAGTATTTGGAATTTTGCCTGCAACAAGTTTGTGCCGACAACGAACTCGGAGCATTACTCAGAGGCTTGGAAGGTGAGTACATTTTACCTGGCCCTGGTGGCGATCCCATCCGCAACCCGGATGTATTACCCACGGGTAAGAATATCCATGCTTTAGATCCGCAATCCATCCCAACAACAGCAGCAGTCCAATCAGCCAAAATCGTTGTAGACAGGCTTTTAGCACGTAACAAGGCAGAAAACGAAGGAAAATGGCCAGAAACCATCGCCTGCGTCCTTTGGGGAACCGATAACATCAAAACTTACGGTGAATCCCTAGCGCAAATTATGTGGATGGTGGGTGTGCGTCCAGTTCCCGATGCTTTGGGACGGGTGAACAAGTTGGAATTGATATCTCTCGAAGAGTTAGGAAGACCCAGAATTGATGTAGTAATCAACTGTTCTGGTGTATTCCGCGACTTGTTCATCAACCAAATGAACCTGCTAGACCAAGGCGTGAAGATGGCAGCTGAGGCAGATGAACCCTTAGAAATGAACTTTGTTCGCAAACACGCTTTGCAGCAAGCCGAAGATATGGGAATTAATCTGCGTCAAGCAGCAACGCGCGTTTTCTCCAACGCTTCCGGTTCTTATTCGTCAAATATCAACTTGGCGGTAGAAAACAGCACTTGGGATAGCGAAGCCGAGTTGCAGGAAATGTATCTCAACCGGAAATCTTTCTCCTTCAATTCCGATAACCCCGGAATCATGGATGAATCGCGGCAGATTTTTGAAAGTACATTGAAAACTGCTGATGCAACTTTCCAAAATTTGGATTCTTCCGAGATTAGCTTAACGGACGTTTCCCACTACTTTGACTCAGATCCCACTAAGCTGGTGGCAAGTCTGCGGGGTGATGGTAAAAAACCAGCATCTTATATTGCAGATACAACCACAGCTAACGCCCAAGTGCGGACATTATCAGAAACCGTGCGTTTGGATGCGCGTACTAAATTGTTGAATCCCAAATGGTACGAGGGTATGCTGTCTCACGGTTACGAAGGTGTGCGCGAACTCTCCAAGCGGTTGGTAAATACAACGGGTTGGAGTGCGACAGCTGGCGCTGTGGATAACTGGATTTATGAGGATACGAACGAAACTTTCATCAAAGATGAAGAAATGCAGAAACGGTTGTTAAATCTTAATCCCCATTCTTTCCGCAAGATTGTATCAACTTTGTTGGAAGTGAATGGACGCGGTTATTGGGAGACTAGCGAGGATAATTTAGATCGTCTGCGCGAGTTGTACCAAGAAGTTGAAGACCGGATTGAAGGGATAGACTAGGCTTATACCTAACCAATAAGGTAGGAGGCACGGTGATACCGTGCTTTCTGCATTTATTTGACTTTTTACTGGATATAGAAAGCCAGTTTAGCGGCAAGTATTCCTAGATTGTTTACCTAGTCTTTAGGATACTGGTTATTATGAAAAAAGATATATAGAAATTCAATAAACAGTAAAGTCTCAAGGTAATTTGTGTAGATATAGCACTTTTTATGTTTCTTGCAATAGATTTAGAGTTGTATATATGCGAAATCGGTCTAAACCAAAGAGAACATTTTGGCAATCATTACGAATAAAGGCAACGAAAAGAATACTTGAATTTTCAGAGAAGCTTGAAAATCCCAAACTGAAATTCTTGGAGTCTTTAAAACACCACGCAGAGTATAAGTTACACCCTCACGATTATGAATTAATAGCTTCTCCAAGTGAGTTAGAAGTTGAGTTAGATCGAGTTGGCTTCTCTGACTTATTCTTTTCGGAAGATTTTCCCAAGCTTCAACAAGGTTTAAATAACTTACTCTCCAACTACCCTTCATTTTCCGTCGGTGATAAAGAAAACCTTAATCAGTGGTTTAACGATATATATAACTCTGGGGCTGGAGGCGCTTCATCCATTAATGTCGGCGCACTTTCATTTAAAAACAGAAAAAATGATAAATCACTAAGGTTGATACAAAGTGCCAATATTCATCTCAATTATATTGCTCCTTATTTCATTGTTCTATCAATTATTGTTAAACCATCAAATGAATTTATTCATAAATTTATTACATTAATTAAAAGCATTCCATGCCCTCAAAATGAAATTTTAGGTTTTAGCTTTAAGTATGGAATTACTTCCTTATCTACACTTCCACCTTGGCGTGTTAGGAAGGCAGAGCTTGAGGAACTTTTCTTAGAGATAAACAGAAGTATTGTACTTATATTTAGAAAAAATTTCGGTGTTGGTCTTTCATCTTTTGGTTATTTGCCCTGTATTGAAGTTATTAAGACAAATATTTCTTTGCGTGAAATTCCTGAAAACCAACATCTATTAAAAACATCTAACAAATTCAGAGCCTGTTGCAATTTTCTTGAAAGCTTAGGATATCCTTTCAAACGAAATCCAATTTATAGAGACAGTAATTGGTGGAATTTTTATAAAGTAGATAGGAGCGAACTGTTTTATCAAAGTTCTCACAGCTACCAGGTATTAATCAGTTTAGCCGATTATGATAAATCTAATGATGCACCCCATAAAGATTATTGGCAATCACCATCTGGAGCAATAATTTATAAACTTTATGATTTACTATCGTTGCTAGCATTAGAACATTTTTATGAAGTTTTAGAGAATATAATTATAGATTTAAAAACTGAGATAGAACCAGATTTAAGTAGTCAAATGCAAGGGAAAATTACACTCACAAGATTAAAATCAGCAATCTCTAAAATGGTAAAAATTAACGGTTTATACTTTCAACATTCAAGAATTTGGACAGGGATAAATGAAGAATTATTCTTGAGTTATGTATGTCAAGAAGCAGCAGTAATGTCGAGGAAAAAACATAATGAAAATGATTCAGGTCTTTTAAGAGATGACATAAAGTTTCGTATTGATAGAATCAGAAAATTCTGTGAACAGCAACTTAGTATTTTGAAGTTATCTTACGAACAGATTTTAACTTATAAAACAATCACATTAAATTATAGGCTTCAACAAGCTACCTTCTGGCTTTCAATAGCAGTTGCTTTTCTCACTATTGTTACTCTAATTCCAGAAGATATTCGACAAAATTTATTCACTAATATTTGGGTCTGGTTAAATAATATTCATTAATGATAATTAAAGCAATAAAAATACTGAAAAATGCTACTATAACAATAGTAATATAAATTGGCATTTGCATGCTTAAAAATTGAATGCTGAAAACAAACAACAGACTATGAGCTAGTATGCTAAAAGTAGAGCGATAGCAAAATGCAAAAGTGAAAATACAATACCTACATCAAGCGATCGCACTCACTCTTCCACAACAGGTAATCGCATTATTTTTGAGGTTTTCTGCTAGGCGATCGCCTACAATGCCATCATACAATCAGCGATCGCAACAGACAAAAAGACTCAAACTATCAGTTGATCCAACACTAACACTGTTAACGCTGGTAAAGACGGCAACCGCGCATCATTTGTCAAGAAAAATGATGCACCTCCACGAATAGTAGTAGCCATTTGAATAGCATCTGGGGTTCTTAAGTTATAATCTGCCCTTAATTGTGCTGCATTTTCAGCAATGTCAGGGAAAACTTCTATAGTAGTCAAACCTTGGGAATTAAATAGAATTTCACGATATTGTTGAGCTAATGCTGTGTTTCCTTGTTGCAAGGGATAGACTAACACTTCCGTGATAGTCAAAACTGATGTTACAACGCTAAAATCACCACGAAACATAGCTTCAAAAAAAGCATCTGTAACATCCAAATAATTAGGATTTTCTTCAATAAAGTAAATCAGTGGAGCAGTATCCAAACCAACAATTTGCCCTTGTAGCTGGACTAGCCATTCCATGAATCACGTTCCTGATTAATGTATTCTTGAGCATCAATGCCATTCCAGATTTCTTTACCTAATCCACGTAATTCGAGGATGCTATGCTTTTGCTTAGGTATCATCGTCACTTGTTGACGAATTAAGCTTGACAATTCTTCAATTAAGCGTATTTGCTCTTCATGAGTTAGGCTTTGAGCTTGCAATAGTACTTCTTGATAATTAGACATAAAATATACACTGCCACTTCTCTGGACTTTAAGTCAAATATACACAGACAGACAGACTGCGTTTCTTTATTTTATAAATAAACGTAAACAGGCTTGATATCTGCTTGTTTATCAGAATAACCATTGCGATCTCACTCACTCTTGGACAACAGGCGATGTCTAACGACAAGCCGCTACGCGTCTACGCTTAGTTTTTGAAGTTCTCTACAAGGCGATCGCTCCTCATCAACTATCGAAGCATAAAATTAAAGCATGACTATTAATAAAACAGATATGCTAAAAACGCTTTGGGCTACTGTTCAAGAAGGAAAAATCGAATTGCTGAAGTCAGAAGAATTACCGGAAGGGACAAGAGTGTTAGTGACGCTGCTTCCTGATGATGAAACTGAATTTTGGCTTCAAACCAGTCAAACATCACTTTCATCAGTTTGGGATAACGCTGAGGATGATGTCTATGGCGAACTACTCTAAAAATGACATCATTTTGGTTCAGTATCCCTTTTCAGATTTGTCCAGTTCAAAGGGCTAAACGTTGCTACAGCAGTCAAGAGAGGTTTATACACAGTGCATAAAAGCTTAGTTGTCAAAGTGATTGGCAAGTTAGCTGATGCTGATGCTGAACTTTTAGAGCAATCTTTGCGGTATTGGTTGGGGTTGTGATAGGAGTCAGCAATAGTATTGGCAACTTCACAAAATTGATAATTGAATGCCTAAACAAGGCGATCGTATATTCTTCCACAACAGGCGATCGCATTATTTTTAAGGTTTTCTGTAAGGCGACGCCGAATAGCCCGTTGTAGACATCGCTCATTTTTCTATACAGAAGCTCTGCTACAGTGCAATCATAGAGTCAGCGATCGCTTTTGGAAATGTGGAGAGGTGCGATCGCGTAGCTCACCGTAGGTAGCGCCCATAGTGGTATTGTGTGTGTTAGATATCATAAACTTCCCAATGGTGCAGACCGTTCCCCTGATGCTTCTTGGCTGAGACTGGAACGCTGGAATGCACTGACTCAAGAACAACAAACAAAATTTATACCACTTACTCCTGATTTTGTTGTTGAGTTACTTTCGCCAAGTGATAGTTTGAAAGTTGCTCAAGAAAAGATGAGGGAATACATAGATAATGGTGTGCGTTTGGGTTGGTTAATTAATCGTAAATCTCGGCGAGTAGAGATTTTTCGGCAAGGTCAAGAGGTTGAGGTATTGGAATCGCCTATTACTTTGTCAGGAGAAGATGTTTTACAAGGGTTTATTCTAAACCTTGAGGCGATTTGGTAAATGAATAACCAATGTATTACAAACCAATAAAAGTAATTAACCTGAGTTCGGGTTAAGCCAGAAGCTAAAAAGCTTATTCTGTCAGGATTGAATAAAACTGGAATTGATCAAAGCAGGGATAAAAGTGGAATCGTTTTGTCAATAAGGTTCACAAATGAAACTAATCTCAGCAATATGTCTTATTGACAATAGATGAAAACAGAGCTTTAGACAGAACAACGATAATTCAAGGCTTTTGAGGATTTCTTATCCCGAACTCAGGTTAATTAATAAAACAGTATGAGTATTATACCCAAAAGTATAAGTATAATTTATCAGGACTTTAAACAAAAAGACCAGCCTCCCACAGCTGGTCTTATAAATGTTTTTGCGTTGTCTTCTCAAGAGAGTTAAAACCCAATTGCGCGTTCCCAAAATGCAACGGGCAACTTTTCTTAACAATATTGTAACAGCCAACACAGATTTTTCCAGAATATTCATCAAAAAAAGATATGGATCAAGCTGAAAAGCCTCTATCTATCAGGAGAATTCAGCAGATCGCAAGGTATAGATGGGAGAGATAAAGGCAAACAAGGGAGAAAATTTTACCTTGTCTCCCTTATTCTTCTTATCCTCGCGTCAGTCTCAACCGATCAATTTCAACTTGACAGGCTACTGATGCTGGGAGAGATTTCTGCATCTGTTGGTGGTGTTTCGCCCACGCGGAGAATTTTAGCCCCCAATTGCTGCAATTTCATATCAAGTCGATCGTACCCGCGATCGAGGTGCTGTAATCCTTGAATCGTAGTTTGTCCTTCTGCTGCTAGTCCAGCGATGACTAACGCTGCCGATGCTCGTAAGTCTGTACCTAATACTGGTGCGCCAGATAATTTTGGTACTCCCCGAACGAAAGCAGCATTGCCTTTGACACGAATATCTGCCCCCAAACGATTCAACTCAGAGGCATGACGCAAGCGATTTTCAAAGACGGATTCGTTAATTACGCTGTCGCCTTCTGCCACTGACAGCAAAGCCATGAATGGCGCTTGCATATCTGTGGGGAAACCTGGATGGTATTGAGTTTCAATATCCGTTGCCTTCAGGCTTTCCGCTGGCAGAATGTGTAAGTGGTCAGGCTTTTCTTCAATTATTGTTACTCCAATATCCCGCAGCTTGGCAATTACTGGGATGAGATGTTCTGGAGCCACTGGCGAGAGAAGAAGTTCTGAGCGGGTAATTGCTGCTGCCAGCAAAAACGTCCCAGCCTCAATGCGATCGGGAATAATGCTGTAGTCAACAGAATGCAACTTGGGGACTCCTTCAATAATAATTCTGCTAGTCCCCGCGCCCTTAATCTTCGCTCCCATTGCGTTACAGAAGTTAGCTAGATCGACTACTTCTGGTTCTCTGGCAGCATTTTCGATGATTGTTTCACCCTCTGCGAGGGTAGCCGCCATCATCAAATTTTCCGTCGCTCCAACGCTGGCAATGTCTAAGTAAATCTTTGCACCTTTTAATCTCCGGCTGCTGCCAGGGACGTAGGCATTACAAATGCCATGCTCAATTTGTACTTCCGCTCCCATTGCTTGCAGTCCTCGAACATGCAAGTCAACTGGTCTTGCCCCGATCGCACAACCGCCTGGTAAGGGCATCTGTGCTACTCCCAGTCTTGCCAAAATGGCTCCAATGGCGAAAAAACTCGCTCTTAACTGGGTAACTAATTCGTAGGGGGCTTTTGATGTTTTTATCTCGCTGGCGTTGATGTCTAAAATGTCGCCTTGTCGGGTTAATTGCACACCCAAAGCTGATAAAACCTGACCCATCCGCTCTACGTCCGCTAACAAAGGGACATTACGGATACGACAATCGCCCGGACACAGCAAGGCTCCAGCCATGATTACCAGTGCTGAATTTTTTGCCCCGCTAATTTTCACATGACCCCGCAAAGGATGCCCACCACAAATTTGCAAGACTGAGGAGTCTGCTTCTGGAGTAATTTTGGCATCTGGTAAGATGGTAGAAGGATTAATAAGCCTACCTCCAAAAGTAATACGTATTTTATATGTTTGAAGTTGGTTTTGATTCTACAGTAAAGATTCAAAATGTCCACGTTTTAAAGCACTGTTTGGTATAAAAAAATTGTTTTTTGAGTGAAAATGCAGGCTGGAAAGAAGTATTAGCAAGCTTTTTGAGCTTTTTAAAAAATTTAAAAAAAAGAATGAATAAGTAGTAGTTTTAAGCAAAAATAAATACTCAGTAAAATAACTTAAGTGTTCTCTAAAAATCAATGCTGTACTGTCGAGTTAATATTTTGGTTCGACCTTGTGGCTGAAAAACTCGTTTCTAATTAGAGACTTTTAACGAGGCATTATGCTTTTACTTGACAAAGGTAAAACATAACGCAATAATTAGAAATTGTCGATAAGCACAAATGCCAGCGGAACTGGCGGAATTGGCAGACGCGCTAGATTCAGGTTCTAGTGCCGCAAGGCTTCCGGGTTCAAGTCCCGGGTTCCGCATAACCAGTGCCGAGTAGTGAGTGCTGAGAAGAAAAAACTCAGCACTCACTACTCGGTACTAACAACTAAAAAATGTTGACCAGTTTACAAAATTCCCTAGTCAAGCAAATTCGTAAGCTGCACTCCACGAAGGAGCGGCATAAGCAACAGTTATTTTTACTAGAAGGGACGCACTTGTTAGAAGAAGCTTGTGCGGTCAATTACCCACTAGAAACAGTGTGTTGTACCCCAGATTGGCAATTAGATCATGCTTCGCTGTGGGAAGAAGCTTGTAGCCGATGCGATCGCGCCGAAATTGTCAGTCAAGAAGTCTTGAATGCGATCGCTACCACAGTCCAACCAGATGGTGTGGTAGCAACGGCAAAACGAAAGGAACGCCAAACTCAACTACCATCGACTGGTTTAGTGCTAGCTTTAGAAACCGTGCAAGATCCCGGCAACCTGGGTACAATGATTCGCACCGCCGCCGCCGCGGGAGCATCCGGGTTGTGGGTCAGTGGAGATAGTGTAGATTTAGATAGTCCTAAAGTTCTACGTGCTTCCGCAGGGCAATGGTTTCGCCTCGCAACAGCCGTAACCGAAGATTTAAAAGCGACAGTCCAACAAAGTCAGCAGGCAGGAATGCAGGTAGTGGCAACTTTACCCGATGCGACTTTAACTTATTGGGAAGTGGACTGGCGAAAACCCAGTATGATTTTACTGGGAAATGAAGGTGCTGGATTGTCAGCAGATTTAGCAGCGATCGCAGATCGGCAAGTCAGAATTCCTTTGAGTCCTGGGGTGGAATCTTTGAATGTGGCGATTGCAGCCGCTTTAATGTTGTACGAAGCTCAACGGCAACTAATTTGTCAGTAATAAATTTTAACTTTTTACCCCAATTGGGTTTTTGTTATTTCTTCGAGATATTGTTCAATATCAGCAACTGCGTCCTCAAGAGCCGCTAAATCAATATCTATCAAGTCTCGATCGAGTTCGACTTCAGTGAAAGTACTACTATGCAGTTGGGGGATCTCTTCTTCCTCAGTCGAACTTTCTTGTAAGATATCCTCCAACTCTTCCAGGGATTGTTGAAATACTCGATCGGCAGCACGGCGCTGTTCTGGCTGATTTTGCTCCATAATATTAACTTGAAAATCCTAATTTACTGACTTAATTTTGATTCTAGTTCCTACAGATTTAAATTTTGCACTTGTAACATCATAGTTGTGTGCTGTATCAACTTTAGCAATGGTTATCAAGAATATCGATAGCTGTCTCCAATTGCTAAGACTGGAGATTTATTGCCATGCTACGGGTACGCTAAATCAAGTTTGGCTAATGTTTAGGCAAGTTTGATAAAACAGGTCTAATACTTAATTTGATAGACTATCCTAAATTTGAAATTATAAAAACTGGTAGCTCAGGGCTGATAACTAAATTATGAGTGAAGCCTTATTCTGTATCGAAAATCTGCGAGTTGCCTATCCTGCTCGAAGTGGAGAAGAGGCAAGCTGGGCGGTTGATGATGTATCTTTCACCTTAAAACCAGGTGAAAGAATGGGATTGGTGGGAGAGTCAGGTTGTGGTAAATCAACTATCGGACGGGCAGTAATGCGTTTACTACCAGCCTCTAGTCGGATTGAGGGACAGGTGACATTTCAAGGAAAGTCGGTGTTTGACTTGACACTTAACCAGTTGCGGAAATTTCGGGGAGAGGCGATCGCCTTAATTTTTCAAGATCCCATGACACGCCTCGATCCGTTAATGACGATTGGTAAGCATTGTATCGAAACTCTTCAGGCGCACTCACCAGAATTATCAACGCGGGAAGCCAAAGAAAAAGCACTTGCTACCTTGGCAAAGGTAAATATTCCCCCTAGTCGCTGGAATCAGTATCCTCATGAGTTTAGCGGTGGAATGCGCCAACGGGTAGCGATCGCTTTAGCTTTACTCCTCAACCCCAAGTTTATTGTTGCTGACGAACCTACTACAAGTTTAGATGTCACCGTATCAGCGCAGATATTGCAAGAATTAACTCGCCTGTGCGGTGAAGAAAACATGGGATTGTTGCTGATTTCTCACGATTTAGCAATGGTGGCTGAGTATTGCGATCGCATTGGCGTGATGTACAACGGCAAGATGGTCGAAATGGGTTCTACAGAAACCGTATTTAGGCAACCTCAACACGAATATACGCGATCGCTTTTAAAAGCAGCATTACATATTCAAGCAGTAACTGATAGTGGAGAATTGATAATTGCCAATGACGAAGAAAAGCAATTACCGATTATTAATCAGCAATCTCCAATTTTGAGTGTTACAGAACTCAAGCAACACTACACTATAGAGCCTAACTTTATCGAACGACTGCTTAACACACAAGCGCAGACAATTAAAGCAGTAGATGGTATCAACCTAGATATTTATCCCGGAGAAATTCTCGGTTTAGTCGGGGAATCAGGTTGCGGTAAAAGTACGCTATCACGAACAATCTTGCAACTAATTCGTCCTACTAGTGGCAAAGTTGAGTTTTTAGGACAGGATTTAACTACACTGTCGCGTCAAGAAATTCGCTCCTCGCGGCGACAGATACAAATGGTTTTTCAAGATCCCCATGCTTGTCTCAATCCAGCGATGACAGTGGGACAAAGTATTGCAGATCCTTTATTTATCCACAATCTAGCCGATCCAGTGAAGGCAAAAGAACAGGTTTTGTGGATGCTAAATAAAGTTGGGTTAACACCGCCAGAAGTGTATTACGAGCGTTATCCGTCGGATTTGTCTGGTGGACAACAGCAAAGAGTAGCGATCGCTCGTGCTTTGATTACTCACCCGAAACTCTTAATCTGCGATGAACCAGTGAGTATGTTAGACGCCAGCGTTCAGTCGCAGGTGCTAGATTTGATGTTGCAATTAAAGGAAGAGTTTGAGTTAACTTATCTATTCATCACTCACGATCTATGGTTAGCTCGATTTTTGTGCGATCGTATTGCCGTGATGAATGGCGGTAAAATTGTCGAACTCGGTTCTACAAAAAAGATTTTTGCTAATCCTCAGCACCCTTATACCAAAACCTTACTAGCTGCTGCTCCTTTATTAGCACGCGCTTAACTAAATAAAACTAGGAGTTAGAAAGTTTTAAACTTCTAACTCCTGTGCAGATGCGATTAATCGCGTCTCCTAACTCTCTTTGCTTTTCTCAAGTAATTTAGTTGTTTCTCCACTCGAACCGTATAGCTCAACAAACCTTTTAAACAACAACGCACTCTCGTGATTTGAAGTCTTACTTAAATTGAATAAACGCTCTATTTTTTTCTCAGCTAAAGCTCTTAGATACGGCAAATCTTCAAAAAGTGTCAAACAAGAAGCAAAATGCAATAGTATTTGTAATAAGGGTTTTGGCCACTCTAAATCGCTATAAATATCTATAAACAACTGATGTTCTGAGTCATTTAAAGGGAAAGCATGAAATATAACAATTATCCTTTTGTTATTGTAGACTGGAATACTCAGTTCAACAGCGTAGGGAGTATGTAATATTAAATCTACCTCCACAGTTGGTTGTCGCCAAATTCTTAGAGGATTAGCTGGTGAATCTAATATCGTTTTAAATGTGATTTTACCACCGACATTGGTAGTTTGGAACTGGCTAATACTAAGAATTTTAAGATTATTAAGGCTAAACCTATGAATTGTTTCCAAATGTTTTAAGTTCAATAGATGATATATTTGGCAAATATAAGGGAATGGTAAAATATACTCCTGACTAATCATGTGTAGCTTTTTTAATTGAAGCTTATTAGCTTGAGTACGAGCGAGATATTCCTGATATTGACTAGGTTCTAAATCATTGCTATTAAAGCTTTCTTCCGGCTTGAGATATAGCCAACTTACAAAAAAGAAAAAGGCTGTAAATAGTTGAAATATTTCTACAGGAGATAAATAACCATCGACTAATGCAGCTATGCTTCTATCGGTTATTCCGAAAAGCCAAGATGGAATACCAAATAGCCAAATACTACTTTTGATTTGATCTATAAAAAGCGCAATATCAACAATATTTGAAATATTACTATCTTGCTTCACGCTTAGTTTATTATTGAAACAATTAATAGACATAGTATTTGGGTTTATAAATAATCTATATAAAATTATATTTATATTAACTTTAAATAAAAAAATATGATGATGACCTCTATCTTTAGCTATATATACAATTTGTACTCATTCATACAAACTTACATCCAGTTTTTATAAACATGGCGACAAAATAAAATTTATTGTTATGTATAATATTCAAATAGATGTCTACACAAAAAGATAAAATTGTTTGTAAGCCTTACTGTTAAAGGATTTAGAATTCTATTCACTGGTTTAGAACCAAAACTTTATTAAAGCATTTATGTTCGCTGAGTTAAAAATTACAACTCTCTCAATCTGACAAAAGTAGTATATAAATATTCAGATAAAATAGTTTGTTTTTCCTGACGTAAAAAACTTATCTATTTCTCTAGAATGAATAGGGAATAAGACGTTAGGAATAAAAACTTATAATTTACAACTAAGGACTTATAAGCTTTATCTACTATAAGAAATAAAATAGGCAAGGCTTAGGGACATTCCTCTATTTATCGCAAGCGTGATGTCTTTTGTAGTGGCTCATTGCATACTTGCTAGTAGAGTTAGCCATTATATGTTAAGTGAGGTAAAAGTACCTTATCTGGCAAACTATCTGTGACAATTACGATAGAAGCCGTAGAATTGCTACTCTTAACACTGTATTATTCTTAAATATTTTCTGAAGATTTTTTCTGAGACGATAGCAATGACCATTCGCCATGCGACTGAAACTGACTTGCCTGCAATTGTAGCAATTTACAACACTGCAATTCCTAGCCGCATGGCAACCGCTGACTTAGAACCAGTATCTGTGGAAAGCCGCCTTGCTTGGTTTAAAGGGCGATCGCCTTTACAACGCCCACTTTGGGTAATCGAAGTAGACGGAGTAATCGCTGGATGGCTTAGTTTCCAATCCTTTTATGGACGACCTGCTTATAGTAAGACTGCCGAAATTAGTATTTATATCGCCCCTAGCTTTCATCGGTGTGGTTTGGGACGACAACTCTTAGCACAAGCAATTAGTGAAAGTCCTAGTTTGGGTATAAAGAGCCTAGTATGCTTCATTTTTGCCC
This sequence comes from Nostoc sp., assembly GCF_036917375.1. Taxonomy (GTDB): domain Bacteria; phylum Cyanobacteriota; class Cyanobacteriia; order Cyanobacteriales; family Nostocaceae; genus Nostoc. The sequence goes on from NZ_JBALDN010000085.1 coordinate 107,881, forward strand.
ACAATCAGCCCAGTTTAAAACTTTTTGAAACATTTGGTTTTCAACGTTGGGGACATTTGCCTAAAATTGCCGAACTTGACAACGTTGAACGGGACTTAGTAATCATGGGATTGCAAATTAGTAAACCTGTTGTTTAAAGCGATCGCTATTTTCTTAGACTTGTAAATTAAATTCGGTCACAATTGGTCTGGATTAATTCCTCGTTCTTGTAGTAAAGCACGGAGAGCTTCTAACTGTGCCTCAGCTTGTTCTGCTCTTTGTCTTTCTTGCTGCCGTTGTTGATCTAGTTCCAAAAAAGTCAGAAAGCGATCGCCATCAGGACGATAAATTTGCAGTTCTTCCTCAGTCAACTCGAAACGCACCCCCAATCGAGGGCTGACCCAACCAACCATTTGGTCAATCACTTCTAATCTTGAGTTCCGTCGCTGCCAGCCTGTCAAGTCAAGCACATCAGGTTCATACAAATAATATTCTTCCACACCGTAGCACTCATAAAACTCTAATTTTTTCGCCATTTTAGAGATCCGGTTTCTAGGCGACCAAATTTCAAATACCACCTGCGGGGGAATGTTGTCTTCAAGCCACTGTTGATAAGAACCTCGGTATCCTTTTGGTCTACCAAATACTACCATCACATCAGGAGCTTGGCAGAGTTTATTATCATCTTCCACCGAATACCACAATAAATCTCCAGCGACAAACACATTTGAGTCATTGCCAAACAGCAGTTCTAAATTATTTTTAATCCAGACAATTAATTCAAACTGCTTAGTATTGTCTGCCATTGGTTGTCCATCGCTGTCAGGGTAAATAATGCCTTTTTGGGTGGAAGATGGTAACTGTGTAACCATTGCAATGATTCTCAGGTAATTCTTAGAGGATGAGTTAGCGATCGCTTTTTTCACGCTCTTGTTATTTCACATCCTAGCTTGAGCAAAGCTAGTGCGATAGATTAAGTACTTTTATTTAGTGAGTGTATAAATCAACTCAGTAATTTTCCTATAGGAAAATAATTGGATATGTGTCAAAACAATGAATATAACACTTATCGACTCTTTCCTTTAAGTGTACTATTGAGATAATTTATTCAATATCTTAGCTATTTATGAGTACGAAAATAATTCAAGTTGCTTTCAAAAGAGCTTTTAATGAAATCGATTTACTTAAGTCTAAGATACACCAAAAACAAGGATTCTGGATTTTGGAAATTCATAGATACTCTCCTGAAGATTTAGAAAATTCAGAACACCACGCTAAGATTTATTCTATCACTGAGAAATTAGGAGATGATGTTTCTAATTGGCACAATGCAGGAAAGTTAAGTAACAATGATTTTAATTACTATCATGAAGAAAGAGGAAATTTAGAAGAAAAGCTTTTTTTGGTAAATATGGAAATTACTCAAAGACAGCCTACTTGGGTTGAGGAAACCTTGGGTATTCTAAATAAATTGACAGAAGCAATTATGAATAATTTACCAACCTTAGTCAGACCACTATTGCCACCGATACTATCAAAAGTATTTGGATTTTTACCAGGTAATCGCCAAAGAGCCTTAAAAGGAAAGTAATAATTAGGTAATTGATTCGGTCAAATCAGTTTTTCCTGTTGATTTACAATATTGATGGGGAAGTAATTCAACAATGGCTACCGTCAACCAATACCGACAACACATCCAAAAATCTGCTAACAGAACGCGCTAAACTCGTGTGGGACGATCGCATCCAAGCCCAAACTATTTTCGATACCGAACGCGACCACTACCAACTAGTCTACGTTGGTTGGCGCGGCTCAAAGCGACTATATGGCACTGTCCTTCACCTAGACATCATTGATCGCAAAATTTGGATTCAACAAGATGGTACTGAAGTTGGGATTGCAAACCAGTTAGTTGAACTCGGTGTCCCCAAAGAAGACATTGTTTTAGGGTTCGATCCTCCAAAAATGCGACATTACACCGACTTTGTAGTAGGATGATTCACCTCATAATATTTAAAGTACAATCCTCATACTCAAATCCAACCACTTCGACTGAGTAATCGGTGCACTGCTAGAAATATAGTCAACACCTGTTTCCGCTACACCGCGAATCGTTTCCAAAGTCACATTCCCCGAAGCTTCAATTTTCACCCGGCTATCCTGCTGGCGAATCAACTGCACCGCCTGACGCATCATATCCAAAGGCATATTGTCCAACATAATAATGTCAGCCTTATGCTTCAAAGCTTCTTTCACCTGCTCTAAACTTTCTGTCTCAACCTCTATAGTTAAGGGATAAGGAATCTGAGAACGAATACGGCTAACAGCTTCTCCAATTCCCCCAGCAGCCGCAATGTGATTGTCCTTAATCATCACTGCATCATCCAACCCCATACGGTGATTAATCGCCCCACCCAAAGCAGTCGCATACTTTTCCAAAAGTCTCAGCCCTGGTGTAGTTTTACGCGTGTCCACCAACTGAGCTGGTAAATCAGCAATTTTCTCTACATATATATTAGTCAACGTAGCAATCCCACTCAACCGCATAGCCAAGTTGAGCGCGACTCGTTCCCCCATCAGCAGCGCATCCAGCGAACCATGAATTTCAGCTACCACCTGTCCCGGCTCACACCGTGCACCTTCAGTCGCCACAGCCACAAAGCTGACTTTTTCATTCAAAATCTGAAACACCCTAGCTGCAACTGGTAAGCCAGCAATTATCCCTGAAGCTTTAGCGATCCATTTAGCAGAACCTAGCGTCACATCTTTAACTAGTAGTGTATTTGTTGTGCGATCGCCCCGACCAATATCCTCCACCAACCAGGTACGCAACAGAGGATCTAAAACTAGGCTTGGCGGCAAAACAGCAGAATAGCTCACAAATT
>NZ_JBALDN010000086.1:0-60505 GCF_036917375.1 Nostoc sp.
TCTGCTTAATATTAAAGATTTCCATGTTTAAAGCTTGTATTTTATCAACTCAGTGCTGCTGGGTCATTTTTTCCTACTTAGTCTAAACTCCAGATGGAAGCTTGGTATATATAGTTTATATACATACTACACGCTTATTAGTTTTGTCGTCGCTGTGCGAATTTGACAACCGATTCAGGGACGGGATAATCCTGATTTACCTGGAACTGCTGCTTTTTCCCATGAGCAACAGCAATGAACCTATCCTACTATTCTAAAAATTCCTAATTCTTGTCGTAAAATGTGCCTGAAAACTTTGATTTTTCGTTTTTAATGCTCACTCAGCTTAAGAGGTTGTTTGAAAAGTAGTTGGCTGTGATTTTAATCACATTATTACCCCCCTTAATCCCCCCTTGTAAAGGGGGGAAACCGGAAAATCTTGTTCCCTCCCCTTTACAAGGGGAGGGTTAGGGTGGGGTAAAACTGACGCGAAAAACCAAGTGAGTAAGCTATTTCTGGCGATGCCTACGGCTGGCTGCACCTACGCATTTGTTATTTCGGCGATCGCATTTGCTATTTCGGCGATCGCATTTGTTATTTCGGCGAACGCATTTGCTATTTCGGCGAACTCATTTGTTATTTCGGCGAACGCATTTGTTATTTTGGCGTATTTTAGCCAATACGCGCTACTTTTTCATATTCCGCTTCATTTGTTCTAATTCATCCTGAGTTTCCCAGTTACGGAACTTCTCTTCTAAGTCATCAAAACCACTAGAAAAATTGCTAGTTTGATTCGACCAGCCAATGCTTTCCGATCGCTGCTGGGTTTGCGCTTTAGCACGGGCTGTCTGTGCTTCGGCGGCTTTAGCTTGCACTTCCTGTCGCCGTTGCTGAATTTTTTGCAGTAATTCTTGAGATTGGTTAATGCGTTCTTTCAGCCCTTGCATGTGTCCCCAGCGCTGATTACCTTCGCGCAACAGGGCTGCTTCTCGCTCGCCCGCCGCCGCTGCCAAATCCTCTCTATTGGCGTTTTTGGCTTTTTGAATGCGGATATGCCAACGCTGAATTTCTTGAGCGGTGGAGAGAATTTCTTCTTCCGATCGCTTCTCTTGTAATTTTAAATCTGCGATTAACTTTAATGTGTCTTCTTCTTGCTCACGCAGCTGTTCTAGCAGCGCCTCTAACTCCAAATGTGGATTATTACGCAAGAATTCTTCTAAACGGTTTTCTAGAAACCGACTCAAATCATCAAATAAGCCCACTGCTAGAACTCCAGAGATCGGGTGCGTGACTATTTTATTGTAGTAGTCAGGTGGACTTCTGGGTGTTAGTTAGATTTCAAAGTTGGGAAGAATGTATTTGGTGAAACTACGCAAATAACCCTGACTTACAACATAAGGCTTTAATCAGTATGAGTTCTGACTTTCAACCACCACCTAAGAGCTTGTCCATACTAGCTACTGTAGGAGGAGTCGTTACCGCTGCGATCGCGATCGCACTTTTAAATGGTTGGTCTAAGCAACTTTCCAATACTTCTATTATAAAAAAAGCTGAAATATCAACATCCCCAATTGCTTTACAACCAGAGAAACCCCAACCCCCTGTCTTTGGTGTCAAAGATCCTGAAATAGTTGCCAGCCTTGATGCTCAATCCGTAGTTTTGCCAGGTCAACCCATTCCTAAGAATCAACTAACAGTAGCCATAATTCCATACGTTGCCCCTGGAGTTGGAAAACTGACCCCAGAAGAAATGACAACGGCACGTATTGCTTGGTCATACTTCCAGCGCAACTGGAACGATGAAACTGGCTTGATCAATTCCGTTGATGGCTTTGCCTCGATAAGTATGTGGGATCAAACAGCAGCGATCGCAGCTTTAGTCAGTGCTAGAGAACTGAATATCGTGCCTGCGGCTGAATTTGAAGCCAAAATGAGCAAAATGTTGAATACACTGGCATCAATGCCTTTATATAAAGGAGAACTACCCAACAAAGTTTACAATGCGAAAACTCTCGTACCTGTTAATTATGGTCAACTAGATAAACGGGAAGAAATTGGCTGGTCAGCCATTGATTTGGGAAGAATGGCAATCTGGCTGAAGATTGTCGAGGCAAAGTATCCAGAAATGCGATCGCAAACAGCAGCAGTTTGGAAACACTGGCAAGTCAAGCGTCTGACCACAAACGGTCAAATGTTTGGTACTGCTGTCATCAAAGGCAAAGAACAATACAATCAAGAAGGTCGCTTGGGCTATGAGAATTATGCTGCTTATGGTTTGAAGCTTTGGGGTTTGAATGTTAATAAAGCTTTAGATTATCAGTTCAATACTGCCTTTGTCGATCTTTATGGACAAGGAATTCCTTACGACAAACGGGACTATAAAAACTCTGGAGCCAATAATTACGTTCTTAGCGAACCCTATATCTTAGATGGTATTGAAACTGGGTTTCAAGCTTTGCCTAAAGCTTATGCCGATCGGATTTTAGCTGCCCAAGCAGCGCGTTATGAAGCGACAAAACAATTAACCGCCGTCACCGAAGACAACTTAGATCGCGCGCCATACTTTGTTTACAGCAGCCTATTTGTCAACGGACAACCTTGGGCAACCATCGCGGATACCAGAGAACAGCACAACAATTTGCGATTCCTCAGTGCCAAAGCTGCGATCGGCTGGCACGTGCTTTATAATACTGCTTATACCCGTCAGTTATTTGATTTCGTTCAAGGCAATCTTAAGTCTCAAGATGGCTGGTACAATGGCTTTTATGAGTCTCTGCGTCAGCCGAATAAAACTCTTACTGCTAACAATAATGGTGTAATTATGGAAAGCTTACTGTATAAGCAAGTTGGGCAGCCACTTACTGTTTGGGCAGGAGTCAGAAGCCATAAGTCAACTGAAAAGACTATAAAAAGACCGTAAGTTATACCAATTTGAAAAAAGAATGCGACAAATAGACTATTTGTAGAGACGCGATTCATCGCGTCTTTAGCCAAGGATGTGTTGCAATCATTAATTGAATTGATATTATTTCATGACCGCGCATCTCGTATTCCTCCTCAATCCTCCCCTTGCTACAGTGTGTAGGCGGGTATTGCCCCTCAAAATAAATCGCATAAAAAAACCCCTAGTATTTCTACTAGGGGTGAGAAATAATACCATTTCACTTGATGTTTGTCTGAGATGACCCTGTTTATGCCTCTGCTCTAGGCAAGAGGCTGGAGTGTTTCTCAAATATTACAGTAAAAAGCGATCGGGTATAAAATTAGCCAACATTTGCCAAGAGCAATTCTCGTTTTTCTGATTTTTGTACTCTCACTTGAGAGTCATCATCAACATCGATAAGGGCTGTGTCGCCATCTGTAATTTCACCAGACAGCATTGCTTCGGCGAGAGAATCTTCTAAGAGGCGCATAATTGCCCGACGTAACGGCCTAGCGCCGTAGCTGGGGTTATAACCCTGTTGTACCACAAGCTCTTTGAAGCGATCGCTGACTTCTAAGATAATTCCTTTTTCCGTCAAGCGGCTAGCAACATCGCGAAGCATAATTTCGGCGATTTGCTTAACTTCATCCTTGGAAAGCTGGGTGAAGACGATAATCTCATCAAGACGGTTAAGGAACTCAGGACGGAAGTAAGCTTTCAATTCCTCATTTACCAAGGTGCGGATGCGGTTATAACTAGCGTCGGCTTGAATGTCGAAGTCAAAGCCTAAACCGCTACCACCTTTTTCAATCACCTTGGAACCGATGTTAGAAGTCAAAATGATCAGCGTATTCTTGAAGTCCACTTTCCGACCTTTGGCATCGGTAAGATGACCGTCATCCAAGAGTTGCAGCAGCATATTGAATACATCGGGGTGTGCTTTTTCGATTTCGTCGAATAGCAGCACTGTGTAAGGTTTGCGCCGCACGGCTTCTGTCAGCTGTCCGCCTTCGTCGTATCCTACATAACCGGGAGGCGAACCAATTAGCTTGGCGACGGTATGACTTTCCATGTATTCGGACATATCTAGCCGAATCATTGAGTCTTCCGCGCCGAAGAAGTAGGAAGCTAGTGCTTTCGCCAATTCTGTTTTACCAACTCCAGTAGGCCCAGAGAAGATAAAGCTAGCAATAGGACGATTGGGATTTTTTAAGCCAACGCGAGCGCGACGGATACCGCGAGCTACAGCCGACACTGCTTGCTCTTGTCCGATGAGCCGCTGATGCAGGGTGTCTTCTAAGTGTAGGAGCAACTCTGACTCAGATTCAGTGAGCTTGTTGACTGGTACGCCAGTCCAAGAGGCAACGATTTGGGCGATGTCTTCTTCATCAACTACAGTCGAGTTGACAGGTTGATCGTTTGGTGTAAAGGTTGCTTGCAGTTGTTCTGCGAGTTTTAACTCTTGGTCGCGCAGTTGTGTTGCTTTGTCAAAATCTTGGACTCTGACTGCTGCTTCTTTTTCTTTGGTAACGCCAGCGAGTTCGCGCTTGAGTTCTTTATTGGGAGAACTTTGGGAGTTCCGCAGCCGAACGCGAGAACCAGCTTCATCAATCAAGTCTATTGCCTTATCGGGCAAGAAGCGATCGCTAATATAGCGGTCTGATAATTCTGCTGCTGCGACAAGTGCTGAATCCAAAATTGTGACTTTGTGGTGTTGTTCGTAAGCACCGCGCAAGCCGTAGAGAATTTGTACGGTTTCCTCTACCGATGGTTCCCCTACCTGAATCGGTTGGAAACGACGTTCTAGGGCAGCATCACGCTCAATATGCTTACGATATTCATCGAGGGTAGTTGCGCCGATGCACTGGAGTTCACCCCGTGCTAAGGCAGGTTTAAGGATGTTGGCTGCATCCAAGCCACCTTCTGTACCACCAGCGCCAACCAAGGTGTGAATTTCGTCAATCACCAAGATGATATTGCCCACAGTGCGGACTTCTTCCACAACTTTTTTGATGCGTTCTTCAAAATCGCCACGGAAGCGAGTTCCAGCTACCAATGACCCCATATCGAGGCTGATAACTTGCTTGTCTTGTAAGCTTTCAGGAACATCTTGGTTAATAATACGTTGAGCTAGACCTTCTGCGATCGCAGTTTTGCCAACTCCTGGTTCCCCAATCAACACCGGGTTATTCTTGGTGCGGCGACCGAGAATTTGGATTGCCCGCTCAATTTCCTTCTGGCGACCAACTACGGGGTCCAGTCTGCCTTCTTGGGCTAATTTGGTCAAATTTCTGCCAAACTCTTCCATCGTTAGCGGTTGGGTGCGCTTTTGATTACCACTACCAGCAAAAGCCGGTGCATTTTCACCCAAACGGCGAACTATGGCACTACGGACACTCTTGAAGTCAACCCCTAGATTTTGTAGTACTTTGGCGGCGACACCTTCACCAGCCTCGGTTAATCCTAAGAGTAAGTGTTCAGTGTTAATGTAATTCTGTCCCAAACTATGAGCTTCTTTAAACGATTGCTCGAAGAGGCTTTTTACTTTAGGAGTAAAAGGAATTTCTGGTGGTACAAAGCCAGAACCCCTACCAATAATTTTTTCTACCTCGCGACGTGCATCTTTGAGGGTAACGCCTAATTCAGCCAGCACTTTAGCAGCAACCCCAGTTCCTTCTCCCATCAAACCCAGGAGAATTTGTTCAGTTCCTACAAAATTGTGTCCCAGGCGACGTGCTTCCTCCTGAGCTAGCATAATTACTCTAATGGCTTCGGAAGTGAAGTGTTCAAACATAATGGGTTCTTGCTCCCTCGCTGCTTGGACTTTGGGTGAGATAAAATTCACCCTCATCTAAAGTTTTTTGTATTTTCTTAAGGACTAATGTAACTTTATTTAAAGTTAAGTGGCAGTGGTGAGAGCCGTAAGACATCAGGTGTACTTGCCGTCTACTAGGAGTGCTGAGTGGAGTACGGGGAAAGTCAGAAGTTGCAAAGTTGACAGTTAAACTTTCGGTATTTGACAATTTTCTTTTGTCTGTTTTGTTTTCCACTGTCAGCTAAACTTAAAATTCAGGACTTAGCACTCTAAACTCAGGACTGACAATGACTGAAGCAACGGCCGGTAAGGACCAACAACATCCACTTTATAACCGCGATCGCCCCCTTATTGATATTTTACTCGCTCAAGAGGCGACAGACTATAACTTAGCAGAATTGGCTAGACTGCGAATGCGCTATCAAGGGTTTCCAGGGGCGAGAGACATCCAAAAAGACCTAGATAAAGTCTTGCAACAGTGGGGTTTGACCGAAGCCGAGCTTTTTGAGAAAACTCGTCAAATTCACGATTTGGGTGGAATTTACAAAAGCCGTGGCAAGAAAGATGAACAGGATTGGAATTAGTTATTCTTTTCCATTCCTAACTCCTGACTCAGCCCTGGAAGGATGATCGCTAATTTTGTGCCTTTCCCTAATTCAGATGTCACTGTGAATTGTACACCATGTTTTTCTTCTATAATCTACCGGGAAATGGCTAATCATAAGGGAGTATTTTTACTTACTGGGTTAGTGGTAAATAAATAGCCAAATAGTTTTTGGAATATTAAAATAAACCTTGCTAGCGATCGCTACCTCGTTTCCAGAACGAGATGAGTTTAGACAAGTCTTCTTGGAAATAGTCTAAATCGATTGTGGCGATCGCTTCTTCAATTTCTGCTCCTGCGATCGGGAAAGTTTTGCCAATAAAGCTCGATACCTGCCAGAGAATCGTAAAACTTGAAATACAGCATATTTCAAGTTTGTTTACCCAAATATAAAGTGTATTTTACTCCTGAATTCCGAATTTTGGATTCTGCTATATCTTAGGAATTTGTCTTGGCAAAAGTATTACATTTCTGAGGATCGCCCGTTTGGATACCTTGTTTAAACCAACGAACCCTTTGGGCGGAACTACCATGTGTAAAAGATTCTGGCACAGCATAGCCTTTAGCTTGTTTTTGCAAGCGGTCATCTCCAATACTGCTAGCTGCGTTCAATGCTTCTTCAATATCACCTGTTTCCAGAATTTGCCGTGAGCGTTGAGCATGATTTGCCCAAACGCCTGCAAAACAGTCTGCTTGTAATTCTAATCGCACAGAAAGCTGATTTGCTTGTGTCTGACTCACTTGGTTCTGCAAGGTTTGAACTTGCTGCGAAATCCCCAGTAAATTTTGGACATGATGCCCAATTTCATGAGCAATCACGTATGCTTGAGCAAAATCTCCCGGTGCCTGATATCGAGTCTTCAAATCGCGGTAAAAACTCAAGTCAATATACACCTTTTGATCGCGCGGACAATAAAACGGCCCAACTGCTGAACGTGCAAATCCACAAGCAGACTCCACCGCCCCTGAGTAAAGAACTAACTTTGGTTCTACATAACTTTTTCCATCTTGCCGAAACTGCTCACTCCATGTATCTTCTGTATCAGCCAGTACAACAGATACAAAATCCGCCATTTGATCTTGAGTTTGAGATCCTGTTGTTTGAGGTGACTCAGCGATCGGGCTATCACTTGGTGGGGAATCTTGTTGCCAAAGGGCACTGGGATCTCCACCCAATAGTAAAACCACTAGCGATATGAGTGCTGCTCCTACGCCCCCACCCACGACAGGAGCGGAAATCTTCATCCCACGCCGATCTTCAACATTTGTACTCCGACGACCTATTTGCCAACGCATAATTACTGCTTACCAAACTCATAAAAAAATACAGCTTGAACTACGTAGGATGAAATCTACACAAGCCTTTTAGCTATACAAATGAATATTACTTCTTCTATGTATCGATCTCTTCTGCCTACGGACAAACTAGAAATAAAGGACACTCAGCCTTTAGGAAGGTTTTGTTAAATAGGTTGCCCATCAGAGCGCACAGAATTCCCGGACTCCTTATAGGGAACACCACAGTCAGGACGGAAGCGAAATTTCAAACACGTAATTTGCATTCCATGACCAAGCTCTGAGGATTTGGGATATCAACACAGGGGAATATCGTTATGTCTGCGTTGGATATAGACTTTTAGTTGAGGCTGTCTCGTGTCACTCAATACGGTTCGGTTAAAGGTGAAAGGGTTAAAGGGGAAAGGTTTTTAATACATCCTTTCCCCTTTACCCGCAAACCCATTCCCCAGACCACAAAGAAAGTGAAAAATGCTTATCCAAACCGTATTGCCGTGTCACTCACTAACAATAATTCCGCATCAGTTAGGGGTCTTTCCGACTTAGTGTCTTCACTTTTTGACTTGCACCGTTGAGGCTGTTACTGCTTACCTCATGAGCGAAAGAATATATTTTATTACTAAGGATAGTTTTGAATTGAACCAACTCGTATTTAATATAACAGGTACTGAAGAATCAACTTTGTCAGTTATTAATTTTTCCCCTGCGACCAAGGAGTAATAATGGTTTTAATTCAATATCAACGTGCTGTAGGCGTATTTACTCATCGAAGAGATGCAGAGCGGGCAATACATGAGTTGAGAGATTCTGGCTTGGCGATGGAGAAAGTATCTATACTTGTACAAAACTCAGATCGCAATCATGAGATTGCCGATAATAAAGTTAAAGAGGAAACTGGTGATAAAGCTGACGAAGGTGCAACAGTAGGAGGGCTTTCAGGAGGCGCTGTTGGTGGGTTAACTGGTTTATTAGTAGGTCTTGGGACTTTAGCAATCCCTGGAGTTGGCCCAATAATGCTGGCTGGGGCGGCAGCAACTGCTTTAGTTACAACCCTTGTTGGGGCAAGTATTGGTGCTGCCACTGGGACTTTTGCTGGTGCATTAGTTGGTTGGGGAATGTCGTCAGAGCAAGCTAGAGCATATAACGAGCGAGTAGAGGAGGGACACTATTTAATAATCGTGGATTGTACATCTTTTGAAATTGCTAAAGTACAAGAAATACTACAGCGTTGGGGTATTGAAGAGTTTGGTATTTACGAACATCTTAACAGTGAATATGAAACTACAAATTCTCTGACCACAACGACTTCTACTACTGCCATTCCTAATAAAAGTGGGATGATGTCTAAATATAGTGTTAGTTGCTTCAATAGCATAGATAATGCTGAGGCGGCAATTAAGGATATGTGTGTCGCAGGTTTTTCAGTAAATCAGATTTCCTTAATTTGCAAAGACTTTTCTCAATTGGTTGGGTCAACAGGCATTAATTTAAGTGAACGCTTTGACGCTATGAGGTTAGGAATAGCAGATGAATGGGCACGCTTTTATAATGAGCAAATAGAGCAAGGCAATTACATACTTATCGTTAGTGGCACAGATCGCGAGCAAGATATAGCTAGGTCTATTCTATGTAATTATGGGGTTCAAGAGTCTCAAATTTATGACCCAATGTTAATTCGTTCTTAAAAGCGGCTGCTGTCAATAAATGGCAGCAAAGTTATTTGAGTTTTGGAAGATACAGCAGAATTCAGAATTCAAGAGTAAAACACAACACAGTCCAGAATGAGCAACAAATCCCAGATGTAGAGACGCGATTTATCGCGTCTTGAAAGAGCAATTATCTACACCAATAACCTTTAACCCAAGCATATTGGAGTAAAACACGCTTTATATCTGGGTAACAGAATTAGCTTGTGTACCTCACTTTCCTTGAAATCTGCTGTATCAATAGACTGCTTGGCATTTGTCGGGAAAAGGGGAAGGTGGGGTCCCCTCTGGGGATAAGGGGAAAAGGTTCTGTATTGTCCCCTTCCCCTTTAACCTTTACCCTTTTCCCCAAGAATGCAAAAAGCACTTTTGCAAAAGGTCTAATAAGCAATGGGTTTTGCAGCCTGAAAACTGTATTATGCAGACAATCGACACCTTTCAAGGTTATAGCAAGTGGTGTCGATGAACTTCAATACATTCACCTGACAGTAAAATATTTTACTTAAAATTCTCAGCATTTCTGCTCCGCTCAGGGTCAGCAGTGAGCGAAGGCGAAGGGTCAAGCTGTATTGCCTCTTTCTGTGTCTCCAGTTGCTCCCGTTGCTTGCCATACTCCCGCAGCTGCTTCAAAAGGTTTGCTTGGGATGAGTTTGGGATAGACGGACTGGGACTTGGTTGAAGGTCGGTGTCGGTACTTGCAAAATTAGCCGCTGAGGAATTATCTTCGTAGACTGGTAGCGACTTGTCATTAAACATCGCCTGTTGGGTTGGTGTTGGGATAGGAATTAGATTCTTTGGTTTGCTCACAGCAGCTTTTACCGAATCTAGAGTAGTAGCAACCTGCACTTGTTGCTGCATCTGTTGTGTAGAAGATACTAAACCACTTAAACCATTCACCAATTGCCGCAGATTTTTACGGAAATTTGGATCGCCTGTCAATTCATCTAAATCAGATGTAATTTTTTGGGTATTTTCAAAGGTTACTCGTGCTGAATCTAAAGTTTGTTGCAGCAACACCGCATTCTTTGGATCGTTTAAGGTTTTAGAAGCATCACGTAAATTAGCTGAAGCTTGGGCTGCATTTGCTGAAAGCATTTCTAAATTGTTGAGTAATTGTCCTTGAGTTAATCGATTGACTGATGGTGATAAGCTACTGACTGTAACACGCAGTTGGTTGCTGGTTTCGGTGATATTGTTCAACGCACCAACCAGTGTCGAACGATTTGTTGTCACCAAATTATCCAGGTTGTTCAGCAATCGATTTGCTTGAGTTGCAGTTGCACCGAATTTATTTACTGTTTGATTTGCGGATGCATTAAGTTGGTTTGTCGCCCGTTGCACTGAATTAGCCGTAGCGGAAAAGGTAGTAAGTTGTAGTTGTAAGCTTTTGGTCAAACCTTGTAAATCCTGACTTAACTCAGTAAAACTGGATGCTGCGCCTGTGGTAGTTTCTAGAACCCTATTGACATTTCTATAAAATTTTGGATCGTTGTATGCACCGGCTAGCTCAGTTGAACTGCGAATTAATGCATCAACACTGATACCAACCTGACCTTTTAATCGAGAGCCATTACAGACTATGAGGCTAATATCACAATTTTTATCTAGGGGTTTAGCAATCACAACCCCAGTAGGCAAGGTTGTTCTTGGTGTGATGTCGATAATACTTTCGCTAATTAATCCGCTTTGATTAGCTTCCACCACTACATTACGGGGGATAATTAGGTTAGTTTGGGCAATTTCAATCACTACATCAATGGCATTTGCCCCTGGTCGAACCTGGGAAATAGTTCCTACCTTAACGCCACGATAGCGAACTGCTGCTCCCTTTTGCATTCCGCCAGCGTTGGCAAATTCTACAATAATTTTGTACGAACGACCAGCAGCAGTGAATCTATTTAACCACAGAAAGAGTAATCCAAATACCCCTAGTCCTAGCAGGAGTAATAACCCCACAGAACCTTCTCTAAATGTTCGCCCAGACGCGAAGCGACTTGTCATAAGACCTCGCATTTTTTTGCCTCCACCAACAACCAATAACCAATTAGGAGTTAAAAGTTAGGAGTTAGTAGTTAAATTTAACTCTTTACTCCTGGCTTTTAAGTTTCTAGCCGGCGACTTTAATCGGGCCTTGAACACTTCCACTGATAAATTGTCTGATCAAGGGATGTTCTGTGTTGTATATTTCACTAACTGTACCTTGCCACTGCACTTTACCTTCATAGAGAAATATAAGTCTATCAGATGTACGGCGGATAGTGCTGTCCTGGTGGGTAACAACAGCATAAGTACTACAAACTCCATGTAAACATTGCAAGTGGCGGATTAAATCTTCGATGACTGTCGAGGCAATGGGATCGAGTCCGGCCGTTGGTTCGTCGTATAGTAGAACTTCTGGCCCTTCATTGGGATTATCGGGGTTAGACATAATCGCACGGGCAAAACTTACCCGTTTGCGCATTCCCCCAGAAAGTTCGGCTGGGTATAGGTGGCCTATTTCTGGCAAACCTACCATCTCCAATTTCTCGTTTACCAAATCTCGGATGCGCGATCGCGGCAGCTTTGAATTTTGATAAAGTAAAAATCCCACATTTTCCTCTACTGTCAGCGAATCAAATAGCGCCGCCTGCTGAAACACCATACCAATGCCAACCTGCTGGCCGCCATCCTCAATCAAACCCTCTCGCCGCACTCCTTGCACATAAATTTCTCCTTCATCGGGACTAAGTAACCCCGCTATTACTCGTAAGATTGTTGATTTACCCGTCCCTGATGGCCCAATAATCCCCAGTGCTTCTCCCCGGTAAATGGTCAAGTCTACATTATCTAGAACTTTATGGCTACCAAAGGACTTAGAAACACCTTTCAGTTCAATCAATGGTTCAGTCATTAGTTATTAGTCACTTGTACTGGGCGCAGCCGAAGTATTGGTCATCGATCGTTGGTCATTAGTCAGTAGAAAATAAACAAATGACTACTGAGAACTAACAAAGGACAAATATGCCCAATAGTGATTTCATGGCGATCGGTAGTACATTGTATAGTGTATTATAAGTAAATAATTAGCATTTTAATTAGCAAACTTTATTTTTTTAGCATAATATTTAGTTATTGGCGATGTTTATCGTCTCGAAATATCCTCAACGCCAAGCTGACGAAGACACCGTAGTAATTAAACATCTCAGTGATGTGAAAATAAGATTTCAGTTTTCTGTAGACATCAGCAAAGTAATTTATATATTATTAATATCCCACTTAACTTGATAACGATTCAGGTTGATACAAGATAGAAAAGTCAGATTTAAGTTGTGAAAATCAAAAGGTTCAGACTCGCTATTTTTTATATAAGTCAAAAATCTTCTTTTTCATTAATTATTAACTATAGCTCTAAAAAATTAGCTTTCTGCTATCCAAAGTTATTGTAATTAGCAGAATTATTAAATCATTGGAAATATTAATAGCATTACTCTTCAATGATTTGGCAAAGCCCAAAATTATTTACTAGTATTGTAACAACTACTGTTAAAAAGCAAAGTAAAAATTATGAGTAACCAATTAGAACAGTTTGCAAGTGATAATTCTTCTGGGATTTGTCCAGAAGCACTGGAATATATAATTAGGGCAAATCAAGGTAGTGTTCCAGCTTATGGAAATGATGAATGGACTCAAAAAGCAACAGATTATTTTCGGGAACTCTTTGAAATTGATTGTGAAGTATTTTTTACCTTTAACGGCACAGCCGCAAATTCTTTATCTTTAGCTGCTCTTTGCCAGTCATATCACAGCGTCATTTGCCATGAGACATCTCACATAGAAACAGATGAATGTGGCGCACCGGAATTTGCATCTAATGGCTCTAAACTACTACTTGCTCACGGTAAGAATGGCAAATTAACATCACAGGCTATAGAGTCAATTGTCACCAAACGTACTGACATTCATTATCCCAAACCTAAAGTTATTAGTATTACGCAATCAACTGAATTAGGAACTTTATATTCTATTGAAGAACTTTTAAGTATTAAAGAAGTTGCAAATCAATATAACTTAAAACTTCACATGGATGGCGCTCGTTTTGCAAATGCAGTTGCCGCTATGAATAAAAGCCCTGCTGAAATTACTTGGAAAACTGGGGTGGATGTATTATGTTTTTGTGGTACCAAGAATGGAATGGCATTAGGTGAAGCCATTCTTTTCTTCAATAAAGCGCTAGCAGAAGATTTTGATTATCGATGCAAGCAAGCAGGCCAGCTAGCTTCAAAAATGCGGTTTATTTCGGCTCCTTGGTTGGGTTTATTAGAAACTGGTGCTTGGCTAAAAAATGCTAGACATGCTAATCAATGTGCTGAATACTTAGAAAATCAACTATCAAATATAGAAGGTGTTGATTTGATGTTTCCTAGAGAAGCTAACGCCGTATTTGTGAAATTACCTGAAGAAGTTATTCACAGTTTAAAAGCCAAGAACTGGCAGTTTTATACATTTATTGGTGTGGGAGGAGTACGTTTTATGTGTTCTTGGAACACTACTCAATCAAGGATTGATGAGTTGATTGGTGATATTAAAAACGCAACAATCAATGGGGTAAAGGGGAAGGGGTAAAGGGGAAAGGGATAGAATTAATTTCCCTTAGCACTTTAATTTTTCCTCGACATCTTGCAAAATTTACTTTTGCAAGATGTCTCATAAGTAGTCAAGCATACATGATATTATTTATTGACAAAAATTAAATATGAAAAATCTCAAATAGGGAAATAAGTACAGTAATCCTAAAATTTAAGACGATTCAGTTAAGGATTATTGATGTAGATAATTTGTCTTTTAAGACGCGGTAAATCGCGTCTCTACATTAGGGTTTTGTTGCTCATTCTGAACAGTATTGTCCTAAAATTGCTCTAGGTTATTATAACTGATAATGTCAGCGCTTACTTGGTATGTAACTTCAACTGTAATTTTGATTGTTGCCACAAACCCAAATGCTTATTTTTAGCATTAGCTTCTGCAATTAAAAATTGGGTTTTGCTCTCATAGCAATTTTGTAAAGATTCTTGGTCAACGACCGCATTACCTGACTCTACTAAAAAGAGATTTACTGACCGATTATCTACAAACACTTCACCCGCTGGGCGACCATTTTTAATTTGTTCTGTGCTTCTAATCACGACGGGAGTTTGAGGTGGTAATAGCTGTTTTAGCCTTTGTGTTGCTGCTAAACCATAGCGCTTGTCAGTTGCCTCTGGTGCGTTAATACATGCTAACTTAACTATAGTTGTTTGTCCTGCATTATCTTTAACCAAAATTGTGTTCCCGTCTGTAACACCAACTACTGTACCTAGCACCAACATTAGTTGAAGTAATTCCATCATTTTATATGTAATATTTTATGTACAAATAGAATTTTATTTCGGTGCTGAGTTCCCTAGTGTGATTTAGCTCACAAATTACTGATAAAAATGATATAAAGAATCTACTAGAGACATCTGCTATTTATATACAACTAAATTATGAAACTTTACTTAAATAAATTTAAATTTATACAACAATTAAATAGGTAAAAATAAGCTGTATCATTGTAAGCAAAGTTAAATAATTTTAGAAAATTATGCTTGGTTGACTTCAGTCTTTTACGTTTTCGATGATATTGTTGTACTTGAATTTAAGTTTGATGACCAGATTATCTGAGCAATTCCTGGAACCTTTCTTCACTCTTCTAAAATTCAACTCCACAGGTTTACAAATTATCCTTGTATTTTAAGAGTTTTAACTTCTAAATCCTAACTTTGTTTGTATGCCAGAACAACAGCAGTGGACTATAACAGCAACTGAACAACCACCAGAGTGGTTTATCCAAGCAGTGAAACAGTATACACCTGCATCAAATGGACTGTATGCAGCGCAGTTGTTGTGGCAACGAGGTATTAAAGATCGTCAACAATTAACAGCTTTTATCAACTATAAAGTTTATCAACCAGCAAGTCCCTTGGAGTTTGGGCAAGAAATGCATCTGGCGATCGCACGGTTGCAACAAGCATATAATACTAAAGACAAAATCGCCATTTGGGGAGATTTCGATGCCGATGGGATTACCGCTACATCGGTACTTTGGGATGGATTGGGGCAGTTTTATGCTCAAAATACTCAGCTAGTTTACTACATTCCCAATCGCCTGAAAGAATCCCACGGACTTAATAATCAAGGAATTGATAACTTAGCAAAAGAAGGTTGCAAATTAATTGTTACTTGCGATACAGGTAGCACAAATGTTGAAGAAATTATCTATGCTAAACAGCTAGGTATAGATGTAATAGTTACAGACCATCACACTTTACCAGCCGAACGCCCCCCTGTTGTAGCGATTATCAATCCTCGCTATTTTCCAAAAGAACATCAGTTATTTAATCTTTCCGGGGTGGCGGTAGCTTATAAGTTGGTGGAGGCACTATATCAAACTCTGCCCAATGTTGCTAAATATCCGTTAGAAGATTTATTAGATTTAGTTGCAGTTGGATTAATTGCTGACTTAGTGCAGTTAAGTGGAGATTGTCGCTACTTGGCACAGATGGGAATTCAACGACTGCAAGAAGATTTTAAACAGCCAGCAGCAGCGCGGAGGCGTCCAGGGGTAGGAAGATTATTAGAATTGTGCCAGAAAAGTGGCGATCGCCCCACAGATATTTCTTTTGGTTTGGGGCCAAGAATTAACGCCGTTAGTCGCATTCAAGGCGATGCTAGTTTCTGCGTGGAATTATTAACTAGTCGGGATGTCAAACGTTGTAACGAACTAGCTGAAGTTACAGAACTCGCCAACGCCCGCCGCAAATCTTTACAAAAAGATGTGCAAGCACAGGTGGCGCAAAAACTTACTCAATTAGACTTATCAACCACCAGCGTCATTGTCTTAGAAGATGCCCAATGGCCTGCGGGTGTATTGGGCTTAGTTGCGGGACAGATAGCACAAGAAACAGGACGCCCGACGATTTTGTTGAGTACGGAAGGAGCAGAGGAGCAGGGGAGCAGGGAAGCAGGGGAGCAGAGGAGCAGCACTTCGGCTACGCTCAGTGACCAGGGAGCAGGGGAGCAGGGGAGCAATACTTCTCCTCTGCCCCTCCGCCCCTCTGCCCCTCTGCTTGCAAGGGGTTCCGCTCGTTCGGTTAATTCTGTCGATTTATACCAGCTGGTGAAAGAGCAAGCACATTTGTTACATCGCTTTGGGGGACATCCCTTTGCAGCAGGTTTGAGTTTGTTGGTGGAGAATATTCCTTTATTTACAGCGGCGATTAATCAGCAGTTGCGGCAATCTTTGGGTAGTACAACTTTAACGCCAACTGTACAAGCAGACTTGACGGTAACGGTAGCAGACTTGGGGAAAGAGTTATTTTTGGAACTGAAACTGTTAGAACCTTGTGGAATGGGTAATCCTGTTCCGAAATTGCTAATTCAAAACTGCTGGTTTGAAAATTCTTGGCATCGCAATCAGCAGGATTGGCAAGGGAAAAAGGTGCAGTACATTAAAGCTGAGTTTGATATTCGGGATGACTCTAGCAGAAGTGCTTTTCCTGGCTTATGGTGGGGACATTACAAAGATGAATTGCCCATAGGAAGATGTGATTGCATAGCAGAACTAGACTACAACACCTTCAAAAAACGTTATGAAATCAGATTAATTGCCGTGCGTTCTTCTGCTAACTCAGCACTCAACGCCCCGCTATCGCTAACACCCTTCATCCTAGACTTACGGAATCAGGAACACTCAGCAATTCAACATTCAGGACTAATTATTGAAGATTGTCCCACAAATTGGGATGATTTACGTATGTGGTTGCGGCGATGTTTGGCGATCGGCCGCTCTACGTCTGGGCTTGAGAATCAGCAACAATTAGCGATCGCTTGGTCTAAACCTAACCATCAACCACCCAATCAAATTTGGCTGACTCTTGTCGGAATTGCCAAATATCTCAGTCGCACAAATCAACTAGTTACCCGCGGACAACTTTTAGAGAAAATCGGCGTTAGCGACCAAACCTTACTTGTCGGCATCAAAGCTTTAAAATATTTAGGGTTCACAGTTCAACGACAAGACCGTTCTTTACAAATTACCTGGAATCCAAACGATAGTGCCGAAAACCTTGCTGACGAAGCAGTTGCGCGATTTTTAGCTGCTGTTCGAGAAGAACAATTTCAGCAACAGTATTTTGCGGAAGTTCCTTTATCTACGATTGTTGCGATCGCCAGCTACGACAGTAAATAATTTAAAGGGTTTATAGCGTTTGCTACACAGCCTCTTCCCCCCTGCTCCCCTGCTCCCTGGTCACTGAGCGTAGCCGAAGTGCTGCTCCCCTGCTCCCTGTACGATATGAGTCCTATCGGGTATCATGCCTGAAGTTACAGAGGTGTGCCAGAAGGCTGTTGCACCCTCTTGTTAACAGTTTTTCCTTCTACAAAACCATCTCGGCCTGTAATCAATCTAGAGCGACGATTACGAGTGATATAATTCCATCCCCACTGAATTGCTACTACTACTTTAGTGTCAAACTCGATTAAGAAGTAGATGTGAATTACTAGCCAAAAGAGCCAAGCAATGAAACCTTTGAGTTTGACTAAGCCTAAATCTACAACAGCTAGATTTTGCCCAATCATCGCCAAAGTACCTACGTCATTGTAACGAAATTGTGGCAAAGTCTCACCTTGCAGCCTGCGTTTAATGAGTTTAGCTACATACTCTCCTTGTTGTTTGGCTACAGGTGCAACACCAGGTAAGGGTTTACCATTTTGATGGGAAAAGTTGCCTAAATCTCCCACTACAAAAATGTTGTTATAACCCTTGATAGACAAGTCCGGTTCTACAATTACACGTCCGTCGCGATCGCACTCTACACCTGTACTTTTTGCTAGGGCTTTCCCCATAGGCGAACCTTGAACACCTGCTGCCCACAAGATAGTTTTTGAGGTAATTTCTGTCAATTCATCGCCTTGCTTGAAAGTAACGATGTTACCTTCAATATTTGTCACTCTGGTGTTGGTATAGACAGCCACACCCAACTTTTGCAAAGATTCTGCTGCTACTTTCGATAATTCTGGTGAAATGTGTGGAAGGATGCGATCGCCACCTTGCAATAGTACAATTCTCGCTTCTGAGGTGTTAATGCTGCGGAAATCTTCTGTGAGAGTTTGGTATGCTAATTCTGCGATCGCCCCGGATAATTCTACACCGGTAGGCCCACCCCCGACAATCACAAAAGTCAATAAAGCACGGCGTTTTTCAGGATCGGTTTCTTTTTCTGCTGCTTCAAATGCCGAAAATATCTGGCGACGCATTTCTATGGCATCTTCAACAGTTTTCAAGCCAGGAGCAAATTCTTTCCAGTTATCCTTACCAAAATAGGAATGGTTAACACCTGTGGCGACAATCAATGTGTCATAAGGTACTACTTCATCACCCAGAATAACTTCTTGCGCTTTTGGATCGATATCATTTACCTCTCCCAACAACACTTTTGTATTCTTGCTTTTGCTGAATACAGATCGCAATGGTGCAGAAATATCAGCAGGTGATAGCGTACCTGTGGCAACTTGATATAAAAGCGGCTGAAATAGGTGAAAGTTACGTTTATCAATGAGAGTAACATTTACATTTGCTTTCTTCAAAGCTTTTGCTGTATACAGTCCACCAAAGCCGCCACCAACGATAACAACCCGATGTGGTGCATTCTTTTCAAGTGAGACTTCCATAAGAAATATTTCCTTGTGTTAAGAAGTTGTAACTATTCTTAACAAAGATGTAACAGCATTATGATAGTGGTTGCTGTCTATTTGGAACAATTGAAGAAATGATGAAAGTAGTCAAAGTTAGTTTTTTGAGGAAGGTAGGGGTTCGATTACGCAGCAGTTGAGCGTAGTCGAAACTCAACAACCGGGCAGGGAAAGGCTTGCCGTGAGCGTAGTCGAACGGGGGCAGGAGGAAAACTGCGTAAGGGTACGATGACTCGCTAGCCGCCAGTCGTAGAGAATTCATTCTGAATTCTGATTCCTGACTCCTGAATTCTGTTCGATGGATCGAGCCGCTCAAAATGTGCTTTGAATAATTCCGCCATCTACTTGCAGCATGACTCCGTTCACAAATGAGGCTGCTGGTGAACTCAGAAATACCGCAACATTGGCAAACTCTTCAGGTGTCCCCATACGACCCAAAGGGACTGTTTCATTGATTCTAGCAATTTCTGCTTCTTTCGTTTCACCACTTTTAACGATGCGGGCGTTAATTAATTCTTCTACCCGTTCTGTATATGTCCAGCCTGGTAGAATACTGTTGACGCGAATTTTATCGCTACCCAGTTCTTGGCTGAGAGTTTTCGTTAAACCAATCACTGCTAATCGAATGGAATTAGATAAAACCAGATTTTGGACTGGTTGTTTAGTTGAGGTTGAGGTGATGGTCAGAATTGCTGGTGCAGTAGATTGGCGTAAGTGAGGTAGAGCGTACTTTACCAGACGTACCGCACTCAGCAAAGTCAAGTTGAGCGAAGTTTCCCAAGTTGCCAAATCGATATCATCAAAACTGCCAGCAGGTGGGCCTCCAGCGTTGGTAACGAGGATATCTAACCCGCCGAATTTTTCCACTGTGGCGTTAATTACCCGTTCAATATCTTCTTGATTAGTAACATCCGCACGCAGAGGTAGCACTTCTGTACCTGTTTCGCTTTTAATCTCCGCAGCAGTTTTGTCAATTAACTCACTGCGGGCGCAGATAGCAACTTTTGCACCCTCACGGGCAAATTGCCTGGCTGTAGCTTTGCCCAAACCTTTACTAGCAGCTGTCACTAAGGCGACTTTGCCACGGAGTTGCAAATCCATAATCTTGATTCTTCTTGTTTACAGCAATTTGAAGCCCAGGTTATTAAGAGCTTCACGCAAGCGATCGCGTCCTCTCAATGATTCTACAGTGGCAATGCGTTGGGCTGAGTGTTCTGACCAATCACCAGGAACATTCATCTTTTGTTCAGTATAGAATTCTTTGATGATGTCGTTGTAGTGAGCGATCGCTTCTTCTTGTTCTGCCAATTTATAGGTTTCACGATGCAGCACAGCTGACTGGGGCAACCTTGGCTTAATCGCCG
The DNA here is from genome assembly GCF_036917375.1 of Nostoc sp. GTDB lineage: Bacteria > Cyanobacteriota > Cyanobacteriia > Cyanobacteriales > Nostocaceae > Nostoc. Next base: position 20,438 of record NZ_JBALDN010000086.1, read on the forward strand.
CTTCTACTTCCGGATTTGGATAGCCTACACACAATCCAAATACAGCATACACAGAGGACGGCAAATTCAATATCTGTGCTACCTCTTGCGGGTGGTTTCGGATTCCACCGATATATACTGTTCCTAAACCAAGTGACTCAGCTGCAACTGCGGCATTTTGCGCCGCCAACGTTGCATCAATTGTTGCCATCACAAACATTTCCAAATATTCCAGCGCATCATGAGATATGCCGCGACTGTCAGCAACATGACTTAGACGCGCCAAATCTGCTAACCAAACCAAGAATAAAGGAACCTGCTTAATATGTGCTTGGTTTCCCGCTAGCTTGGATAACTCCTCTTTGCGCTGTCGATCTTCGACTGCTACCACACTCCAAGTTTGCAAATTCGAGGAAGTAGATGCAGATTGGGCAGCTGCAATTAGTAACTCCAGAGTTCCCTGTGGTAAAGGATCGGCTAAATAAGACCGAATTGAACGGTGAGATAGTAGTGCTGTTAGCGAATCATTCCATGCAATTTCGGGATTGAAGGGAATTTCACCGTAACGCGATCGCAGTAGTTCTGTAGGATTAGTCATAATCAATTCCAAGATTTACATTTTCAAATTTGCTACTAATACCAATTTCATCTGTAGGTGCATACATCTCTATGCCCCTACAGCCGATTCATTGTACTAGTTTAAGTTTTTGGTGAGAAAGCAGCATATTCTTCTTTTGTCAACATTGCATCTTTCACATTTATCTGTTTGGGAATTAACTTCAATTTGTAATATGTATCTGCAACACCTTGTTGTAGATTTATCAGATTGTCGTCAATTGGTACAATCCCAAAAGTCCGCCTGTTAGTTGCTTTTTTCATCGTCTCCAAGTCAATTCCTAACACAGGTGCGAGAGTTTTTGCTACCTCTTCTCGATTCTGTTTAGACCATTCTTCGAGATTTTTAATTTCCTCCACTATTGCCTTGACAGTTTGAGGATTTTCAGTGACAAATTTGCGAGTCATCAAATAATATCCTCCCTGTTTATTAATTCCTGTACCATCAATTAGGACTCTGGCTTTAGTTGCCTCTTGAGCCGCAGCATAGAAAGGGTCCCAAATTACCCAAGCATCTACACTCTCTTTCACAAATGCAGCACGAGCATCAGCTGGAGCTAAATATTTAGGTTCAATGTCTGTATATTTTAATCCGGCTTTTTCTAAAGCTTGGACTAACAATAAATGGGCACTAGATCCTTTTTGAAAGGCAACTCTTTTGCCCTTCAAGTCAGTAAGTTTTTGAATTTGCGAATTTTGAGGAACAAGAATTGCTGAACTAGCCGGAGTAGCCGCAGTACCAATAACATAAGTTAGTGATGTTCCCGCAGCTTGGGCAAAGATTGGCGGTGATTCTCCCACAGGGCCAATGTCAATACTACCTACATTCATCGCTTCTAGTAGTTGTGGCCCCGCTTGAAATTCAGTCCACTTTACAGTTATTCCTTCTGGTGCCAAACGCTTTTCTAAAACACCCTTAGTTCTCAGCAAAATGGTCGATTTTTGATAGCCAACTCTGACTACTGTTGCTTTAGTGGAAGTAGAATTCCCCTGAGATGTGGCATTGGCATTAGGGGCATTAACAGTAGGTGTCGATGAACAAGCAGCAAATAGCAAGCTCAGACAAAGACCTGTAACAAAAGCCCCCACTACTGGTAAAGGAAAAGAAAAGAATAATTTATGTTGGTTGTTAAAGGGGATATTCCTGAATTTTATCAACGATATCCACTTGGGAATTAAGCGGCGCAAGATTTGGTTAATCATCAAAATGATTTCTCTGAACTATAGCAATACTATAAACTTATAGGTTTACCGGAGTATATAAATAAATTTAAGTTTAGTGGACATCACAATAGCGGGAAGTGAGTTAACTGCATACTTCCCCGCTTATTATCCTAATGCCAAAAAATACAGCACTAATTTAGTAAATCGGGTTCTTCGCGCACAATCCGGTCGTAAAGCGGCTGAAAACTGAACCACCCACTTACATGTGACCCCACTTGAGTTTGTGTTAAACGGGCTGTTTCGTGTTTGATAGTAGTAGGTCTACCCGCAGCTTCAGCCAACAGTTGGCCTTGGCACGATCGCTCCAAGCTAATGTACCAAAAAGCAGCTTCATCAACTGTATGTCCCACAGTTAAAATGCTATGGTTACGTAGGATTATGGCTTTCTTTGGCCCCAAGGTTTGCGCCAATCGCTGACCTTCAGAAGTTTCTAAAACAACACCTGTAAAATCGTCAAACAGGGCATGGTCTTCGTAAAAAGCACAAGAATCTTGAGTCAAGGGGTCAAGGAGACGCCCCAAACTAGACCAGGCTTTACCATAAAGTGAATGGGCGTGAGCCGCGGCGATGACATCCGGTCGAGCTTCATGAATCTGAGAATGGATGGCGAAAGCAGCTTGGTTTACCTCAGCATCGCCTTTAACCACCTCACCTTCTTTGTTAACTAAAATCAGGTCAGAAACTCGGATATGACCAAAGTATGCCCCGAAGGGATTGACCCAGAAATGGTCTGTAAACTCAGGATCGCGAGCCGTAATATGGCCTGCGATTCCCTCACTGAAGCCAAACTTACCAAACAGGCGAAAGGCAGCGGCGAGGCGTTGCTTGCGGTGCAGGCGTTCGTCTTCAACTCGCTCGAAAACTGGGGGTTTTGGTCTAATATAATTGGCCATGTTCTTTTTCCTCCTCTTCTTTACAGGGAGCGTTGGAATATCCAGAGCGAAAGGATTTGACGCTGTGAGATGCTGGGATGAACTGGTGACGCAAGACGCAACCAGTATCATTACCCAAAGTATGAATGGATACAGATGCGCTCTGGGATGTGGTTTTGACGGCGTGGATATCACCATCTGGGGGCAAGAGGCGGTAGATATCCCCTGGTTGAAGCGATCGCACTTCAGTTACTTGTAATTGTGCATGTCCTTCGGTATCACCGGTATCTACACGGCGATAGACTGTTTCTTCTTGATCGCCCTTGTATAAACCAATCAATCCCCAAGCTAAATGATCGTGGACAGGAGTCGTTGAACCTGGGGGAATTACCAAACTGAATACCGACAGCGAACGGTCTTTAGCGCGATAAAGCAGCCATTGACCAATACCGCCACCCATCCGGCTTTCGGGATTAACTTGGGCAAACTCTTCCGGTAGCCATTCCTGTTGAGCAAGCAGTTCTTGAAAATAGGGTTCTAGTCTAGCTAGAGTTTGTGTGCGATCGTCAACAGTGCTAGCGGTAATTTCCCGCACTGTTGCGACAAAGGATCGTAGTTCCTGGCTCTCAATAAACCATTGGTCTTCTGGTAACGGTTCTAAAATAGTGTGGTTCGTCATCTATATTCCTCTGTTTAGGAGGCGACTAAGATTAACTAATTACGACTTAGTAATTAGTAATACAACTCTTGGAGAGGCTGCACTTCGACTACGCTCAGTGACCAGGCCAACGGTTACGTCCTAAGACTACGCTCAGGACAAACTCAGTACAAGTTCGTAATTAAGAATTCAATTACGATTTATTTTAATACTATGATGAATCTTGAAGCCAAGTTGCTCAAGTTTTAAATGAGAAAGGGACTCCTTCAGAATGATAGTAAAAGGATATCGCTGAAATACAGTAGCTTTACCTTGTGACAATAGCAGCCTAGCATGGCTGATGCGTACTGGATATAACGGTTGTTTGTTGGCATCGAGAATGAATACTTTAGTCATACAATTTTGAATTTTAGATTTGCTATCGCCAGATTGAAAATTGGGGACTGGACACAAGAGGCAGAGATGGAGACAATACGGTTCGGATAAGCATTTTTCACTTTCCTTGTGGTCTGGGGAGTGGGTTTGCAGCTAAAGGGGAAAGGTTTTTAATACATCCTTTCTCCTTTCACCTTTAACCGAACCGTATTAGAGGTGGGAAGGTGTATAGGGGAAAACTGACTGCAACTTCTCCTCGGTTACAGAGCGCAGCCTCTCGTAGAGAAGTGCTGCTCCCCTGCTCCTTTTATAAAAAGAGAAAATAAGAATGAGAGTCTAGAAGTCAACTCCAGCACTCTCGTCTTTACCTATCATTTAGGGATTTCCAAGAAATCAATCATCCAATTTTGTGAGGTGTCTCACAATCATTTGTAGTTGGATATTTTTATTAGGAAGCCTCTTAGCAGTTATATTAATTCCTTTAAGTACTGTAAGTCCATCGGATAACCGCTGAATTGACTACAAGCAGAAATTATCACATACAAATTTAAAAAGCAATAGGCTAGCTGTTAGGGGAGACAAAGCGTAGCTTTAGCTCTTTGGGTTTCTTGGGATTTCAAGGAATTAAGCTGATATACAGCAGAATTTAGGAGTAATATGATGTCCGTTAAATTGCTCGTAATAAAAGCACCCCATACCCAGCCCCTTTCCCCAAGGCATCGCTACCGTGTATATACAAGTCGGATGTAAAGTAGGTACAGAGGATTTTCAAGAGGCAAAAACAGTGGATAATCCCATCTTAATTCACGCTGCGAAGATACCAGGAAAGGCATTTGGAGACGCTCGGTTGATAAAAAGGGGGCAGCATTAAAAGTTTGTAGTCAGGACTAAAGTACCGATCGATCCCAAGAAGCGATAAATCGCTCACTACAAACTAGGATTTTTTTGTATATAAAAATTATGCCCCTTTAGAAAGATTCTAAAGGGGATTTTTAAACAATAACTAAAGCTATGAAAAAATTGTAAAAAAAATATTATCCATCAATATTTTTTTTGCAATTGTAAGACTTTTTATCGATATACATAGCGAGCAGGTATCCAGCGGCGACCACGATTTGTTTGCACCCAACGTCCAGGAACCACTATCCTCCTTCTGGCTTGAACAGGGGTATGAACTCTAAATCGCACTGGTCTTCTGATTATTCTAACTGGAACCGATCGCCTGACTGGTCGTCTGATCTGAGCATCGGCTTGAAAAGGAATAAAGGTAACAGCAATTGGTAAAATCAGTGCCGCACTAGCAAGCATTCTTTTAATACTCATTCGCAAACTTCCCTTTTATGATATTGACATCAAAGAGATGAATATTTGCCCAAATATTCATCTCTTCGACAAATAAATACTAGGGTTAAAAAGAGCTATACACTAGTGAGAAAGGTCATTAGTTGAACCGTGACTAATGTCATGGATAAAAATTGTAAACATAACTCTGCTATTGAATAAAACAATTTTAATAAGGTAAAACTATTAATACCGAAAACTCCGATTTTAATGTTTGGGACACTGCCTACCTGACGGCAATACGGTTACTACAACTCAATTTTGCCACCTGAAAAAAAGGGACGAGTAAAATACCCATCCCAGAAAATTCACTTTTATTCAATTGATAGAAAACGATCGCAAAACTTTTATTGCACTTGGGTTTGGGTGGGGAAAGCACCAGGTTGCACAGCTATGTTAAGATTCTGCCCATTGCGACGTAATTCCATACGTAAATCGCTCCCAACTTGGCTATTTTCTACAGCCCTTTGGACACTGCTGGCATCTGTGACTGGTTGACCTCCAAGGGTTTGGATTACATCACCAGCACGTATCCCTGCTTTAGCAGCTGGTGAATTTGGTACAACTTTTACAACTAATACACCTTTATCTTCATTGACACTCAAACCGCTATTGGGATCTGAGTTGATATTTTGTTTTAGCTGAGGTGTTAACCCCACCATTTGAATTCCCAAGTAAGGATGTTCTACTTTACCTGTAGCTATTAGTTGACTAGAAATGCGTTGTGCTGTGTTGATAGGAATAGCAAAGCCTAATCCTTGTGCCCCTTGAATAATGGCTGTATTCATCGCAATTACCTGACCGCGAGAATTTAGCAGGGGGCCGCCGGAGTTACCGGGGTTAATTGCGGCGTCGGTTTGAATATACTCTACTCGCTTATCGGGAGCGCCGATTAGATTGCTACTGCGTCCGGTGGCACTAATGATTCCGGTAGTTACTGTATTATCTAATCCAAGGGGGTTGCCGATCGCGATCGCCCATTCTCCGGGTTGTAGTTGATCTGAGTTACCCAAGGCTACTAACGGAAGATTATCTGCCTGAATCTTGACAACAGCAACATCGGTTAACTCGTCTTTTCCTAACACTTTACCTTTAAAGCTACGCCCATCCTTGAGTGTTACTGTTACGGTATCAGCACCATCAACTACGTGGGCGTTGGTAAGAATACGACCATCAGCACTAATAATAAAACCTGAACCAGTACCCCGTTCTACGCGATCCTGTTGTTCTGGTATTTGAGAACCAAAAAAACGTTGGAAGAGTGGATCGTTAAATTCATCTGGTAACTGGGTTTTTACGGTTCGGGAAGAGTCAATTCGCACTACAGCAGGCCCTACCTTTTGCACCACCTGGGTAACAAAGTTAGGATCTGTAGCTGCTGGTAATGGAGGAGCAGCATTTACTCGACTTACTGCCAAATTAGATGCATTTTCAGACACCTGCTGAGAGTGTCCAGCTAGATAGCCGCCTGCCAACGTCATCCCCGATCCCAGCAGCACCAGCGATAGAGAGGCGGCAGCTTTTCGCCAGGGTTTATAATATTTGGCATCAGCAGTGTTATGTAAAATGCTATTTGATGGGTGTTCTCTGTCGCGAGATTCGTTTTGCATTGCTGTCTGGAAGGATATTTAGATGTATTACTAATGTAGATATGATTTATGACAGTTTTGTTGCAAAGGTATTGCGTTGTTGTGAAAGCTTTGGTATTTTATTGAACCGTATTGGAATATAGTCATTCGTAGAGACGTACATCGCTGCGTACTCTTTACCAAACTTAGCACTACACATCTTACAAAAGTAACAAATGCCAAGATGTTGGGGAAAGGTTAAAGGTTAAAGGGGAAGGGAAAATTCCATCCTTTCCCCTTTAACCCTTCCCCTTTACCCGACAAATGCCAAGAAGTCTACTCTTCATCATGCCTGAAGGAATGAAAATGGCACAGGGGAAAATCTTACTTAAACCTGACACTTTATGGACAAGTGTTAAAGAACGAACTGAATATGCTTTGCAATGCGGGGCGCTACTCTCGATTCCAACAGAATTTGAATTTGTTGAACAGGATGGCGTGCGCTTTTTGGTACGGATTTTGTCTAATCTGAATCGCAAAAAAGCAGCGAAGGATAAACAGGAAAAACAATCTGTTACTTCTGGTGAAGAATTTAATCCTTTTTTGCCTTACGAAGAGGATTTATTTGTGGCGGATATCTCCGATACCCATGTATCTATTTTAAATAAATTCAATGTTGTAGATTATCATCTGCTAATCATCACCCGTGGTTTCGAGGAACAAGAAAGCTTACTCACCCTGGAAGATTTTACGGCTATGTGGGCTTGTTTGGCTGATTTCGATGGTTTAGCATTTTACAACAGTAGCAAAACCGCAGGTGCTAGTCAGCGACACAAGCACTTACAATTAGTACCCCTACCACTTGCCCCTTCAGGGTTGCAAATACCGATTGAAGCTTTACTAACATCAGCACAATTTCAAAACTCGAATGCAACTTCAGCAAAACTTCCTTTTGTACACGCTTTCGCACCACTAAATTCTAATTGGGTGCGATCGCCATTGGCAGGGGCCCAAGCAACATTGGAAGTTTATCACGCTTTGCGTCACGCTGTAGGTTTAGATCCAAAGCAATCTGGTGCTTACAATCTGCTAGCGACACGAGAATGGATGTTAATCGTACCGCGATCGCAAGAGCATTTCCAATCTATCTCTGTGAATTCATTAGGATTTGCTGGTGCGCTGCTGGTGCGAAACGCAGCAGAAATGGAGATTCTCAAAACCCAAGGGCCGATGACTATCCTCAAAAATGTTGCTGTATCCTAATACTGACGCACACTCTACGAATTCTTCTCTACGAGATAATTATCCTTAGTGGGAGTTTGACCAATTTGCAGCACACAAACTGCGGCAATCAGACAGAGAACGCCTGATAAAATAAACGCTTGTAAATAACTACCCGTCCAAGTTCTCAAGACTCCGGCTCCGAATGCTGCTGTCGCTGCACCAAGCTGATGTCCTGCGACAATCCAACCGAACATCACACCGACATTTTCTTTACCAAAGGCGTTGGCAACAAGACGGACTGTTGGTGGTACGGTGGCAATCCAATCAAGTCCATAGAAGACGGCAAAAATGGAAAGTCCATAGAAGGAAAAATTGAAACTGAAGGGCAAGAAAATCAAAGATAAACCGCGCAGTCCGTAGTACCAAAACAATAAGTAGCGATTGTTCCAACGGTCAGATAGCCAACCGGACATAGTAGTTCCAAAAAAATCGAATAGTCCCATGATTGCCAAAAGCCCAGCAGCCTTGACTTCAGGTATATTGTGGTCAATACAAGCAGGAATTAGATGAGTTCCAATTAACCCATTTGTGCTTGCACCACAGATAAAAAAGCTACCAAATAACAGCCAGAAGTCTCGATTACGCATTCCCAGCCAGAGGGCGTTAAGAGTGGAGGCGATGGAATTGACTTTAGGCTGTAATATTTCCACAGTTTCGCTGTTGTCGCCAAAGGCTCGCAAACCGACATCCGCCGGACGATCGCGCATAAAGACTGCGATCGCTGGAATAATTAGAAGTGCTGCACCAGTCAGAGCCAAAGCCGCAGTTCGCCACCCAAAGCGATCGGCTATTGAAGCCAGCATCGGTAGAAACACTAGTTGTCCCGTGGCTGTACTGGCGGTTAAGATCCCCAGAACTAAACCCCGCTTTTCCCAAAACCAGCGATTGACGACAATAGCACCTAAAACTAAGGCAATAACTCCGCTACCAGAACCGACAACTACACCCCACAGCAAAACTAGTTGCCAAGAAGCTGACATCAAAGTGGTTAAACCGACACCGAGCGCAATGACAGCAAGCGAGAATACCATCATCCGCCGAATGCCGATTCGCTCCATAACTGTGGCAGCAAAAGGGCCAATTAATCCGTAGAGTACTAAGTTAATGGAGATTGCCAAAGATATAGTCGCTCTACTCCAGCCAAACTCTTGTTCGAGAGGCACTATAAAAACTCCCGGAGCAGAGCGGATTCCGGCTGCCACCAGCAAGGCTAGGAATGTTAAACCAGCTACGATCCAGCCATAGTGGAACGAACGACGCGCTAGGAAGGAGGGTAAGGACATAAGTGGGGATTGGGGACTGGGGAGTAGTCTGTCAAGAACTAATTGACGGATAAATTCCTTGTAGAGACGGCGATTTATCGCGTCTCTCTAACCGTAAAAATGAATGAATTTGACAGATTTAGTACAAGGATTAAGGGGAGCAGTGGGAGAATAACTATTGCCCAATGCTCCATTCCCAATTTAGAAAAAACTACCCTGCATAAGGATTACCAATTCTATCCACAGAGACGTTGGAGGAGAATGGCAAACGACCTGGATTTAAGCGTGGTTCTGCGGCATAGCCAACAGGAACTAAAACAGCGATCGCTAAATCTGGATTATCTTTTGCACCAATCACTTCTTTTACCTTGTCTTCAAGCCAACCATTCATAAAACAGGTAGATAAACCCAGACTTTCAGCTGCTAACACTAAATGGGTGGCAGCGATAATCGCATCTTTGATTGCATACTCCCGTTGTTTGTCTCCTAGTGTCTTTTGAAATTGTGGAATAGCAGTTTTAAAATAATTAGCTGTGCTTTCATTCCATGCCCCAGTTGCAAGAGCCTGTTCAATTATCGGGTTCAAGTTTTTTTCAGATGCACTCGCATCGGCAGCAAATACAAAGGTAACTGGTGCTTGGACAATTTGCTGTTGATTCCAAGCTGCTGCTGATAAGGCTGCCTTTTGCGCCTCATCTTGCACGAGAATAATTTGCCAGTCCTGAATATTGAAGCTACTGGGCGCTGCCACGGTTAACTCTACCAATTGCTTGAGTAGTTCTGGGGCGATGGGGTCTGTTTTAAAAGTTTTGATAGAACGACGTTGAGCGATCGCACTGGGTACATCTAAAGGTTGGGTTTGGATGATGGAACTCATGATATTCTCCTGATAGTTTGATTATGAGAGGGTTTCGGATTTTATATCTAAAGTGATTAAGAGCGTTAAAGAGCAGGGCAATCCAAATATATTCCTTTCTAATTGGCAATGTTAACCGGGTTAGAGATATGCTCGTGGATAATGCGCCATTGTCCCTCTCGCTTCTCCCATACAAGCGTCGCATGAGCCGTAATTCCAACCGCCTCATTCCCGATGGTGGTTGCTGTACTGTGGAAGAGCAAAGCAGAGACGGTAATGTTATCACCTGCAAATATCTGAATATCCCCAACTAATTTAACTTGCCACTGGGTTATTGCTGTCATGAAGGGCTTCCATATTTCCTCATAGGATTGCCATCCTTGAATTCGAGTCGTCTGCGGTGAGAGGGTATCGAAGGCGAGGAATTGTTCATCTTGCCAGTAGAGATTGTCTAAAAGAGAGAAATCAAAGGGTTTGTTGCCGGGACTAAACGCAGCTAGCCAATCGTTAACGCGTTCTTTGATTTGCGCTGCATCTAAAGTATCTTTCATAGTTCAAAACCAATTTTTACAATCATTTTACTGATGTTGTATCTGGGAAAAATCTAAAAATTCTCAGTTTGATTTGATACTTTAGAGTGCGGGAAGTGGGTTTTAATTATTTAGATGAGAAGAATTAGGCATTGACCACCTGCTCGTTAGCCGCCGACCAAAATGGATAGTCTGTATAACCCTTTTCACCGCCGCCGTAAAAGCTTGCTTGATTTGGTTCATTTAGTGGTGCATTTAAAGCCAAGCGTCGGGGTAAATCTGGGTTTGATATAAATAATGTGCCAAAGGCAACTAAATCTGCTGCTTTATTTGCCAGTACTGCATCGCCTTTTTCACGAGTATAACCACCATTGACCATGAGAGTACCTGTAAAGCGATCGCGTATATGACTAGTGGGTACTATTATCCCACCATGTCTAATATCTGCCTCTGTTGCCTCATAAATATGCAGATATGCCAAATTAAACCGGTTCAACGCTTGAGCGGCATAACCGAATGTCTCCAGAGGATTGGAGTCATGCATATCGTTAAAAGTCCCACTGGGAGAGAAACGTACCCCAACTCGGTTAGAATCCCACACACTAGTTACCGCCTCTGTCACCTCCAACAGGAATCGGGCACGATTTTCAATAGAACCTCCATATTTATCTGTGCGTTGATTCGTGCCATCCCGGAGAAACTGATCTATCAAATAACCATTAGCTGCGTGAATTTCCACGCCATCAAACCCAGCCGCTAGGGCATTTGCGGCTCCCTGACGGTACTGTTCGACTATCTGAGGTATTTCCGAAGTTTCTAAAGCACGAGGAGTAACAAAGGGTTTTGGCCCCTCATAAGTTGCAGCCTCACCTTTAGGAGTAATGGCAGAAGGTGCCACAGGTAAAACTCCATTCGGTTGTAAATCAGGGTGAGAAATCCTGCCTACGTGCCATAGTTGCAGAAAAATTCTGCCGCCGTGCTGATGTACGGCATCGGTTACTAACTTCCATCCCTCCACCTGTTCTAGTGAATGAATTCCTGGTGTCGCGGGATAGCCCTGTCCTTCAGGAGTTACCTGTGTTGCTTCAGAAATAATCAGTCCGGCGGAAGCACGTTGGACGTAGTAAGTAGCATTCAGTTGGTGTGGTACGTTTCCCTCACCTGCCCGGTTTCGGGTTAAGGGTGCCATCACTATCCGGTTAGGTAGTTCCAGATTTCCTAACTGGTAAGGAGAAAATAAGTCGATCTCAGTAGTCATTGGTTATATCTCCAAATTATTTTAGTCATTAGACTTCTTGCATAAGTCGGGAAAAGGGGAAAGGGGAAGGGGAAAAGGTTCTGTATTATCCCTTTCCCCTTTAACCTTTACCCTTTTCCCCCTCTTGCAAAAAGCACAAATGCCAAGAGGTCTATTAGTCATTTACCTCGTTCCCAGTCTCCGACTGGGAATGCTCGTCGTTGAGGCTCCGCCTCCCGAACTTGCGGCAGAGCCGCAATTGAAGTGCATTTCCAGCATCAGGCTGGAAACGAGATTTGAAAAGGGTTTGGTCTATTGCTGTGCCTTTACGACACATGTGCTTCAAATACTAAACAATCGACCGAATAACGCCACCATCTACCCGCAAAGCTGCACCATTAGTTGCCGATGCTACGGGACTAGAAAGATAAACTACGATCGCTGCTACTTCTTCATTAGTTGCAAAGCGTTTGATTAAAGAACTTGGACGCACATTTTGAAAAAATTCCGCCTCAACGTCAGCGCGAGTAATACCGCGTTCCTGCGCCAAGTTGGTAATAAAATCTTCAACTCCTTCTGAGCGGGTTGGCCCAGGTAGGACGGAGTTTACCGTAACTCCAGTCCCGATAGTCATTTCTGCTAGACCTCTGGCAATGGCAAGCTGTGCCGTCTTTGTTGTGCCGTAGTGAATCATTTCCACTGGGATCTGAATAGCAGATTCGCTGGAGATGAAAATTATCCGCCCCCAGTTTTGCTCTAGCTGCTTTTGCAGATATTGCCGACTCAAACGGACTCCACTGAGGACGTTAACCTCAAATATCTTTAACCAGTCTTCATCAGTAATATCAAAGAAGGTTTTTGGTTCATAAATACCCACATTGTTTATGAGTATATCAACGTGAGGAACCTCTTGAATGAGTTTCTCTACCCCTGATGCAGTGGCAGCGTCAGCAACAACACCAGAAACTTTCGCGTCGGGTATAGAATGCTTAATTTTAGCGATCGCTTGATCTACTCTTTCTTCAGACCGACCGTTGACAATTACTGATGCACCCTCTTGAGCTAGCCCAAGAGCGATCGCCAAACCAATACCAGCGGTTGAGCCACTCACCAGTGCGGATTTACCATGCAATTTCAAGTCCATTTCGCTCTTTCCCCGTTAGTTGAAACAAAACGATCTGGGATTGGGGACTGGGGAGCAGAGGGGCAAGGGAGCCAGAGATGAGGGAGTGAGGGAGTTAGGGGACAAGGAGATAAACAAAACTCCTAACTCTTAACTCTTAACTCCTAACTCCTAACTCCTAACTCCTAACTCCTAACTCAGCACTCAGCACTCAGCACTCAGCACTCCTAACGCCCGATGCCCAATTCCCCATGCCCTTGACTTAAATTAAAGATGCTGTGCTAAGGTCTTATTCAAGGTAGTTTTTGGAACCGCCCCTACGACAGTATCGACCTGGCGACCTCCTTTAAAAACCATCAATGTCGGAATGCTGCGAATTCCATAGTGGCTAGCGACAGTAGGATTTTGATCTGTGTTCAACTTCACAAATTTCACCTGTCCTTCGTATTCAGCAGCAACTTCATCGACAACTGGGCCCACCATCCGGCAAGGGCCGCACCACGGTGCCCAAAAGTCCACTAATACCGGAATTTCACTTTCCAAGACTTCTTGCTTGAATGTGGCTTCTGTGACGTTTGTAATGGATGACATAAATTGCCTTCCTACTTAATTCTATAATTCGATAATATCGAATAATAAAAATATATGCCACCTGATGAGATAATGCAACTATGAGATTCCTTTATCATCCAGATAGAAAAAATATTTCTTTACCGGGCGTGTTGTATGCATTGGGCGATCCGGTGCGGCTAGAGATTGTGCGGCTGTTAGCGACAGAGGGGGAACAATGCTGTGCGAAGTTTGATTTTGCGATCGCTAAGTCTACGATGTCCAACCACTTCAAGATTTTGCGGGAGTCGGGGATAGTCTTTACACGCAAAGAAGGGACACACCATATTAACATCCTGCGGCGTGAAGATTTAGAGATGCTGTTTCCAGGGTTGCTGGATGCGGTATTGAAAGCCGCTCAACCATTACCTGTTGAACCCGCCAGTGCTAAACAAACAGCTTCAAGGATTTAGGGATATTGGCGATCGCTATCTGTTTAAGAATCTGCTTGTTTTTCAATTTGTGTTTCTAAATCAGCCAAGACATCATGTTGTTCTCGAAAAGTCCTTGGAGTGTGAGATAAACCTAAATCTGTAGATAGCAAATCAATACCGTTGATAATTTTTGGTATCTGAGATCGATCGACTTGCAGGCCAAGAAAGCATTTTTCCCTGTAATCTGGTTTTCCCTGAAAGAGTGCGATGTCTACGACGGGCTACGCCTACGCTCTTTTCAAAGGGCGCATAACCTGATAGGCTTTTTCAGCCTTCTCAATTGATACTTGAGGTATTGGCGATCGCAGCCTGAGAACAGCGAGATCGATTAAATCTCTTGCTTCAACGCTGTCATCTGCGTAACGGTCAGAATTTGACAGCAGCTTAGAGGTAAAACAGTCATTAAAGCTTAAGCAGGGAACGAGTGACCACTTTAGATATCTTGGTGGATCTAGTTGAAAACGAGTTTCGGCAATAATTTCCGTTTTAATCGGCATATCATCGACAAAAACGATCATCCGAATTCCATATTGGTCAGTTGTGCTACGTCCAACTTGGATTTTACTTAAATCACGAAATAATGCTTCATGCCCACCCTCAAATACCACTGTCCGCAGGTATTTGTAACCTTCTGTACCAACAGAAGCGATAAAATCAACGTCCTTACTCCAACGATATTCTTCAAACTCAAATGCCAGAAGAGTTCCGCCACCGAAGTACTTGTACTGAGCGAAGCCGAAGTAAGCAGAACCCTTCCTAAATATGTCAGAATCTAAGGATTCAAGAACTGCGAGAATTTGATTATGATGTTCAAATCTGGATGTCATAAATAAACTTGCGACCAGGATTTATAGCGTCTGGCAAGTTCCTGAATAAAATTGAGTTCTTCACCCTCAAGATTATTAAATAGGTTGCGATATTGCCAACCACGCTCGTAGCGACTCAGCATTTGTTCTGGAGTAAACCGATATACATCAGCAGTTTGACAACAAATTGACTCCAGAAAAAGCAGCTTTTTGGGGACAATAACAGGATTATTTGTTGGTATTGCGGTTGTCATAATTTTTTGAATCAATCACTTCCAGCTTACTTTAATTTTAGCTATAAGAAATTGAGTAAACTTAAGAAATGTTAATGTTACTGAAATTGAAATATAGTTCATTCCAGAATTTATTGCGGAGGTCTATAGATGAGGATAACTGCTGAGGAGTTGCTCCAGCGATATGCTGCTGGGGAGAGAGATTTTAGTGGGGTTGACTTGGAAGGAGCTAACTTGGTTAGAGCTAATTTGAGTGAAGCCAAGTTGAGGGGAGCTAATTTGGCTAGAGCTAGTTTGAGAGAAGCTAATTTGGCATATATTCTTCTGGAGGATGCCAACTTGGAAGAGGCTGACCTGATCGGTGCCAATCTTGAAGATGCTAAGTTGATGCGTGCCAATTTGAGTTACACCAATTTGCGAGGTGTCGATTTGAGAGGAGCAATTTTGTCTAATGCCAACTTGACCAGCGCTAATCTGAGATGTGCTTGTTTGACTTGCTCCTCCTTGGATGGCGCTAACCTGACCAATGCTGATTTTACGGGGGCTGTTTTGGACAGTGCTAATTTGACTAATGTTGAGTTTGCTGGGATTAAATTGGATTGGACTATCCTGACCAATACTGACTTGAGTGGAGCCAAGAAATTGGGCATTCCACCCTTGGAACAAACTGGAATGCTCTTCCCCAGTAGCAGAGGCGCTCTGTTCTTGGAAACGAGGTTTCCTGATGGTGAGATCATCCAAGGTCCATACTACAGAAATTCCTAAATCATCAGTTATTGAAGTTTCAGCTAGTAAAGATTATTTAGGAGGTGAATCAATTGGCTTGTTTTTATTATCAACACGTAAAGCCATCTTATTTTGAATAAGGTCTTTTGCTTCTTGATTCAAATAGCTATAAATTATCTGAGTTGGGGTAAACTCTTCCTTTCCAAGCACCGCCGCGCCCTTGCCAGTGACGTAGTGCTGAGTCTAGAGTCATTAAGGTATACAGAAAAGCGATCGCAGGTAAACTAAAAGCGAACCACGGAGAACATTTATAAAAGCGGATCGTCGGATAGTAAGCGAAAGTCATTAATAGCCATCCTAATATACCTGTAAGTGCGATCGCCCAATTGCTCCAAACTGCACCCAGAATCACACATACAGGTGGAACTAAATAAATCAGAGGCATTCCTACCAAAGTTCCCAATAGTAGTAATGGAGAATAATTCAGTTGGGTATAGGCAGTACGAGCAACCATATCCCAAATCGTCGCCAGCGAGTCATAAGGGCGTAAACTACAAGTCAAGCTACTCAATCCCAGCCAGACACGCCCAATGGGGATTGGGTACTGGGTATTGGGTACTGGGGATTGGGAAAACTCTTCCCTAGTCCCTAGTCCCCAGTCCCCAGTCCCTCTCTTAACAGCCTGAGCTAGGGCGCAATCGTCAATTAAAGCTTGGCGAATGACTTGAATACCCCCGATTCGCTCTAAAGCTTCACGGGCAATCAGAATAGATCCCCCAGCGGCTGCGGCGGTGGGATTGTTGGGATTATTCACCCAGCGAAAGGGATAGAGTTTTTGGAAGAAAAAAACGAAAGCTGGAATCAAAAGTTTTTCCCAAAAGCTTTCACACCTGAGTCGTACCATTACTGAAACCAAGTCTAAATCTTCCTGCACAGCCTTAGCAACGAGTCGGCGGAGATTACCAGGATCGTGTTCGATATCTGCGTCAGTCAGCAAAAAATAGTCAGGTGCTAATAAACTCGCACTTTTGATACCTTGCTCAACTGCCCAAAGTTTACCCGACCAACCGGGAGGTAGGGAAGCGCCAGAGATAATATGCAGTTGTTGGGGTTTCCCAACAGCGTGAGCAACCCCTTCGGCAAAATTTGCTGTCCGATCTGTGCTGCGATCGTCTACCAAAAACACTTTGAAAGAACCAGGGTAATCTTGAAGTAGGAGCGATCGCAAACTAGTTGGTATTAACTCAGCTTCGTTACGAGCTGGAACCACCACACAAACAACAGGAAATGATTCTAGTTGAGTTTTTCCAATCTCTAATTGCTGGTCTGTCCGCCAAAATTGTCCCCAAAAACCCAGCAATCCTAACCAAATTGTCAAGGATAAGAGCATCAATCCTAATACAATTACATCCATGACCTATTGCAAATTATCAGTGACTCAGACAGAATACTATGTCTATTCATACAGGAAAAAAAATTTTTCGCTGTAATACCGCGTTCATAACTAGGTTGGGTGTTGAGGTTAAATAGGATTTGATGCAAACACAAGACAGGGTAAAAGTCAATCAAGTCGCAGATGCGATCGCAGCCAGTCAACAATATTTGCTTTCGATTCAAAATCTGGCAGGTTACTGGTGGGCAGAGTTAGAATCTAACGTCACCATCACTGCTGAAGTCGTCCTCCTGCATAAAATTTGGGGAACAGACCAAACAAGACCTTTACATAAAGTTGAAGCATATCTGCGTCAAGAGCAACGGCAGCATGGCGGCTGGGAACTTTATTACGGTGATGGCGGAGAACTTAGCACCTCGGTTGAAGCCTATATGGCGCTGAGGCTGCTAGGTGTACCAGCAACCGATCCGGCGATGGTTCGGGCGCGAAAGTTTATTCTACAACGCGGTGGTATCAGTAAAACTCGGATTTTTACCAAGTTACACCTAGCCTTGATTGGCTGCTACAACTGGCACGGTATTCCCTCACTACCACCTTGGATAATGCTGTTGCCAAAAGCTTTCCCTGTCAATATTTATGAGATGTCTAGCTGGGCGCGTTCCAGCACAGTGCCGTTGCTGATTGTATGCGATCGCAAACCTGTTTTTCGTACCGATTCAGCTATCAACTTAGATGAACTGTATGTTGAAGGTATCGATCGAGTCCGGTGGGAATTACCTGAAAGTGGCGATTGGACAGATTTATTCCTCACCCTCGATCGGGGGTTTAAATTGGCAGAAAACCTTAATCTAGTACCCTTTCGTGAAGAAGGCATCAAAGCCGCCGAGAAATGGATTTTAGAGCGCCAAGAAGCTACAGGTGACTGGGGCGGCATTATTCCGGCGATGTTGAATTCAATGCTAGCTTTGCGCTGTCTGGATTATGACCGAAACGATCCCATTGTAGAACGAGGTTTGCAAGCAATTGATAACTTTGCCATTGAAACCGAGGATAGCTACCGAATACAGCCTTGTATTTCACCCGTTTGGGATACAGCTTGGGCAATGCGTGCGTTAGTAGAATCTGGTTTTGCACCAGATCATCCAGCTGTAGTAAAGGCTGGAGAATGGTTGTTGCAAAAACAAATTTTAGATTACGGAGATTGGGCTGTCAAAAATCGTCAGGGAAAACCAGGGGCTTGGGCGTTTGAGTTTGAGAA
This sequence comes from Nostoc sp., assembly GCF_036917375.1. Classification (GTDB taxonomy): domain Bacteria; phylum Cyanobacteriota; class Cyanobacteriia; order Cyanobacteriales; family Nostocaceae; genus Nostoc. Next base: position 38,821 of record NZ_JBALDN010000086.1, read on the forward strand.
TCGCTTTTATCCCGATGTAGACGACTCGGCGGTGGTGGTGATGGCATTACATTTGGCGAAACTTCCTAATGAAAAAATCAAGCAGGCTGCGATCGCTCGTGCCTTAAACTGGATTGCATCTATGCAATGTAAACCTGGTGGGTGGGCTGCTTTTGATTTGGATAACGATCGAGATTGGCTTAACTCGATCCCTTATGGTGATTTGAAAGCGATGATCGATCCAAATACCGCAGATGTTACGGCTAGGGTACTAGAAATGCTGGGTGCTTGTGATTTGTCAATTGATAGTGATAATTTAGAGCGATCGCTTACTTATCTTTTGCGCGAACAAGAAACCGAAGGCTGTTGGTTTGGGCGTTGGGGTGTAAATTATATCTACGGCACCAGTGGCGTTTTATCAGCTTTGGCGTTAATCGATCCCCAAAGGCATAAACTCAGTATAGAACGGGGAGCAGGTTGGTTAGTTGGATGTCAAAATCCAGATGGTGGTTGGGGCGAGACTTGCCGCAGCTACAACGATCCCAGTCTCAAAGGAAAAGGAAATAGTACTGCATCTCAAACTGCTTGGGCTTTAATTGGCCTTTTGGCCGCAGGTGAAGCAACAGGTAAATTAGCTCTTGATGCGATCGAGCGGGGAATTGACTATCTGGTGACAACTCAAAAGCCAGATGGTACTTGGTTTGAGGCGGACTTTACAGGTACTGGCTTCCCTTGCCATTTTTATCTTAAGTATCATCTGTATCAACAATACTTTCCTTTAATCGCATTAGGTCGCTATCAAGCAGCGATTAAAGAAGGTTAATATTCGTTTTTAGTAAGGTAGCACACCTATGCTACCTTATCGTGCATTCCATTGATACGAAAACAGTTATTACATAAGCGATCGCATCTACTATATTTACTCAACTAAAGAAAGTTTATTCTATTAATATTTAATGCCCAAAATCAACGTATTTCTATTCTCTAGCAATGACAATATCGTTAGATTTAATAACTGCATAAGCTTCTTTTCCCTCAGATAATTCCAACTCTTCTGCGGAAGCTCTGGTGATAATCGAAGTTAATTCTACTTTGTGAACAATTTCCAAAGTAACCTCACTATTAACTGCTCCATAAACAACTCGTTTAACCACACCTTTAAGAATATTGCGAGAGCTAACTTTTAGTGGTTTCTTTTGAATACTACTTTCTATGTTAGGCTTTTGAGTGTAATAGATATCTTCCTGTTGTTCCTGTTGAGTTGGTGGTGATATTGGTGCTAAGGTTTGCTGAGTGAGACTACGCACGAGTTCCCGCAGAATCTCAGTCTTAGTGCGTTGAGACTGTTCGCAGAACTCTTCTAGAATCTTCCGCTCGTCCTCCGAGGTTTGAAATGTAACCCATCCTTGTTCTTTTCTTGGCATAATAATATTATTAATTTTGGTTATCTTGGTAAGATTCTACCAAGTATCAATTCGATACGTCGTTTTAGTAATAACATTTTTTTGTCGGTATTTTCGGCATTTTTACCGCAATTAATCAACTATTCTCATATAGTTAACTACATATATATTTATTTTTTTCTAGATGCGAAATATTTTGTTACTTGAGATTGTCTAAATCATCACTAAAATGATACCAACTAAGATGGTATAACATTAGTCTATGGTATTTGTTGGGGTAGCTACGCTTACGCAAGGATAATCTAACAGAAAATTCCACTGGCGTAGGCGTAGCCCGTCGCAGACATCGCGTTAGTGCCGTAGGATTATTTAACGTGAGTTCACAGCCAGGGGATGAAACACCTAAAATCACGTTCTCAAGACCTGCGGAGTTTATTTGAGAACAATATCACCATTGAATACGTGGCAGAACCCCTAAAAGCTATGCCAGCTGATGCGGAGGCGAAAGAAGTGCTGCATTGGATGCAAGCACAAAATTTTGATGTTATCGGCGTGGAGACGGGAGATATTATTAGCGGTTATGTAGAACGCTCTAGTTTGATCCCAGGCAAAAAAGGTAAATGTAGCGACTATCAACGGGTGTTTCATCCCAAAGAACTAATTGCCATTTCCACCCCACTGATCAAGTTGCTACCCATTTTGCAACAAACTCCGCGATTGTTTGTCTTGGATTGCAATCAGGTAAGTGGTATTGTTACCTGTGGTGACTTGCAGAAAGCACCGGTGCGAATGTTACTATTTGGCTTAGTAACGCTGCTAGAAATGAATTTGCTGCGGCTAGTACGGATTTACTATCCTCAAGATTCTTGGCAAAAAGTCCTTAAACCTGAGCGCTTAGAAGTTGCTCAACGATTATGGCGAGAGAGTCAGGAAAGAAACGAAGCCACCGATTTATTAGATTATCTACAATTCTGCGATAAGCGAGAGTTGATTTTAAATCAACCAGAACTTCTCCAGCAACTAGGACTAAAATCAAAACGGTTTGGCGAACGTTTCCTCAAGTCTGCTGAACAGTTGCGAAACCGATTAGCTCACGCCCAAAATTTAGTTAGTGGTTCCTCTTGGACAGAATTGATTTCTTTAGCAGAAGCGATGGAAAAGCTGTTAATTCATTGTGAGGAAGTTGAGTAAATTAGTCAGATTTTTTTAACATTATTGAATTAGCCGATCAAATCCGCTGCTGTGGATAAATCTAATAGCACCTCACTTAGGTCGACTTTATCCATTTTTTTGACAACGCAATACTCCTGTGGAGTTGTTACACGAACGCTAATCCTAAAATCTATATGGCAATACAGTTCAGATAAGCGCAACAAAACCCTTATGTAGAGATGCGATAAATCGCGTCTTGGAAGACCAATTATTTTCACCAATAACTTTTAATCCAAGTGTATTGTCCTATATGAGGTCTTGGTTTTACTTTTTCAATTTCACCGTGGGTTTCAAAGCCTTTCCCCTGTGGGGGAGAGGAATGGAAGTGAGGGAACAAACCATGCCACTTTCACGAGAAATCAAGACTTATATCTTTTTCTTTTTTCGTATGAAACCACCCAGCTTTTTAAGGTGGGTGAGAGGGGATCTACAAGTACCTAACGTCATAACAAAACATTTTTCAAACAACCTCTAAAATCATCTAATTGAGTCAGAGACAATACTTCAATCTGCGATGTCTACGACGGGTTTCTCTACGAGACACACTCGCGTTTAGCTACGTAATTTTAGAGCAACTATTGCAAGCTTATTTTTGAGCGAACTTATAACTGTTTTTCTATCAACTGTAGATTAGCAAGCACCGCTCTTATTTGACACAACTTTTAAAGTTTTCAAGATTAGACTAATATCATAAATGATAGACCACTTACGTTGATAGTCTAAGTCCATGTGAACAATATCTTCAAAGTCTTTAATACTGGAGCGACCATGAGCCTGCCATTCACCAGTGATACCCGGCTTGACATTCAACCGTTCCCAGTGGTGCTTTGAGTAGTGTATCACTTCATTAGGAGTGGGAGGGCGGGTGCCGACTAGACTCATTTCCCCCAGCAGCACGTTCCAAAACTGAGGGAGTTCATCTAAGCTAGTGCGACGGAGAAACCTTCCTACACTGGTAATGCGGGGATCATTCTCATTTTTGAATATTTGATCGCTTTCAGCTTCATTCTTAACTAGATGCTTAAGTTGGTCGGCTCCAACTGACATCGAACGGAATTTCCAAATTCGGAAGTGACGCCCATTCAAACCACAGCGAATTTGACTGTAAAATATAGAACCTGGGCTATCTAACTTAATAGCGATCGCAACAGGAATTGCTACGAATACTGTAATCGATAGTCCAATAACAGCACCCAAGATGTCAATCATTCGCTTGGCTTTACTGATTACAGAAGGATGAACTGGAACTTTAACTTTAGGAAGAGTATGGGCATCATCTAAAACTTGCATATCAAAAGGACGGGGAGTAAAGGTATTAGACATGGTAATTGCAGTTTCAGTAGTAAATTGATAAACTCGAGCGTCTGTAGATTTACTTGTTTCAATAATTTGTAAAAACGGGAATAAGATTTTCTAATAGGTTAAGCAAGTAAATATGTTACCAGTCAATCTGTTCTTTTAGATATTTGCCATGACGGTAGCGATCAATACTTCATGTTTAAGCATTCAACATCGTTACAACGGCGTCATAATTCTCATAAATTTCAAACACTGAATCCATCTGAGTCAGTTCAAAGATTGTCCGAACAGGTACTTGCAAATTACCGAATTACAGGCACTTAAATGCCTAGACAAAACCCTCTTAAGTAAAGGGTTAAGCCTGAATCTGAATTATCTCTAAAATTTACTTTGACTAGATGAATCACCCAAAGAGTAGTGTTACAAGCAACTTTTAATCAGTCTTGGTGATGAATTAAAAGTTCAAATCGTTTTTAAATCCAGACTTATTTTGTGCTGCTAATGTGATTTGGCTACTTTGTTCTTCACTTTGGCGTCGAGCAAGCGCGTAGGTTAGTACTAAACGTAAAAAGATAAAGTTGCCTAGAAGATAGCGCTGCCAAAGTCGAGTCGGTTCCATTGCCAGTCGCCACAGCCACTCCATACCAACAGAGCGAATTGGATAGGGGGCACGGGTCACGCGTTCAGCCATAAAATCGAACAGACCCCCTACACCCATACAAGTGATACGAGGCAATTGGCTAGCGTATTGGTTAATCCAAATTTCCTGTAGGGGTACGCCCATCGCCACTAACAGCAGGTGGGGGCGGGCTATCCGAATAGATTCTAATACTTGCTGCGTTTGTGATTCAGGAAAATAGCCGTCCTGAGTTCCGGCAATTATCAACCCAGAATAGGCTTTCTTGAGGTTAGCTGCCGCTTCTTCAGCTACACCCGGCTTACCACCTAAAAAATAGACTGATAAACCTTTTGCTGCCCCTTCTTTGCATAAAGCCGGAACTAAATCAGTGCCATTGAGATTATGCACTAATGGTGTACCCAACAAAGCGCTACCCCAACGAACTCCGCTCCCATCTGCCAACAACAAATCACTCTGCTCTAACGCCTTTGCCAATGCTGGGTTTTTGGCAGCAGTTACCATCGTGTGGGCGTTAGCATAATACACTCGACCACCCTGCCGCTTCAGCAACTGCGCCAGTAATAGTTCAATTGCCTCGTATAAAGGCATACGATCAAACTCGGTATTAAGAAAACTAACTCGGTCTGCCATATAACTTAATGCTCGCCATCTGGAGTTGCAAAATAGTAGAATTCAGAGCATTGCCCATATTTTCTGCTCCCCCGGAAATTTACTGACAGGTTATACATTAATTGACACAACAGATTTTGGCTGCTGATAAGTAAACATTACCTGCAACAAAACTGAAATGTTTGATCTGTCAGGGCTTTTGAGATACTTAACTGTTTAATGTGTAAGTACCATAAAAGCTTTGATCCGAATTGAGAGTTTATTCACAAGGTTTAGTAAAAACTTTGTGAAGCCTACGTATACTTTCGTACGCAAATACCGATGCAAAATACTATCTGATGGCTACTTAAATTATTTTTTATGCAGTATCCTGATGAGGAATAAAATTATCCAGCTAACTATCCGTTTGGCTGTAGCGTACAGATAGTCTAAATTTCATAATAAGATAAGTAGGCACAACAAAACAAATGTATGTTTAATTTTTTTAAAACTGTACAATAACCAATTTTTAAGCTATTTGTTCAATTTACATCTCTTAACATAGCTTGTTTTTTTAACACCGATCGGCTGACTACAGCACATAAAAAACCAAAAAAATCAGAGCTTTGACAACTACAGAAATAAGATAACAAACAAATATTGCCACGCAGAATTGGTGTTGAACAGATGATATGTTGAGTGAAAATATTTCCAGTAGCGAGTGAGAAGTTTTGTTTATCTCGTCATTTCTATATTCAGGTAATAATGGCAGTCTGTAGAGTTGTCAGATTGCAATTTAATTGCTTCATGCTTTTTATCTGTGAATGACTTGAGCCTTTCTGGGAAAAAATAAATCTTTCTTCCTTTCTATCTTTTTGCTCTTAACTGATGACTTAGCTCAACTTATTCGGCCAAAGGATTATTGTTACGTCCATTCAACGCTGACGATCGGCTATGCTAGGCGGTTACACCATCGCACTTGCTTTACAATCGCTAAAACCATTGTCTAGTAGGAATTTCCTATTTGCAGATAAGTCTAAATATATGAAAAGACACCGAATTATGGTTATTGGTAACAATGTCATGACCGTGCAGCGGGTCAGCAGTCATTGCCTAAAACAAAATGCAGAAGTTTTTCCATATTATTGTATTCCCACGCCGGAAGAGATCGCTTTGTTTGAACCTCATGTATTGGTGTTATGTCTACCCATACCCGATCGATTCCAGCATCAACTACTTCAGCCTTATATTTTGTGGTCAGAACAACTCGTGAATAACATCTCACCACTGGCTACCACTTTTACAGAATTATCTGATTGTTTACATAAATTCCTATAAGCTTAAATCAACCCTTGGCGTACGGCTAAAGCTGCTGCTTGAACGCGATCGTCAACGCTAAGTTTGTTGAGAACCATACGTACATAAGACTTGACGGTTCCGAGTGAAAGGTAGAGTTGGTTTGCAATCTGCTGGTTTGAGCGCCCTTGTGCAATCAGTTTAAGAATCTCGCGTTCACGACTACTGAGAATAGGTTGCGCTATTACCTGAGATACAGGAACATCGGGAGCGACAGCGGTTGACCTAAGCATCCGAGCAACTTTTTGAGCGATTAGAGGATCTAAATAAGCACCACCTTGAAGTATCAATTGAATGACGGCGATGAGCTGTTCCCATTCAATAGTTTTAAGGCAGTAACCATCAGCACCAGCTGCAAGCATTCCCATGACCTGGATATCGTCATCGAAGGCACTTAAGGCTAGAACACAAGTAGTCAAGCAGTTACTTTTTATTTGCTGGGTGGCTGTAATCCCATCCATAACTGGTAGATCGATATCCATTAAAACTACATCTGGTTGGAGTTGGCTAGCTAATTCAACAGCCTGTCCACCGTCCAATGCCTCTCCAACTATACTAAAACCAGGTTCTAGGCTAAATTGCCCTTTCATCCCTCGGCGGATTAAAGCGTGATCGTCAACTAATAGAACCCGCACAATTTTCTCTTCGTCAATGTTAGTCATCATTCTTGCTACATCTGGTTATATTCTGTTCGTCGTTGCAATCAACGTTATTTATGGCACTTGGGAGAGTAAACCAGAAAGTACTTCCCTCTCCAAGAGAACTTTCTACACCAATGATTCCTCCGTGAGCCTCAATAATTTGACGACATAAGTACAGACCAAGCCCACTTCTTCCACGATGCCCTCGTCCTTGAATAAAGCGGTGGAACAGCTTTTCCTGAGCTTGGGGTGCAATTCCTGAACCGTAATCACGCACCGAAATCTTCACTTGGTCTTCTTTAAAAGGTGTTATCTCAAAAACAATTTCCCCTTTGGGCTTACTTACCCGCACAGCGTTATCAAGTAAGTTTTGTAAAACCCGTTGAATTTCTAATTCATCGCCATAGACAGTTGGCAGGAATTGAGAAATTTTACAAAAGAAGGCTAACTCACGTTTAGATGTTGCTTTTACCTGACCAATTACTTTAACTAAAATCTTTTCCCAATTCAGGATATCGCAGGCTAAACAAGCGCTGCGTGCTTCATAACGGGAGATATCTAAGAGAAGTTCCACAAGCTTAAGCAGATCCTCATTAGCTTCACGGTACTCTTCAAATACTTCCTTCCAAGTGTCATTTACTGGGCCAAAAGCTCCTCTGCTCATACAGTCTAAAGTGTTGCGAGTGGCAAGTAAAGGAATACGTAGGTCATGAGAAAGTGCAGATATCATGTCTTCAAGCTGCTGGTTGCGCCCCTCAATGCTTTCTTGACGGTGACGAGTCTTATCAGCCATCGCGTTAAGAACCCCAGCTAGTTGCCCGATCTCATCTATAGAAGAATGGCAGAGTTGCACTTCCATTTGTCCCGCTTGCCAAAGTTCACAAACTTGTGTCAATTTGTTTAATGGAAGCTTGACTCGCCTATACAACAATTGGAGATTTAAAATCGCTCCTAACAAAATGATTAATGTGCTGAAAATGTTTATCGCAGTGTTAATATGATTCAAGTACTCTACATAATTTTTCCGAACCCTCAAAAGCATCTCTTCGCGCTGAATAAATTTCTTAATCTCGTTGTACAAGGAATCAGATAAAGTCCTTTTTGCCAAAGCAGAGTTGCTGACAGAACCAGAATGCGCTTTTTGCTTCAACTCCTTTTGCCACTGGTTATAGATATATTTAATTTTATCGAGTTGCTTTATTTGAGCAGGGTTGTCTTGTACCAGATTATACAGATCGTTGAAGCTGTTGTGAAAGCTGGGCTTTTTATCACCATAATTTATAGGATTAGTTCGTCCCTGAATGGAATTTTCTAGCAAACCTTTTTCTTCATTATCTATCACAGCATTGAGTAGATTTTCTCCTTCTCGCTCTACCAATAAAGCATGGGTAACCCGATCGCATGCTTCATAATTTAGGTGTGCTATCAAGAGGTTGAAGACTTGCTGTCCAAATAAAAATAGCACTAGTACGAAAACACTAGTATGGAGAGGAGTTAAAAAATTACCTTTTCTAGATGAATGCATTAAGAAAGGTATCAAGCTAATAGCTATCACTATCTAATATCTCCACCACCTTAATTACAGTTACCTAGCATACTGATTAAAATTCTATATTCTAGAACTGCAACAGCTTTGCTGGTATTAAACTTTCAATATTGTTATTCAAAAGCGTTAACTGTTCATATCATATATTACATATAAATATCCTTTATTTCTGATAATTTCAGTATTAACAACTCAATTGTATTAAATAATGGAGCAAAAATTATAATATTCTTTTCGCGGATTTTAACATGATACACACAAATTAAATTTTTTTTAGACGAGATTTCATACTTCCCACACTGGGAAATTTATATTGATATTAGAGATTATTTATAAGTTAAATTTAAAACAAACGTATTTTTACGGTGTTCCATAGTATATTCTCCTACCGTTAGTGCCAATAAAGACTAGTCCGAATTGCTGCCAGCTAGCCTCCATTACATTAGGCTCATTACCTATAGGCTGGTGTAAAAAGGCAATGTTTATCCATGTTTTTCCTCTGTCTAGAGAGCGAAAAACTCCTTCGCCCATACCAGCAATTTCCCCATACAAATACAGTGCAGGAATTTTGCTTTCCTTCTGTGCTTTATCCAGCCCAATTAGCAGTGTATTTACCTGCTGCTATGTATACAATATTTGGGTTATTTGGATCGAGTGCTAAGGCTTCTCCCCCATAATAATTGCTCTGTTGTAACCTAAATTTGTCTGTTAGCGGAATCCATTTATAATCTTTTGAATTCCAACGATAAAAGCCACCATTATCGGTTTTGATATAGGCTAAATCTCGCTCTAGTGGATGCAAATAAATGCCTGTAACAAAACCACCTCCTCCGATAGAGACATTAGCCCACTGATAGTCTGATGTAGCACTGCAAGCAAGCTTAAAGGGTGTAAATGTGACGACAATAGCCAGCGCAGCTATAGCAATACAAGTTGTTTTCCCTAACAGCCTCCAGAAACGGCGATCGCTCATACCGATTAACTAAGCTCAAGAGTATAAAGTAAGTTTACATATTTACATAAAAAATCATAAAAAGAAATGATATATTGAAATCACTCAGTATTAAAACCAAATTCTTGTATTTAGCGATAAAAGCCAATAAAAATAATGTAGCTTTATCGCTCAAGCTTTTAGTAGGTACAGATTAATACAGATAACTGCAATATATAACTACAATTATCAAAGTAAAATATTGGCGGATGCGTGCTACAATCAGAACCTGCTTAAACTAATTTTCTATATCTTCTCTCGCTTTGGTATCTAGCTTTTTAATAAGGCGACAGGTAGGGTAAACCAAAATGTAGTACCCTCATCGGCGGTACTTTCCACATTGATAGTGCCTTTGTGAGCCTCCACAATTTGAAGGCATAAGTAGAGACCTAGCTTATCTATGTTATTCCGGCCACGTCCTTGAATAAAGCTATTAAAAAGGCTTTCCTTTTCTAAAGGAGTAATTCCCAAGCTATTGTATCGCACTGATATTTTTACTTTCTCAACTCCAAAAAATGCTGCCTCAAGGGTAATTTCCTGGTCTGGATTATTTACTTTTAGAGCATTTTCAAGTAAGGTCTGCACAACTTGTTGAATCTCAAGAGCATCACCATATACAATCGGCAGCGAAGAAGCAATTTTATATTTAATTGCAGACTTCTCTTTCTGAGTAGCATTGCTGCGAATAATGGTTTCGAGAAAAATGGTTTTCCAGCTAATAATTTCGCACTTCAAGCTTTTATTAACTTCGGTTTTGTAGCGAGATACATTTAACAGAATTTCGACAAACTTCAAGAGTTCTTCGTTAGCTTGGCGGCAATCTTCTAGCACATCTCTCCAAGTGTCGCTCACAGAACCAAAAGCTCCGCCTAACATAGCATATAAAGTACCACGAGTGGCTAGCAGAGGAGTACGTAGATCGTGGGAAAGTGCAGAAATTAGGTATTTAATCTGTTTATGTTCATCACTAGTTATACGTTGTAGCTTGTATAAATTACGCTTTAATTCCATTTGAGCCATGACTTGACGACTCAACGTTTGCAACGCTCCGAGTTGTTCTAAGTTTAGTTGTCGTGGTACATGGTCTATTACACAGAGTGTTCCTAAAGCATATCCTTCCGGTGTTATTAACGGCGCACCAGCATAAAACCGAATATAGGGGTCAGAAGTTACTAATGGGTTAGTAGCAAAACGCGGATCGAGTTGTGTATCTGGAATAATCAAAGTTTCATGGGGCCGCAAAATTGCCTGAGCACAGAATGCTAAATCGCGGGAGGTTGATTCAGTGTCTAATCCGACTTTCGATTTGAACCACTGACGAGACTCATCAATTAAGCTAATTAAAGCTATGGGAGTACCACAAATTTGTGCTGCTAAACGAGTGAGATCGTCGAAGGCAGCTTCACAAATAGTGTCTAAAATTTGATATTGGCGCAAGGCTTGGAGCCTAAGAGTTTCATTGTTAGTTAATATAATTTCATTCATTTCAAAGAATGTGAAGCACGATCTGCGTATATTAAAGATAAATCCTAAAATTTATTTTGTCATCTTTCTATCACCATAAATTTGCTGTTTTCATTATGTTGGCAAGTATTGATTCTGTAGGGAGTAGATATTATAAATCAGGATGATAAATTATGTACAGCTAAGTGGATAGCTGAGTGGATAATTTTATTTAACTCTAGAGGATGCTGTCTACATCAATACAATCTTGACCATTAGACAGTTTTGTAATCGCTGTTTAAGAAGGAAACTTTACCAAGACTTATTAATAAAGTTTTCAGCTCCGATATAGTATAAACCTGGAAGTTTACTTAGGCGATCGCAAAACCCCATCTAAATTTTTTAATTTCGCAGCCAGTTCCTGACTTTAGAGGATTTTTAATGGCCAATAATTATATAGAAATCTCTGAATCCCCTGGTAAATCAAACAAATCAGTAGCAAGCCGAGGGCGTTGGTCAATTTACTTACTTTTAGGTTTAGCAACTAATGTCACTTTTTGGACTTCAGCTTTATTTTATGTAAAGATTACGCCACGAACCTACACTAGTTCTTCAGCTATTAATTTACCTGGAGCGGGGTCAAACGCCAATGTTAATTTACCAGGTATTGGTCAAGCTTACTATGAAAACTCGTCTCCGTACTCTTCGAGTTCTTCTCAAGACCCAAGAGAAAATTACAAATTTATTGCTCAAAGCGAAGCTGTACTCAAAGCAGCAGCAGCTCGGGTAAATATGTCCTTAGAAGAGTTTGGCAGTCCCCGTTTCAAGGTAATGGATAATACGACTATTATGACGGTTGAGTTTAAAGGTGCAAGTCCCCAAGAAGCTAAGAATAAATCTTTAGCTTTTTATAAAGCTCTGGAAATGAGACTTAATCAGCTTAGAAATGAAGAAGGTAATCAACGAGACGTAGGTTTCCAAACAGGACTAAATTCCTCTCAGAAAAAGTTGCAAATAGCTCAGAAGCGTCTTTCCGACTACAAAGCGAGTTCAGGTTTGAACTCTGAAGAGCAAATTAAGGATCTGGCAACAAATATTGAACAGCTGCGTAGACAACGAGCGGAAATTATAGCTCAACAACAACAAGCTACTACTCGTCTAAAACAATTATCCGCTAATTTAAAACTATCAGCCGGACAAGTTACAGATGCTTTTACTCTTCAAACAGACCAAATATTTCAGCAGAACTTAAAAAACTATAGTGATGCTAGCGCTGCTCTGGTTATTTTAGAATCTAAATTTTTATCAAACCATCCTACAGTAGTTGCAGAAAAAGCCAAGCGAGACGCTGCTCAAAAAGCCCTGCTAACGCGCAGTCAGTCTCTTTTAGGACGAATAGTTAGTCTGACAACCTTAAAGCAATTAAACCTCAGTAGCACTACCTCTAATTCAGCTCAAGAGACTCTTTTGCAACAATTGGTTATAGTTCAGACAGACCAAAAAGGATTTACAGCTCAAGCTCAAGCCATAGAGCAACAGATTGCCCAGCTTGAGAATAGACTAAAAAACTTGGCACAGCAAGAGTCTAAGTTGGATGCCCTGAAACGAGATATGCAAGTTGCTGAAGCAGTCTTTTCTTCAACCCTCACCAGACTGGACATTGGCAAGTCGAATACTTTTGGCTCTTATCCGCTGATTCAGATTGTTGCACAACCTAGCTTATCCGAGAGTCCTACTCAGCCAAAAAAATCATATGTTTATTTAGGTGCAACTGTTGGCTCGATTTTGTCAAGCATTGGTTTTGCGTTGTTATGGTTGCGCGATCGCAAGCGCAAAATTTCGAGAGATGAAAGATGAATAAAATGACTTTTACTTATATATTTTTAAGATATTTAATGATACAAAGTCAAAGTTTTTAGCTTGTTGGCTACTGAATTCTATCTAAACAAATGCATTGATAATTTATAGGAGTTTCTATAAATTTGCTACTCAATTAAAAAGCTAGAGTTTTCTACTTTGACAGTGAAAATTATTTTGCAATTAAATTGTATAAATGAAGCCTAATAACTTCCCAGAACGCGTAATTTGGTACTCTATAATAGGTACTTATGGTTTTTACTTTATTGGAGGCCTTTATATTTTAGCTCCAGCTATAGCTTGGATACTATTGGTTTATCTGGGTAAGAAATTATGGGAGCAAAGTGAAACCACCCCGGAAAATGAAAAGATAGTTATTCCTTGGACTGTTTGGCTATGGATAATCGGTATGCTCATTGAGGAGGTCGCTTTAATTATAGGGCATATAGATTTTGATTTAGATAATGGACTACTAATCAAATCATCTTTTGGTTGGGCTAAGGGCTGGGCACTAATGGCTATATTTCCCTTAATTGGCTGTTTGTCAATTCGTCCCCAATTACTCTATCGTGCTGCTTGTATAGTTTGTTTTCAATCCTTGCTTTATACACCTATCTGTATCTTTGCCTCTGTTGTGCATCTACCCCAGATACTTTATGTTTCACCACTTAAGGCTGTAGGGGGACCAGGACAAGAATTTTTTTCGGTGATACTGTACGGAATTGATTCAGATGATGGTTTACCTCGTTGGGGTTTATTTGCGCCTTGGGGACCAGCTTTAGGATTTGTTGCTAACGTTTATTTTTTCCTAGCTTTACAGGAAAAGGACAATAAATGGCGCTGGTGTGGCATTATTGGCAGCATTGTCATGTGTGTCATTTCAAAATCGCGGATTGGCTTGCTATGTTTTCCGATAGTTTTAGTTACAACTTGGGCATTAAAAAACATCTCTCGACCTATGTTCTTAATCTTTATGAGTTTTATGTCCTTCTTATCCGCTATTACTGCCCCAACTATTTTGGAAACACTCTCTACTTTCGTCGACCAAGTTAAATCTGCTCGTGCAAGTTCTACACGGGTTCGCGCTGTCCTATGGAGAATTGCTCTAGAACGTTGGAAAGAGGCTCCTATTTGGGGTCATGGAACTGTGCAACCTGGACCTCACTTAGTGGAATTTATGAAAATTGGTAGCCACAATACTATAACTAGCCTTTTATTCGTCAAAGGTATTGTAGGGTTTTTAGCTTTTGCTGTTCCTATGGTATGTAGCATCCTATATCTATTAATTAAAGCTCAAAAAAGTGAAACAGCAAAAGTCGGTTTGAGTATTAGCTTAATCTTGCTTATATATACATCTGGCGAAAACCTAGAAATTTTAGCCTACCTCTTCTGGCCTGGTCTTGTAATGATAGGAATTGCATTTAAAAATCAACTGCCAGTAGTCAACGCTAACAATATGGTTTTCAGTCAAGACTTGGAAGTTTTTTAGATAAATTTTGCTTTCTATGTAATTGTTTCAATAGTCATAAACTAATGCTAATCACTAAATTTAAGCAGCAATTATCTAGTAGATTTATTCGCAATATTGGCTGGCTGGGTTTAGGAGAACTAATTCCTCGCATCTTCCGTTTAGGAATAACAGTCATTTTGGCGCACTTTTTGAGCGCCTATGACTACGGTTTGGCAGCGATTGTTATGACAGTTGGTGAATTTTCACGGGTGTTTACGGAATTAGGTATTGGTGCAAAGATTATTCAGGCAGATAAAGAAGAGCTAGAAGAGCTATGTAACTCTGCATATTGGTTAACCTGGATAGTTTTACCGGCAATATTTATTATTCAATGCCTTGCAGCTTTTCCAATTTCTTGGTTTTATGGTAGTAATCAGATTATTCTTCCGATTTGTGTATCAGGAATTCCTTATCTAATTTGGCCTATATCTGCCATACAAGGTACTCTAATTGAGAGAGAGAATCGACTTAAAATTACAGCATTTCATAACACTATTTATACCTCAGGTAGTTATATATTGTCTGCAATACTTGCTTTTTGCGGTATGGGGATGTGGTCGATTGTTCTACCGTGGGTTTTGATTGCTCCGATTGGAGTTTATATATATTACGTTAATCATACCTGGCGTCCAAGTTCAGGAATGACAACAAAGCATTGGAAAGAAATTTTTAACTTTGGTAAAAATTTCCTTGGTATCCGTTTATTAGGAACACTGAGAAACAACTTAGATTATTTAATAGTCGGGCGTTTTTTAGGAGTTGAAGAGTTAGGAATATACTTCTTTGGTTTCAATGCTGGCTTAGGAATTAGTCTCAGTATAATCGGCGCTGTTACTTCAGCTATATTACCTCATTTATGTGAGGCACGAGCAGACAAGTTGGAGTTTAAAAAAGTTTACTTGCATACCCTCAAAACAATTGGCATTATCATTATTCCTTGGGTAATTTTACAATCGAGTTTAGCACCTTTTTATGTACCACTTGTTTTTGGTCAAAAATGGGTAGTTGCAATTCCAATTTTAATATTGGTTTGTCTATCAGCAATCCCCAGACCTTTTGCAAATGCTGCCTCTCAGTTGTTAGTGGCTATTGGTAGGCCTGATTTAGATTTCCGCTGGAATATATTGTTTACTACTTTGTTTAGTTGTGCGCTGCTTATTGGAGTGCATTGGCAAGCTATTGGGGTAGCGACATCTGTTTTATTACTCCACTTTCTCTGCTTGCCTTTATTTACACTGTGGGTTATTAGGTATGTTTTTCCTAATTACAAAAATTTAAGTATTAAAGGTTAAAAACTAAGTTACAGTTTAAATCGACTTAGATTTTAGTCTTATTATTGCAATTTATTGATGTCTGATTAACTAGCAAAGTTTTATTTGGAGGTTAAAGTTAATGAAGTTTCTATACCTAATACAGTCTCATAAAAATCCAGACCAGATTTATAGACTTGTGCAAACTATTAGAAGGTCAAGCCCAAATTCTTACATATTAATTAGTCATGACTTTAGGGCTTGTGATTTAGATGTAACAGATATAAGAAATTTACCAAAGGTTGAGGTAATTAGTGGTATAGGAGGACGAGTAGATTTTTCTATAATTCAAGGTTATCTCAATGCTGTTGATTGGATTTTTAGCAATTATATTGAATTTGATTGGTTAATCAATATATCTGGTCAGGATTATCCTATTCAACCACTGTCGAAAATAGAGAAATTTCTTGAGCAAACTAAATATGATGGTTTTTTAGATTATTTTAATGCACTTAATGAGCCAAGTATATGGGGAATAAAACACACTCGTGAACGCTATTTATATCAATATTGGTATCCATCGATAAATGTTCCTCCACTTTTTAAAAAGTTAATAAATCGTTCGGGAAACATTATTAATAATGTTCAACCATTTGTAAATGTTTCTTATAAGTTTGACCGTTTAATGTTAGGATCTATTGCTACTTCACCTCCTTTTAATGAAAACTTTTTATGCTATGTGGGGTCTTACTTCCAAACTCTTTCTAGAAAATGTATTAAATTTTTATATGAATATACACATAACAATAAGACATTAGTTGATTACTATAAGAAAACCTGTGTTCCTGATGAGTCTTTTATTCAAACAGTTTTAGTTAACAACAAATCTTTAAAATTATGTAACAACTCTAAACGCTACATAGACTTTTCTAACGACTGTCGAGATGGTCATCCACGCACACTCACAACTGAAGATTATCCAAAAATAATTCAACAAGATGTTCATTTTGCTAGAAAGTTTGACGCAGTAAAAGATAGTAAAGTTCTAGATATGCTGGATGTGATAGTACTACAAGCTATTAATAGTTAGGAAAAATATTTACTTTCTTAAGAGTATTGTATGTTAGAGAGGAATAGAGATATGCACCAGTTACTATGCACAATTTATCGCGATCGCAATTTCTACGCCTGGGATTTTTTTCCCTCTGCTCAGGGCTTACAGTTCCTATGTACAGTTTTGTAAAGGCAGCGAATAGGTCTAAGTCTACAATCAAAACCAGCCGACTAAGCACATTATCTAAAGGTTTTAATCTTGAACACTGGCAAGGACATGAACTTACAGATGGGTTCTATACAAAAACAACGCTGTTACAGTACAAAAGCTTAGGTTTGACTTATACTAGACTACCAGTTGTTTTGCCTAAATTTTTTAATGATAGCAACCCAAGTGTATTAAAGAAAGACTCTCTTGCTGCTCTAGATACCATTATTCAGATGCACATAAAAACGGGATTGGGAATTATTCTATCTCCTTTCAATCACCCGTATGAGTTGTACTCTGATCCCGTTTTACTTGAAAAGTATCTAGCTTTTTTTAAGGCTTTTGCTACTCACTTAAGCAGTACAAATCCAGAAAACGTATTTCTAGAAGTGATGAATGAGCCTTGGGCAGAAACGTCTCAAGACTGGAATAAAATTCAGCTGCGACTAATTCCAGCAATTCGCTCAGGCGCACCAAATCACACAATTATTGCTAGTTCTAACTTAAGAGTTACTATATATGATTGGAACAATGTTCAAGCACTTCTAAAAACCCAAATTGCAAAAGACGAGAACGTGGTGTATAACTTTCACTTTTACGAACCGTTTATCTTTACACATCAAGGAGCAACTTGGGGATGGAGTGCTTTGAAATTTATGAATACTATACCTTACCCTTCAACTCCACGAGCAGTTGCACCTTTGCTAAATCAAATTCCAGACTCTCAAGCTAGACAGATTGTAGAAAATTATGGTAAGGAAACATGGAACAGAGTTAAGTTGCTAAATGTTTTGTCATCAGTTGCAGATTGGGCAGAAACTAACGGAGTTTCGGTGATCTGCAATGAATTTGGAGTTATACCTTGGACAGCTCCAAGAGATTCAAGGCTTCGTTATTTAAAAGATGTTAAGGAAGTTTTTGAGTTCTATGGAATTGGTTGGGGAAATTGGTTTATACCGAATTTAGAGGACAAAGAAGTGATGCAAGCACTTGGTCTTAAGTCTTTATAAATAGATTATTTTGTCAGGTAATTAAATGCTAATCGATAAAGTAAAAAATCAGCTATCAAATTAGTTTATTCGCAATGTTGGTTAGGGGGAGCGGAGTTGGCTAATCTTATCTTTTGCTTGGGAACAATAATTAACCTATCTCATGTTTTTAACCTCTATGATTACAGTATAATAGCAGTTGTTTGAATTTAACAACCAATGAATTTACAACTGTTTATACTCTCACCTCTGGAATCGGATCTAAGATTATTCAAGCTGAAATCTAAATTATTTGTAGGAATTTATTATGAATATGAAACCTTACGACACCATTATCCAAACAAATAACAACTTCAATAATCAGAATAAAAAAGAAAAATTTTTTACTGTCAAGTTGGTAACATCTGGATTGACAGATATGCTGTGGCAGCTATCACTTCTATATAGAATTGGTCAATTATGTGATTATACTTATGTACATACGTCACTTGCCTATGAGAAAAGATACGAGTTAAATTTTCCAGGAAAGATTCTTAAAAAGATTGAGACTACTGTTAACAAATTTCTGCAAATTGATAGATATTCTGATAAAATTAGTAATTTCCTTGGTCTTGATAAATGGGAGCAGAATATAAGTAATAAAAAATTTATTAACTTTAAAATTATTGAGATACCTATAGATGAAATTTATTATGAAGATAAGATATCTAATATCGAGCAGCTAAAAGAGTCTATTGAGAAATTTATTACCGAAATAACTCCATCTACCAAAAAAATTATCTACTGTTTAGCATTTAGACCTCAACTATATGAAGATCGTCGTGCTTTTCGCTTAGACGAATTACTAAACAGTGCAGATCCAGAAGAAATTATGCTTCAACCACTTAAATTACAATTATCTGAAAATTACTGTAAAGCGAGACAAAACAGACCTTTACATATACCTTTCAATTCTCAAACAGTAAAAATTGTGATACATCTAAGGAAAGGTGATAGGATGTTGGTCAATCTAAATAAAAAAATAATGGGAGTTTTTAGCACAAGAATTAAATTTTTTGAAAGTATAGATGACTTGGATGAATGGGAAATTGAGAATTACTCCAACTCCAATAATACAGACAAAGCTGATACTTTATTACAGAAAATATTTTCCAGATACGGTGAAGAAAATTTTTCTATAATAGTAATGTCGGATGGTGATGAAAGGACATTTCAAAATATCAGACACGCGATGTTTAAAGGTGAAATAAAACTGAGCAAAGAGGAAAATAGGCAATTAAATAATCTGGAGAAAACACTAAATAAAGAGTTTGAGATTTTTTCTAAGTACTCAAATGTTTATACTCTTGTCGGTGAGTCTGATAAGAATACATTTGAAAGTATTCATGCAATAATTTGCGCTGATATCATCATTAAAACTTCAGGAAACTTTGCTTGGGTATTACACAGTCTATTCAAAAGACAGGATCGCTCTTCAACCATAATTCAATTGGGACAAGACGATGATCTAGCTATTGAGAAGATTGGACTATGTTTAGCAAATAATATTTCAGTACCTAAAAATCGCCCCTAAGGTTGCTTGCCCTGGAACTGATGAATTTGTACGCGATCGCAACCGAATTCAGCAATACCTTTCTGCTGCTAACGTTTATACCCTGCCGAGACGGCAGGAGGGCTTTCCAGTAGCGCCAGTTGAGGCAATGGCTTGCGGTGCATGGGAGTTTTGGTCAAGACTAATTTAGATACCTTCGCCCTGGATATTTAGGTTGATGTTACACATAAATCTAGGATTTATGTGTATTTTTAGACAATGTTAAACAAGGTATATATGTCACAAATATCTTCACGAATTTATTGGATTGATACCTGTAAAGCCTATGCAATGATATTAGTTTTTTACGGTCATTTGTGGTTCTCTGATAAAAGCCCTAATCCGGAAATTTTGCTGCAAAATAAGCTAATATATGCATTCCATATGCCTTTGTTCTTCGTACTCTCAGGTTTCTTGGATAAAGGCAATATAAAAGAATTTAGACTTTTTCTAAAAAACAAATTTTTTACCCGCATAGTTCCATTCGTCGTATTTAATTTATTGTTACTTATTGTTCTGATTCCCAAAAATATATTGAATCATACATTTTCTTTGAAAGAAGATTTATTAATGCTGGCTGGTTTAATTCGTGGAGAAGCCACTATCAGTCTTGTTACATGGTTTTTAATTTGTCTATTTACAACAGAATTGATACATTTTTGGGTAGCTCCCAAAATAAATAACTATAAGAGTAAGGCGATAACTATCCTTATATTTTATATTGTAGGGATTATAGTAACTTGGAAAATAGATTTAGTATCACGTATAACAGGCATAGCACCAAACTTTTGGTATATCCATGAAGCTTTAGTAGCTTATCCATTTTTTTTGATAGGGGCTATTCTAAATCAAATCAGATTATTTGAATTCACAAGTCAATCATCGCTTAAATATGTTTATTTAATATTGAGCATTATAGTTCTCTTGACAACCTTTAATTTAAATAACGGATTATATGACCAACAATTTAACACAGTTTTGATGGTAGATTCACAACATGGCCATCCAATCTGGTTTTTGGTAACAGCACTGGCAGGAACATTTTTTCTGATTTTTCTTTCTCAAATAACACCCACAAACAGTTTTTTACTATTCTTGGGAAGGAATACTTTAGTTCTTCTTGGCCTTAATGGATTTTTCCGCGATATCTTCAACCCCATGATTGTCCGAGCTATTCCACAAGAAGCATTAAATGGGCATTTTCAAATTTTTATTGTTTGTTCATTAGTTACAATATTTTCTTTAATACTATGCGTTCCTAGTATTTTATTCTTGAATAAATTCTTACCCCAACTTATTGGAAAACCTAAAAAACAGGGTCCTATTCTACCCCCTCTACTGTAAAACGTGTTTCCTGATAATACTAAGTTTCTTGTTCAACTATTTTTACCGATCGCTACGCTAATTTCTTCCAAACGTAAGAGAAGAATCAAAGCCTTATTACAACCTGTATCTAATTTCAGTAGACCGAAAAGTTCTGCGATCGCTAAAAAACAGTAGTCTACGATACCGTTTTTTTGAAAATGTAGAAGTGCTGATAGGCTGAGATAAATGATAAGATTAGCTTATAAAAAAGCCCTAAAAATCAACCAAAATTAGCCAGATGGCAAGTAAATTTCGCAGGCTAGCCCATAGTTGCGGTCTACTGCTTGGCGTAAAAATTCAAGCATCTGTTTGAGGGTAAATAGATGAGAAAAAACTTGTCTAGTGCTTCTTTTTAATCGGCTCAGATAATGCCATACTAGATAAATCCATATATTAATAATTAAAAAAGCTAAAGCTACAAATAGAAGCCGAATAGTGGGATTTTTAATAGTAGTTTTTATCCGGCACTGATTTTTCATTCGGTAGCTGCTTTCAATACTATCCTTTTGGGTAGCTGCCCGAATTAAAATTTCAAAAATATTCTGTTGTTCACACTTACCTTGAGATTTTATTGGAATATTTTCGGTTAAACAGTTAACTACTTCTTTCAAGGTTTTACTATCAGTTATAACTGGCTCCGTTATAGTCATATCCAAGCTAATTAACCCTCTAATACCATTTCTTTATGAAGCTGCGCTAAATAAAGCTTCAAGAATAAAGTCGTAAGAAGTGAGAGAAGCAATCACCTCAGGTGTAATTGCTTT
>NZ_JBALDN010000087.1:0-1226 GCF_036917375.1 Nostoc sp.
CAGGGTTAGCGCGTCTCAAACCCTATTGACAAGCGGACTTGCCCGATCAGCAATCAAGTTGGAAACAAAGTGGCACTATCCGAGCTAGGGTAAGATTTAATCCATTTAGGTGCAAGGTTCGAGTAATGTCAATAGGATTTGAGAACAAGAAAAGAAAAACCAAAGCATCTTTTGCATCCAGCATAGATAGCAAAGACATTACCACTAAGTTTCAGGAATACTTCACTCCAATAAAAGACCCGAGAGTGGAAAGGACAAGATATCATTTACTCACAGATATCATCACCATAGCGATTTTGGCAGTAATAGCAGGAGCGCAAGGTTGGGAAGATATTGAGGAGTATGGACTCAATAAACAGGAGTGGTTAAAAACGTTTTTGCAACTACCATTCGGAATACCTAGCCCGGATACTTTTAGGAGAGTGTTTGAGAGAATTAAGCCAAAAGAGTTTGAGAAATGTTTTCGTTGCTGGGTAAAATCACTAGTTGAAAAGTTGGGAGTAGAAGTAGTAGCTATAGATGGCAAAACTCATAGAGGCTCATATGATCGAGAATCTCAGTTAAAAGCTTTACACACAGTCAGTGCGTGGTCAAGTGAACACCGTTTGGTATTAGGACAAACAAAGGTCACTGACAAATCCAATGAAATCACCGCAATTCCAGCACTGTTAGAAATGTTAGACATATCTGGTTGCATTATCACCATTGATGCAATGGGTACCCAAAAATCGATTGCCCAAAAAATCATCACAGCAAATGCTGATTATATTTTGAGCCTGAAAGATAATCACCCTACGCTGCACGAACAAGTGAAAAATTGGTTTGAAATAGCACAATCTCTAGGGTTTAAAGATGTTGATGTGAATCTTAGTCAGCGAGTAGAAAAAGGGCATCACCGCATCGAAAATCGTCAAATTTACACTGTGCCAGTATCACAACTTCCTGCACTTCATGAACAAGATTTGTGGGCTGGTCTGACAACAGTAGTGATGGTAGTACGTTCGATCCAGTATTGGAATAAAACTACCCAAGAAGTTCAATTTTACATCTCTAGTCTCACCAGTGATGCTAACAAGATTGGCAGCGCGATTCGACAGCATTGGGGGATTGAAAACTCTGTTCATTGGACATTAGATGTTACCTTCCACGAAGATGAATGTCGGATTCGTTCTCTACACAGTCCACAAAATTTTGCTTTATTACGTCGCATTGCACTCAATGCCTTA
>NZ_JBALDN010000088.1:0-5931 GCF_036917375.1 Nostoc sp.
TCGATTTGGAATGGACGACTCATAACAAAATTACTAAATGCACCCATCTATAAGTTTGACGTAGTTTGGCGCATCTTCATACAGAATTGGTATAAATCAAAATTTTTGCTTCTTCACCTCAATACTTTACAAAAATTTCATAACACAGTACCAGAACATTGTTCTGGTGCAAAAGCTACCCTTACCTTGACCGACAAAGTATTAGTTTTAATTATGTAATACTGGTCAACGAATTTTTCCAAAACCGTATCGAAAAGTACAGTTTTTTAGGCAACAATTAGATCCGTAGGTATCCATCACAGAGCGATCGCAAAAGTTTTCGGTCTACTGAATTTAATTAACTGGTCTCTCACAGTATGCTCAAAGGTAAAGTAAATACTTGCAGCAATTTTAGTATGTCAGGGCGCTAATAAAATAGGGAATACTCAAATCACGAATAGCGTTTATAGCGTTTTCCGGTCTAGTGAGGTACGGTTGGTAAATTAGGTTGTGCATTTTACCCAAGTAGAAATGAAGGCATACTCGCTCGACTTACGTCAGAAGATTATCGATACCTACTTTGAAGGCGGAATATCTCAGCGTCATCTAGCAAAGAGATTTCGACTCGCCTTAAGTTTTGTTGAAAAGCTACTTAAACAGTATAGAGAAGTTGGAAATATCGCTCCCAAGGTTTGCATACAACAAACACCAATGAAGTTAAATGCACAGCAATTAAGCATTCTCAAACAAACCGTGGAAGCCAATAAGGATGCAACATTGAATGAACTTTGTAGCCATTTAGAACAAAAAACAGGAGTTGAAGTTGGCCAAACGACAATGGATAGAATGTTGCGAATGATGAATATAAAAGTAAAAAAACACTGCACGCCAGCGAAAAAGAAAGTGAGCGAGTCCAATCACTACGGGTAGGCTTTTGGCAATTAGTCCAAGGTATTCTCGCGGAAAACCTAGTTTTTATTGATGAATCCGGCGTAAATTTATCTTTGGTGCCATTGTTTGCCCGTGCTCCCAAAGGACAACGAGCACACGCACCTCGTCCACAAAAGCGAAATAAAAACATCTCTGTAATTGGTGCGATTGCCTGATTATTGTGGTTAAGTCTATTGTATCGTTGTAGGCGATGTTGAGAGTTGATGTCGAGCCTACGACTAGGCGGATAACCAGATGGATAATTCTGGTTCTGGTCGGATACTATCAACAAAAATGTGATCGTAGACAGCAGGTAGTATTTCTATTGCAATATCAGAGATTACGGTATTAACACTACAAATTAACAGCAGAGCGTGACTGAAACAAAGTCAGTCTTAAAGATGAAAAAAGTTTCTGTAATTATTCCGGTTTATGGAGTCGAGAACTATATAGCTGCTACTGTGCAATCTGTTCTCGATCAAACCTATAAAAATTTCGAGCTTCTCATTATCAATGATGCTTCTTTGGACAGGAGTATAGAGATTTGTCAGCAATTCACTGACCCCAGAATTAAAATTATTCACCAGGCAAATCGGGGGCTAGCTGGAGCTAGGAATACTGGTATTCGCCATGCTCAAGGAGAATATTTAGCTTTTTTAGATGCAGATGACCTTTGGTTGCCTCAGAAGCTAGAAAAACAGGTTGCTCACCTGGAAAGTTCGCCAGATGTAGGCGTTAGCTTTAGCCGTTCTGCTTTTATCAATGAAGCTGGCAAAGCCTTAGGTACGTATCAGATGCCTAAGCTCAAAGGAATTACCATACCCTATTTACTTTGCCGGAATCCGGTTGGCAATGGCTCGGCTCCGGTGATTCGCAGAGAAGTTTTTGAAGCTATTAAATTCCAAGATAATCTTTACGGTTCTATAGAGGATTTTTATTTTGACGAACACTTCCGCCAATCGGAGGATATCGAATGTTGGATTCGCATTTCCATTCAGACTGATTGGCAAATAGAGGGCATTTCTGAAGCCCTGACTTTGTATCGCGTGAATTCAGGTGGGCTTTCAGCAAATATGCTCAAGCAATTAGATTCTTGGGAAAAAGTGATTGAAAAGACACGCTCCTACGCTCCAGAAATAGTTAATCAATGGGAAACACTAGCTAGAGCTTACCAGCTGCGCTACTTAGCCCGTAGAGCAGTCAGACTTCAAGATGGTGCAATGGCTGTAAAATTAGTGAATCGAGCCTTAGCAACCAACTGGCATATTCTCTCTCAAGAACCACAGCGCACACTTTTGACCCTGGCAGCTGCCTATCTCCTTTGGCTTTTGCCCCAGTTTCTTTACAGTCAAATCGAGGCTGTTGCTTTAAAGACCACAGGATATACTCAAAGACAGCGCATTTTGCAGGGCTTGGGGGGAGCAACGCGATTTCGTGAGGTTGGGTAAAAGACGTGAAATGCCGTTCGCGGAGCGTCTTGTAGATAAGGTGGGCTACGCCTACCTAAAAACTGTTTTCAGTAGTCAAAAAGTAATAAAAACCACGCATGGCTACAAGAACAAGAATCTTTAACGCGGCTTTTAAATCGAATCACTCACTTGAGTTCCTGTATAATTGGGAACCCAACCTTCTGCGATCGCAAAATAGCGTATCCCTTTGAAATTCAACGATGCAGTTGGGCTGCACCAATGCTCAACGCCGGCGGGGATGTAGAGATAGTCTTGTGCCTGAACTAAAAGCTGTACCTGGCTGCCATCAAGTCGCACGAAGCCATAAATCATTTCTCCTGACAACACATAAATGGGTTCAGGCGCAGGATGAGTATGGTAACGACCGTAGGTTGCGATCAGGTGGTGAAGATTGAACGAACCTGGATGCACATTTAGTAAGTCACACCAGAGAGCGCCATTTTCTTGCTGAAGAAATTCAAAAACGCTGTTATGCAGTTCTACGTAATAACGTTTCTCGGTCTCAGTTAAAACGTCCTGCTCTAGCAGATTAGGGAAGAGTAGCGATGTTCCTGGGTCGTAGTGTTTGAGTTGAATGCCAAGAGGCGCAAGTTCGCGGGCTATTTCGTCTAAATCGCTTTCAATCGTACCGTCGTTAAGTAGTAGGTTAGCCATGACAAAAAGACTAATTAACTGTTAAGAAGAGTATACTCAATTTTGAGATGAAAAGCCACTATTCCCGATTGACAAACCGGGGAATGGGGAGTGGGAATTGGAGAGTAGGAGAGGCAGGGGAGCAGGGGAGCAGGGGAAGTTGTAGTAAATTTTTCCCCTCTGCCCCTCTGCCCCTCTGCCCCTCTGCCCCTCTGCCCCTCTGCCCCTCTGCTCCCCTGCGTCTTATGCCCAATGCTCATTAAAAGAATAAATTTATCGCCAGAATGATGCTTATTGGTACCACTAGCATCTAAGCTAGTACGGGTGAACTATATTCAGCATGGAATGTCTGACTTAATTCTGTTTTGGCATCGGCGCGATTTACGCATTTCTGATAATACGGGACTGGCTGCGGCAAAACGGCGGAGTCCGAAGGTAGTGGCTGTGTTTTGCCTCGATCCAAATCTTCTGGAACGGGATGATGTTGCTCCTGTGAGAGTAACTTATATGATTGGCTGTTTGCAGAAACTCCAAGAGCGATATGCTCAAATTGGTAGCCAGCTGTTAATACTCCACGCCGATCCTGTACAAGCGATACCAGCTTTAGCAGAAGCAATAAATGCCAAAGCTGTTTTTTGGAATTGGGATGTAGAGCCTTATTCGCAAGAACGCGATCGCACCATTATAAATGCCCTCAAAGAAAAAGGTATTGAGTTTCTTAACCAAAACTGGGATCAAATCCTCAACTCTCCAGAGGAGTTACGCACGGGTAGTAAAAATCCTTATACGGTTTACACACCCTTCTGGAAAAATTGGATTACCAAACCGAAGGCTCAACCAGTAGAAACACTGCAAGATATTGAGGGATTAACGGAAGCCGAACAGGAAATTGCTAAACTTGCAGGAGCGATCGCACTACCTTCAGCAAAAGATTTAGGATTTATCTGGGATGGAGAATTGATTATTTCACCGGGAGAGGCGGCGGCGCAAGAACGGCTAGAGGAATTTACTAATAAAGCTATTACTGAATATCAAGAACAGCGAAATTTCCCCGCAGTTGACGGAACATCGCAACTGAGTGCAGCTTTAAAATTTGGGGTAATTGGCATTCGCACCGTTTGGCAAGCCACCATAGAAGCAATGGAAAACAGCCGCAGTGAAGAAACAGCAGTTAATATCCGCACATGGCAACAGGAATTAGCTTGGCGGGAGTTTTATCAACACGCAATGTATAACTTTCCTGAATTAGCTGATGGTGCTTTCCGTGACACCTTTAAGAATTTTCCTTGGCAAACTAACGAAGAACACTTCCAAGCTTGGTGTGAGGGGAGAACAGGCTACCCGATTGTGGATGCAGCCATGCGCCAGATGAATGAAAGCGGCTGGATGCATAACCGTTGTCGAATGATTGTTGCCAGTTTCCTCACTAAAGACTTGCTAATTAATCCCCAATTGGGAGAAAAATACTTTATGCAGCACCTGATCGATGGTGATTTATCTGCCAATAATGGCGGTTGGCAATGGAGTGCTTCTAGCGGCATGGACCCCAAACCTGTACGGATTTTTAACCCAGCCAGTCAAACACAAAAATTCGATCCAGAAGGGGAATATATTCGGCAATGGGTATCAGAATTGCGGTCTGTAGATACAGAATATTTAGTTACTGGGAAAATTCCATCTTTGGAACGTCATGCTGTTGGCTATCCTGAACCTATTGTGGATCACAAAATACAACAACAGCAATTTAAACTGCGTTATCAACAGCAAAAAGTTCTTAGTAATGGTGAGTAAAATTATGAATTTGCGCCGTGTGCAACTTTCTTTCAAACCTAACCCCGAGCCCCTTCCCTTGCAGGGAAGGGGAGCAAGAATCAAAGCCTCTCTCCGTTTCGGGGATAGGTTTGGAGAGGGGTTCTAAGAATAACTTGCACATCGCATGAATTTGTAAAATTGTGAATTCTTTAATGTTAGTTTAGAGTTGGTATTATATCATAGGCGTTGCTGAATCCAGGTATAAAAATGATTTTGCGTGATTTAAAAACCCTTGTAGAGAGGTTGCAATGCAACGTCTCTACACCAAGATTCATACATCTAATCAGCAACGCCGTATCATAATAAGAATCTTGCTATAGGGCGATCGCATCTAAATAAGTAGTCAGACAGAATTAATTACACAATGTCATTGCGAGCGATCGCAATGACTGTAAATATTTTTGTCCGACTACTTATTGAAGAGAGATGTAGTACTGCTACATCTCTCTTACGCATTGACAAATTAGATAATAAATACAGTAGTAAAACAACTGAAATCAAACAGATAAGGAACACCAATTTATGACCTCAACCACAACTTACACTTACGATGTCGATGGCAAAGTGATATCTGAGAGGACAGACAACAACACTGATGGGATAATAGACTCAGTTATTACCTACCGCTATGACCTGACATCCCAGAGTTATGACTACAATGGCGACGGCAAACTTGATTCTGTCAAAACCTATACTTATGATGCCAAGGGCAAGTTGACATCCGATAGCGATTACATCATCAACGGCGACGGCAAAATTGATTATGTCATAACCGATATTTATGATGCCAAGGGCAACCGCACATACTTTAGCCGTGACGACAACGGTGACGGCAAACTTGATGCTGTCGTAACCTATACTTATGATGCCAAGGGCAAGTTGACATCCGAGAGCGATGACGACAACGGTGACGGCAAACTTGATTTTGTCGTAACCTATACTTATGATGCCAAGGGCAAGTTGACATACTTTAGCCGTGACGACAACGGTGACGGCAAACTTGATTCTGTCGTAACCTATACTTATGATGCCAAGGGCAACCGGACATCCACCAGCTATGACTTCAACGGCGACGGCAAAGTTGATTCTGTCGAAACCTCTACTTATG
>NZ_JBALDN010000089.1:0-97544 GCF_036917375.1 Nostoc sp.
AAAAAGCCAAAACATAGAGGTACTGGACAACGAGTTGAAGCTCCTAAATTTCATATCACTAATCAGTCTTTCAGCCTTAACTGAACCGTATTGGGATAAGTGTTTCAGTTTCCCATCTGTCGCAATCATTTTTCAAATTGGTATAACAAATGCCAAGATGTTGATTGTAAAAAGTAGGAGTCAGCGCTGCTGATGGCAGCACTGACTCCTTATTTTGTAGTAAATTCAACTATGTCAGGTTGGAGTTTTTAGTCAATCGAAATCTGCTGAGGACCAGTGGCTTTGCCGTTATGTGCATCCGTTGTGGTGCTGCCGGTGTAACTATTTGAGCGGATCTGTTTATCTAGCCAGCTTTTAACGGGATCGTCTGCAAGATTGAGTCGAAGCACACCAGAGAAAAACCCACCCACAAATGAGACTGGATGCTGAGTAAATTCTCTGAATATAGGTGACAATTCATTAATGAACATAAAAAGACTCCTGGCACTGCCGTAAAAAATTATTACTTCTTAATTGATCGTAACGTGTTACAGCATTGGGTATGGGGCATTGGGCATTGGGCATTGGGCATTGGGCATGGAGAAGAGACAAGGTAGACAAGGAAGAGACTTGTTCAATAATTCCCCCTTGTCTCCTTGTCCCCCTTGTCCCCTTGTCCCTCTGTCTCCCCTGCCCCTCTGCTCCCCTGCTCCCCACTCCCTACTTGCTAATCATTTCGCCTTATTAGCTTGGTTCCAGATCGGGAAACATACACTTATCAGAATCACAACCACTAGGGCCAGCCTCTGTCATTTCGCCTAAATCGTAGCGGCTTAGTACTGCACAGAAATCATCTGTTTTGCGTCGCGCTTTCACCTCTTGAGTTAAGCGATCGTAGGTTGATTTATTTATTGGTTCAAATGGCAAACGTGGGAATGATTGCAAATCGTCAAAACGAGCTAAAAGAGCGGCTGAAATATATCCTTCATCATTCTGAATGGTTTCGTAAATGCGCTGTCCCAAAGGCTCGATTTCATCAGAGCGAAGTTCCAAAGTAGCTGATGTGTTGTGAGTCACGTACCAACGTTGAACCTGGAGGACAAAATCAAATTGGGCTGAGACTGAAAACTTAGAAACATCAATTTCATCAGCCCCTGGTAAATCAGCCCAAGTTACAGAAACAGGGATTTCCACTAGCCATTCACTCACCCGTGGATCGAAGGGATCGTTAAGCAAATTACCTTGTTCATCTTTGTCTGATTGAGAAGGAATGACGTTGTAACCATAGTCAATACAAGCTAAGGCTACTGGGTCATTTTTACCGAAGGTGATGCGACGAATAAATCTTTGAGCTTTGGGAGGATGCCACCCCGAACTAGCATTAGTTAATAAAGCCTTAGTACCACTGGGTTGCACCGTGGTGCAGCGATTTGGACGCTTGAGATTGTGGCGATCGCAATAATCCCAAACCACTCGATGTACAATATCTCTCCAAGAACTCAGGTATTTCTCTTCCTCACGCTTGAAAGCTAATCCTTGGGGAGTTGCAGGCCTTCCTGCTTCCCACCAGCGCAGCCAATTAACACCAAAAGCATGGACAAAGAAATCAAATAAACCTGTAAAAGAAACTCCCACAATCGGGTCTAATTCACGGCTGTATTGATAGCGTGGTTCCAAGAATTTGTGATTTAAAAGTGCTGCTACAGATAACGCCCCAGCAGTGAAAGCTTCCTCTTGTTCTTTGTAGTTATGGGGGTCAATTTGATTCAGGTGAACCTCAGACAAATTGCAGTGAAAGTTACTACCAATGATTTCCAGATTTGTTACCCTAGAGGCTTTTTATCCCCTAGTTCTACTGCTTGATTATTTGCAGTAGCTCCGCGTACCTTTTGCAGATGTGACTTCAGATAATAAAAGTGTTTCGGCTCCGCTCAACACAAGTGTTTTTCACATCCGTCCCCGCACTCTTGGAGAGATTATATTCTAAACAACAATTTTGGATGTAATCTAGTTTCACTCTCTACGCTGTACAGTGTCAAAGACTTTTTAATTCCTTTGATTACCACGGGATTAGCATCTCAGCCTTCCCCGTTTTTGCGAGGTTTTTAACGTGAGGCAAAATCACTTACCACACGGATTTAGCCCATAGCGAGCTAAACGATGTTCTAGTTCATTAGCATCAAGATTTGGATAACGTTCTTTTAACCACTGTTTTGCTGTTCCTTGTTCATAAGCTTGTAAAAACTCAACTTTCAGAGCCTGTGTTGGCAGCAAATCTATGTTCGATCGCGCTACGGCTTCACCAGCCCATTGAATCGCTCCCTCGCCACTGTAATATTGTTTGCGGACAGCACCAACACATTCTTCTAAGGTGGGCTTACGGTGAAAAACTCTCGTATGGTTTGCCATCCTGAGTGCATCACGTTCTGGATCGATTCGCCAGTTGCCATTTTCATCTTGCTGCCATAAGTTATCTTTGGCATCGGCAAACAAACTATCTTCGCTAGAACCTTGCCTCATACCAGCCGATCGCCTAATGTTGCCGGCGACAATTGTTACAGCAGCTTGATCGATTAACAGACAGCATTCAACTGAATTTAATTGTCTTCCCACAGCTTTATTCAGGATGGAAGCACAACGCTGATAAAGTCCGGGCAATTTCACCGGATTTGCAACTCCTCCAAAGCCGTTGAGAGTTTCTCCTGCTTTTCGCACGTCGCTGATATCGACTAATACTTCAACTTCTGCTGAAAATTGCTCATCAGTAGAGAGTTCTAATAAGGCTTGATATGATTCAACCCAACCTTCACGGCTATCTCCAACGTGAATAGTGACGTTATTACCTTCTATATGAGTTTCAGTATATTCACGTCGCTGTTGGACAGGGGTGCTGCCAATTTCACCTTTTACAGTGACATTTAGTTGATTGCGAATGGGGGGCAACTGGTTAATAAATTGTGGTTCTAGGACGGCTCCAGTACCACAGCCCATCATTGCCAAATCCATCATTAAGCCGAAGGCGCTCCAGTCTTCGAGATTGGTAGAAGTGCAATTATAAGCCCCGGAAAAGTTCTTTGGCTTGGTTATCCAGTCTGTATTACCCTAAGCCACATTGTCGCCAATGTGACTCGGCTTCAGAACCGTGCGTGATACTTTCGCATCACACGGCTCCTCAATGATTTGGCTCTTGTCATGAGTACCGTCTCTTTTGGTTTTGATGTCATGGCAGTGTCTATGCAATAGTTGGTAATTTTCGTAGCTGTCTTTTCCCCCTTTGGATCGAGGAATAACATGGTCTACTTCCATTACATCTCCATCTCTGAAGTACATATTGCATTCTGTGCATTTTCCATTCTGCTTTTTCAGCAGTTTGGAGACTCTAGTAGGTAATTCGACACTTTTGCCCATGCGGGTAGCCCAGTAGATGAAATCGCCGTTGTAGGGGCTGACTTCTCCCTTGACTTTGACAAATTTCTGGATATGAAAATCACTGTGGTAGGTAAGATAGAGAGTTTTACTTTCCCTTTGGGACGCTGCGCGAACGGTAATAGCGCGGAATATCCAGTTTGACCCGCCTTTGGAGCCGAAATATTTCCTAGTCCACCGTTTTGTAGATTTGTGAAGGTGTCTAGCCTTAGTCCAAGCAATCAACTTCAGTGTTAGTAAGTTGTCAAGCTCTTGAAAGATTTCAGCACTGTTAACTTTGGAGTAATAGTTGCTCCATCCAGTGATGATTGGATTTAGTCGCTTGATTAGCTCGACTTGAGATTGACAAGATTTTAATTTATCAATTTCATTAGCTAACCTTTGATAGTGAGCTTTGACAGCCTCTTTGCTTGGCTTAATGTATGTCTTGTATCCTAGCGGTTTACCGTGTGTGTTTTTGCCTGTTGCGTACTTCCCTACTGGGTACTGGCGGATATTAAAGCCAAGGAAATCAAAACCAGGGGTTTCTTCAACCATGTTTTCCAAGGTGTGGGTGATGCGAGTTTTTTCTGGTCTAAGTTCTAAACCAGTATCATTAAGGAATTCCTCAATCAGTGCTTTAGCCCTCATAAGTACATCCAATTTGGGATGTAAGATGACAAAATCATCGGCATATCTGACTAAGGTGATTTCCTTCTCGTTGTTGTCCTTTTTCCCTGGAAGGGTTCGGGCAAATTCCTTGACAATCTTTTCCATTCCGTGTAAAGCGATGTTTGCTAATAGTGGTGAAATTACACCACCTTGAGGGGTTCCTTCATCGGTTGGAAACCATGCTCCGCTATCATAAACACCAGACTTAAGCCATGCTTTAATCTGTCTGCGAAGTTTTGGAAACGTATTGATTTTGTTCAATAGTTTCTTATGGTCAATTTTGTCAAAACATTTTGCAATATCGGCATCTAGAACATATTTGCTCTTTTGCTTAATTGCTACTTTGATACCCTCAATAGCATCCATACAACTTCTACCAGGTCGGAATCCGTAGCTGTTAGGCTCAAACTTGGCTTCCCATTCGGGTTCCAAGGCTAATTTCACCAGTGCTTGTTTTGCCCGTTCTGCAATAGTGGGTATACCCAAAGGTCTTTTTTCTGTTTTCCCAGGCTTGGGAATCCATACTCTGCGGGTGGGGGTAGATTTGTGGTTTAGTTCTAGTGTTTTCACTAGCTCAAATCGGGCTTTAGGCGTTAGAGCCTTTTTCCCATCTACTCCCGCAGTATTCTTTCCTTGGTTATCTTGTGTCACTTTACGGACGGCAAGCATTTTGGCAGACCAGGAATTTAGAAGAGTCTTTTGCAATTTACGCACTGCTTTGACATCTCCCCTCTGAGAGGCTTGATAGATTCTCTTTTGCAACTTAAACACTGTGCGTTCTAGCTTGCGCCAGTTCACTTGTGTCCATACCACCATCGGATTTTTCCGTGTTTTAGTCATTTACATTGCTTGTTAAAACTCTATCTTCCAAATCATCGGGAATCTGTCAGCGTATCCATACCCATTACAGGTAGGCATTTGCTTCTGATTCCATCTCTTCCTGTTAGGGCTTGTGGATTGGTTCCTACTCTAATATCGACCTTTTAGAGAGCCACAGACAGGATTACTTCGTTCCGTATAACCTTTGTTTGAGTGTTTAGGACGGTACTACTCAGCCGGAGACAGGAAAGCGTGACCTTTAATGGAGGTACTTTCGGGTTCCTATGTGTCTCAGTGTCTTTTGACCGCAGCGTATCAACCATTCTTTTCGCTACTTACTGGGTTACGACTGTTCAGACGTACCTTCACTTTCGTTGTCCATGCACTCTTGCTTGCTGGGATTCACCTCATGGTTTGGTTTTACCAGCGTTTTTCCCTGCTTTACCCTTTGATAACCAGTCACTAGGTAGGGGAAATGCTTTCACTCCCACGCTTGGAGGATAGGACTTTGTGATGGATTATCACATCACCTATAAGGTTATACAGTTATCAAGGTTCGGCTATCCGTACATTACTTATTCGGTTATCCGTTTGGGTTTTGTAACAGATTTTTAAGAACCAAGTGAGTCATCCCAAGACTAAGGATTGGCTAAAAGCCTCTCTGTAGCCAGTTTCGACTCAACGAATCACACACCACCAACCCATAGCCAGCGCCCACTAGGCATAGCTTTCAAGTTGCGCTGCATCTTATCCAGTGTGGCAGCTTCTTCTTGAGTTAACTTTCCTAACTCGACTAAGCCGAGTATAGTGCGATCGCATACCTCATCCCATGTTTCCCTTAGTCCCGCCTTTGTACGGCGGCTATAAGTTCTAAAAAATACGGGATTAGCAGCCGGTGCAGTTTCTGGAAACCTTGCACTCTGGCGTGTTCTTTCGAGATTCTGAACCATATATTAAGTATCTTGCGTTCTTCTTGCGTGCGGACAGATTATGACTATACGCCAAGTAGTTTGAGTATTAAAGATTGTCAAATTGTCCACTTTACGCTAGCTCTACCCGGCACTAATTACAACAGAAATTTATGATGTATAATATCCTCTACCCTTGGGTAAGAGATAGCTACTAAGTTTTAATTAGCACTATTGCTTTTAAGTAAATTATCTCTATCATCCCATCTTGAGGCTGATGATCGCTACTCAGCAATGGCTCAACGCTCCGCTACCGCTAACTGTACTCAGGACTCTTCATTAGTTTCCCCCAA
This sequence comes from Nostoc sp., assembly GCF_036917375.1. Classification (GTDB taxonomy): domain Bacteria; phylum Cyanobacteriota; class Cyanobacteriia; order Cyanobacteriales; family Nostocaceae; genus Nostoc. The sequence goes on from NZ_JBALDN010000089.1 coordinate 6,137, forward strand.
CTAGCAGTGATAGTTAAATAAGTTGCGGCTGTCAGTCAAATCCAAACAATTAATTTCAATCTCTTGGGCACTATAAATTTAGTTACAGGAAATTGATTATGAATGATGAATGGGAACCTTTAAATCCTGATGATGATGTTGTGCGCAACTAAAGGAAGGTAAAAACTAATACCCAAGTTTATATACACAGATATAATAGAAAATTATCTGTGTCTATGTGCGCTGAAAAAAAATAAAATGGTATGGACTCCCCTACATGCAAAAATTCATCGCACCATCCGATCGCGCCACTTATTTGAGCGCAACCAGCGGCTATTAATCGCTGTTTCCGGCGGACAAGATTCTCTGTGTTTAATCAAATTACTTTTAGATTTACAATCCAAATGGGGATGGTATTTAGGTATTGCTCACTGCGATCATCGCTGGCGTTCTGACTCCCAAGCTAATGCTAACCACGTCGAAAATTTAGCTAAAACTTGGGGTATATCCTTTTATTTAGAAACAGCGAACAAACCGATAAATAGTGAAGCGGCTGCACGCGATTGGCGCTATCAAGTTTTAAGTGCGATCGCTCAGGCAAATAATTATCAATATATAGTTACAGGACACACCGCTAGCGATCGCGCCGAAACTCTCCTCTACAATTTAATTCGCGGTACTGGTGCTGATGGTTTACAAGCCTTAACTTGGCAACGCCCTCTAGCTACGGGCATTGTGTTAGTGCGTCCACTTTTAGAAATTACTCGAATACAAACAGAACAATTTTGTCAAGAATTTAAATTACCAATTTGGGAAGATTCCACCAATCAAGATTTGCAATATGCCCGCAACCGCATCCGTCAAGAATTGTTACCATATTTGCGAGATAATTTCAACCCAAAAGTAGAATCAGCCTTAGCTCAAACAGCAGAACTTTTACAAGCGGAAGTGGAATATTTGGAAAAAGCTGCCCAGCAATTGCGGGGTGCGGCATTGGGCGTGAGACATGAAGAAGATTCTCTTACTGTGCTTCCCTTACGGTTAAATCGTCGGGTATTACAGAAAGCACCACTGGCGTTGCAACGTCGGGTGATGCGTCAGGTATTGCAGCAAATACTGACCGATGCCCCCAGTTTTGAACATATTGAGAAATTAACGGCTTTAATTATAGCGCCCAACCGATCGCAAACCGATCCATTTCCTGGTGGTGCGATCGCTCAAGTAGAAGGCGACTGGATCTGTTTGAAATAGTTAGGAGTAATGAGTTAGGAGTTAAAAGTTTGAAGTTTTCAGTTTTGGTTATTAAGGTTTGAGTTAAAAACTTTCTTTAATTCTTAACTCATAACTCTTAACTCGTAACTTATTAAGACGCTAGTAATACTGGCTGAGGCATTAAACCCTGGAGAGTATGACGCAACTGAGCGATCGCTTGGACTTGAGAATCACCAGTTTCCTGGAATTGATCCAAAGATTCTCCAATTCCTTGCAGCTTTTGCCGTAATCCATCTAGAGAATCCTGAATTGGTTGTAGTGCTTCTTGATAAAGATTCACTCTACCAGATAATTCAGCAGTTGTTCTTCGTAGAGATAGCAAATTTTCCTCGATCGCTTTCAGTTCTTGGCGCTTTTCATCAAGATCGTGAGTTTGATTGTCAATCATTCCCTGATTTAGTTCAACACCAGAACGAATCTGCTCAATTTCACGTTCCAGCTTTTGGATTTCCTGTGAATATTGTTGTCGCTGGGTTTCAACTTGTAACAGAATCGGTTCTAAATTAATTTTGTTGTTACTTTCTTCTTCTTCAGTAACAGTATGTCCTTGCCGCCGTAGCAATACAGCTTGATGTTGCTTGAGAAACTTCTGGTGCTGTAGCATATTGCGGCGTTGTCCCACCAAACTGGAATTTAGCATCTGATAAAGGTCTTTTTCATCAGTTAGTTCTAATTCCAAATTGATGTGGTCATGGTCAGATGCTTGATTTAATTTAGTTTGGAGTTCTTCTATAGCTTCTTGTTTATATTTCAGTTCTTGTTCTTGATCGTGAACAAAGCTAGCGTCAATTTCTAACTTATGCTGCAAGTCTTGCACTATCTTTTGTAGTTCTTCTAAAGGCATTTTATCCAAAGCCTCCACATCAGCTTGCTTGCCGAGAACTACATCACCAGATGTTGCCGCTAAAGAGTGCATCTGTTGATATAACTCTTCGGCGTTTCGTAGCTGCTCTTTGACGAGCCGAGCATATTCTTGCTTACTGGTAAGGTCTGCTGTGTTTATTTGCAATTGGGCAGTTTGCTGAACTAGAGAATTTTGTGCTTCTTGTAATGCATTTTGGCGATCGCTAAAAGTTTGTGATAAACGCTCAACTTCTTCTTGCTGTTGGGCGATCGCACTTTTATGTTCCTCCAGTTTTTGCCAATGCGGGGTAAGAGTCGCTTGCTGCTTTTCAACCAATTCAAAGGCTAGATGTAGGTGTTCTCTAACTTTGTCCGTAGGAGTAACACGGCTAGACAAGCGATCGAGTAACTCACTCATTACTCGACTTTGCTCCTCATCTAAAACCGTCCCTTGTTGAAAATCCGCTTGGCGTTCTTCCAGGCGACGCTGCTCACCCCGTAAATGCTCCCAAGCGCCTTCCAACTCTTGGCGGTTGCGCTCAATTTCTCCTTGTAATCGTTCAATTTCCTGGCGCGAGGTGTCAACTTCCTGTTTTTGTTCTTCTAGATGTTGTACCTCATCCTCCAATTGCTGCAACTGTTCTGCTCGTACCTCCATGTCCATTTCACGGCGATTCAACTCTTGCGCCTGAAATGTGAGTGACTGTTTCCACTGATCGATCTCATCTTCCTTGAGCTTAAATTTCTCCAACTGACGAGAAAAATTCTGCAAAATGTTGACGAGTGGACGCCCTGCTTCTTGAATCCGCTGCACTTGACGATTCGGATTCAATTCAACCAATACCAAAGCACCATCATTTAATTTGCTTGCGTCCTCAGCGGCAATCACCTCTTCCGACACAGTACTCCAATTCTGGTCAGTTCGCTGACAAGCTAGCAGTTTCAGTTCGGTTTTGCCACCGCCACTGAGTAAACCACCTTTCTGTTTTTGTACTTCTGCTAAATACAGCACACCGTTAGTCCTTTATTGATGCACTTAAAGTTCGTGTTTTGAGATATACCTTAAATAATTCTGTTAACTTGTCTCACTGAACCAAGGTTTAGAAGAACAAGACAGACAAAACTATAGACGCAAAATGTTACGTCTTGATACTTATAGAAGCGATCTGGTCGCGCCTTTATATTTTGTACTGATGACAGTGATGATGACTTCCGTGTTAACACTAGCTTTGTCAAAGTGTATTACGAAAGATAAAGGTTTATAGCTTAATGTATTTCCTATGACGAGCAAAATAGAGTAAAAATCTTTTCAATACTCCATAATCAATACTTAAAGAATAAGTCATAATTCACGATTCAGAATTCAGCAATACTTAAGGAGTACTTTTTAGCTAAATGCAGGGAAATTTAAATGAAATTGATATTTGCAGTATCCTGCAATTGATTGAATTGGGACAGCGAACTGGGCAACTATGGGTGGAAGCTTATAGCTCTCACCATAACAACAAACTGGGTGGAGATGGAGCAAACATTTATCGCCCTAAACAACAGTCTTGGTTCGTCTTTTTCCTTAACGGTCAAATTATCTACTGCCAAGAAGGCGAGAGTAGTTTATCCAGAATTAGCGATTATTTACGTCATTATCGAGTTGAGATGCGACTCACCGACAAACAAATTGCCACCCTACCACCAACCGACGCGCCAGAGTATGCCTATCTTTGGTCACTATTGGAGCGGAATATCATCAACCCAAAGATAGCTGCTAGTATCATTTACGGTTTGGTGCATGAAACTCTCTTTGATTTGCTGAGTTTACGCCAAGGTAACTTCATTTTCCATCAGGGTGCAGCACTTGCCCCGCAATTAAACACTTATGAGATTGCTCCATTGGTGACAAAAATCACCAAGCAGCTGCAACAGTGGAAGCAACTCTATCCACACATTCAGTCTCCAGAGCAATTGCCAGTGCTATCTGACAAAGTTCAGCTACAATCTTCTTTACCAGAAGTAACCGTGAATAAGCTACAACATTGGGCTGATGGTAAAACATCCTTGCGACAACTAGCTCGCCATCTCAACCGAGACATTTTGACAGTCGCTAAGGCAATATATCCTTATGTGCAACAAAGTTGGCTACAACTAGTATATTCAGAGACTAATTACCCAAGTACACACACGGATAGCTGGGAATTGAAAGAAAAACCGATGGGGCGGATAGTATGTATTGACGATGCGATCGCCATCGGTGAGACTATAAATTCCATCTTACAACCACAAGGTTATGAAGCGATCGCTCTCACCAATCCCTTAGAAGCACTGAGTCTGGTTTTTCAACTCAAACCAGATTTAATTTTATGCGACATTGCTATGTCGGAATTGGAAGGATACGAGGTTTGTGCCATGCTGCGACATTCAACAGCATTTCGGCTCACACCGATTATCATGCTTACTGGGAAAGATGGGTTTATGGATAGAGTCAAAGCTAGGATGGTCGGGGCAACAGATTATTTGACAAAACCGTTTACAGACACTGAGTTACTTATGCTCGTAGAAAAATATATCAACAACCAATGAAAATTGGGCATGGGGCATTAATTATTTTTCTCTCATCTCTCTCACCTATGGAGCATATAAAGAGATCAAAGATTTGTTGATCTACTAAAAGATGAGTTAAAAGATGTTATCACAGAGTCAGTTAACTGAGTGAAACGTCAATCTCCGGGAAAATAGTGAACACATAAAATTAATTTATACAGTTAATACTTGCGGAGGAATCAGGGAATGTTCCAATTAGGAACGTCTAAATCAGGAGGTAAATAGACACTTATGAGCACAGTTCTGATTGTGGAAGACAGTATAGCGCAAAGGGAGATGATTACAGACCTCCTGAAAGCGACTGGCCTAACAGTTACCCATGCTAGTGATGGATTAGAAGCATTAGAGGCAATTCAAATAGCACCTCCAGATTTAGTGGTATTAGATATTGTCATGCCCCGAATGAACGGCTACGAAGTTTGTCGGCGGTTAAAATCCGATCCAAAAACCCAAAATGTCCCAGTGGTTATGTGTTCTTCCAAAGGCGAAGAATTCGATCGCTATTGGGGCATGAAGCAGGGTGCAGATGCTTACATAGCCAAACCGTTTCAACCAACCGAGTTGGTAGGAACAGTCAAACAACTGCTGCGAGGATAAGGATAAAAACAACATGGTCAGCAAACCGGACTTTTTAAGTGGCGGCGGTCAAGACCACTTTCGACCAGAATTACAAGTAGAAAGTCCTGAAGGTGAGTTACATTTGAGGTTTTACATTCCCTCGCATCAGGAGTTTGCACTACAAGCAACTGGCATCCGAGAGGTAATTGAACTAAGTCCTGATAGAATCACCCCGATTCCTAATGCTTCTCCTTTACTTTTGGGTACTCTAAATTTACGAGGTCGAGTTATTTGGGTGGCCGATTTGGGTCAATTTCTGGGGGAAGCAAGTGCATTAAACACGGATAGAGCTGAAATTTCGGTGATTGCCATTGAAGAGCAAGACACAATAGTGGGTTTAGCAGTAGAGGAAATCGGTGGTATGGACTGGCTGGATCTTCAGAATCTGATGCCACCAACTAGTGTTCCTGATACGATGGCTCCCTTTTTACGTGGAGAGTGGTCATTAGGTGCTAAAAATAATCAGTGTCTAAGACTGCTCGATCAAATGGCAATTGTACGAAGTGCTAGGTGGGCAGGATGAAATTGGAGGAGGAAATGGCAGCAAGTATTGATAATTACGAGCCAACATATCAACAGGCGATGACCGCCTATGTTCAAAGAAATTATGAGGTTGCGGCCACTTTAGTTGACCAAGTGGTGCAAAATTTACCAGATGACCCCAATACCCATTTGTTGAGGGGTCACATCTACTATGTTTTACAGCACTATGATGTAGCAAAAGAAGAATATCAACAGGTGTTAGGCTTGACTAACGATCGAGAAATTATTGGTTTTGCCAAGAATGGAATTGACAATATCAATCAATATTTAGAGTCATTTAGTGGGCAGATCGATCCATCAGAAAGTCAAGAGGAAATAAATTCTTCAGAGATATCCGATCCACTGGCATATAGCGAATCAGAATTAGAAGATTTAAAAGCTAATCAGGAGTTTGACAGCGACAACCTTGATTTGAACTTTTTTGGAGAGCATCAAGAAAGTATGAATGGCATTGAAGATACATCTTCAAAAAGTCCATTCGATCTGCCCACAGAAGATAGTATTGGAACAGAAAAAATATCAGATTCTTCTATAGCTTTTGCTGATGACCCTTTTGCCATGAATGAAGAATCACAGGAACAAGAGTCAAGTAAAAACTGGGAGGAAAACACAGAATTAGAGTTACCTGCTTTTTGGCAGGAAAGTATCTCAGAAGATATTTCCGAAGAATCATTAGCAAATAGTCAATTCTCAGATAACGGGATAAATTCTCTTTACGGAAATTCAACTATTGACAATAATAACTCTTCATCTTCTAAATCACAAACTGGTAATAACGAGAATAATTTCCCTGATTTGTTGAGTGAGCCAAAGTCTCCAGATCGGGCTATGGGAAATTTAGAATATAAAAAATCTAGTTTTGGAGACGAAACTTTACTGATTGTTTCAGAAGAACCGATAAATGATTCGCCAATAACAAATAATTTGGAAAACGGCAGCCAAAATAATTTTTCTGAAACCGAATCCCATAGTTGGTTAACACCAAAAAAAGTGGAGGCAGAATCAGATTTTCAGCCGAATTTACCCAATAATGAATCATCTTTTAATAGTAATTTACCTCGGCAGGAAAAACAGTTTAAATCAGGTGAATTCATCAGTAAAAATAGATTTGATGATGATGAAAATTTTGATATGGAAGCATTTGAGTCTGCCTTTGGCTCAGAGGGCTTAAACTCTTATGAAGACTCAAGCAATATACTGAATGGAGAAAATTCTAAGAGCAATATCGAGTTTTTAGATGACTTTGAGGAATTTGACGATTTAGGCAATATTCCAGGGTTTGACCTGATCGAAGGAGATTCTGACTTCGGTAATGTCGCAATGCATTCTGCTCCATCAGAAACTAGTGACACTGGACGCCCTCAAGTAGCAGAGGCTTTTGCAAGTAATTCAGCCGATCGCGAAGAGGAACTTTTCTCAATGACTGGTTCCCATGAAGCCGTTCCAGTCTTTAGCCAAACAGATATCTCCAAACTAGAACCCAATGTCAGTATCGAGCAGGGATGGTTAGCACCATTAGAAAATGCCTCCATCGAACGCAAACAATGGCTAATTGCTGGAAGTGTAGGCATTGTCTCAGCGCTGGTTGTAGCCACAGTTAGTTTTGTCGCTACCACATTTTCGCCACCCCAACAACGAGAATCAGTACGAAACACAGGTTGGGCAATGTCACTAGCCGCTGGGATTGCAGGTTTTGCTACCGCAGGCTTCATGGGGAATCTGGCGCTTAAACAAATTCGGCGCACAACTGATGACCTCCAAGCTCAGTTTGAGGCTGTACGTCAAGGAAATCTGAATGCTCAAGCTACAGTGTTTTCCGAAGATGAATTGGGGCATTTAGCCACTGGCTTTAATGAAATGGCGCGGGTAATTTTCACAACCACAAGTGAAGCCCAACGCAAAGCCGATGAACAAGAGGAAGCCAAAGAAAACCTGCAACGTCAGGTGATTCGTTTGTTGGATGATGTGGAAGGAGCTGCTAGAGGCGATTTAACAGTCCAAGCGGAAGTGACAGCTGACGTACTGGGAGCCGTAGCTGACGCCTTTAACCTAACAATTCAAAACCTGCGGGATATTGTTCAACAGGTAAAAGTGGCGGCGAAGGATGTAACAAAAGGTGCAACCAACTCCGAAACCTTTGCGAGAGCATTATCTAGTGATGCTTTGCGCCAAGCAGAAGAGTTAGCAGTAACGTTGAATTCTGTACAGGTAATGACCGACTCGATTCAGCGGGTAGCGGAAGCGGCGCGGGAAGCGGAAACCGTCGCCCGCGATGCAAGTACGATCGCTCTCAAAGGTGGCGAAGCAGTAGAAAATACCGTGGCGGGGATTTTAGAAATTCGAGAAACTGTTGCCGAAACCACTCGCAAAGTGAAGCGGTTGGCGGAATCTTCCCAAGAAATTTCTAAAATTGTGGCGTTGATTTCTCAAATTGCTTCCAGAACAAACTTACTGGCACTCAACGCTAGTATTGAGGCGGCAAGGGCGGGAGAAGCGGGACGCGGGTTTGCAATTGTAGCAGATGAAGTGCGCCAGTTAGCAGATAAATCTGCTAAATCTCTGAAAGAAATTGAACAAATTGTGATGCAAATCCAAAGCGAAACAGGCTCTGTAATGACCGCGATGGAAGAAGGCACACAACAAGTAATTAAAGGTACAAAATTGGCAGAAGATGCCAAGCGATCGCTCGAAAACATTATTCAAGTGGCGAATCGCATCGATATTCTTGTGCGATCTATTACTAGCGACACTGTGGAACAAACTGAAACCTCCCGCGCCGTTGCTCATGTAATGCAATCAGTAGAACTGACCGCGCAAGAAACTTCCCAAGAAGCACAGCGAGTTTCAGGTGCCCTACAACACTTAGTAGGTGTATCTCGTGACTTGATCGCCTCCGTTGAACGTTTCCGAGTGGAAACTATGGAAACTAGATAAATTGTCATTTGTCCTTTGTCCTTTGTTATTTGCTAATGACCAATACTTCGGCAACGCTTAGTACAAGTGACCAATGACTAATGACTCATAACTAATGACTAATGACTCTTGACTAAAAAACTATGCTGCCGGAACAACAACAGCGGATTTTGGGTTACTTTATCGAAGAAGCCAGGGATCACCTGAATACCATTGAGCAGGGCTTGCTGAATTTAGAGGGTACTCTGAACGACCCGGAAATGATCAGTGAGGTCTTCCGGGCGGCTCACTCCATCAAAGGAGGAGCGGCGATGCTTGGATTAACTAGCATTCAGCATACCTCCCACCGTCTGGAAGATTGTTTCAAAATTCTCAAAGATAATCCGGTTCAGATTGACCAAAAGTTAGAGTCTTTATTTCTTGGTGTCTCTGATACCCTAAAATCGCTGTTAGAGCATTTGAGTGGGCCTTATGGTCTTTCTGAAGATGCAGCTAATACTTTGATGTCAGAAACTGAGCCAGTTTTTCAATGGCTGTATCAGCATCTGGAATTACTTGTAGAACAAGCAAAGAGTGGAGTAGCCAGCAGTTCTGACGCAACAGAACTCACAACCTCTATAGAGAATGTCTCCACACTTACAGAAATTTTCATGCGGCGAGACATTCCCGATCTGGCAGAATACACCCATCAGGAATCTCCAGACTCGGTAGCACCCCAAGAGGCGTTAGACACTCGCGGACTCGCTACGCCAGTCACTGCTAAAGAAAATAATGACTGGAGTGAGTTTCAAGCCCAAGTGCTGCAAACACTGCGGGAAATGTTGCAATTATTTAAGCAAACTACAACACCTTCAACTCGGCAAAACCTCCAGCAATGCTGTCACCAGTTAGTCAAACTTGGTGAAACTTGGAATTTGCCCAATTGGTGTGGTTTGTGTCAAGCAGCAGCCAGTGCGATCGGCAATCCCGAAAATACTTATCTGACTTTAGCTAAAATTGTCATTACCGAAATCAAACAAGCTCAAGAATTAGTTCTGCAAGGTAGAGAAGCCGAAATTGCAATTAGTCAGCAACTAGAGGCACTTTTAAGCTTTGCAGAAATTGAGTTATTAGAAATTACCCCTGATTTATTTGATGAACAATCTCCGGTTTTGACAGAATCAGAGTCAATTCTATCTGGTGACACCAAGGCGTTAGCCCAGACAAATGAAGAACATAGCTACGCCAACGTCTCTGACGAACGCCCTTCTCTTCAGTTACAAGGAATACCACTAAACGAGAGTAGAAACACTAGTCTTACTTTCACCACACATGACGAAGCACACCCAATCAGTAACAATCTCGATCCCAATGGCCCAGAGGTAGGAATAGCTGAGTTAAATACCCTTGCCGATTTATTTGATGGTGAAACTCCCGAACTAGATGAAAGCTGGCATCAAGAAGAAACCTTAGATATTGTTACTACCGATGACTTTGGAATTGATTTGAACAGCACTGAGGCTGAAGACGCTCATAATGATTTATCTGATTTACTCTCCTTTAATGAGGATATAAGCAACGCGCTACACCCAACAACTACTGCTACAACAGAAGATTTATCTTTGTTATTTGGCGACAATTTCTTAGAAAAAGATAATTCTGAACCGCAAAATCAACAAACATCTGCTACGCCTTTAGAGTTGAGCGATATTAACGAATTTGAAATAAATTTAGACTCATCTTCTTCCGAAATTTTACAAGAATTTATTGATATTTCTAGTGATACAAACCAGACTAATAGCGCGATTGTCCAAAATAGTGTAGTTGAAGATTTCTTGACACTGGGGTTAGATGATGATGACCTATTGCCAACCAGCAATGTCACTCAACCAGAAACTGAGCCGTTCACTAGTGTGGAACGATCTACTAACCAAGAAAATAATTTTGATAACTTATTCTTAGAAACTAAAAATGCAAATTGGGTAGAAGAAATTACCCCTAGTGACTATATAGAATTACCTCAGCCAACAGACTTGTCTTTGGACAACCTGTTTGCTGAAATGGAAGAGCCACAACTATCGACAACTGAACCAGAAATCAGTGATTTATTTGATACACCTCCAGTAACAGAACCTGAGTTTTCTCAATCAGAAAACGATTTAAGCAACTTCTGGAACCAGGAAACCACAGAGGAAAAGAACGAATTCAATTCCTTAATTGAGCAGAATGTGGAAAGGGCGTTAGATGAAAGTTTGTTTACCGCGGTGGCTGATGACATTTTTGCTGATAATCAGCAGTCCATACCTTCTCCTATAGCCAATTTTGATATAGAAGAAGATTTTGATATCAATTTCCAGCATCAAGAACAGCTAGATTTGATATTATCATCAGACTCTGGAGAGAATTTATTTGATGAATTAACATCAAGTAACTTAACTATTTCTCCTATAATCAACGATACCTCCACACCTGAAACGCCTTTGTTCGCGCAGCATCCTGGAGAAGAAATTCTTAGACCACAACAACCAGAATCTTTAGATTTTGTTCCAGAATTTACTAATGGAAGCCCAGATATATCTGCTGTCGATCTGGAAGTTAATTCATTAGGCTCTTTTGAGGAGAATCCACAACTGCTGTTTGAAGATGTTGCAACAAATGAATTGACCTATATTCAGATGGAAACCACAGAGAAGACTGTGGATGAACTATCAGAAACTATTAGTTTTGGAGAAACTTCAGATTCAGAATCATCCCAAGCACAGCTAGGTGAGTTGTTCGACTCTGAGGATATTACGACAAATAAATTGACCTATATTCAGATGGACACCACAGAGAATATTGTGGATGAACTATCAGAAATCGTCAGTTTTGAGGAAAATTCAGATTCAGCATCAGCCGAAGTACAGTCAGGTGATTTGTTCGGCTCTATCGATGAAAATTCACAACTGCTGTTTGAAGATGCCGCAACAAATGAATTGACCTATATTCAGATGGAAACCACAGAAAATCCTGTGGATGAACTATCAGAAACTATTAATTTTGAGGAAAATTCAGATTCAGCATCAGCCGAAGTACAACCAGGTGATTTGTTCGGCTCTATCGATGAAAATCCACAACTGCTGTTTGAAGATATCGCAACAAATGAATTGACCTATATTCAGATGGACACCACAGAAAATCCTGTGGATGAACTATCAGAAACTATTAGTTTTGGGGAAACTTCAGATTCAGCATCAGCCGAATTACAGCCAGGTGATTTGTTCGGCTCTATTGATGAAAATCCACAACTACTGTTTGAAGATGTTGCTACAAATGAATTGACCTATATTCAAATGGAAACCACAGAGAAGACTGTGGATGAATTATCAGAAACTATTAGTTTTGAGGAAAATTCAGATTCAGAATCATCCCAAGCACAGCTAGGCGATCTGTTCGACTCTGAGGATGTGGCGACAAATGAATTGACCTATATTCAGATGGACACCACAGAGAATCTTGTGGATGAACTATCAGAAATCGTCAGTTTTGAGGAAAATTCAGATTCAGCATCAGCCGAAGTACAGTCAGGTGATTTGTTCGGCTCTATCGATGAAAATTCACAACTGCTGTTTGAAGATGCCGCAACAAATGAATTGACCTATATTCAGATGGAAACCACAGAGAAGACTGTGGATGAACTATCAGAAACCGTCAGTTTTGAGGAAACTTCAGATTCAGTCCAGACAAGCCCAGAAGTTTTAGAGACTGAGGAAAATAATAATTTAGAAACTACCTTTGAGTCAACAGAAAATACAGTTGTTGAAAATAATTTATTGTTTACAGAAACCACTGAAATAGTTGCTCAAGAAGATGAATTTGCAGACTTGGCAGCATTATTAGGAGAGGATGTAGCACCCATCCCCAAAACTAAGAAGATACCAGAAGTAGATTTTGCTGCCTTGGAAGACTTGCTAAGTACAGATAACAACAGCGATGTCTACGACGGGCTACCCCAACGCCAGCCTTTCAAAACTCAACCAGTCTCAGCTAAAAATGCTATTCCATCACCAGCCATAAAAGATGAATTTGGTGACTTAGAGAAATTGCTGGCAGAAGCGAATCAAACAATATCCCATTCTACTGTAGTAAAATCGAACACCAGCCAAGCTACACGTCCCTCTACTCGTCGGGCTGCGAGATTTGAAGAAACTATGAAGGTTCCAGTTAAGCAACTGGACGATATGAGTAATTTAGTTGGGGAGTTGGTGGTAAACCGCAATACCTTAGAGCAGGATCATGAACGACTGCGACAGTCATTAGATAACTTGCTAATTCAGGTACAACAACTCTCAGATGTGGGTGCAAGGATGCAGGAGTTGTACGAGCGATCGCTACTGGAAGCTTCTCTGTTAGCGGGACGCAAAAAGAAAGACCCCGACGGCTTACAAGCCTCTGATTCCAATACTGACAGGGGTTTTAGCGAACTAGAAATGGATCGTTTTACTCCGTTCCATACACTCTCACAGCAGATGATTGAACGCATTGTACGAGTGCGTGAGTCAGCAAGTGACATTGATTTTGTTACCGAAGAAACCGAACGAGTCGCTAGGCAGTTCCGCCAAGTCACCACCCAGCTACAAGAGGGATTAACGAGAGCGCGAATGGTGCCTTTTGCTCAAACTATCGATCGCTGGCGGCGAGGAGTGCGCGACAACGCCATCAAGTGTGGCAAACAAGTAGAGTTGGTGATCGAAGGTGGCGATACCTTAATTGACAAGATGATTTTGGATCATCTGACCGATCCGTTGACTCATATGCTGAATAATGCGATCGCTCACGGTATTGAAACGCCAGAAGAGAGGCAAATTGCTGGTAAACCACCTGTAGGAATCATTACTATCCGTGCTTTCCACCAAGGCAACCAAACGATCATTTCTGTAGGCGATGATGGCGCAGGTATCGATTCCGCAAAGGTTAAGGCTAAGGCTGTGAAGATTGGCATGATTACAGAAGCGCAGGCAAAAGCCATGTCTCGCCTGGAAGTCTACGATCTGCTATTCCAGTCTGGTTTTACGATTAAAGACCAAGCCGATGAAATTTCTGGTCGTGGTGTGGGTATGGATGTAGTGCGCTCCGAGATTAGCGAAATTCGGGGAACAGTTAACACCGATTCTGCGATCGGCAAGGGAACTACCTTTACTATTCGTTTACCACTGACTCTGAGTATTTGTAAAGCTCTCTGCTGCGTCTCCGATCGCTCCAGGATCGCCTTCCCGATGGACGGTGTAGAAGATACGCTAGATATTCCCGTCAAAAATATTCAGCATGATGCCAATGGGCAATCATTTATTTCCTGGCGCGATACGGTGCTACCATTCCGACCCCTGAAGGAACTTTTAACCTTCAATCGCCAAATCAGTCGCGGTAATGTCTATGGCGGTACCAGAGATGATGATATGGTTTCTGTGGTTGTGGTGCGATCGGCAAATACCCTGATTGCTCTACAGATTGACCTGGTGTTAAGCGAACAAGAAATTGTAATTAAGCAATTTGAAGGGCCAGCACCTAAACCAATTGGTGTAGCTGGTGCTACAGTCTTAGGCGATGGTCGGATTATGCCCATTGCTGATGTACTGGAAATAATTGATATCTTCCAAGGAAGGATTTCTACACAAGCTGGTGGCAATTCTTGGCAACAAAAACTCACTCCTCCAGATACCTCTCCCGCGAAGATTGACCCGACAGTGCTGATTGTCGATGACTCAATTACAGTTCGAGAATTGCTATCCCTGACATTTAACAAAGCAGGTTATCGCGTAGAACAGGCACGTGACGGTCAGGAAGCTTGGGATAAACTCCGCTCCGGTCTGCCTTGCGATATCGTATTTTGCGACATCGAAATGCCCCGTTGCGATGGACTGGAATTACTCTCTCGCATCCAGAAAGACTCTAACCTTAACCACTTACCGATCGCAATGCTCACCTCGCGCGGTGCAGACAAGCACAGACAAATTGCCGCTCAACTCGGTGCTAGTGGCTACTTTACCAAGCCCTATCTCGAAGAAGCTCTACTTGAAGCTGCGGCGCGGATGCTGAAAGGAGAGAAACTCGTTAACTAAATCAACCAAAATACTTCGATTTGAGGGAAAAGTGTATACGCTTCTACCTCGATTAAAGCTGATACTATTTTTCAGTAGTACAATTGTTCTATAAGCAAAAATAGCACGTTTAGCCCCGGCTTCTGACGGGGCTTTCTTTTTGAGAACAATTATGTATAGCAGCCGCCATCATGGTTAGGACATAGAATAGAAAAGCCCTTCCACTTTTCCGTCCTATTTCTGTCATGCCCAAACCCTACAGCTACGACCTGCGCCAAAAAGTTATTGAGGCGAGCGAACTCAATGGCATGAAGCGCTGTGAAGCCAGCGAACATTTTAACTGTCTTCCGCAACACCATCAATTTATGGTTGCGACGTAAAGCTCAAACGGGGGACTTCCAAGCCAAAGTAAGTGAGCATCGGGGCAAGAATAACAAGATCGCTGACTGGGAGAAGTTTCGAGCCTTTGCCGAAACCTATGGCGATAAAACCCAGGTAGAAATGGCTGAGTTGTGGGATGAAGAGATCAGCAATCGCACAATATCACGTGCGTTGAAGAAGATTGGGTTTACGCGAAAAAAAAGACCTACAGCTACCGTGAAAGAGATGAACAATTACGCCAAGCCTTTGTCGAACAGCTAGCCACCCTTAAAAATGAACAGATTGTTTACGCGGATGAGTCAGGTATGGATCATCGAGACGACTATGGCTATGGTTACAGTCCTCAAAAAGAGCGCTTTCATGACCTGAAGTCCGGTCGCAGAACAGGTCGAGTCAACATGATTCCTGCACTTTGTGGGCAACAGCTTTTAGCACCGTTCACGATTGAAGGAGCTTGCAATCGAGAGGTATTTGAAACTTGGTTAGAAACGTGCTTGATTCCCACCCTCAGACCAGGGCAGAAACTGGTGATTGACAATGCCACCTTTGATAAAGGCGAACGCATTCAGCAACTGGTTCGGGCTCTAGTAGTTCGCTTTCGTGACTTGGCGGGGTAAAGGGGAAGGGGGAAGGGAGAAAGGGTTTAAATGCCTTACCCTTTTCCCTTTCCCCTTTCCCCAGTCCTCACTTAGCATTTTTGGGTTGGCAGACTATACTAGGCTGTGAGGTGTGGTACTTACCACCCTATTCACCAGACTTAAACCGGATTGAAAAATGCTGGTCGTGGCTAAAAAGCCGCATTCGCAAACAACTAAAGCATTTTGAAACATTACGAGAAGCCATAGAGCATGTCCTCAGTTTATCGTCCTAACCAATCTGGTGGTTGCTATACATAATTTCTGTAGATGAATTATTGGTTAATGAAATCAGAACCAGAAGCCTATAGCATTGCTGACCTTCAACAGCAGAAGGAGACTATCTGGGATGGCGTTCGCAATTATCAAGCTCGCAACTTTTTGCGCCTTATGGATGAAGGAGATTTAGCTTTTTTCTATCACTCCAGCACAAATCCCCCCGGTATTGCTGGGTTAATGCGTGTAGTGAAAAAAGATATTCCTGACCCAACCCAATTTGAGCCAGAAAGTAAATACTACGACCCAAAATCAAGTTCCGAATCACCTCGCTGGCAAACAGTTGTAGTGGAATTCGTTGAGACTTTTTCTAACCCCATCTTTCTATCAATACTCAAAGAGAAGTTTAGCGCCCAAGAGTTAATGTTACTGAGACAAGGAAATCGATTATCAGTGATGCCTGTCCCTGAAGCAGTAGCTTTGAAGATTCTGGCGATGAAAAACTCCTAGATATAAAGCGTGTTTTACTCCTGAATTCTGAATTCTGAATGCTGTATTTAGTTCACACCCATTGCACAGGATCTAATTGATAGTAACGTTGCAGTTGCTCATAAAGTGCCGGATGCTTAGACAGCAATTGGTACGGTTTTTCAAAGAATGTCTCAGTCGCTACGGCGAAAAATTCTGCGGGATTTGTTGCGCCATAGCTATCCATTACCGTCTTTGCACCTTGTAGAACATCATTGCAAAGTTGCTGATATGCTTCTGTCATTACCTTCGCCCAAATAGCATAGTCTGAGTTGTTTTGGAGTATTGGAACTCCTTCAGCTTTACCATCTTCTTGATCTAACTGATGGGCGAATTCATGAAGCACAACGTTACGTCCATCTCTCCAGTTATTAATGTCTTGTTTCACTTGTTCCCAAGACACTACTACTTGGTCATTTGTCCACGATTCACCCAGTCTTGCTACACGCCTTTCCTCAACAACATATTTTCCGACGGAATTCGTTTCCTGAACAAAATAAGCGTTGGGATACACCAGAATCGAACGAAGTCTGGGGAAGTACTGCCCACGTTCATTTAATAGAAGTAAACAGGCAACAGCAGCAAGGGTCAGTTTCATTTCCTCTGTCACCTGTAATCCTCTACAGCCAATAAATTGCTTTTCTGCTAAGAATACTTGAATATGTCCCTGAAGTCGTCTGATTTCATCGGGAGAGAGACACAGATAAATAGGAAGATTATTTTCAATAATGGCATTCCACAGTGGAGGAAAAGGACGATGTTTGAGACGATTCCTTCGCCTTTTGATTAAAATTGGATTGAGTAAAATCCCAGCGATAATCAGCCCAATGATAAGAAAGAAAACTATTGTTTTAATCATTGACTTTTGAGCAGCTTACATATTTAATTCATGGGTAAGCAGAAAGTGTAGAATAATTGTTATCGTTGTGGCTCACTAACTACCGCTATTGGATCAAAATTATGCAAGATTGAACTTTGCTGGAAAGGCTGTTTTGAACTCCTTGCTCAACTTTGACAATCAGTTTATCAAAAGCTTCTTGATTTGCTGTCAGTTGTTGTTGAAGAACTTTCTCTAACTCAGGCTTGATTTGCTCGCATATATCCTCAATTTTTTTGTCGTTCAAAAAACTAGAACGCATCCAACTAGGTACATCTACATTTGTCTTAATTACTTCTTGAACGCTCTTACGATTTAGCTCCATTCCTGCTGCCATCAACGAAGCCCCATATACTAGTGCAATCGGCCAGGTTAAATGCCCTGTTAGGATGAGAGTGATGATGCTAGCCACAGCGCCTCCACCAATTACTACATTGACGATAAATGCTACTGTCTCAGCCAGAATAGCATCTCCAATTTGTAATTCTGGGTTAACAAAAGTTGGGTCAATACTATCCTGGAACCTTAAGCTGCTTCTAGGTATCTGAAACTTTCGACAGATTGGATCGGTTTGTGCGGCTAAATCGGGTTGGATTTTATTGCTAAACCAAGCAGCGCATTGATGATTAATTATCTGCACGGCGCGATCGCTTTTGAGCCATTGTTCTGCCCGACCGATCAAAGCTGTTTCCAAATCGGCTAAAGTCCGTATTTTGTTTTTTTGCCAATCTTTTAAACCTGGTTTAACTGCGTTGACAATTAAGCCATCCGCCAAAGGCTTAGTTAGTGATTCGATTAACTCTGGAATATGCCTTTCAATTAAACCTTTAAGCTGGTTTGAGGTAAATAGTTTGTTTACTTCTTGCTTAAAAGCAGCAGCACGCAAATCCCATCGTCCGACTCGTGCTAAACCCATTGCAATGCACCGTTCCGGTTCTGGATCGGGGCGAAGCAGCGTTTCTGGTTCGGGAAACATTTCCTGACAAAGAATGTGCGTAAACTTCATGCGAGATGCACCGCCAGTCATCAGCACAAGTTTCGGCACGATTCCAAGTTTTTCTAGCTTCTCTTTCGCCTCCTCTAAAGAGTTGCGAAATGATTTAATCCAACTATGATTTTCCAGTTCTGGTAAGGGTTGATTTAAAATTTCCTCCATCATCAATTTATTCACTTGGGGAATAAAATAAATCTGTTCATTGATCGACTCGAACCCACGCGCAAAGGATTCAGGATCGCTGTATAACTGTTCATTAGAAAAGTAATCTTCTTTAGCTTTGCGGCAAGCAAGTTCACAACGAGCTTGGTGATGGGGATATTCCTGAAATACTTTTTCGAGTAATGCTTTTTGCTCGTGGTTGGCAAGAGTCCGGGCAAAAATAGCTTTGTCAATTAGGGATGCACCTAAAGTATTACTCCCGAAATCTATCGGGATTTCTTCTAAACTTTTAACCAGAGTAAAATCTGTGGTTGAAGAACCAATATCGACAATTAGCACCGATGCAACAAGTTTGTCATACTCCAACTTCCCGGCTTCCTTGGCTTGCATGAAAGCAGCCCGCGATTCAGGCACAACATTGAGTTGGGGAATACCAGCTTCTTGAAGTAGCTTTTGGTATTCGGTGCGATCGCTAACTGACCATCCTGAAGGGCAACCAATGTAAAAATAGCTACTTTCCCCACCTGCAAGTTGTTTAGTTTCTTTCAAAAGGCGGTAGTAGGTTGCCACAAAAGTGCTAATTGTTTCTCGATATTTGGGATCGTTGTTGGGTTTTTGCTTGAAAGAGATTGTCAGTTGAGTAACGCCAGCTTGAATTAATGCTTGTTCCCCTACAAGATAACCGAGTTTAGGATGCCAGCCAAGAGCTGTAATTTGGTTCTTTTTGTTATTAATCTCCAACATCTGAGGGGGTTCGATGCTTTCCACGATCGCTTTAGCTAGAGCCGTTTCACCGTGTCCCAAATCAAAACCGATTGTTTCTAAAATTTCCATACCCTTATTGTCTATTATTCTCTAGCAGAGGAATATGCTGGTTCAATTACCCTACCGCGTCTAATCAAGCGATCGCCTTTCAACAAAGCCGGTGTTAAAGTCACGTGTTCTTTAGTATCGGGGTCGATACTTGGCTCAAAGTCAAAATACTCGCGATCGCTATTCGATCGGTAAATTTGAGCATTAATTCCCTGAGACATTAAAATCTGTGGCAGAAGTTTCGCCAGTTCATGAGCCATTTGGGGTTTATCAAGTTTGGATGCGCCCATTAGTCTTTGGAGAAAATTCAATAGCTCTGGCAGTTCTTCTATTGCTAAATCGCCTTCATATTTATTTGATTCTTCTACTCTAGCCACTGCTAGGTCGATAGTGTTGAGAGCATCGCCAAGATGATCTAGAAATACTTTGCTATCAACCCGGAGAATCGGTTGAGGTAATTCCAATACTCCTTCAGATATAGAATTATTTTGCTGGTTGTTTGATTCGAGTTGAAGTACAATTTCTAGTCCGATAAGTAGAGAGGTTAATAAGATAGCCATCCAAGCACCTGGGGTAGTTTTAGTTAAGGAAAACAACGAACCTAAGATGCCTATATAAATTAGTCCCTTTAGCAGTTTCAGGATTAATCTGCTGCTAAACAACTTTGTCCCTATATTAGTAATTTGCCTTTGTTCGGTTGGAGCAACTTGAAGATAATTAGCCGCAGCCAGAGTAGCGATGGACTGCCGCAGCGTATCCAGAAAAAAAGAAGCCAGACGAACTTGAGCTAAATTAAGCTTTTCAATGTAAATTCTTTCGAGATTATCGAGTCGGTTTTGAACCAGTTTAACTATTTGCTCAATCCCGATTGTGTTATCAATATCTGTCTGGAGTTGGTTGCGTTCTTCGCTAAAAAGTGAAGTAATTGTTTTCATTGCGTTGACTAAGACTTTAACGTTATTAATTAGGGGTGAAATGAACACTCGTTTTTTCATTTCACCTTGTAATCAGAATAATGACGAAATAATTCATAATTACTAATTATGAATTAGGTTGATTGCAAATTACCCCATCAAAAGGAGGAGCAGAATGTTTATCTGCGTCATTGCAGACTACGGTACAGGAGATCCGGCATTTACAGAAGTCACACAACGTCTGCTGATGGCTTTTCCCCATGCCCAAATTCATCTGCTTTCGGTTCCAGCATTCAGTACCTTGGCAACGGGATTCTGGATTGCCCAACTTGGACTCAACCCTGGCCCTAGCGATCGCCTAATTTATCACAACTGTGCACCTCGTCAGGACGATCCTGAAGCTCGTCGAGATAATGAAGGTGAAGGGCTAACTTATGCCCTTCTATCCAATGGTGTGAAAGTAGTGGGTGTGAATGCAGGCTACACCCTCTCCTTTATCAAAGACCATACAAAGGAGTTGCGAGTGGTCAACGTTTCCCGTGGTGGCTCGCAGTTTCGCTCGCGGGATGTATTTCCTCCGGCTGCGGCTGCGATTATGAATGAAGATTTTAGCATTTTGGGAGATAGCCTCAAGAGCGAGCAAATCCCAGATGTTCCATCAGATCGCATTGCCTGGATTGATGGCTACGGCAACATTAAAACAACTATTGGGGCGCATACAGTTAACTTGGAGCCTCAAAGCAAGATCGTAATCCGAATTGGAGATGTGGTTAGTGATGCGGTGTATTCTGATGGCAGTTTCAAGGTGTCTGAAGGAACTTTAGCCTTTGCTCCTGGTAGTTCCGGTTGGTCAAGAGGCGATTCAGGGGAACCATTGCGCTTTTTAGAGCTATTTTTGCGAGGAGGGAGTGCTTGGGAACGCTTTGGCCGTCCTCGTGTGAATCAGCAAGTAACTCAAATTGGGTGAAATTGGGTAATTGGCCTCTGTGTACTGTCAGTAGACCGAAAAGTTTTCCAGAACCCTTACCAGTCGTTGATTAGAGTTTAGGAACATAATTTGCCTAGAGTCTGTTTTTCAAGGAACGAGCGTTGTTGGTGGTTTAAAGGTGGAGTACAAGCGTAGGCGCAGATCGTCGTAGACATAGCGATCGTCAACATCAAAACCTCGTCTGAAACCCTGATTATTTCGTCAACAAAAGTTTTCGCTCTACTGACATTTAGTCTTAGCGTCAGTCTTAACGTGTTATTATTTGCTTCGAGATTCCTAAGCTGTTTGTTCTGATAAAATACAGTGCTTGTTTTTGTTATCCCACTCAAAAGTGCACAAGTTTCCAACTCCTGGGAGCGTGTTACACAATTATTTGAAAGATGTGTTAAATCAGTTTGCAATCAAACTTCACCTAACTTTCACGTTATTGTTGTTTGTCACGAAAAGCCCAAAATAGAATTTACTCATCCTCATATTACATACATTACAGTTGATTTTTCCCCTCCAAACGAGCCTACGCCTGTAGCCAAAGGAGACACAGATAAAGGGCGTAAAATCCTAAAAGGGTTGATGTATGCTCGTCAATTTTATCCCACTCACACTATGACAGTTGATGCTGACGATTGTGTGAGTGAAAAGTTAGCGAAATTTGTTCAACAACACCCTGATGCTAATGGATGGTTTATAAATAAAGGCTATAAATATCAAGAAGGCAATAATTACATCTATATCAAGAGAAGCAATTTCTATAAAATGTGCGGTACTTGTAACATTATTCGATATGATTTGAATGATTTGCCAGAAACCGCAGAATATAATCGTGGCTACGGATACTATAGATATTATATAGACCACGCTAAAGTTAGAGAGATTTTAAAGAGCAAAGGAAAATCCATTAAATCATTACCATTTCCAGGTGCGGTTTATATTTTGGCAACAGGAGAAAATCTTTTTGAAAATTCAAAAAGATTAAGATTTAGCATTTTTAATCGGAAATTATTAAATCAATCATTGAGAGACGAATTTGGATTATACAATCTACAGCAATCCAAAGAGTATCAACTATCAGAATTGTAAATTGTTTTTGAAAAAATCTCATAAATGGTCTTATATGGTGTGTTAGCGAAGTTGTTCTCAGTCTCCGACTGGGAATGCTCGTCCTTGATGCTCCGCCTCTCTTGCTGGCGGCAGAGCCGCAATTGAAGTGCATTTCTAGCCAGAGGTTTTAAAAGAGTTTCAGCTTAAGTTGACACCAACGATCTGCAATACGCCATGCGTAGCTTGCTTCCCTGTAAGGGTACACCAATGGTATGACTTCTCTACTAGAGGCTGCGCCAACGCTTAGAGCAAGTACTCAAGCGTCGGGAACCTCCGCAACGCACTGGTTCCCTACGTGTATTTTAAAATCAAATCAAATCAAATATTAGTCCTATATAATGGAGTATTTTGCAAGGCTGATAGGCTACAGTGCCACTATGCCAAAATTTAAATCAAAATCTCAGCAATCTAAAAAATCAAAATCGAAAAAGCAGGCTAAAAAGGAAACTTCTACCCTTAGCCTCAAAGAACAGTTAGCCCAAAAGCGCAAATCTGCTCAAGTACGTAAAGAACTCACTAGCTTACTCACCACCGCCATTTTTGGCGGTGTCTTCGTTGGCATTCTACTTTTTTTCGTAGCTGGAATTAAAGCAGCAGTCCCTGGCGTGTTAGGGATAATAGTCATGTCCCTTTCTTACAAATATCCGCGCCAAGCCCTATATGCTTTCATCATTTACATACCTGTGGGAGGTACTGTCACCTACTACTTGGGCAATAGTCCCATACTCCAATTAGCTAAAGATGCTTTTTACGTTCCAGCGCTAATTGGACTTTGGCAGACTTGCCGCAGACAGGGGCTACCGATAATTATTCCCAAAGGTATTAAAATCCCACTTTATATTGTTTTGGCTTGCAGTCTGCTAACACTGTTGTTTGTCAATGGTGGACAGCAATTTAACCCGCCTAGTGCAGGACTATTAGAAAAAGCAGCCCCAGAAATACCATTAGGTATGGGAATTCTGGGACTAAAAGTATTTTTAGGCTATGTCCCCCTGATTGGTTGTGCCTACTATCTAATTCGCGATAAGCGGGATTTTCTATTTTTATTGCGCCTCCAGATTGTCCTCACACTGATTTGCTGCGCGCTGGGATTTATTCAATATTTTTTACTACTAACTGGTGTATGTCAGGGTACTAGAGGTCTTGAAGGAGATGCTTTATTTAGAGCAACACTTGAAGCCCGATGTTATTTTGGTGGAGCGCTAGTATATAGTCCCGAAGAAGGAGTTATTCGCCTACCAGGAACATTTGTAGCTCCTTGGCAGTGGGCATGGTTTTTAATTTCTAGCACCTTTTTTACCTTTGCCACCGGCTTCACCGATCCCTCGCCAATATGGCGGATCATCGGTTTAGCTTCTATAGCGGGAGTCTTTATCGATGCTGTAATCTCTGGGCAGAGAATCGCCTTAGCTTTAGTACCAATCTGCTTCGGGATTTTGCTATTGCTTACCGGACAACTTGGCAACCTGAAACGATTTATCCCCATAGGCGTAGGACTTGCCTTCATTCTGGGAATTGCGATGGTGACTAACCCTGCTGTCGTACAAGAGAGAACTGAGAGTTTTGTCAGTCGTTGGAACGCTTCACCACCTCAAGATTTTATCATCCAGCAATTTGAAGAAAATTGGAAAAACGTAGACGGGCCATTGGGAAGTGGCTTAGGACGAGCAACTAACTCTGCTCGTGTGATGGGTCAAACTAAGCTTGTGGAAACTTACTACCCCAAAGTACTGTATGAAGTGGGAATTTTTGGATTACTATCATTTCTGGGTTTGGTAACAAGTTTAACAATTTTGGGCTTTAAAACCTATCGCTCCATAAAGAACCGTAATTTCCGTAGTTC
This sequence comes from Nostoc sp., assembly GCF_036917375.1. Classification (GTDB taxonomy): domain Bacteria; phylum Cyanobacteriota; class Cyanobacteriia; order Cyanobacteriales; family Nostocaceae; genus Nostoc. The sequence goes on from NZ_JBALDN010000089.1 coordinate 30,405, forward strand.
CGGAGCCGCTTTGTGGGTGTTTATATTGTTTATTAGCACCAACACTTACTACTATCCTCTGGATGTCGATCCTGTTGCTGCCTATTATTGGTTTTTTGCGGGAGTTCTTTTTAAATTACCAGAACTGGAGAAACAAGATAAAGAAGATGCTAACCCTGAGCAAAAAAAGAAGAAAAAACGTTTAAAAACAATTTAAGTGAAATGAAAATGGCTAAAGATATGATTGAAGGTCAAAAATACCTCAGTATTTCAAACCTACCTTGAAATTCTCGCCATACACTTATTTTTCGATGATACTTATTGATGGGTAAGCAATTTCGTAGTCAGGGAGAAGAATGAAAACGAGGTTTTCCAGAAACCGTGAAAATACAGTATGTAAATTAAAGCAATAGCCACTTACTGAATTTCATGAAAATTAATTTCTACAAGGCTATTATAAAGGTAGTAAAATTACTTAATAAAAATCATGAATAATTGGCCATTAGTGACTGTAGTTATCGCAACCTACGGACGAGAGGAAGCGTTACGCGATAGCATCGTGGATGTCTTAAAACAGGACTATCCAAATTTTGAAGTTTTAATTGTAGACCAAACTGCAAAACACCAACCAGAAATTCAAGCCTACCTAGAAGAGATGGCGGAGGCAGGTAAAATTAAATGGTTGCGCTTGGATTGGGCAAGTTTGCCAGGGGCGCGGAATTATGCTGTGCGGAGGGCTTCTGGTGAAATCATATTGTTTATTGATGACGATGTTCAGTTAACCCCTGGATTGTTAGCAGCCCATACGAAAAATTATGTGCAAAACCCAGAGGTTGGGGCTGTAGCTGGTCGAGTCTTTGACAAAATGAAATTAGGTGATTCTGGAGGAGATTTACAGATTGAATATCTGCCTCCCGAAGCTATGGACCCAGGAATTGCTTGGTATCATATTGATTTGGTACATACCATCAAGCCCCAACAAGTGCTGACAGCGAGGGGCTGTAATATGTCATTCCGCCGCGAAATTTTTACTAAGTATGGATTGAGGTTTGATGAGAGGTTTGGCGGGAGTGCAGTGCGCGAAGAGTCAGATTTTTGTTTGCGGTTGCGACAAACGGGATATAAGATTTGGTATGACCCAGAAGCCCATTTGGTGCATTTAGGCGAAGAAACAGGGGGTTGTCATGATATTAGTATGCGATCGCTAAAATATCAACTCACCTTTTACCACAACCATTTTTTACTAGGACTGAAAAACCTGACTGCGAGTCAAGCTTTACGCCTATACGGTCGTTTATTTGACTGTCACGTTCTCGGACGCCCACCTTGTCACAAAAGCGGTTCCCCCATCAAAATTGCCACTCGCGGTGTTTTCTACATTTTGGGTTTTTTCAAAGCCTTGGGTACTGTCATCCAATCACTATGGAACGATGGTCAAATTTACAGTCGATTGGATGAACAAGTTTAGTTATTAGTCATTAGTGAATAACAAAGGATAGATGAAAATCTTAGTTGCTAGTCACACTTATATCGTAGACCTCAACTGTGAGAAATTACGCGCTTTATCTCAACTAGAACCTGACATTGAAGTGACAGTTGTAGTTCCAAAGCGCTGGAAACCAGGCGGCGTACAAAACAGAATTATTGAAACTGAATACCGTGATGAAGGCAGATTTAGAATAGTTCCAGTTTCTAATTTTAGTCAAAATCATCAGGGGCTTCTTACCTTTGGTGCTGATTTAATATCTTTATTAAAACAATTTCGCCCGCAAATCATTCAAGTTGAACAAGGTTCTAGAGCCTTGGCTTATACTCAAATGATTGGCTTAAATCAGCTATTAGGACTTAAGGCAAAAAATGTATTTTTTACCTGGTGGAATCTTCCTTATGAACTGAAACTACCAATTTCTTTATTAGAAAAATATAACCTCAACCACAGCCACGGCATTATTTCTGGCAATCAAGATGGAGCAGAGGTTTTGCGGCAACGGGGATATACGGGTGCAATTAAAGTCATGCCACAACTGGGTGTAGATGAAAGTTTATTTACTCCCAAAGCTCAACCAGAGTTAGCAGCTAAGTTGGGCATTGAAAAAGAGGATTTTGTAGTAGGCTTTGTAGGGCGCTTTGTCCAAGAAAAGGGTTTGTTAACGCTTTTGCAAGCTTTAGCTACTTTGAAAAATAAACCTTGGAAATTACTATTATTGGGACGGGGAGAGTTACAAACTGAATTAATCAAAATTGCAGCAGAAAACAATTTTCAAGAACGATTAATTTTGAGAGAAAGTGTTCCTCATGATGAGGTTGCAAGTTATATCAATTTAATGAGTACTTTAGTATTACCTTCAGAAACAACTTATAAGTTTAAAACCTTAACTTCTGCTGGCTGGAAAGAGCAATTTGGTCATGTGCTAATTGAAGCGATGGCTTGCCAAGTTCCTGTAATTGGTTCTGATTCTGGGGAAATTCCCTATGTAATTGGCGATGCTGGGTTAGTTTTTCCTGAGGGTGATGTTCAAGCTCTTGCTAATTGCTTAGTTCAATTAATGGATAAACCAGATTTTGCTCATACTCTCGGTGAAATGGGTTATCAAAAAGCAATGATTCAATATACAAATAAAGCTTTGGCTAAACAGCAATTGGAGTTTTATCAAGAGTTAGTCATGAGCAAATAAAAAATGAAAATATTACAAATTGTTCCCTCAATTTCTCTAATTTACGGCGGGCCGAGTCAAATGGTACTTGGATTAGCTCCAGCGTTAGTAAAAGAGGGGGTAGAAGTTACAATTCTCACAACTGATAGTAATGGCGATAATGGTCAAACACCTCTAGATGTTCCTTTAAATCGCCCAATTAAACAAGATGGCTATGAAATAATTTACTTTCGTTGTGCGCCGTTTCGTCGCTACAAATTTTCCCTAGATTTATTAAACTGGCTAAAAAATCATGCTCACGAGTTTGACATAGCACATATTCATGCTTTATTCTCGCCAATAATTAGTGCTGCTGCTCTTGTGTGTCGTCAGCAAAAGCTACCTTATATTTTCCGTCCTTTGGGTACTCTCGATCCAGCTGATTTACAAAAGAAAAAGCAATTAAAACAGCTTTATGTAGCAATTATAGAACGTCAAAATTTAGCTAGTGCGGCAGCAATTCATTTTACCAGCGACCAAGAAGCTAAAATATCAGAAAGATTTGGAGTATCTACACCAGATTTGGTGATTCCCTTGGGTGTGATTCCTCGTCAATCTTCTAGTAAAAATATATGTAGTCAGTTAGAAATACCAAAGGATGTGCCTTTGGTGCTGTTTATGTCACGAATTGACCCAAAAAAAGGGTTGAATTTGTTGATTCCGGCGCTAGAGAAGCTGTTAGCGGTTGGTTATAAGTTTCATTTTGTCTTAGCTGGGACAAATCCTCAAGATCCAGATTACGAACAAAAGATAATATCCCAAATTCAAAATTCACCATTGCGATCGCACACTACAATTACAGGCTTTGTCACTGGTGAGTTAAAAATTAGTTTACTACAAGCGGCTGATTTATTTGTCTTACCTTCTTACTACGAAAATTTCGGGATTGCTGTCGCTGAAGCGATGGTTGCAGGTGTACCTGTAGTCATTTCTGACCAAGTGCATATTTGTCAACAAATACGTGATAGTGAGTCGGGTTGGGTAGGCGCAACAGATGTGCAAGCACTGCTAGAGTTACTACAAGAAGCTTTGGAAAATCCCGCAGAACGCCAGCGACGGGGATTAAACGCCCAAAAGTATGCCTTGGAAAATTTTAGCTGGGATGCGATCGCAAGGCAAACAATCCAAGCCTACCAAAAAATTCTTACAAACAAATGAATTTAACCCAACGCAGATAACAGCAGTTTTTGCCAAATAGGTGCGAGAACCGCTTTGACAACGATATCCGCAATCACAAAACCAATTCCAATTAACATATAAGTTTTCGGAAAGGGAGATTTAGGAACTTCGCCTTTGATGCGAGTTATTAGATTTAATCCTAATGCAGCTAAAGCTACCCCAGTGGCGATAAACCCGATTATCCGCAAAATTGACCACGGATACCACCCTAAAATAGCTGCTAGCCAGGGTTTAGCACTAACTTTTACTAATTCTGCAACATAAAAATTCATGTAGTTCAGCATCCAAGTGCCGAATATCAATGCCGCACTACTTAAGGTGACAACGCAGAGAATACAAAAAATTCCGTATTGCAATAAATGGTCTGGTAAAAATAAACGGATTGTTCCTTCCATACCTTCTCCCGTGCGAATCCAGTGGAACATCTCTGTAGTGTATGACTGTCCACGGAGAATAACTTTTGCTGCTGTTTGTGGTGCGATTGTTGTTGCTATAATCACGGCAATACTCTGCAAAACTGCCCACAGTAACATCCACCAAAAAGCACTTTTATATTGTTGACGACGCACTTCTAAAAAGAAAATAGGATAGGGGACAGCAGCACCTAAAATCGGCATCAACCAGGGAACTCCAAAAACAAAACTTGCAGTTGTGCTGACGAGAACACCAATCACCAAAAATATTACTATTATCATAAGTAATTTATAATTCAAAAATAACAAACATATTTGTAGTCTTTCTTCTCAATACTTGCGTTATAAAAATTAAAATTTTAACAGGTCGGAAACTTATCAAAATATTGTATCTATGCCAATAAAAATTCCCGTAATTCTGCAATAATGTGGAAATGTTGTCACTCAATAAGCCTAGACCTGCAATGGCTTGTAGTCAGCTATTGCCCTGATATTTGGAATTCTCTATGTAAAGAAAAACCTCTAGAAAAACATATTAATTAAAAGCATACAGATGTATTTTAGTCAATAGTTTTTACCTCTCTTTCGTCCTTTATCCGAGAGCGCTGACAACCTAAAATTTTGTTTCAAACTGCTAAAGTCCGATTGGGAAATAGGGGTTTTATGTCATGATGGCATACTAGAATATATATGCCTTTCTAACTACAGGGAATCTCTCATGGCTCTCCGTCTAGGTGACACAGTACCCAACTTTACGCAAGCCTCAACACACGGCGACATCGATTTTTACCAATGGGCAGGTGACAGCTGGGTTGTGCTGTTCTCTCACCCTGCTGATTTTACACCTGTTTGTACAACAGAACTCGGCACAGTTGCCAAGCTCAAACCAGAATTTGACAAGCGCAATGTCAAAGCGATCGCACTCAGCGTTGATGACGTAGAATCCCATAAAGGCTGGGTGGGAGACATTGAAGAAACTCAAAGCACCACTCTTAACTACCCAATTTTGGCGGATGCAGACCGCAAGGTTGCCGATCTGTACGACATGATCCACCCCAATGCTAATGCGGCTGTGACAGTGCGATCGGTCTTCGTGATTGACCCCAATAAGAAACTCCGTCTCTCTTTCACCTATCCTCCCAGCACAGGACGCAACTTTGATGAACTGTTGCGGGTAATTGATTCTCTGCAATTAACTGATAATTACAGCGTGGCGACACCAGCTGACTGGAAAGATGGAGAGGATGTTGTAATTGTCCCCTCACTCAAAGATCCAGAAGTACTCAAAGAGAAATTCCCCAAAGGTTATGAGGAAATCAAACCTTATCTGCGGATGACTCCTCAGCCTAACAAGTAAATCTGAGAATGATTTCGGATAAAAAACAAAGACGCCAAGATATAATTTTGCGTCTTTGTTTTTTTGCGTGAGAATATAGTCAGTGGGCTAGCATCCGAACCTGGAGGATATCTCGATGTTTTCATCCCCTTTGGTTTTGCAAATTCCGTCATCAATGCAAATGACAGACGAACAATTTTTTGAGTTCTGTCAGGTGAATCGCGACTTACGCATTGAGCGAAATAAATTCGGAGAATTGATAATTATGCCTCCTACTAGTTCCGAGACAGGAAACCGAGCAGGTAATATCTCAGGACAGTTATGGGTGTGGTCGGAACAAGATGGTGCAGGTATAACTTTTAGCTCTAGTACCGGATTTAAGTTATCAACAGGTGCAGAACGCTCTCCAGATGCTTCCTGGATTAAACTAGAACGGTGGAATGCTCTTTCAGCAGAACTACAAGAAAAATTTGCTCCCATTTGTCCAGATTTTGTAGTCGAACTCAAATCTCCTAGCGACAACCTCCAGACTTTGAAAGAAAAAATGGAGGAATATATGAATGAGCCAGGAATACAGTTAGGCTGGTTGATTGACTGTAAGCAGCGTAAAGTTTATATTTATCGTCCTGGATTGTCAGAGGAATGTTTAGATAATCCTACTACCGTTAGCGGCGAGTTGGTGTTACCTGGGTTTATTTTGAATATGAGTAAAGTTTGGTAAGAGAATTTTACTTGAATTTAGGCTAGCGACGATACAGGAATTTAAATTGGTAAATTGGCGTGACATCTAAGGGTAATTGAATAGTTAAAGTGCTACCTTTACCTAATTGGCTCTGCACATTTAAACTACCTTGGTGTGCCTGAATAATTGCCTTATATCATGTCTGCTTAATTAGTTATTCTTCCGGGTATGTATGCAAAAATATTAAAATTCTCTTTCCGCCTGCGGTCTTAATGATAAGTCTTTTCCCGGACATCATATTACTTGTTGTACCAGGCTTTTCGCCACTGTTGCATTTGTTTAATTTCTATATCTTGGGCTTTAACAATTTCTTGGGCTAATTTCTTGATTTCAGGTCGCTTAGACTTACTTAAGGCATCTTGCGCCATTGTTACAGCCCCTTCATGGTGAGGAATCATCGCATTGATAAAGCGTAGATCAAACTCAGCATCAGCTACACCTAAATCCTGACTCATCATCATAGTTTTCATTTGATCGGAAGACATTTCCATCATGTGGCCCATTTGACTGTTGTAAGCCATTGGTTTTTCTCCCGCCTTGGGATACCAAGCTTGTCGCCACTGCTTCATCTGAGTGATTTCTTGGTTTTGCGATTTGATGATATTGTCTGCTAGCTTTTTGATTTCAGGACGTTTTGATTTCTGCTGGGCAACATTCGCCATTTCCACAGCCCCTTGATGGTGCGGTGTCATAGCGTCGATAAATCGTAAATCAAAATTAGCATCGGCTGGGCCTAAATCCATTCCCATACTGTGATTCATGCCACCACCGTGGTTCATCATCTGCTTGTCGTTAGCATTGCTGGTGGTTTCCTTTGGCGCTTGGCTTTGGTTCTGGAAAGCAGTAGTAGCACAGCCTGTAATTAACTCACCAGCTGCGATCGCACTAAAAGTTAGCGCTAAAAAGCCATTCTTTAAAAATAGCAGTTGCATAAATCTTACCTAAGATATTTCTAATTCTAACGATCTAATAATCTAATGAAATTAAGAGAAATCTAAAGATCCTCGACAACTTGTTTTTACAAAGTCGGGGATTTGGTTTCTCATTGTACTTTGATTCAGACGCTTGCGGACTCGCTCTAAGCGTTGGCGCAGCTTCTCGTAGAGAAGGTTTTACGCTACGCTATCCGCTCTTGCGCACAAAATATTCAACTGAATTCTGGCGACTGACATTTTTATTCTGTTTTGATAAATTAGACTTTTCAAACAACCTCTTTAAGCCTTTTCAATTGCTTAAACTTGGTGAAATCGCAGAGGGGTGGTGTGACAATCCAACCGTTTATTCATCAACGCTTGCAAAAGTGGGACGAAAGGTAAGAACACTGTAAATAACGATGTTAGCACTTGGTTCGCGTGGGCGCGAACTAAGCGGATGTGCTGGCGATACTAATGTTAAAAAATGATAAGTTCTGATTGCATTAAATTAAATTTATTAATACGTATCTATCTTAGGTTATAGTTTATTTGGCTTATAAAGATTGATAGTTGATGGTTTTGAACAGCATGATAACTACACTCATACTGGCCATGTTTTACAAAAAAATAAATCTATATGCATAGACGAGCGCCCTTATATTATTTATTTTTAGGAGTATTAACGAGTTCTAGCTGTTTTATCTTCAGTGTAGCAGCCCAAGTTCCATCTAATTCGCAGCAGTCCTCGACTCGGAGTGAAGCTCAAGCTGCTAATTGGTTTGAAGCCCATCGCGCGCAGCCAGGCGCTTTACGAGCATTTGTACAGCGAATGCCGAAGGGAGGAGATATCCACAGTCATCTAAGCGGGGCTGTGTACGCAGAACACTATCTGGAGTGGGCTGCCACCGATGGGTATTGTGTGAATCCAAAGGCGGGGGCTTTAGTTGAACCTAAAGCTTGTGGTCAGGACAGTAGCTATTTTCCAGCCTCAGAATTGTTAAACCGGACATCTGTTTATGATTCCCTAATAAATCGTTGGTCTACTCGCAACCTCCAATTTGCAGGTAAATCGGGACACGACCAATTTTTTGAAGCTTTTAGTGGTTTTGGGCCAATATCAGACTCTATGAGCCGTCGAGATGATATGGTCGCAGAAGTAGCAAATCGGGCAGCTTCGCAGCATATTACCTATCTAGAGTTAATGCTTACCGTTCAGGGCAGTGAGGTTCGACAGCTAGGGCGTGAAGTTGGTTGGAATAAAGATTTGCAAGAGATGCACCGTCAATTGCTCAAACGAGGATTAAGCAAGCTAGTGACATTGGGCAGCCAGCAAATTGCACAGTTGGAGGGCGAAGTCTCGAAAACACTCGGTTGCGGCACTCCATCAGCACAGCCTGGATGTGTAGTCACGGTGCGCTATTTGCAGCAAACGACAAGAACAAAGTCGCCTGTTGAAGTGTTTGCTCAGTTAGCTTATGCCTTTGCACTAGCTTCATCGGAAGAGCGGGTAGTTGGCATCAATCTCGTCGCTCCAGAAGACAACCCGATTGCACTGCGCGACTACACTCTGCAAATGCAAATGCTGCAATTTTTAAAACGCCAATTTCCCGATGTCAAGGTCGCGCTCCATGCTGGAGAGTTAACTCTGGGGTTAGTTCCCACAGAGGATTTACGTTTTCATATTCGGCAAGCTGTAGAAGTGGCACAGGCATCTCGCATCGGACATGGCGTGGATATTCTTTTTGAGGAACGTCCCTTCGAGTTGATGGAGCAAATGCGGCGACTCGGCGTGTTGGTCGAAATTTGCCTGACCAGTAATGAGGTCATTTTGAATGTCCAGGGAGATCGGCATCCTTTTAGGGAGTATTGGAAGGCTGGAGTACCAATGACCCTTGCTTCAGATGATGAAGGTATTTCCCGCATTGATTTGAGTCATGAATATCTGTTAGCGGCAACGAGATATGGACTGGGATATAAAGACCTCAAGCGACTGGCTCGCAATAGCTTAGAATATAGTTTCGCTCTGGGAAATAGTCTTTGGAAGTCGCCTGAGTTTAAGGCAATGGTTCCAGCTTGTGCAAGCGATACCCCTGGTGAAACCTCTGTTTCTCAAGGGTGCAGTGCTTTTTTGCAAAAGAACGATCGCGCGCGGATTCAATGGCAGCTAGAGTCGGAATTTGCTCGGTTTGAGCCATTGCAGAACTCGCTTTGATAGCCATTGGTAGCTTAAGTAAATTGCACGGTACAAATGAAGCTGAGTTTGCAATGTTAGTTAGCGATCGCCAGTTTACGCCTTGTTGTAGAGACGCGATGAATCGCGTCTTCTTGATATAACCTCTGCAATGCTGATGAAGGCTATATATCGGCGCATTTATGGATTGAAGTGTTTTGGAGAGCGATCCTCATCGCGTTTTAGAAAGAATGGCGATCGCAGCATACTCTGTAGGCACTAGTTGGTACAGTGCAGTTATATAAATTGTGCTCACATTTTTAGCAGCCACAAAAGTTCTCTCGTAACATTCAACATTCATTCTTTTGTAATTTGCATTCCAAAATGCAAATCTACCAAGGGCGATAATGCCTAATGGTACAATAACAGAAGCATGAAAGCGTGAATAAAAAACTCCTCATTTCTCCCCAAGAACTCACGTCACTGCTAGCAGAAAAATCATCACACACTGTCATTATCGATACGCGAAGTCAAGAAGATTATGATATTTCTCATATTTATCAAGCCATAAATATTAGAGATTTTTTCACCTATCTTTTAGAGAATTCCTCTTCAGCAGGATTAAAGGAATTGCAAGAGTATTTTGCAGAAATCATGAGTAAGGTAGGAATATCTGGTACAGAACATTTAATTGTTTATGAAGATGCTTTAAATAAAGGTTATGGTCAATCTTGTCGAGCAGCTTTCTTACTGAAATATTTGGGTTGCGCTCAGGTATCTATTTTACATGGAGGATATAGAGCATGGCTTAAGGCAGAATTACCTACTACCGATGAAGTACCGAAGCGTGAAAGCAGTATATTTAGATTGCATCCCAATGCTGACATAATGGTAACTACCACCGAGATGTTGCAAGCAATTGACAATCCAGCAATTATTAAATTAGATGTGCGCGATCGCAACGAATGGCTTGGGTTGAGTTCTTCTCCTTACCATCCTGATTTTTGTCCTCGCAAAGGTAGAATCCCTAACTCTGTATGGTTAGAATGGCATCATCTAATGAATTCTGAATCGGAAATCCCTACGTTCCGATCGCCAGATGAAATCCGAGAAATTTGTCAGTCAGTAGGCATTACTTCGGAGTCCATTGTCTACATTTACTGCTTTAAGGGTTCCAGGGCTGCGAACACATTAATAGCCCTTGAAGAGGCGGGAATTTCTACTAGAAATTATTTTGGCTCTTGGAATGAATGGTCTCGTGATTTTTCACTACCAATTGATAGCAGAGTCATGCAATGAGCGTATAAACTTCAATTGATTCTGACTCCTAAATTCTGAATTTTTATTCAATCAGACATCAACATTTATCTGTTCTATCTGTCTAGCGGCTTTATCCCAAAGCTTTGCTGAAGTCTCATCTTGCCAATGAGTTCTCAGATTTTCCGCTTTTTTGTGACATATTCGTTCTAACATTTCTAATATTGCGGATAATGTCAGTTTATTAATTAATGATTCTAAAATCTCCATATATTCTTTTTGCATGATATTTACCTCCTTAATGTCATCCAATATATGCCAACAAAACCCACTTGTTCTTAACCTATGCATTAAGATTCGTTGCGGAATGGTACTAATATTTTGTCAGCTTATATATGCAGTTTAACCTATTGTGAATACTCAATAAACATGCTTTGCACGGTACAACACAAAAGTCTGATGTCTACTTCCAAGCTAGAGAAACTGTCAACCTTTACTATCTAGCTTGTGCAGACATCATCCAGAAAGTATGGATGAATTTGCTATTTTAAAGTGAAAATCTTTTCTAAATATCAGAAAACTTGGCAACAGTTTGCCAAATGAGGGAATGGACATTGGAAGAGGCAGAAGTGGAGACAATACGGTTCGGTTAAAGGGTAAAGGAGAATAAAAAGCCTTTCCCCTTTTCCTCAAACCCTATTCTGAGTTCAAAATGCTTATCCGAACCTATTGGAGGTGGAGAGGGGAAAGATTTATTGCAACTTCTCCCCTGCTCTCCTCATCTCCCTATTTCCCAGTGCCTATTTACTAGAATGCGACTTTTCCGGCATGACTATATTAGTATGGCTTGCCTTGCCATTTTTGCCGTTACTATTTCCGTTACCATTGCGGGGATGGATGACACCGTAACCGCCGTGGTTACGTTCGTAAATTACATTAATCTCTCCAGTTTCAGAATTATGGAACATATAAAAATCGTGTCCTACGAGTTGCAGTTGTTCTAGAGCTTCTGCAACAGTCATCGGCGGCATAGAAAAATATTTGGTGCGGACGACTTCGTTGGGCAATTCAGCGGTGCGATCGCCAATCAAATCTGTTACTATCGACTCTGGAATAACTACTTCTGTTGGTTGAGTATGAGTTTTGTGGTCTTGACGCCGTTCTTTATATTTCCGCAGTTGACGGGCAATTTTATCTGCAACTAAGTCAATGCTGGCATATAGGCTCTCGCTGCTTTCCTCGGCACGAATAACGCTACCATTAGCATAAATAGTTACTTCAGCCGCTTGTCTTGGATTAATTCGGGGATTCCGGGCGACGCTAAGATGCACATCCACTTCATTTGTAATGCTTTGAAAGTGACTAACTGCTTTTTCAATTTTTTGATGTACATACTCGCGAATCGCATCGGTGATTTCAATATTTTTGCCGTGGATGACAAGCTTCATGTAATACTCTCCCGCTGAATATTTTAGATGTGTGAATTTGCTTTGTATGAAAAGAAATTGCGGTAAGGTTTATTACTCCCGCCAAAACAAATTGTGAACTATATTGTATCTACTGCTGTTAAGCTGTCTCTCAGCTTACTCCATCTGAGGAATTGTCAAGTATACCCTTGATTTACCTCCTCATCTCTGCGCTGATGTCTAATTGTATATCCAATTAGCACTTTTGAGTGAGGAAATGTAATTGTAGCTCCTATGACTACCTTTTTCTTTAAAGGAATGCTTACAGAACTGTTGATATTTGCTCCTTCTGTGTTCGATTGAGGTTTGCTTGCTGTTGTTCAAGAATACAAGGCTCTGTGGAAGTTTGATTCTGTTTGAAATGCAAACAATTATATTAAAGTCATCAGCCAGTACATTCTTCCTTTTTGTCTTGGCATAATGCTTATTGCAGAGAATTCCTCCTAAAACCTATTGAGGTTATATATTCAAGCTAGCACTTTGTATTTTCTAATGCATGTTCCCTTGACTTTCCTTTAAAATCCTTTGCAAAGCTTGACAATTGTTGATTGTAATCCTGTAACTTGAAATATATTTAGTTCTTTATACGGTTGAATTTTGGCATGATCCATAGTATAAAACCACAAAAAAACATTTGTTTGTTGTATAACCAAGGATTAATGCCTTACTTGGAAGCTCATGGATGGCAGCGATCGCTTCTGAATGAGCGCATTCACGACCCAAGTTTAGATGACGCGTTAATTTTGCTAGAACATCCACCTGTCTACACTTTGGGACAAGGAAGCAACTCAGACTTTCTCAAATTTGATATTGACAAAGATCGGTATGATGTGCATCGAGTTGAAAGAGGCGGCGAGGTTACTTACCATTGTCCCGGTCAACTGGTGGGCTATGCAATTTTAAATCTGCAACGTTATCGTAAAGACCTCCATTGGTACTTACGGCAACTCGAAGAAGTAATAATTCGTGTATTGGCAGTTTATGGATTGCAAGGAGAAAGAATTCCGGCTTTTACTGGCGTTTGGTTGCAAGGGCGAAAAGTTGCAGCTATTGGTATTAAAGTCAGCCGTTGGATTACTATGCACGGCTTTGCGTTAAATGTTTGTCCAGACATGACAGGCTTTGAGCGCATTGTCCCCTGCGGTATTTCTGACAAACCTGTAGGCAGTTTAGCTGAATGGATTCCAGGTATCACCTGCCAAGAAGTACGTTTTTACATAGCACAATCTTTTGCGGAAGTCTTTGGCGTGGAATTAGTAGAATCTCAGCCTCAAGGATTTTTCCTGTCTGAGTAAATTCAGCTTGTAATATGTAATAAATACTATAGCAGTCCTATTTAAATTGTGAGACACTTATGAGAGTAGTCCATATTTAATAGTATCAAAATAACTATTTAATACTCATTTGAAAAAAGAATGCGATCGATGCAAATCTAAAAAGCCAGATTAAATCAGACTTTTTGCATTTTGAATTGGTATAACTGCGGTTGTCAAAGCTAGAATTTGATTATTTCTCAATTTTTATACTAACTTTTTACGGCTGTCAAGCACAACTTTGCGCGTGAATTACTCAAATAATCTCCAGCTATATGCCCCATCGATAACATCTCTCAGAGAACGTGATTGGACAGCTTTGATAGAACTATTTGATAGAGACGACGGTGATGAAATTGAAGCCGACATCAGCGGTAGTTTATTTTGGCTAATACCTGAACCTTGTTGGGAAGACGATCCCTTTGATTTTTTGCGCGAGTATCTTTAATGAGTGATGAGTGATGAGTGATGAGTAATGAGTAATGAGTAATGAGTTCAAAAGAAGCCTTTAATTTATAACTCTTAACTCCTAACTCCTAACTCCTAACTATCTAACGTTGAGGCGACTTAGGAAAATACGTAGGCGATCGCTTTGGGGATTGGTCAGCACTTCATAGGCTGGGCCTTGTTCTGTCACAATACCTTTGTCTAAAAATATCACTTGATGGGCTACTTCTTTTGCAAATTGCATTTCATGGGTGACAACTACCATTGTCATCCCTTCTGTGGCTAATTGTTGCATTACTTGCAGAACTTCACCGACGAGTTCGGGATCTAGGGCGCTGGTGGGTTCGTCAAATAGCATGATTTGGGGATTCATACATAAACTACGAGCGATCGCTACTCGTTGCTTTTGTCCGCCAGAAAGTTGTTCGGGATAAGCAGAGGCTTTGTCAGATAAACCAACTTTTTCTAAATATAATCTCGCTAGTTGGGCGCTTTCTTTTGGTGTTTTACCCAAGACTTTACGCGGTGCGAGTGTCATATTTTCTAAGACGCTGAGATGGGGAAACAGGTTGAACTGTTGGAAAACCATGCCTACTTGCGTTCGTAGTTGCCGCAGTTGACTATAGTTTACAGTGGGCCGGGATAAGTTAATTCCGTTGATGATTAAACGCCCGTTGTCAATGGTTTCTAGGCGGTTGAAGCAGCGTAGTAGGGTACTTTTACCACAGCCGGAAGAACCAATAACTGCAACGACTTCTCCCCGATTGATTTCGCCGGTGATTCCTTTGAGAACTTTGAGGGAACCAAAGTTTTTTTCAATATTGTCAAAAATAATGGCGGGGATGGTATTGTTCATTACTTATATCAAGCTGTTCTAGAGTTGATTGTAAGGTTTTTAACGAACCGCAGAGGCGCAGAGAGGGAGAGAAAATAATATGGTTAAATTTTGTTTTATACGCTGGTGTGTGGTTGTAGGTTTTTGCTGTTTGTTACTGACTGGCTGTGGGGTGAATCATAGCGCGAGGAAAACTTTGCGGGTTGCTACGGAACCGGCATTTCCACCTTTTGAGTTTCAAGCAAAAGGTGGCGAGTTGCAGGGATTTTCCATTGATTTAATGAATGCGATCGCTTCCTCTGCTAACTTTAAAGTGAATTTTCAAAGTCTGCCTTTTGATGGCATTATCCCAGCTTTACAAGCCAAAACGGTAGATGCGGCCATTAGTTCGATCACGATTACAGAGGAGAGGGCGAAAACTATTTCTTTTTCCCGTCCTTATTTTAAGGCTGGGTTAGCGATCGCTGTTCGCGCAGACAATCAAGATATTACTAGTTTTGACAGTCTCAAAAATAAAAAAATTGCGGTACAAATTGGTACAACTGGGGCTGCAAAGGCTAAGAGTATTCCAGGAGTGCAAATTCGGAGTTTTGATTCAGCACCTCTAGCCTTACAAGAATTGCTCAATGGTAATGTGGATGCGGTAATTAATGATGCACCTGTGACTTTATATGCCATTAATACGGGCAATCTTCTGGGAATTAAAGTAGTACAGCAATTGCTAACAGAGGAGTTTTATGGAATTGCTACAGCTAAAAACTCGGCGAATTTGACATTGATAAATGATGGCTTGGATAGGGTGCTGAAAAATGGCACTTATTCCAAAATTTACCAAAAATGGTTTAAAGTTGAACCGCCATCGCTACCAGCTAAATCACCATTTGAGAATCAAACTAACGCTAGCGCACCTAAAATATTAACTTCAATTAGGGTGATTTTGCAGGCTTTTCCAAGTTTATTGTATGGTGCATTGGTAACGTTGCAATTGACAATTTTTTCTGTAGTATTTGGTTCAATTGGTGGTTGCTTAATTGGTATTGTTCGCCTTTCTCATATTGCACCTGTGCGTTGGTTGGCGAGGGCGTATGTAGATTTTTTCAGGGGAACACCTTTGTTAGTGCAAATTTATATGATTTACTTTGGTTTACCAGCAATTTCGCAAGAACTAGGTTTTACATTTACTTTTGATCGCTTGGTAGCTGGGGTAATTGCTTTAAGTTTAAATAGCGCTGCATACATTGCCGAAGTTGTTCGTGCTGGGATTCAATCCATTGAACCAGGACAAGCAGAAGCAGCCAAATCATTAGGTTTGAGTTCTGTGCAAACTATGAGTTATGTAATTTTTCCCCAAGCTTTCCGGCGGATGATTCCACCTTTGGGGAATGAGTTTATCAGTTTGTTGAAAGATACCAGCTTAGTTTCTGTGATTGGGTTTGAAGAATTAGTACGTAAAGGACAGTTAATTGTTGCTGACAACTATCGCGCCTTTGAAATTTACGCAGGTGTAGCGGTAGTTTATTTATGTTTGACGCTACTTTCTTCCCAAGCATTTAGCCGATTAGAAGCTTGGATGAATCCCATCAAGCGCTGAGAGACTTTCTAAAATAATTTATTAAAATTCAGACAATGATAATCAATATGCTTGTAAAGCTGATTTTTTGGGATAGGTAGCAGTTGGGGGTTAAAATCCTTAAAAGAAAATCAAACTTCATAAAATGTGCTCTAATATACCTTTTTTTCAGGTAATTCTAATCGATTGTTTAATTTAACTTAATACTTTGCTACAAATCCAATAAAAAAGTTATGCAAGATCAATCAGATAACAATATGGTTATCATAGATTTGTAATCATTAAGAAATGTAAATAGTAACTATAGTTGTTAAGTTAATTTAACTTAATGATTTCGTGCTTGCTATTTCAGGGCTGATGCATCAGCAAGCTTAAGTTTCAATTACAACTCAGTAAATATGTTTGAACTATTCAATGCAAGCTTAGTTTCCGCTGCATTGTAAGAATTTACATTGCCAGCCAAAAATTAAAAACTTTTCATTAGAGGAGAAGCAAATGAGAAATTTGAAAGCAATCATAGACAAATCCTCATTGACTAGTGAAGTACCGGCATCATTTGTGGTATTTCTTGTCGCCCTTCCTCTTTGCATGGGTATTGCGATCGCTTCGGGACTTCCGCCATCTCGCGGCTTAGTTACAGGAATAGTAGGCGGAATTATTGTTGGTGCTGTTTCCGGTTCACCAATGCTTGTCAGTGGCCCTGCTGCTGGGCTAGCTGTGATTGTTGCAGAAATAGTTAAAGAATATGGCATTGAAATGGTTGGGCCAATTTTGCTGCTAGCGGGTTTAATTCAATTACTCGCAGGTATATTTAAACTTGGCCAGTTGTTTCGCGCTATGTCACCGGCTGTCATCTATGGAATGCTTGCAGGTATTGGGATATTAATCTTAGCTTCCCAATTTCATGTCATGCTAGACGACCAACCGCGTATACACGGCATTGAGAATTTAATTTCTATTCCCAACACCATTTACAAAGCTTTGTTTCCTATTGATGGTAGCGTTCATCACCTTGCAGCACTCATAGGTGTAATAACTATTATCAGTCTTCTGCTGTGGGAAAAATTTAAACCCAATAGTTTAAAGTTGATACCTGGTGCGCTTGTCGGCGTTGTAATTGCCACCGTGATTGCTACAGTGTATCGATTACCGATTCAGTATGTTGATGTACCTGGCAATCTGGCACAAGCAATTCAATTACCAACACTTGCCAGCTTACCACGCCTAATTCAGGCACCAGTTTTGCTAGATGCGATCGCGATCGCATTCATTGCTAGTACAGAAAGTTTACTTTCAGCCGTAGCAGTAGATCGACTGCATACCGGGACAAGAACCGATTTCGATCGCGAATTAACAGCCCAAGGAATTGGCAACATTATATGTGGGTTCTTGGGTGCTTTGCCGATGACAGGAGTGATAGCCCGCAGTTCTGTAAACGTAGAAGCTGGTGCTAAAACCAGATTATCGACAATACTTCACGGCCTATGGCTGTTAATTTTAGTAATTGCAGCCCCAACCTTGCTGAAAATAATTCCCATTTCTAGTCTGGCAGCAATTCTAGTTGTTACTGGTTACAAACTAATCGAAGTAGAACATATTCGCCAGTTAAAGAAGTATGGACGTTTTCCTCTGGTGATATTTGCTGCCACTTTTATCGGTATTGTTGTTACTGACCTCATCACAGGTGTTTTAATTGGTATTCTGTTGACAGGAGTTTTACTAATTCACAAAATGTCTGTGCTGAATATCCAAATGATTAAGCACGAAAATAATCAGCGAATAGACATTTATTTACAAGGCGCGGCAACATTTGTGAGGCTACCAAAATTAGCGAACATTTTAGAACTGGTGCCTCCAGGAAGTGAATTGCATATTTATATGCAAGACTTGGCTTATATCGATCACTCTTGTCTAGACTTACTATCAGTGTGGGCAAAACAACAAGAAAAAATGGGAAGCACCTTAACTATGCAATGGGATCGTCTGATAGATCGTAATCGCAAACCATTTACTCTGTAGTAGTCAAGCTAGATTGAATTTGCTTCAGGGTAGGGTATCACAGCTGTGCTACCCTACCAATTGTTTGTATTCTATGTAATCAGCCAAGGGTTAAGATAGATTTTATATATAGAATTTGAATTGAGTTGCGCCTGAATAAAACAAAAAAATATGACAATTCTCAACGCTCGTAATTTATCCTTAGAAGAAGTTCAACGTCTGTTTGGCTTTCAAGAACAGTACAGTGACTCATTTTCTAACTACTTATCTTTGGAACCTCTCCTCGAAGTTGAACAACAAGAACTTCTGCAAATTAGAAATGACTTTCGACGCTACCTGACAGCAGGTAAAGTTTCTGAAGGTCAGGTTAAGTTTCTTGCAGTTGCGCCTTTACTAAGATTAGCTGGTTTTTATCGCTTTAAGCAAAGTATAGTGTTTTTAGCTGATTTGCTTGAGAACTAACGCCCTAAGTCCGATCGCAATACACTTGACCAAAGCTACGATCGGGATTAATCTCAATCACTAAATCTACCGCTGTCGCATCTCTTACCAACGGCGTGATGAATAATTCCGGGTGAAGCGATCGCCAAAAATAATTGACAAATTGCTCTATCTCTGCATTACTCATTCCCGACTTACCCGCAGCAATCATCTGTTGTTCCGCCTGTTTGCGCCACTCTAAAGAACAGCGGTAATCAGTGGGATAAAGCACAATTAAACTGTCTAATCGCTCCCACAGTGGTAAATAATCGTGGAGGCGAAGATTCATCTCACGGGCAAATGCTCTATCTTCATCTGTGACAATTGGCGGCGGTGCAGTATCAAATAAATTAGGGTCGATTGGTCGCACACCCACAAACCAACCTTCAAATAGTACAATATCTACATCCGTGACCATTTCTGGATTAGTGCGATCGCCAGCACCTCCATAAGCTGATTTATCAAAGCGAGGAAGCATTACGGGGCTTTGCAACTCACGGATTTGATCTACTACATTTAAGCCTAAGTCTATATCGTGAGTTCCCGGCGGGCCGCGCCAAATTAAGCGGGGATCTTGCTGTGTCAAAAGCAAGCGATCGCTGTAAGTTTTATATAAGTCATCCAAAGATAAACTCACAGTCCTGTATCCCAAATGATCGAGAATCAAAATGAGAATTTTGGACATTGTGGTTTTACCAGTACCTTGTCCTCCCAATATTCCTTGAATCAGGGGGTGTCCCAACTGTTGGCGCTGCGATGCTAGTTTGATTCCCAAAGGCAGCCACAAGTCCCACAATACCTGTAACATTTCCTGGGGTTGTACTTGGAAAGTCGCTTGACAGAATTCGCTAAAAGCTGGGAAGACAGATTTTAGTAAATGCGATCGCCTTTCGATCATTTCATCAACATTTTCCGGCGCGATCCCAAAAGCTTTAGCCCTTAACCGATCTGCCAGCGCTGCTTCTCTTGCTTCTGGCTTCCAAGTTTCTCCCACCCCATTGGTTGCTAAAACACTCAGCCACAAATTCATAAATTCTCCATCTGGCTACGATCCCAGCTTAAAAGCTTCGAGAAACAGGCTGTAGATGAAACCAACTTTGAGGAGATTTAGTGAGTCTACCAAGAGCGATCGCCTTTCCAAAAAGCTGCGACTGTAAAATATTCTGCTGGTAATTTCCGTCAACAGTACTAAAAAACCAGCTGCTACAATGTCTAACTCTGCCCGTTGTCCAGCTGTAGTGGAAACTGCGTTTCCCAGAAAAAAACCGAACAAAAAACTAATTATCAGCAACGATAGCCGTCGCCAAGGATTTAAAAACCATTGCCCAAAGCGTGTAGCAATGGCATCGAACAAGTTATTGAGACGAGTGTTTTGCATCAAAGGGACTTCTGGGAAAAGTCAAGATATCTTGAAATATGTCTATATTAATGTAAGAAGGATATTGGTTTTAGCATCAGCTTGTTTGTTACTATTGTAGATATCTACTGGAATTGCAGTGTTTATTCAAATTTGACCATTCTATCATCTTCTTCAGAAATACAGTTTCTTAGAGGATGTTTGGAAACAATAAATATTTAGTTTGATCCCCACATTCAAGCCTTAAAAAATGGGAAAATGATTCAAAATTCCCCTTTTTTAAGGAAGCTAGTTCGTTAAGGGGGTTTGCTGACTTGTATTCATGTTATGGAAATAAGCTCCTTGTAGCGTCTCCCAACAGGAGAATAAACTTGCGTAGATTTAGAAAGGAGGATCTCTAAGCACTGACCTTTAGCCAAGGACGCCTTGTTGAGGCTGCTAGCGGTTTCAGGAAACTTTTATTTTTTTTATCCAAATGAATTGGTTCAATAGGTATCAAATTATCTTTTTTTATCCATACTTACGGTCAAAAACCAAAGTAATGGATGTCTGTACCTCTTGTTTTTCAAACATAAAAGAGATTATCTACTTCAAATATTTTTTAATCAAAATGATATTTATAATACATGGCGTTGCTAATTTTAAGAAAGTCTATATTCGGCTATTTTGTGTGATTGCCTTTTGGGATAATAGGCTACTATTTGGTCAAGCCTAAACAAAATATTTATTTCTAAATAACTATCAATATGAAATCCTCAGTGTATCGTAACGTCGGTATTACGGCTTTGTGCTTGGGGCTGCTTGTTGCTTTAGTGGGATGCCTTGGACTGAGCGTATCCTTTGAGCCCACTAAACCAGATACAAACTCAGACACATCTTCACAACTGCCAACAGAAACTCAAGAGTGGCATACAACTTCGGTTGTACCTGAAAAAAGTATTTCCACTAGTCTATCTACTCCAGTACCTACCCCAACCAATCGAGTAGAACATAGCAGTAAAGAGAATACTTATCCTGTCCTAGCAGAGCGTGATAAATCAACAAGCATTGCCAAGGATCGAGGTACTTTGCGAATGAGCAATCAAACAAATCAGCCTGTGCGGCTGGTTCTACTGGCAAGAGAGTCAGTAGCAAAAGGAGCTAGTAAAAAACAAACTCACTACGATGTACCGGCACATTGGGATTTTGCTCCCGAAGAAGGTAGTGAGAAGGGACTGGTTCTATCCCTACCCCAGAATAATTTAAAGCTGGAAAAGGGAGATGTTTTAGTTGCTTTTGCACAAGATGGTTCCCGTCGTTACTGGGGCCCTTATATTATTGGCGAAACTCAATTACCTAAGTGGAATTCCCAAAATAGAGAATGGCAACTTGTGCTGAGTCAATAGACTTATTGCAAAAGTGCTTTTTGCACTCTTGGGGGAAAAGGGTAAAGGTTAAAGGGGAAGGGGACAATACAGAACCTTTTCCCCTTCCCCCTTACCCTTTTCCTACAATGCCAAGAAGTCTAATCAATATGCTCAAACCTTTATTCTTACATTCTTACCCTACAGTTGGTAAAGTGTTAGGTAATGGATAAAGGAAAATTGTTGAATTAAAAACTCCCAAGAACAAAAGATAGATAACCAACGACTATTGATTAGTGATTGTTGACTATTGACTAAATGAGCATGAAATTGAGTGTTAAGCACACTGTTGATCGGTGGTTCAACAAAATAGCAAAAAATCCAGCCCTGAGTCTAACTGTGTCGATTTTGTGGTTGATAGTGGTTGGCTGGGTAGCTTTTGGGTGGAATTTGGGCAACATTGGCTTAATTGATGAGACAGAGCCGCTCTTTGCCGAAGCTTCCCGCCAGATGTTCGTTACAGGTGATTGGATTACCCCATTTTTCAATGGTGACACTCGTTTCGATAAACCTGCTTTAATTTACTGGTGTCAGGCGATCGCATATCATCTGATTGGCGTGAATGAATGGGCAGTACGTCTCCCTTCTGCGATCGCCGCATTCGGCTTAGTTTGTTTAGGTTTTTACACCATTCAGTGGTATCTAGCTAAACAAGATGAATTAGAGCAAGTTTCACGTCCTACTCGTCGCTACTTAACATCTTTTATAGCAGCCGCGCTGATGGCACTCAATCCCGAAACTATTATTTGGGCGAGAACGGGTGTCTCTGATATGCTGCTCACCGGATGTATGGCATCGGCTTTGTTATGTTTCTTTCTAGGGTACGCGGGGAAGGACGGGAGCAGGGGAGCAGCACTTCGGCTACGCTCAGTGACCGGGGAGCAGGGGAGCAGGGGAGCAGAATTAATCACCAATGCCCAATCCCCACTTGCCCTGAGCGAAGCCGAAGGGATGTCCCATGCCCTATTCCCTAATAAGTGGTACTTAGCTTTTTATGTGCTGATTGCTGGCGCAATTTTGACAAAAGGGCCAGTGGGAATTGTTTTGCCGGGGATAATTGTTGCCGCCTTTTTGCTTTACGTGGGTAAAGTGCGAGAGGTGTTGCGGGAAATGCGCCTTCTCGTAGGTATACTGATAATTATAATTTTGTCAGTACCCTGGTATGCTTTAGTAATTTGGCGCAATGGCTGGAATTATATTAACTCCTTTTTTGGTTATCACAACCTGGAACGCTTTACAGAAGTAGTTAATGGTCACTCAGCACCTTGGTATTTTTACTTTATAGTCGTGCTGTTGGGTTTTGCACCATACTCAGTGTATTTACCAGCATCTATAATCAGATTAAAGTTTTGGCAGCGATCGCATTGGCGATCTGTTGAACGTTTTCAGCAATTTGGTTTATTTGCCTGGTTCTGGTTTGCTAGTATCTTTGTCTTTTTTTGCATTGCCGTTACTAAACTCCCTAGCTACGTATTACCTTTAATGCCAGCAGCAGCAATCCTGGTAGCCTTGTTGTGGAGCGACGTTTTTTCAGATACAAAGACACGGCAAACAATTCCTGTTTCCCCCTCTCCCACTCTGTCTATCTCGGCGTCTTTGCTGCGAATAAGTGGTTGGGTGAATGTAGTATTTTTATCAATTCTGGCAACAGCACTGCTCAACATCACCCAAATATTAGGTACCGATCCAGCGATAAGTAACTTCCACGAACTAATTCAACAATCTGGTTTACCAGTAATCGCGGGTATAATTTGGCTAGTTTCTGCTGTTTTGGTCGCGGGTTTATTATTGAGTCGCCGCTGGAACTACATTATCAGTATTAATTTAATCGGGTTTGTGGCGTTTGTAATTTTTGTCTTAACGCCTGCTTCGTTCTTTATCGATCGAGAACGTCAATTACCCTTAAGGGAATTGTCTGCGGTCATTCTAGAAGCAAAACAACCAAATGAAGAATTGATCATGCTTGGCTTCAAAAAGCCTAGTGTGGTATTTTACAGCCACATCCACGTAAATTATTTAAAATTTCCCCAAGAGGCTGTAGAGCATATTAAAAACCAGGCTGCTAAAGGACTAAAACCTTCCTCAGTGCTGCTGTTAGCCGAACAGAAAAAGTTTTTACAAATGGAATTACAGCCAGATGATTACAAGAATTTATCAACCAAGGGTGCTTATAACTTGGTTCGCGTTCCTTTTAAGAAAATGAAAAAAGAAAAAATAGACATATCATAATTTGTCATTAGTCATTAGTCCTTTGAGAATAACTAATGACCAATGACTAATGACTCCATTAACATTTGCTATTGTAACCGTTGGCAGCTAAAGCTTGATTGATCTGGCTTAATAGGTCTTCCATTGAGATCGATCGCGGTAAGATTTGGGTAGCGATCGCACCAACAACAGTTTCTATTGATTCCACACTATTCTTCTTCTGCTTGTCAATTTGCTGATAAGCTACCCCATCCTGGAAACTGGTTTGTGAGCGATTTAATCGCTGATTTAGTACCAAAATTGGTGGCAACTTTAAAGGCGAATCTCCCAATGTTTTCAGTGCTTTGAGCACATCTTTGTGGATAGAGGTTTCTCCTAAACAAATTAGCAATAAGTCAACGCTTTCGTGGCGAATCTGTTGCAATACTTCTGCCCAACAAGGACTCATCGCTGCTTTGAAGCCTGCTGTTTGCAGGTATTGAATTAAAGCTTGGAACCACTCAGATCCCCGTTCAGCAGTTTCACTACTAATTGAGCAATTTTTTTCTGTCCGATAACCCTTAGCTGGTTTACGTCTTACCTGGGGGAAATCCCGCAGCATTGTTAAATCCACTACTAAGATGTTGGGAGGGCAGCAAATACCAGAAGCAATTTCTAGTACTGATAGTAAGGCATCTGTTTTTTCGGTGCGACTGCTGTTGTCTTTCGCAAATGGTGTTAAGTAAGGAAATACAGATAGCCCTGGTATTTTAGAAGCGATTAAGGTAGTTGCAACATCGCAAGTAACCAGTGGTATAGCTGCTAAACGTGGATGTCCAATTAGTTGTTGCAAATAAATTTGGGCGGTGGTACTTTCGACATCTAACAGAATCACGTCAAACTGCCATACCCGCGCCAAAAGTTCTGCCTGATCTAGGTCATCTACTTCAATCACCCGATGTTCTCGAAGTGAGGGGTGGGGATTGACCGATTCTAACTGGGGATTCACTAACCTGAGAATTCGCAATGGGGTTTTAGTTGGGATAATTGCACTATTATTTGACCCTATCTGCGGTATTACTTGTGCAGTACATAATTTTTCGAGAACTGGTGCTAAGACCTGATGCTCTACTGGCAAACTTAAGAAACCATCGGCTCGATTAGCAAATGCTTGCTCCTTTTCCGCTCCCGTCGCGGTGACAATTACAGATATATGACGGGTTGCGGTGTCAGATTTTAGTAAAGTCAGTACATCCCAACCTGATAGCAAGGGTAGCAACGGATTTAAAAATATCGCTATTGGTTGCAAGCGTCGCGCTTTTTCGACTGCTTCTGTCCCCGATCGCGCAATCACTACCCGATATCCTAAACCTTTGAGTTGTTCGGTCAAGTCTTCAATATATCGGGCTACTGCCTCGACTACCAAGACCAACCGTTGCGAACTCGCAAGATGATGCTGTATGGGCGTACTAACTTGCTGACGAGCGGCGGCGGAGTTTTCCCGTGTCGGTTGGTATCGTGTCTCCTCGTCTTCTCTGATTCCCATATCTGGTTCCGAAAAGCCTGTTTTCGGAGGACTGGGCGGCAGAAGTAGGGTAAACTGGCTACCTTTACCTTCACGCGATAAGAAGCTGACATCTCCTCCGTGGAGGCGAGCCAAGGCGCGAGTTAATACTAGCCCTAAGCCAGTGCCTTCAAATTGGCGGGTGAGGGGATTTTCTAATTGTTGGAATTTTTGAAAAATTAAGTGTTGCTGGTGTTCGGGAATGCCAATACCTGTATCCCAAACTGTAAAGGCAATCCATCCTTCCCAACGACTTACCCGCAGCCCAATTTCGCCAGATATTTCGGTGAATTTAAAGGCGTTGGAAAGTAGGTGTACTAGCATCTGGCGTAAGCGCAATTCGTCTGCCACCATCTGATCTAAACCTAGTTCAATGGAAAGACAGAATTGAGGAGCAGATGAACGGGCATTTGCAGGTGGCGGGGCAGATGTCGCTTTGGTGGTTTGAGTGTGGATAGCTTTGGCTTCCGCTAGGGCGCGATCGCACACAGCCCGAATTTTCACCGGAGTCAGCGTCAAATCCATTTGTCCCGTCTCCATCCGGGTCAAATCTAAAATGTCATTGACAACACTCATCAGGTGGCGTCCGCTTTGATGAATCAGTCCCGCATAACGGGCTTGACGCTCGTTAAGTTCTCCCAACTGCTGATCCACAAGCAAGCGCGATAATCCCAAAACGGCAGTTAGGGGAGTTTTGAGTTCATGACTAATACAAGCTAAAAACTCGTCTTTTAACCGATTTAGTTGAATTAAATCGGCATTCTTCGCTGCTAGTTCTTTGCAAAGTTGCTGCTGTTCTGTGACATCAGTAGCTAAAACCAACCACAAATCAGTGCTGAGTGCAATTTCCTCTTGGGCACTCATCACTTTAAATTCAGGACTATCTAAAGGAATTTTGGCAAACTGCCAGATTCGCTCTTGACCATTTTGCACTTCGACAACGCAAGTACAAGTACCCACTTGACTATCTAAATAGCATCGGCTGTATGCAGCATCACCTGATGCTTCTTGCTGAATCAGCTCTTCTTCACCACCATCTTCATTCTCCCTACCATTGGGATGAACCTTGATTGCTGGTTGAGTGACATATTCTGCTATTTCGGAGCGTTTAGGGACAAGTATTGCCTCCACTTGTTGCCTAACCCCTTCTGGATCTTTTAAGGTTCCTAGTTGCTGCCACCAGGCGGGATTTCGCGCTACCACTTCGCCAGTACCCGTTTGCAACATCAAAGGCCAAGGCAGTCTTTCTAGCAAGTGTACCAGTGGTTGATGTCCTAATGACTTGGGTTCATTTGACCCACCATCATATTCATGGCGATGTTCGCTAGACTTTTGTAAGCCAGCCATACGTTCTTGAGCCAGCGATCGCAACAGGCGCGAACTATCCAGTAGCCCCAAATATCGACCCTCAGAGTCAATCAGCGCCCAATCTAAGTTTTGGGGTTTTTCGACTTGTGAATCGCACCAGCGCAAGCTTAATCGCTCTACACGCTCCGAAGCTGATATTGTCTGTATTGGCTCAATTAGACCTTGACCCCAGGTAGAGAGCGATTGGTGTAAATTTAGATTTTTATCGTCACTTTGTGCTAATAATTTTGGGATTAAACGGGCAGAATACAGCAATCCGATGGGGCATTGCTGTTGATTCACTACTACCAAGCGATCGCACTGCTCTTGCTCAAAAATCTCTAACACCACTGCCAGAGAACTTGTTTGGGGGCAGCTAGGTACGGTTGCCTGAAAGTCATAAAGCGGGTAATCTAGCATTAACATAGGGATTTGGGGGTCATTCTTCCTGTGGAACCCTCCGGCATTTCCATCTGCCAGTTGATGGTCTTTTCGCCTGAAGTCATATCCTTTAAGAAGACTCATATAAGCAACTCTGGTTATTTCAACGCCATTAAAACAACGGGATTTCCCCTAACGGACACGGGAATTGCAAACGAGTGCATTTTTCCAAGAGGCGACGCAACGTTTCTCATTTCTAGCAACTAGCCTCTCCAGTGTCTTACTGGTATTTAAACTCCTCATCGATAGCGACGGCTAAAACAATTATGGCCCCAAAGATTCGCTTTAGAACCTTGAGGAATTATAATGATTTGGAATGCGACAATCCTTTAAGTTCGTTTAAGTATCTTATCAAGGAGCAAAATAAAAAAATCTATCTATTTATATACATAGATATGTAAATCATGAGTTAATTACTGTGTCTTGCTATGCCGACGGATACCTCATCATCAAACACCTACTAAGTTCTACCAGTTAGTTGCTCTACTAGAATGTTGAGTGCCTAGCACTATCTGCTCGCATAGAGCGTTATTTTGGGGTGAAATCAGCAGTTTACTGCACACGCAGTATTCCCCTACAAGCTTAACCAAACTTATCAGCCCGCGTTTCTTGGTCAGGGCGATCGAGGAGATATATTCAAGAATAGATGTTATTACCGATATTGATTCTGCAATCTAATGTTAACAAATGCTTAAATAATCCAGTTGACTTAGCCAACCTCAAAGGTTTGAGTAGGTGGCTGGGGCAATTGATAGACGCAATTATTGCCCAATTTTGCTGCTTACCTGTTGCTGTAACAAGCTCTGGAACAATCAACTATTTACCAAATTGGCTGCTACTAAATCCAAGTAAGGCATACACTCTTCAGTACGTTTATGTATTTGCCAGTCAGATGCAAAAAAGCCAGCAGTATTTTCAGGAGATGACTCCGGCAGAAAGAGAAGGATTATTAAGACAGCTTAAAATAGATTATAGCCTGATTCTTATAGATTATTTTACTACAGACAAAACACTCAAAGATAAAATTGATAAATTTATCAATACTATATTTTATGCTAATATTCCTGTGCCCCAAATAATCGAAATTCACATGGAGATAATTGAAGAATTTTCTAACCAGCTTAAATTAGAAGGTAGGAGCAATGAAACTTTACTTGATTACCGCCTAACGTTAATAGATATCTTGGCTCACCTGTGCGAAGTCTATAGGAGTTCGATTTCTAGATAAAATAAATATAAATTTATTGTTCTGTATTCAACTTGGAACAAGCTACAACTGTGAGTGAGTAACGATGCATGGAAAAATATTGCATTTCTCTAATTATGAATATTTATTAAGTATATGAATAAAGCCAGAAAAACCTACGTTCTCAAGCTTTACGTAGCAGGAAACACCCCGAATTCAGTCCGGGCATTAAAAACACTCAAAGATATTTTAGAACAGGAGTTTGAAGGTGTTTATGCTTTAAAAGTGATCGATGTACTGAAAAGCCCGCAACTGGCGGAAGAAGATAAAATATTGGCCACACCAACATTATCTAAAATTTTGCCTCCTCCCGTTCGCAAAATTATTGGGGATCTTTCAGATAGAGAAAGAGTGTTGATTGGATTGGATTTGCTCTATGAAGAACTGAGTGAAGAAGACTTTGAAGAGTAAATTTTTCATCATAAAAAATTGAGTCAAAACTTTAGTAATAAAAAAAACAGGTTTTAATCCCCTTTTGTTATCAAGCAATGAGCGAAAACGAGCAAGTAGAACCAAAACAACCACCGATAATTAGGGGTGTAGAAAAAATTCGGACTATGATCGAAGGGTTTGACGATATTAGTCATGGTGGTTTACCAATTGGTAGAACTACCTTGATTAGCGGTACATCCGGCACAGGTAAAACCTTATTCTCTCTTCAGTTTCTCTATAACGGTATCACCTACTTTGATGAAGCAGGAGTATTTGTAACCTTTGAGGAATCACCAAGTGATATTATTAAAAATGCCAATATTTTTGGTTGGAACTTGCCCCGCTTAATTGAAGAAGGCAAGTTGTTTATTCTTGATGCATCTCCCGATCCAGAAGGTCAAGATATCGTGGGAAATTTTGACCTTTCTGCACTCATTGAGCGCTTGCAATATGCCATCCGCAAATATAAAGCTAAACGAGTTTCAATCGACTCAATAACAGCAGTATTTCAGCAGTATGAAGCGATGGGAGTCGTGCGACGCGAAATTTTTCGTCTGGTAGCACGCCTCAAACTACTGAATGTCACCACTGTAATTACCACTGAACGTAGTGAAGAATATGGGCCCGTTGCCTCTTTCGGAGTGGAAGAATTTGTTTCCGATAATGTAGTAATTGTTCGCAACGTTTTAGAAGGAGAACGCCGCCGTCGCACAATTGAAATTCTCAAATTGCGCGGTACAACTCACATGAAAGGCGAATATCCCTTCACGATTACTAATGAAGGAGTTAACATCTTCCCACTTGGAGCAATGCGCTTGACTCAACGTTCTTCTAATGTCAGGGTATCTTCTGGTGTCAAAACTTTAGATGAAATGTGCGGTGGGGGTTTCTTTAAAGATTCAATTATTTTGGCTACAGGAGCCACAGGTACTGGTAAAACCCTGTTAGTAAGCAAATTTATTCAAGATGGCTGTCTCAATGGAGAACAGGCAATATTATTTGCTTATGAAGAGTCACGCGCCCAACTATCTCGTAATGCTTCATCTTGGGGAATTGATTTTGAAGAATTAGAAGATCAAGGTTTACTCAAAATAATTTGTACCTATCCTGAATCAACTGGTTTAGAAGACCACTTACAAATTATTAAATCAGAAATTGCTATTTTCAAACCCGCTCGGATTGCTATTGATTCTCTATCAGCACTAGCTAGAGGAGTTACGAATAATGCATTTCGGCAGTTTGTAATTGGTGTGACAGGTTATGCTAAACAAGAAGAAATTACTGGTTTCTTTACTAACACAACCGACCAATTTCTAGGAGCGCATTCGATTACTGACTCTCACATTTCCACGATTACCGATACAATTCTGATGCTACAGTACGTAGAAATTCGCGGAGAAATGTCGCGGGCAATTAACGTATTCAAAATGCGCGGGTCTTGGCATGATAAAGGAATTCGTGAGTATAATATTACTGCTGACGGACCCGAAATTAAAGATTCTTTCCGAAACTACGAACGGATTATCAGCGGTGCTCCTACTCGCGTTAGTATCGATGAAAAGGCGGAACTTTCTCGCATTGTTAGACGTTTTGAAGACAAACAGAGTTCCGAACCCTAAATTTAGTATCGTAGTATATTCTTTCCTAAGTTTAGTATCGTGCTATATTCTGTGGTGAAGAAAGGTTTTCTGCCGCTAGATTGATTTTCGTGTGAGGGATGCGGTGAAAGGACAGCAATTTTTTTATAGCTTCTTACCTGGTGTAACGGCAGCGGTCTTAACAACTGGGCCTGCTTGGGCTGGTACTGCGAAACTAACTGGGGTACAACTGGCGTCTTCTCCTAGTGTTTTGACTTCTACTTATGGTCAAGGCTTGGTTGTAGACACCATAAATAGGCAACTGCCTAACAGTGCAAATGTTAGTGTTCCAACCCTATTACCTGCTTTGGGTTTTACTAAACTTAGCGTGAAACCTTTAAGTAATAGTATTCCAGTATTTACGGCTGAAAATACTGTTGTACCAATAAAACAACTACTTAAGAAAGATAAAGGTAGATTTTTCAGTTTGACAGCTACCTCTAATCCTTCCCAAGCTCAAAAGAACCAAAAACAGAGTAATTCAAGTGCTTCTGGGCAGAAATTAAAGAAGATATTAGTTCCTAACTACACTTCAAAACCTCTTTCTGTCCAAAAAGAAATTTTGTCCCTGTCTTCTGCACAGCAGCCAGTGGTTCAAAAGATAAATACTGTTACTCCGTTACAAACATTTTTACAAACTTCAGCTACAGGTGCAGGAGCAGCAAAACTGTTGTCAGCGCAGAGGTGTCCACAGGAGTTGAGCAAAAGCAAAACTGACTCCTTAACTGTGCTATTAACCTCAAGCACCTGCTTACCACAAAATGCTATTGGTCGCTTGGCTCAGAGTAATACCACGATTCCGGCAGATTCGACGCCAATCACTGCGCCAACAACCGTAACTCCAGCACCAGGGGGTTCGACGCCAACTCTAATTGCGCCGGGAACTGTAACTCCAGCACCAGGGGGTTCGGTGCAACCTTCTACTGTGCCAACAACGGTAACTCCAGTACCGTCAGGGGCGGTGCAACCTTCTACTGTGCCAACAACGGTAACTCCTGTGCCGTCAGGGTCGGTGCAAATTCCAAAGAACCTGATTCCTAACTCAAATCCCTTACAATTTCCCACCAAGCCGGAGGAAGTGCAACTTCGAGGAAATCAGCCGATTACTTTGGCACAGGCTTTGGAGTTAGCACGGCGTAACAATCACGATCTACAGGTGTCCTTATTGGAGCTAGAACGCAATAAAGCGGCTCTACGCGAGGCGCAAGCGGCTTTATTGCCCACTTTGGGACTTAGCACGGATCTGACTCGTAGTCAGTCTTCTAGCAGTCAGCTTCAGGACGAATTAAACGGGCGAAATGGCTTACTGTCTAACCAAGATCAACCCAGCACATCTTTTTCTGGTCAAGCACAACTTTCATATAACCTTTATACTTCTGGGAGAGTGCAAGCTAGTATCAGAGCGGCTGAAGAACAGGTACGTTACTATGAGTTGGCTGTAGAAACTCAGTCTGAGACAATCCGTTTGAATGTTGCCACTGATTACTACAATCTGCAACAAGCGGATGAACAAGTACGTATTAGTCAGTCGGCTGTAGTGAACTCTGAGGCTAGTTTACGTGATGCAGAAGCTTTAGAGCGAGCTGGGGTTGGTACGCGGTTCGATGTGTTGCGATCGCAGGTGAATTTAGCAAACGCCCAACAAAATTTAACTAATGCTAGATCCCAGCAGTCAATTTACCGTCGTCAATTAGCAACTCGGATCAGTTTGCCGCAAGGAATAAATATCAGTGCCGCTGACCCTGTACAATTAGCTGGTCTTTGGAACCCAAGCCTAGAACAAAGTATTGTGTTGGCTTATCAAAATCGTCCAGAACTGCAACAGTTTTTGGCACAACGCAATAGTAGCGAGCAACAGCGTAGACAAGCTCTTGCAGAACTAGGCCCTCAAGTTAGTTTGGTTGCTAGCTACGACCTGCTAGACCAGTTCAATGATAATGTCAGCGTTACTGATGGTTATTCATTCGGAGTTAGGGCAACCCTAAATTTGTTTGATGGTGGAGCAGCAAGAGCAAGAGCAGCTCAACAGCAAGCTAATATTGCGATCGCAGAAACTCAATTTGCCGAACAGCGCAACCAAATTCGCTTTCAGGTAGAACAAGCCTATTCTACCCAGCAATCTAGTTTGGAGAATGTTCAAACCGCTAATACCGCTTTAGAACAAGCCAGGGAAGCTCTACGTTTAGCGCGTTTGCGATTCCAAGCTGGTGTAGGTACTCAAACTGATGTGATTAACTCTGAAAATGACCTCACACAAGCTGAAGGTAATCGAGTCACAGCAATTTTGGATTACAACCGCGCTTTAGCTCAGTTACAACGGTCTGTTACTCTTAGAGCATTCCGCTAATTAACTGAAACTCAACTGAATCAATACTTTTGACTGCTGCTGTGTTTATCGGGGCATTACACAATCTAGTAACGTTTCTGATTAAAGCTAGCTAAAAGCCTCATTTATTCAGTGTATTTACTGGAAAGATGAGGCTTTTTAGTCCAAAAGGCAGTATTGTAAATTGTGATACCAATTTAAAAAAAGACAAATAGACCATTTGTAGAGACGCGATTCATCGCGTCTTTACCCAAGGATGTGTTGCAATCATTAATTGAATTGGTATGATTTTTTAGAAATTCTTTAGCGATCGCTAAAGGATAAGGGTCTGCTCAATACTGTTCGGTTAAGGCAAGAGACGCGATGAATCGCCGTCAAGACAATAATCGGTCTTTTGTCTTGACGGCGATTTATCGAATCTTTGCGATCTAAAATTTTCATCAAAAAATCTTAACCAAACCGTATTGAGGGTCTATTATATCTAGTCCGAGAATTTTACTCCCCCTCTTCCAGTAACAAAAGTTTTTCGGTTCCTCTGAAAAGAGGGTTGGAGAGAGGTAGTAGGGAAGGAATTGTTTTTGTGAAGTATGTATTGGACTTAACAGAGAAGCGCTATAGTCAAATTGGGACTAACATAACTGAGTGTTCGATCGCTTGCCTTGTCAAAGACTCATGACTAAAGTAACATCTCAAGAAATTGCACAGTTTCGCTCTCAATTGGCAGACGATCCTAGCGATATGGAAGCGCTGGATTTAATTGAAGACTGTGATGGAGATTTGGAAGATGCAGCGATGACGCTAGCTATCCGAGCAGGACAACAACCAGAAAGAGCAAATTCCGAGTGGTTAGATGCCTTGGCTAGAAAATGGCGTGTGGTCATTTGCGAACAAGAATATCGAGAAGATTTGCTTAATACTTCTCTTGTGAAGATGATGGAACATCTAAAAACAACGCCAACATTTCCTAAGATTTTGGCAACGCCAGTTTTGCTATATGTCCTCAAGCAAGGCATAAACAATTTTTGTGAGCCACTAGATTTGCTAAAATGATCGGCCCGCGTTTTAATCGTGATATTAAAATCACGGCTACGCAAACATAGACGCAAAGCGGCTTCAAAGCCCTTAATCTGACCTTAGTCCGTGCAGACAGACTAGCCTCTGGAAAGAATTTCACTGCGTTTGTGTAGTCCTTCTAGTAGTTCCCTTTCGTAACGCAAGCGGGGTAAAGGAAGAAGAGGGAAAAGGTTAAAGGTTAAAGGGGAAAGGGAAGAAAATCCCCTTTACCCCTTCCCCTTTTCCCAGCCGAAGGCGTTTCCCTTTACCCAACCTCCACTTAAGATTTTTGGGTTGGCAGACTACTAGTGCTTTGGTGCAAGATGTGAGCCTCCTAACTTCTGATGTAAGTCTTAGAGTAATTCAGGTGTATGACTTCTAGTTATGCGAGGTTCAATCCACCAGGACTGATACGCTGTTAATTAAGGCAAAACTTCTATTAGACAAATTGTAAAATCAATGAATTACCTTGTTGCCGTACTACCAGACCGCATTCAAGCCGAAGCTGCTTACTTAGCTTTAGAAAAAGAAGGCATAAACAGCACTATTTTAGGAAGGGGGTATAAAACGGCTGACGAGTTTGGCTTAATTGACCCCAAAGATCAAGCTAAAAAGCAAGCAAAACAGATGGCAACCTGGCTGATACCATTTGGCTTTTTTGCAGGTTTTACATTCAGCCTGATTACTGGTTTAGATACTTTTGCCTGGGCGGGTGAAGTTGGCAATCACATTGTTGGCGGACTGCTGGGTGCTGCTAGTGGTGCGATGGGTGGTGTGTTTGTCGGTGGCGGAGTCGGTTTACTTGTAGGTGGTGGTGATGCTTTACCTTATCGCAACCGCTTAGATGCAGGTAAATATTTAGTTGCCGTTCAAGGTTCTGAAACTCTGACTCGCCAAGCAACCAAAATATTACGTCAGTTCGATCCAGAAAATATCCAAGGTTATGCCGACACAAATACTGTGTATTGAATAAATCATAGTTTACACATCACGACACAGCGGCTTGAGTTACTTTCCTGTTCTTTGGAGATAGCGTCAGCCGCTGCGATCGCCAACAAATCTCAAGTAGAAAAGCTAACCCAATCTGGACAGGAACTGTAGAAATGGGAATTAAAGCTAGAATCAGGATAGTTATAGCAAATTAATTCTCAATTAATAACTGATAATTTTTAAGAATGTTGCCACGAGAAGAACTTTTAAAAGGTGTTGAAAATCGAGATAGTGTAGCTCGTGCAATCGATCAAGCGGAGCAAGCGATCAAAACTTGGGAAGTGGTTTTGACAGATTTTCTGTCTCCCCCAGAATTGGCAGAAATTCAACGGGTGTTTAATCGATTAACAGAAGTGCAATTGGTGGCGTGGGGTGGATATCCGCAAGCTGAACGCCAAAGAATAGCGATCGCTCGTTCGGAACTTCCCTTAGATCGATCTCAAGTCAGCCTTGTAGCTGTAGAAATTGCAGGTAATTTCCTGTTTGATACCGCCTCTCACCGCGACTTTTTAGGCGCAATGTTGGGGACGGGAATTGTTCGTGAAAAGACGGGAGATGTGATTGTCTTAGGAGAACGAGGGGCGCAGGCGATAGTCGCACCAGAGTTGGTAGAATTTTTGTCAATGAGCCTCAAACAGGTGCGATCGGTTCCTGTGAAAACTCAGCAGATTGAGCTAACAGAATTAAAGGTTCGGGAACCCAAGAAAAAAGAATTAACTACTGTGGAGGCTTCTTTAAGATTAGATGCGATCGCATCTGCTGGTTTTGGTATGTCCCGCAGTAAAATGGTTGATTTCATCGATGCTGGTGATGTCCGCGTCAATTGGAAGGAAGTTACCCAAGCTAGTTCTCAAGTCAAATCAGGCGACTTAATCGCCATTCGCTCTAAAGGGCGTTTAGAAGTTGGAGAAATAGCTGTTACCAAAAAAGAGCGTTACCGAGTTCAATTAACAAGGTATATGTAATAAGTTAGGAGTGAAAAGTTAAAAGTTAGGAATTTTAAATTTACCACTTTCTTTAACTCCTAACCCCTAATTCCTAACTTCTAGCTCCTAAATACTTAGGCTTTAAAGCGTTTCGCTAACATATTCAGTAGAAGTTTGCGCGGTACAAGCCGAGATAATTTGCTTCTAATTTGAGTAGTACTATCAGAGCTAATAACAGTTGGATAGCCTTTATCTAAAGCCTCTAAAGATTCCCAAACCACTTTTTCGCAAGAGTAGACTTTATCTGTACTGCCTGCCAGCGCTGGAGGAAAATTAGCTTCTGCAAAAAAGTTTGTTTCTATTGGCCCTGGACAAGTGACTAAAATACGGACACCATAATGATAATTTTCTGCCCATAATGCTTCACTAAAGCTGAGAATAAAAGCTTTACTAGCAGCATAAACCGAAAGGTATGGTATTGGTTGAAATGCGGTAATAGAGGATACGTTAATAATACTTCCAGAACGACGTTGCCGCATCAAGGGTAAAAATTTATGGGTTAAATCTACCAATGCCAAAATATTTAATTGTACTATTTTGACTTGTTTTTCTCCATCCCCTTCAGCAAAGTCACCATAGGAGCCAAAACCCGCATTGTTGATTAATAAGTCAATGGTTAATCCCTTTGCTTTTGTGGCATCAAATACACTAGCTGCTGCATTAGGTTCTGTGAGGTCTTTTACTATAACGTCTACTTGAATATTGTGTTGTTCTTGTAGTTGTTTAGCTAATTGGCTTAGTTTCTCTTCAGAACGAGCAACTAGTACAAGATTTGTGTTGCGTGCAGCTAGTTCTTGAGCAAAGGCTTTACCAATACCACTAGAGGCACCAGTAATTAAAGCAGTTGGCATTCTACATATTCAGATAATTTTTAAGCACTTATAAATTTTAGCTATCCTGACTATAAGTTTTAACTACCCAAAGTGATATATCCAAAAGGGTAAAAGTAACACTTAGTGACTTTTGGAAACTATATTAATTTTCCCAATATACCAATATGGGAGATTCTTAAATCTTCTTCATCTATATATTGAATAGACGAGTCGATTCTTTCTGGTAATTCTGCGTCTTGGCGCGACCACTCAAATACAAATTTAGAGTCCAAATGCTTAAGATTAGAAAATATCTGCTTCCATTGGCTTCGTCTAATTCGATTTCCCCACCTTGATTGTAATTCTCTCGAATAGTCTTCCTGTTGATAAATAAAGAACTCAAATGGTCTTTCTTTTGTATCTCTGTGATCTAGTAAATCAATCAGATGAAACATAAAGCCATCCTCTGAGAGGCTACTTACAATATTTTCTAAAAGTGGTACAACATCATCAATTGGGACATGCTCTAATACAGATTTGGAGAAGATAAAATCTATTTTTTCTTTAATCGGAACTTTTTCAGATAAATTAATTGGAGCAATGTATTCTATGCCCAAATCTTGTAAGACTTCTACAGATATTTTTTTT
Source organism: Nostoc sp. (assembly GCF_036917375.1). Lineage (GTDB taxonomy): Bacteria > Cyanobacteriota > Cyanobacteriia > Cyanobacteriales > Nostocaceae > Nostoc. The sequence goes on from NZ_JBALDN010000089.1 coordinate 67,626, forward strand.
AATGAAAATAGTTTTTTTAAACGGAAGCGGATAATATCCCGATCTTCAAATGTAGATAGACTATCTAAGATACTCCAAGGTATAGAATTACACACTGCTTTGAAAATATTTTCGGTTTGTAATAACGGGTAAATATCCGTTGCATAAACCTTTTTTGCTCCAATTAGGTAAAATACTAACGAATGAGTAAGTAACCATCCACTTCCAATTTCAAGACAAACTTTATCACGTAATACATATTTTCCTTTACCAGACTGAAGCAGATAGATAGCAACTTCATTAGCACAAATATCAAGCCTTTTACCTGTAAGAGCTAGCCTACTGGAATGCGTTCTATTATATAAAACTTGATACAGTTCGGACGATCTAACCATCGATTTGATTCGTTCATCAAGGAGATTTCTGACTATATTTTTCATTTGGCACACCTTTATTACTGAATTTAGTGTGAATAAAACACAACCTTATCAACTGTACCAGTAAGATAAATTTCTGTATGATATATAGGTATTTTTTATCAGACTCTTGCACAAATGCAAAATTTGCCTGCGGTATCTTGCTACATCCCTTAACCACTTTTGGGAATTTTGGGTGAGGGATTAAATATGAGGGCTTTTGATTTGTGTAAGAAGTTTATTAAGTTCAATGTCACAAATAAGGATTTTTCTGATAGCGATTCAAATTCATTTTAAATTGCCAATTACCATTTTTCAGACCAATAGATAATTTCTGAAGTGGAACTATTAATAGCAACGCCGTAGCTGTCTCCATGATTCCACTTAAAGCCAGGTCTGCCTTTGTCATCTGTATTTAATACTAATATTTCATAAGTAGCTGGAAAAGATTCTGTAGGAGAATCACTAGTATAGAAGAAAGTTGTCGGCACACCGTTAGGTTGGTTTATGTGGTCGTTTGTGTCACCACCTATATATTTGTGCTTGGCATTATTTCTGTATTGTGAAAGTAATTTTTCTATCTTCTTTGGTGGCTCTTTTAACCTAACTTGAAAAAAACTACTTCCTTGCAAAACTTTAGGAGAGTAAGCAATACGAACATCTTTAGCATCAAGGGGAATCTCATTAGGAAAATGTTTTACTTGGTCATTTTCAGACCATAGTTGATTACGAATTTCTTTGTAGCGTGATGTATCAGTTATAATTTTAGGCTCGCTAGTACTGTTAAAAGTTGTTCTCAGAAAAAAGCTTCCCCCGACAATACCAAGACTGGCAAGGGCTAATATAAATTGCGATCGCTTCATCAAGTTGGGTGTATCTAACTTTCATAGTCATATACCCAACTAATAAACTAAATTCGTACTATTGCGGATATCGAATCAGAGATATTAACAGAAACTTTGTGTATTTAGAAGAAAATTGGGATAATTGTAAAATTAATGTGAAGTTCGTCAATCATTACCTAGTCAAATACCGTAGGTAATCCTCATTGAGGTCAGTATTACGGTTTTAGCTGACGAAATCAATTGCACAGCTATCCATTTTTTTTCAATTCTTCCTGATGCAGCAATAACTAAAGCGGATATATAAATAGTAGATGCACCTTAATTAAATCACAGCCCTCAGCTTTTAGTTGAGGGCTTTTTTTTATTGCTGATATTTTTATTCGAAAACAAAATAAATTTGCTCAAAAGTCTAATTTTCCCGGATATAGCACAATACAGTTCAGTTAAGCTTTTTTCTCTCCCCCTGCCTCCCCTGCCTCCCCTGCTCCCCCTGCCTGCCTTAACAGATAAATTTGCTTAACTGAACCGTATTGGGATATAGCAATAAATAAAGCGGATTAATAAATGGTAGATGCACCTTAATTAAATTACAGCCCTCAGCTTTTAGTTGAAGGCTTTTTTATTGCTAATACTTTTTGACGTGAAGAAAATAAATTTTATGAAAAGTCTAATTTTCCCGGATATGGCAATAAATAAAGTGGATTAATAAATGGTAGATGCACCCTAAGAATTTACAGCCCTCAGCCAAAAGCTGGAGGCTTTTATTATTTAAATATCGATGGCAGCAAACTGGGAGCTAACCACACTGCATAACCAATAAATCCAAACAGCAAGGTAATTAGGGCAGTTATGCCGTAGCTGATGCAAATTAATAAACCGTCAGATTCGATGGTGGCAACAGTCAAAAGTAAAATACCGATAGTCGGGATAGGATTTGTAAAAGGAATTGGTAATATTAGTAATACTGTTAATAAAGAGATACAAAACCCATTAATTCGCCAAACTAAAGGATTATGAGCTATTTTTGCTAATCGGGGACGGGCGATTTTCTGGAAAACTTTGGTAAGCCGTCCCAAATTTTGCAAAAGTAACTGGGCGAAGGAACGAGGAAATTTGTAGTTAGCGATTCTTTTCGGTAGCCAAGGCGATCGCCTTCCTAAAACCATTTGCACTGACAACAGTAAACAAGCACCACCAAATGGGCCAGTTAATCCCGGTGGCATAGGAAGTAAAAAAGGCAAAACTAATAATGTAATTACCAGGCTAAAGCCCCGTTCTGAGGTTTCTGTCAGAATATCGCCTAGGGTCAGCGGTTGTTCAGCTAGGCGTTGCAACAGGGACTTTATATCTTGAGAAAATCTCAGATGCATTTGGCGTCAGTTGATGCGAGTTCCCACTTTGCAGTAGAGGAAGATGAGGGAGAATAACTTCTAACTCTGCCAATAATTTTAGATTTTGAATTTTGGATTGAGGGAAAATCTAAAATCTAAAATTGAATGACTCCTAACTCTTGCTTTCTGGGGGTACAAAAACAGCTATAGCTTTAGGTATAACCCGAAAATGAGCAGGTGTGTAGGTAGTAATTTCACCATCTGTATTAATAGGGCGAGGTTTGCGAGTATGTATCTCTATTTCTTGACCTTGATGGGAGCGTACACTCTGCCAATGTATATGTCGCCCTTGTCGCATTGAAGGTAGTAATAATACAACCTGCCACCAGTGTTCAATCTCCAAGCTATAAAGGTCTAGCCTTTGATCGTCTATTGTGGCATCGTCAGCTACTGCCATACCACCACCGTAATAGCGGCCGTTACCGACTGCAATTTGCACTGTTTTGACGCGAACCAATTCACCGTTGATCGCAATTTCTGCTGTAAAAGGTCTGGCTTCCAAAAGCACTTGCAATGCAGTGGCAGCGTAGGCAAATACTCCCCAGCGGCGCTTAACTTCTTTGGTAAGTCGTTGGGTAATTTTTACACTCAATCCCATACTAGCAACGTTAAAAAAGTGCTTGCCATTCACACAACCCAAGTCAATACGCTGTAAATGTCCATCTGCAATAATTTTGCAAGCTTCGTTGAGGGAATTAGGGATTTCCAAAGTTCTCGCTAGATCGTTGGCAGTTCCTAGAGGCAAGATTCCTAAAGGTAATTGAGTCTCAATTAAAGCGTCTACGGCAGCATTTAGAGTACCATCTCCTCCGCCAATAATTACCAAGTCAACTCGATCTTTATGGCGAAGTATGACTTCAGCAAGATGTTTGGGATCTTCTGTAGACTCCTCAATTAAATCAAAGCCAAATGTTTTCAGACTTTGAATCGCTTCCGATAGACCCTTTTGCCCTTGGCGAGCATGACGATTTACTAACAGCAGTGCGCGGGAACTCATGGGTGGTACCTTTTGTTGTTGATATGTCCAATTATCCGCATCTATGTATTCTGCTTGATGTTGACTAAAAAAAAGTGTTTATGCTGTGATGAAAGTTATCAAAAATTCATTTTCATAACACTTATTATATTGTGACTACTAATTTTTAATTTTTCTTTTTCTTTAGTTTAGCTCTAATAGCCCTCAGTGTGTTTATCTTCAAGAAATATAATTATTACTCCTCAGATAAATGAATTTTAAGTGTTTTTTTTCATAAAATAGCAAATTGTTCAAATATTATTATGCCAAATACAAGAGATATTTTTCATTAAAATAGATACATTTACAGTAGATGGCAACTTTGTGATGTACAGATTATTGTCAGGGCACAACAATGTTCATAGGTGTCAACTTAAGCTAAAAGCTTTGTCAAACTCTCGTTTCCAGCCTCTGGGCTGGAAATGCACTTCAATTGCGGCTCTGGCGCCAGCAAGGGAGGCGGAGCCTCTAGAACAGCATTCCCAGCCTGAGACTGGGAACGAGACAAACGCTGTTTATAGCGCTTCTGTATTGAATCTAATACAGTGCTAGTTGCTTGCTTAACGGCGGGAAATCCCTATCTTCATTTGGAATTTTGCTTTTATGACTTTTTCGGGTCGGTGTCGCCACCAATAATTGCTTGAAACACGTCCCCTAGTAAAAAGAAAAATGCCGCAACTAACACTACAAGCATTAAACCCGCAAGAGCCGCAAAGGGAGAGATGATAAACAAGATTAAAAGCGCAAACATCAAAATCTTTAGTAATGTCTTATTCATCTTTTTTCATATTGAATAATATGTAAGTATTTAGGCATAAATTTTAAGTTTGTAGTAAGGATTTTAGTCCTGATAATCCTTGCTCTGAGCGATAAATCGCTCATTACAAACTAGGATTTTATTTTATATTTAATTATGTCTATCTACTTATGTTCTCTATAAATAATCGATGACTTAACAATCTGTCACCTGTCTTCTGTTAGATTTAATCTGTGCGCGCTTACTTTTGTGGTCAAGGCGTTTTCTTTGAGAACTGCGGGTTGGTTTAGTAGGTTTACGTTTGATTGTCACGACAACTGCGCTTTGAATGAGTTCTTGAAGTCGTTTCAAGGCTGACTCGCGATTGTTCTCTTGGCTTCGGTGTTCCTGGGCTTTAATTACCACTACTCCTTCTTGGTTAATGCGGCGATCGTTGAGCTTTAAAAGCTGTTGTTTATAATAATTGGGTAATGATGAAGCCGCAATATCGAAGCGCAAGTGGATCGCGGTAGAAACCTTATTTACATTTTGTCCTCCTGCTCCTTGGGAGCGAATTGCAGTGATTTCAATCTCAGTCTGTGGGATAATAACATTATTGGAAATTTGCAGCATTACTCACAAGAAAAAAAAGAAACTTGTAACTTTGGGATAAACTTTCTTTACTCGGTTTGCTCGGTTAAATCTATCATTACATCTGGGTCTTCATTGTTGTTCAAATTCACTTCTAAAGTCTGTCCTTGGATTGTCACTTTATCGCCCGGTACTAATCGCCGTCCTCGTCGAGTTTCCAGCATCCCGTTTACTTGGACATCACCGCCTTGAATCATCAGCTTGGCTTGGCCTCCAGTAGGCACTATACCCATCAACTTTAAAAATTGATTTAACTTAATTGTGTTGTCTCTAATTTTCTTCATAGTAAATAAATGTACACAATCTTAATTGTATCGTGGTATTCTCAAGCCAAAGCGTAAATTTGTTACACCACATAATCAGCTAAGTACAGTATTTAATTAATTCGTAGCAAATTTAATTTGCAATACCCTGCAATAGCATTGTGTTGGCAAACATTAGACTTATTGCAGAAGTGGGGTTAAGGGGAAAGGGAAAAGGATGAAATTTTCCCAAACCTAGTAACCTTTCACATGCACCCCAAGGTCAAGGCAAAAGTTACTTTTGCAAGATGTCTATTTAACAAAGTCACGCTTTTAGGCAAAACTTTGCTGAGAAATGTGAATTTATAGCAGTTTTCATTTAATTGAACTGTATATGTTGTAAAAGCACAACAATGCTGTACCTCTACTGTGTGGTGTATTGACCTGAAAATTGCTAATTTTATTAGTTGGAGTGATGGAGCAACGCCGATAGCGAGTCCGCGAACGCGAGTGCGTCATAGCCCGTCGTAGATATCGCTCTAACAAAAACTGTAATACCAGTTATTATCTATAATGTTGATCGACAAAACTGCCAGATATGGGCTAAAAACTAGTCTGGAAGGTTCTTTTAGTGTGTTCAGGGGACTGGATCTATGATTAAGCTTGGTTTATTGGTACAGTCCCAGAATAACTCTTTGGGTATCGGAAAAGTTACGGAAATATCTGATACCAATGCAAACGTGGAGTATTTCTGCTCTATAGGCCAACGTCTCCAAAAAACTTTACCTTTAAGTTCGCTCTCTCAAGTCAAGCTGGAACCCCAGGCTCGATGCTATATTAAGTCCCAAACTCAGGATAAGTGGATAGTTGGCAGAGTTTTTATCTGGGATGATGATACAGAAATGTATCAAATTGATTTACCAGATAAGAAAACTGCGATCGCATCTGTTGAAGATATTTACGTTCGGTGTAATCTACCAAATACAGACCCCATCCAAACTCTGGCGATGAAAGGTCACGAAACGCCCTATTTCCACGACAAAAGATTGGCTTTCGTGAAATCCTTGACTCAGCAACGCGCTGTGAGTCGCGGGATGACAGGACTGATTTCGGCAAATATTAATCTTTATCCTCACCAAGTTGAAGTAGTCAGGCGGGTACTGGAAGATCCAATTCAACGCTACTTGCTAGCAGATGAGGTGGGACTGGGAAAAACCATCGAAGCGGGTGCGATTCTCCGTCAATTCCTCCTCGACGAACCGAAAAAAGGTGCGGTGGTCATAGTTCCGCAATATTTACTCAAACAATGGCGGACTGAGTTAGAAAACAAGTTTTACATCTCCCATTTTGGCAAACGGGTAGCGGTGCTGGCGGTTGAAGATATTCATAAAATCAACCTGAAAGCAAGGATAGGCTGCTTAATTTTAGATGAAGCTCATCACATCGCAGCAATGGCAACCTCTAAGGATGCAACAGTACGCCAGCGTTTTCAGACTTGCAAAGAACTTGCTCATAAAAGCGATCGCTTACTTTTATTATCTGCCACTCCGGTTCTCAATCACGAGCAGGATTTTCTGGCCATGTTGCACTTGCTCGACCCGACAACCTATAAAATTGGCGATTTAGCAGGTTTCCGCGCCAAAGTTGAAAGCCGTCAGCAAATTGGTAAACTTCTGCTTTCTTTTAAAGAAGGTGCAGAACCAGAGGTTCTCAAAAGCAACTTGCAGCAATTGCGAAAACTCTTGGCTGAGGATGAGTATTTACTGAAGCTGGCGGATGATTTAGAAAATTTACCAGCAAATTCTACCGAGCAAGAGCAAATCGTCCAAGCGATTCGCGTCCATGTCAGCGATATCTATCGACTACATCGACGAATGCTTCGTAACCGTCGCGCTGCGGTAGAAGATGTGATATTCGATCGCAACTTTACACCGAAAGAAGAGTACGATTTAGACGAGCGATCGCTTGATATCCACGAACTCCTCAATCAATGGCGGAGTGTTGCTCCTGCTGAAAAGCCATATCAGCGAGTTTTTCTGCTGTTATTTCTCGCTGCTGGGACTTGGTTAGGCATTTTAGAGCAGGTAATTACGGCGCGGTTAACTGGTAAGCCTCATGCTAAACTCATCCACGAGTTTAAAGAAGATGATATTCGCCTATTAACTACAACCCCCAAATTCTCAGGGGAAGAAGAGATTCTCCAATCCTTACTAAAAATTATTCGTCAACCTCAAGAGGACGGACAACGGACGGAAAATTTAAAAACAGTGCTGCTGAATCAGCTAGGTACTTACTTTAAAATTCCCGCAAACGTTCGGAAGAATCAAAAAGAATTCATCACGAGAATACAGCAAAGAATCAAGAGACCAATTACTGGCGATATTCTGCCCAAATTTATTGTATTTACCAGTTTTGTGCAAACTTGTGGCGAAATTGTTCGGTATTTATCTGATACCTTTGGTGCAGAGACAATAGCCAGCCATCAATTGGGAGAATCACCAGACAAAGTTGAGGAAGGCTTAAATCGGTTCAAGAATAATCCAAACTGCTTTATTTTAGTATGCGATCGCTCTGGAGAAGAAGGACGTAACCTCCAGTTTGCCGATTGGTTAATTCATTTTGACCTGCCTTGGTCGCCTAATCAATTAGAACAGAGAATTGGCAGACTTGACCGCATTGGCAGCAAAATTGGCATCCAATCTAGTGCCTTGATTGGCCCCTACTTGGAAGATAGCCCTCACAATGCTTGGTATAAAGTCTTAAAAGATGGGTTTGGTATTTTCCAACAATCAATTGCCAGTCTCCAGTTTTATGTTGATGAGAAACTTGCAGAATTAGAAACAGTTTTGTTTCAATCAGGTGCAGCTGGATTGTTAGAGATGGTTTCACCAATTCAAGAGCAAATTGAAGCGGAAATAGCCAAAATTAGCGAACAAAATGCTCTAGATGAAATTGATGCCAACGATGAAATTGCTACCGAGTATTTTCAAGAACTAGATAATTATGATGCTCGTCATCTAGAAATGAAACGAGCAATTGAAGGCTGGATTTGTGATGCACTGGGATTCAGAGGACTGAATAACCCCGATTCATCAGAGATGCGACGTTATCAACCGACAACGCGGACATTGGTGCCGATAAATGATTTACAAAACCGTTTTGCTGAGAGTTCCCTAGACCAATTTGGTACTTATAATCGCAGGGTGGCAAACCAAAATGCTGGTGTTAAACTCTTTCGAGTTGGGGAAGGATTTGTCGAAGCACTCTCGAACTATATCAATTGGGATGACCGAGGTGAAGCCTTTGCTCTGTGGCGCACTGATGCATCTTGGGACGCGAAAGAAGGGAAGGAGTGGTTTGGTTTTCAATGCAATTATGTAGTCGAGGCAAATTTAAGAACTGCCAAACAAGTTTTACTAGATAACAAACTAGATAATTCTCAATTCAAAAACTTGCAGCGCCGCGTTGATGCTCTATTTCCGCCAATTATAGAAACTATCTATGTTGATGGTCGTAAGGAGCCAATACATGCTGTTGAGGATAAAGCGCTCTTAAGTATTCTGCAACGTCCATATAAAGACAAAAACAATAATCAAGGACGAGATTACAATCTAGCAAAAGAGCGCTTAGGAATTATTGACGATTTTGTTGACCCTAGTAAATGGCAAAATTTTTGCTATGAAGTGCGTAACGCTTCTGCGGAATTACTTTCAAATCGTCCCGATTTTATTGACTTATGTCAAAGTTGTGCTAAAACCGCCGAAAAGAAATTAGCCAATAGAGTAGAACAATTACGCCTACGTTTAAATCAGCAAACTTGGGATAATGCATTAGCTGAAGAATTGAAAATAGAAACTGCTTTAAATGCAGCCATTCTAGAGGGAATTCGCCAGCCGCTTCTGAGGCTTGATTCTGTAGGTTTTATTGTTGTATCGGGGCGATCGCTTGTGCAATTTGAGTGATATGGTGTGTGATTAAGTAGCTTTGGTAATTCTAATTGAGAGCTTGATATCTCCGATTTTTTAAAGAAGTCGGGGATATTTTTGTTGTGGTTTACTGATGACATTGCTATAAAAACATATACAGCACGTTTCAAGTACAATACAGTTCAGTTAAGCATTTTTTCCTTCTCTCTGGGTTCTCTGTGCCTCTGTGGAAGCCTGCGGCAAGCCGCTGACGCTCCTTCTCTGCGAGACGCTACGCGAACGTTGCTACCGCTTCGCTAATGCGTCTACGTTAAAAAATTGATTTCACAAAGGGTTTTAGGCTTAACTGAACCGTATCGATCCATAAGTCACATTTTTCTTAACAATCTTGAAACGCTTATTTGATCGGTATCTCGAACACCGAAGTTTCATACTAGACAAATTAGCTATTAGGATTGTCTCTAAAATTAGATTTTTATTGAGAATGAATAAGGTTTAGAAAAAACGCGACTATTAGGCAGGGTGTAATCACATCGCAGTATCAAAGAATTCACAAACAAAAGGAGAACCGATGACTGATAAAAAGGTCGTGCTAGTAACAGGAGCATCATCTGGATTTGGGCAATTAACGGCTCAAAAGCTGGCTCAAGAAGGTTACTGGGTCTTCGGTACCAGTCGTAAGGAACATCCAACTTTAGAAGATGTGGAAATGTTGACACTTGATGTTACCTCCGAGTCTTTAGTACAATCCTGTATCAAACAGTTGCTCGCGCGGACTAATCGCATTGATTTATTGATTAACAATGCTGGACAAATTCATGTCAGCATGATTGAAGAAACTTCTTTAGAACAAGCCAAGGAGGTTTTTGAAACCAATTTTTGGGGTGTTGTCCGGGTTAGCAATGCTGTTTTGCCAGTTATGAGACAGCAGCGTAGTGGGCATATTATTAATATCAGTTCAGTGGCGGGATTGATTGGCGCACCAGGCCAAGGTTTTTACAGTGCAAGTAAGTTTGCACTCGAAGGTTATAGTGAAGCATTGAGTGTGGAACTAGACCCTTTCAATATTAAAGTGTCTTTAATTGAGCCTGGTTACTTTAAGACCAACTTCAACCACGCCATGTTGTCACCTACATTGAATTACGCTGATTACGATAATGTACGCGATGTGATTCGCTCAACTGTTAGTCAAGCAATTGCACAAGGCGACGATCCTGAAAAAGTCGCACAGACGATTCTATTTGCTGCTCGTAGTCGGTCGCCACGATTACGGTATCGTGTTGGCAATGAGGCACAATGGCTGCCTCGCTTAAAAGCAATATTGCCAGATAACTTATTTCGATTTGGTGCGCGCAAGCGGTTAAATTTACCATAAATCACAGCCAAATCGACAACGCCCGATATCACACGCTCAAAGAAGGTGCTAGGGCTAAAGTTTTTGTCAAATCGGTAAGAAGAACGCGATCGCAAAGGTTAAACAATTCTGCCTCAGTAGAAGTATGTCGCATCAACCGTAAAAAATGACCTTCAGTGTCAACACTCAGGGCAATGTAGTTGAGGAACATTTTCAGGTAGCCGACGCGCGATCGCTCTGGCATAGTTGCTGCTGTGGGGGTTTGCCATAAACGATCGATATAGTTGCGTACCTCCGCTAAAGGAACGGGTGCAATCGGCTCGAAACGCAAAGCTTGCCGAATTTGATTAAAAAGCCAAGGATTCCCAATCGCCCAGCGTCCCACCATCACACCCGCCGCGCCCGTTTGAGAAAGCACTTCCACAGCAGTTGTCGCCGAGTTGATATTGCCATTAGCAAGTACTGGACAATGGACTCGTCTAACGGCTTCAGCGATCAAATCATATTTCACTGCCCCGTGGTACATATCTTTTACCGTGCGACCATGCAAAGAGAGCAAATCAATGCTGTGGCGATTGATGATATCTAGAATTTTGTAAAAATTATCTGTATTTTCAAAGCCTACACGCATCTTGACCGTCAAAGGTCGGTCGCTGACTGCCTGCCGCAGTTCTCCTAAAATTCGATCCACTTTTTCCGGCAAGAGTAGCAATCCACCCCCAACATTTTTGCGATAGATTCTAGGTGCTGGACAGCCCATATTCAAGTCAACTCCAGCGATATTATAGTTGCAGAGTTCCTTTGCCGTTCTGACTAAATCTGGAATACTTTCGCCAATCATTTGAGCAAAAACGGGACGACCCGTGTCGTTTTCGGTGATTGCTGCCAGAATGCTACGATTGAGCCGTGAGGTATCATTGACGCGGAAATATTCGGTGAAAAAGTAGTCAGGGCTGCCGTAGTGGGCAATCACCTTCATAAACCAGAGGTTTGTCACATCCTGCATGGGCGCAAGAGCGGTGAGGGGTAAGTGTGGATGAAACGATTGGGGGAGCGATACCTGGGGCATAAAGATGAAGAGCGATCGACAAAGCTCACTGTTAAATTATAAATAGCTAGACGTAAATCAATTAAAGTTTGTAGTCAGGACTTTAGTCCTAATTATCGTTGCTTTGAGCGATGAATCGCTCACTACAAACTAGGAGTTTATTAGTAATCTTATTCAACAATTTTTTTATCAAAACTAACTAATACCACAAGCTGCTAATTTTACAGTTAAAGCATCGGGGTAGCGCCACGGTTGAGAACCACCAATCCAAATACGTGAGGGTAAATGACCGATTGGTGCTTTTAGACTAAAATTGAATTTCGAATTTGCATAACTAGAATTGTATATATGCCAACCAACTTGATTACAAAAAACTCCATACTCTCCATTCACGTTTTTGTAAATAAGTGTCTGGATGCTAAAACCAAAGCGTTTCTGACTGTAATTCACCCATAAAAGGTCAATGGCTTGCAAATCTTGACAGGGAAGTTTTTCAAGATCGCTACTAAATATATAACTCCCTCTAGGCTTTGCTAGTGCTTGACACATTAGTTCCCAAGTTTCTTTATCTGCTGATTCCCATTTTCCTTTTGTTAATAAATCACGTAAATGTGTATAATCAATAGTATTTACTGTACGATAATTAGAAATATTTGGCAATTTCTTTGGTTGTTGCTCCAGTATATGTAAAACTTCTGTTGCCGATTGGAAGCGTTGCGAAACGGCATTTTGTAAAAGTTTATCTAAGATTTCACAGAGGTGAACGCTAACAGTATTCTTTGCTGGTAAATGTTCTTGCCATACCCAGCGATCGCTAGCAATATCGAACAAATCAAAGGGAGAAACATCGGTAAGCAAGTAAATACATGTTACACCCAAGCTGTAAAGATCGCTGGCTGGTAATGCCTTTCCTCGCATTTGTTCGGGAGCGATATATTCTGGGCTACCTACTATGGTGCCTGTACGAAGTTGCTTCATGTTATTAGCGAATTTAGCAACTCCGAAGTCTATTAATACCAGGTCTCCTCGACCCGAACGGCGCATAATATTTTCCGGTTTAATATCTCGGTGGATTACTTGTCGGGAATGGATAAATTGCAGTGTGAGCAATAAACTTTTTAATATCTCCCAAATTTGCGGTTCTTGAAAAACGCCCTGTTTTTGTAATTCCTGGGCGAGTGTTTGTCCATCTACTAGTTCCTCAACGATATAAAACTTTTGATTTTGTTCAAAATGCGCTAGTAATTTGGGTATTTGAGAGTGTTCTAGTTCATTGAGACGAAGGGCTTCTTGATGAAATAAATTGACTGCCTTATGCCAAATCTCAGTATTTTCCTTTTGGAAACATAGTTGTTTGACCGCACATTTGGGTTGATCTGGAAGATGTTCATCAATAGCTAAAAACGTTCTCCCAAAGCCACCGCTTCCAATGACCGCGAGTGGACGATATCGCTGTTTAAGTAATAATTCTTGACCACAACTATTGCAAAAACGAGAACTGTCAGAATTTTGTGGACGTAGGCAATCAATATTGACACAGTAGCTCATACTACAGGAGTTTTATTTATTGGAATTACTATATATAAAGTATTCCCATTAAAAAAGCACTCTTACTAGTAGAAAAAACAGCGATGCCTACGGTGGTCACTGAGCTTTGCCGAAGTGCGGGCTACGCCTACGCACTTTGCAAGTTTTGGCATAGTAGCAGTGTACTGCTTGTTTCACGCGATCGCTGCTTTGGTGCAACTTCGACTTTTTGAATTTTTTATCAAATACAAGTGTCAAAAGCTACTTAACCCAACGTTTAGTTGCCTCTGCAATGCGTTCCCCAAAGCGCAGTGAAGTCAGATAATCGCCCGAATCTAGCACTGGTTCTTTACCACTCATATCGAGTTGACTTTGACCCATTACACCTAGAAATCCTCCCAGTCGATTTATCCCATCATCTTTACCAGATAAAAAGCTTTGCAAGTCTCCCACATTTACCCAAATCATGCCATGTTGGGCTGCGTTGGTAGCTAAATAGAGGAGTGTACCTTGTTTATCACCACTAGGAGAGCTGGAATGGGTAAAACCCCCAGCGATTTTGTCTTTCCATCCGTGTCGGAACCAAACTTCGCTAGCAGCATCAATAAATGCCTTGAACTGAGCTGCGACACCACCCATATAAGTAGGAGAGCCAAAAACAATTGCATCAGCTTGATTGAGAGTTGCTATTACCTCATCATTCTTCCAACGACCATTGACTATCTGCTCTCCAGTAATCCGTAGCAGTTCAACGGTGGTGTCTTTAACTTTACTTGCACCTTCAGCAATAGCTTGGGCCATAAGATGAGTATGACCTGCACCAGAAAAATAGATAATCGCAACGGTGGGCATAGGAGGTTTAGTTAAAATTTTGACTGAAACTGAACGAGAAATATCATAAAGACTACTGGCTTATAAAGTAAAGCAGTCAATCTTAAAGTCATTTCTGTTATTCTTCTAAAAGAAAATTCTTTTGCTCCAAGTCTTTCTCCTATTTATATTAACCAGGTATGTGTCTCAATGATGTAGCGATTGACCGTGCCACCCCCGGTGATGTTACTGGAATCGTCAAATTGGCCCAAGCCAATGACGCAGAACATGGTGGTATGTTGTTAGGTCATCTTGAGCCAGAGGCTGTGATGATGACTATCTCGCAAATGCCGAGCGTTGTAGCTCGAAAAAATGGTCAAGTTGTAGGATTCTTACTCAGCTGGTCAAAGACAACTGCTAATTTACCAATTATAAAGGTGATGTTACAAGCCTATCCTGGTACAAAAGATGCTTACTTATATGGCCCCATTTGTGTTGATGAAACTATGCGTGGGCAAGGTATTGCCGCGGTAATGTTTGCTAAGTTGAAAGATTTTCTACCAAAGCGGGAAGGAATACTGTTCATTAAGGCAAATAACAAAGCATCACTTCAAGCACATCAAAAGATGGGTATGTGTAAGATGGCAGAGTTCATCTATGAAGGCACTGAATTTTTGATATTTGCGTATAATAGCTAACTACTTAATAGATTCTTTTTGAGTCTAAACTGAATGGCTAATCTGGATAATTGAAGTTATTTACTACTTGCTTAATCTGGAAAATGACACAAGAGTTATTAGCCAACAGCTAAGAAATTTATTTCATGACGGAAAATGGGGCTTGATGGTGTAAATTATTTATCCATAAGTCTGTAATCTGCTTGTGTTAGAATCCGAACCTCTATGCATTTAATCAAAGTATCAATTTTGACATTCTTAGTCACTACATTTTCATTTGTTCAACAAAGCCGTGCTGATACCAGTGCGCCACCCATTAAGAAACAGGTTCAGGAAGTAGCACAGTGGTTCACTGGTTTTTTTGATAATGCTCAACAGGTTGCTAATAGCCCCACTGTGCCATTAATTACCATATCAAGTTGTAGTGTACAACTGGATGGTACTAATCCTCTGGCTGAAACACAGAACGTTTATCTAGAGCAAGAAAGCCCAGGTTTTGAGCGGCTACGCCTTTATTCTTTTAATCAAAGAAATTCGGCTGTGAATCTAAGTATTAGCAGCTTTTTAAATGAAAATACTGTACGCGGGTTATGCAATCATTCTCAGTCTAGGCGACAGCTTAGTATTAGCAATGTTGAGAATAACGCATGTAATTTGCAATTATTTTGGGAGCAGAACAGCTACATTGGGAACAACGCTCCCAATGGCTGTATAACAAATAATGGCTTCAAAGTAGTTTCTGATATAACTATTGAGCAAAGTAGCATCGACTCCTTAGACAAAATTTTTGACAAGAAAGGCAATTTACTTGTGGCCACACCCATCGAATTCCGTCGAGTTAATTCTGTTCCAGAACCCTCTGTCATATTCGGGTTGCTGGCTTTGGGAATTTGGAGTACAAAAAATGCAATTTCAGATCGGCAAAAACAGAAATTAAAAAAGAATAAAATTTCTATTTAAAGTTAGCGATCGAGGGCAATAAGGCTCTAAGCTTTAGCTGACTAACCTAAGCCGAATCAATGTGACTGGCGTCCAATAACTAAACATTCATTTTGTACCCTGGTAAGCATATCGTTAAAAGCAGGAGTATAAGAACCATCTTGATCGACAACCCTACGGAGAGTATACTCACCAGATCGAGAAAGTCCGCCGAACCAAACGTTATTTCTGTGCCAGATATCTCCATCGAGAGAATTTTTGTCTTGGGACATTGTGAAACTGACAATCGATTTTGGAACTGATATTCCTAGAAAAACAGGTGTGACTTGAGCTTGTTGCAAAGTTTCATCTTCAAATTGAATTTTGTAACTTACTTTAAACCATTGAATTGAACGTAGTAATATCCAGCCAGCAATCGAGTCATGAAAAGTCCACTGTAACGGCGCAAAGATTGGTAAAAGCAAAGTTCTATTTTCTATATCCCATTCTAAATTGTACATAGTAATACAAGTATCTGGCAGTGGATTGCCATCCATAAAAAACACACCCTTAAGAACAGATGGTAAGTTTGTTTCTTTGATTGGAATCATCCAGGTTGCAATATTATTAAGTTGTTTTTTTTCAATTAATTCAGCCATATAATTTGTAATTATTTCCTTTGAGCTAAAAGAATACCTAAATTTTTAACGAACCGAGTTAGAGAAAATCTGAGTAATCTTGTACTAGAAAAAGAGTAAAATCAACTCAAAAAACCAGAACAATTACCAACTTATAATTCCGCACGAGAAGTAAAGGAGCGCAGATGTGCATTGGTGTCAACTTAACGTGAAAGCCAGCGTAGAACAAGCTTTTAGATATTGTCTTGTGTCTCGTTCCCAGTCTCCGACTGGGAATGCCGTTCTAGAGGCTCTGCCTCCCTTGCTGGCGGCAGAGCCGCAATTGAAGTGCATTTCCAGCCTATAGGCTGGAAACGAGATTTGAAATAGGCTTTCAGCTTAAGTTGACACTAATGACAGCTGTGCGCCCCTACTGAAAGTCTCTTACTCACAGTCGTTGAGCAAAACCTTGTAGTACTAAATTATTAGGAGTAACAGCAGTCACTTTTTCAAAATCCCACTTGACTTCTGTAATTGAGTCCCATTGATAGTTGTGGAACAGATGTAAACAGAAAATTTTGATAAAGCCAATTGATAAAGATTTACCAGGACAGGCTCGTTCATGCCCTTCGCCGTTCCAAGATAAAATATCTGAAAAATTCCGTGTTAGGTCAAAATCATCTGGATTTTGGTATCTATTGGCATCCCGATTAGCTGTAAGAATAGAGCCAAGCAAGCGAGTACCTTTTTGGAATGGACATTTTTGTTCTCCAATCTCAACTTCACCCGCTTCAGTGGTGAGTTGGCTAACAAATCGCACAGGTGGATAGAGACGAGCCGTTTCTAGAATCACTTGATTGAGAAGTGTTGACTTTTCTAGAGCGTCTAGGTCTAAAGTTTTCTTGCCATTCCAGACTGCATTCACTTCTGACACTACATCATTTCTGAGAGTATTATCTAAGCAAAGAACACCAATCACAGATCCTAAAAGCGCACTCGTGCCGGCAGTACCAGCAATATGAATCATATCGAAAAGAGTATTAGCGATTTGGTGTTCGTTCAACTGATACTGAGCGCCTGTTTCAAAGTAAGATGCCCATTTAGCTGATTGTTTATATCGGTTAGTTAAATATTGACGATGCCGAATTCTTGGCGCTGTTAATATTGCCAGCAAATACTTGCTGATAAAATTAGGCAAGGATGCAAAAGCCAAACCTTTAATGTAACTATCGGATGCTGTGATTTCTTCCTCAGATAAAGATATCTGAAAAACCAGTTGATGCAAACTCGACAGCATAATCTTTGGCAAATCGTTGCCGATGTGTAATTTGCCTTGTTTAGCAGCTTCTAACAAGCTTTGCTCAACTAAATCCCCTAAAAAGTCTATCTGCTCTGACGGTTCCGGTAAGGCTTGTAAGATTACAGTACGTAGTCCTGTGTGTTCGTTACCGTTCGTTCCCAAGCTCAGAGGATTATCCAGCAGGTAGCTAGGAGCTAATATTCTGATGATGCCTAAATCATTTCCTCGCAGTTGGGGTTGGGTTTGCATTAGTTCTCTCACCTGCGAATGAGAGGAATGCATAATTGCTTGGTCTACTGCAAAATACTTGTCTCCAATATTATCCTTACGGATGTAGAGAAAGTCCCGCCATGCGTTGAGCATGATTGAGGCATCCATGTAATAAAAAATCAAGCGGAGAAACTTGCCGATCGCAGTATCGTAACCTACTTTAGCTAGTATAGGTGCAAGCCAAAGCTGGCGATCGTGACCTTTGAGGACTTTATCTTTAAGTGTCATAGTATTTATTTTGAGTCATTTGTCATTTGTCTTTAATTCAGATATTGATGCTCTGAGGAATTTTAGAAGGAAGTAGATATTCATAGGGTGGACGGTGCAAATTACGTTGCTTGATGGTATCCTCTACCTGTTGAAGATTAATCTGGAATGCTTGTAGCAATGGTTTTACTTTCTGGTCTGTAAAGTATCCTTGCTGATAATCGCCCAGCTTGTTGTAATACACAGACCCCAATAAGCTGAGTAGGTTGTATTGCCGTTGCGCCTGATCTAAGGGAGGGAGCAAATTAAGGTAGTCTTGCTCAGTAACTTCTCTTTTGAGAGTAGAGGCTGGTAAATAACCTGCCAATGGTATGGCTGAGGCGTAGCCCATAAAATCTTTTTGCGGAAAGTTAACCGCTGCGTGTTGGGCGCTAGCAGTGAAAATAATCAGCGTAGTGGCATCAATCAGATAATTGAGCGTTTTGATGCCTCCATCTTCGCCAAAATCAGGGATGCGACCACCATCGTAAGCTGGGATTTCGGCTGCCCACGCTTGCAATGCTCTGTCTTTTTGAATGTCTTCATCGGTGGTGTAGTAAAGGTTCAGGTAGTCTGAAACCCATTGATGAATGGCATCCCAGACTAATAGTGCATCATCTCGGTAAGGATAAACAGGCAAGAGGTTGGTATCGTCTACACCGCGCTGTTGGAATTGTTTAGGTAAGATGGCACTGTTAAAACCATAGCTTTGCAACCCTAGCACTGCTAAAACGCGAGAGTTATCGATTGATGATGAGAGTAATCTATCGACACCACCGCCTGGAGCTATGAGAATCCGTTGAGCGGCATCGTTAATTGCTAAAGTGCTGTCAAAATGTGGGTGCAGTAAAATTCTTAGGGGATGGGTAAGTGGCAGTTGTCTTGCGGTGGCGATCGCAAAAACACCAACAAACAGGTGAGTTCTTGCTAGATGAGTAACAGCTTCGTGGTAGTTGGCATCTGCTATTTGGACTATTGTTTTGGCAAAAAGCCAAGAGTATTTACCGGAGTTAGGGGTAACAATTGGATAATCTGAACCTGGGGTTTGACCGCATTGAATGGCTATCGGACGCAATAAACGGTTGGGGTCTGAGCCTTTGGGTAAGGCAAACAGTGCTAGGGGAGCATAGAGATATTTTTGCTCGTGTGGGAATGTACCGTTGACCGCACCATCTAAAATTTTATAGTCAGCTAAGTAGAGTCTGCCTTCAAGTCCGGCTGCTGCTAATGAATCGTCAGCTCCCATCACTCCTTGGTAATGTTCGTCTGTGACTGGGAAGCGATCGCCTGGAGTATTTACTCGCGCGATCGTGACGGGATTGTAGCCAGCCACTCGCATGTAGGCAAATACTTCATCTTCTTGGTAAGTTTTAGCGATCGCTGGCACACCAATCACCGGAAACAAATTTTCGTAGTCCTTAAGACTGGTTGCATGTCCTGTCGGCTGTCCTTCGTATAAAAGGTTAATTATCCTATTTAGAGCATCTCTGAGGATCACAAGGCCGTTTTCTTTCAAAATAGAATAAAAAAGATCGTCAAGTTCTCTAACATCCTTAGAGATGCCATTGAGCAAAAACTGAGGGATAATTTGCAGGATTCTTGCCAGAATAGTGATTTTTACTGGTACTGCTCCCTTGAGTAAGGCTTCTAAAATAAACCTTTGGACATCATCACGAATCGATTTAGAACCTTGATTGCCTCTGTTAACAATCAAGGTATTAATAAACACAACTCGTAACTGCTGGGCTAATAAAAAATACCAGTTAGTGGTGAACTCTTCGGCAATAGAAAGCCGATCCAGCATCGCAATTGATGGAATATGAATGTAGTTATATTGATACTCTTGCCTAGCTATATCTAAAGTATGAGTACTTGATGAGCTGATTGAATTTTCTGGTGATGAAGCAGTCATTGACTCTACTCATGTTTAGTACGGGGAACTTTTATAGTTTAGGATAAACAGGTTTGAGTTCCCTAAAGATATTATCGCAATCAAGTTTAAAATTACGCTTTTTCTAATGAAATTTTCTGGATTTTCTCAACTTTTGCACCACACACTAAATGTTTAGAAATCTTGCAAGAGATATTTAGCAATACAAATAATATTTGCCAAGATTTAGAAATAATTCTCAAAAAACACTTTCAGACTAAAGTATTGTGTTGGAGTTAACATTTAAACTACTGAAACAAGATCCGGAATACAACTATCAGATTCTTCCTCTGCTGCCGATGTCTCAAATGCTTCTCAATACTTATCGCTTTGTGCATTTTTAATTCGGAATCGGATTTTGGGAAAAGGGGAAGGGTTAAAGGTTTCTTCTCTCCTCTTTTCCCAAAACCCAAGAAGTATTGCAATGCTTCCTCTACTTACACAGCGATAGAATATTTTTCTCTTAAGGACTTCTAGTTAAACAAATATCCCGTCGTAGGGGCGCAAGGCCTTGCGTCCCTATAAATTTATAAATAATTTGGGATAATTTATTTTTTACAAGTCCCTTACCTTCCCCTATCAAAAATCTATCTCTACCTCACTGCCTTTATCCTTCAACAGTTAGAAGCAATGAATTTTGCTCCATGCAAAGCTATGAAGGCAAGTTCTCATATTGTGGCAAAAGGATAAATTTGTGGATATTAGCAGACGAAATTTACTGAAGGTAGTTTCTGCTTCTGGTTTAGGTGGAGCCGGGGTATTTGCTTTACAAGGTTTAACCAAGCAGGTTTTAGCGCAAAATCAGTCTACCCCACTCCAGAGTAAAAAAGGGGAAATGCTCTACAGGCAACTAGGACGCACCAAAGAACAAATATCTGTAATTGGTCTAGGTGGTCATCATATTGGTAGACCAAAAGATGAACAAGAGGGTATTAATCTGATCCGTACTGCTCTCGATCGCGGGATCAATTTTATGGATAATAGCTGGGATTACCATAATGGAGGTAGCGAAATTCGCATGGGTAAAGCTCTCCAAAATGGCTATCGTCAAAAAGCTTTTCTGATGACTAAAATCGACGGTCGCACAAAGGCGGCTGCTGCTAAACAAATTGATGAATCTTTAAAACGTTTGCAAACAGATCATATTGATTTGTTGCAGCATCATGAAGTCATTCGCATGGAAGACCCAGACCGGATTTTTGCCCCTGGTGGTGCGATGGAAGCAGTTGTGGAAGCACAAAAAGCTGGCAAGATTCGCTACATAGGCTTTACTGGACACAAAGACCCTTTAGTACACCTGAGAATGTTGGAAGTTGCCAATCAAAACAACTTCCGTTTTGATGCAGTGCAGATGCCGTTAAATGTTATGGATGCCCATTTCCGCAGTTTTGAGAGGCAAGTTTTACCCAGACTGGTTCAAGACGGAATTGCTGTACTGGGGATGAAATCAATGGGCGACCAAAACATTCTCAAAAGCAATGTGGTCAAACCGATTGAATGTCTGCATTACGCAATGAATCTGCCAACTTCAACGGTGATTACAGGCATTGAAAGTATGCCCATCTTAAACCAGGCTTTCGAGGCAGTACGTACTTTTAAACCCATGAGTCAGGAACAAGTTAGAGCATTACTGAATCGGACTCGCCAAGCTGCTCTCAAAGGTCAGTATGAACTGTTTAAAACTACTAACCAATTTGATAGTACAGCCAAAAATCCTGAGTGGTTAGGATAAATTTTAGCTAGGGCGTGTTTTCAAACTAAGGTTTACAGCAAACAACCGTATATCTTGCTGTGGACACAAAACTAGTAGAGTGGCTGCAAAGTCCAGAACTGAGCGATCACGAGTTGGAAGTGTTGCACCTGATGGAAGTACTCAAAAAATGTCATCATAGTTAAAGTGAAAACATTCTGGAGACAAGACAACGGTTTACGCACGCCCTTTAGCACGGTTAATTGAACAATTGCAACGCCTACCGGGAGTTGGCCCCAAAAGTGCCCAACGACTGGCTTTGCATATTTTGAAGCGACCAGAAGCAGAAGTAGAAGCTTTGGCGCAAGCTTTAGTTGAGGCAAAAAAACAGATCGGCTTGTGTTCTGTTTGCTTTCACTTATCTGCTGAACCTGTTTGTGAAATTTGCCGCAATGCCAACCGTGACAATAACACTATCTGTGTGGTTGCAGATCCTCGCGATGTGATTGCGCTGGAAAAAACCCGCGAATACAAAGGCAAGTATCACGTTTTGGGCGGGGTGATTTCGCCAATTGATGGAATTGGCCCAGATCAGTTAAATATACTAGCTTTGCAGCGCCGAGTGAGTCAGCAAAAACCTCAAGAAGTAATTCTGGCAATTAGTCCGAGTGTAGAAGGGGAAACCACAACCCTATACATCGGTCAGCTATTGAAACCATTTACCAAAGTGACGCGAATTGCTTTTGGTTTACCTGTAGGTGGTGATTTGGAGTACGCAGATGAAGTTACTTTGGCGAGGGCGTTGGAAGGCCGTCGAGAGTTAGATTAAATTTTGTTGATTTTGCTGGTTAATCATCTCGACTATTGACTGTACATAACATCCGATCGCAAGACGTACTTCCGCCCCTGGATAATAGTAGCGCCCTCATGTACTAGCTCGTGGACAAAACACAAAGCCATACCTGTTACTGGAAGCACAGCTAGATTAGATAAATCTATGTAGTATTCAGGAAGATAAAAGCGGGTTTCGCCGCCTTCAAACCCTTCATTCAGATAAATCATGAAAGTCAACAAACTTTCCTCACCGTTAGTTCGTCGATAAGGACCATCATGGTGAGGTGCAAACCTCTGACCTGGATCGTAGCGATAGAAACGAAAACGCTCATTCAGCCCAACTGGATGCCATCTACCAATGGTCTTGGGGATATAATTTGACACACGCTGCCATAAATCAAAAGCACGCTCCCGGTCATCTAGAATAACGCGCTGATTATTGCGGATGTCGGGACGCATTTGAAAACCTCGGTGGGTAGTAATAGGAGCATCTGTATAGCCAATACTTTCTGTTAAAGTAATATACTCAGCACATTCTGCTGGCGAAAGAATATTTTCCAGCGTGAAAATTTGGTTGCGAAGCAAATCTTTCTTGGTCATGGTTAAGCTGATTGAGATTTAAGCCTGATGATAGTGTATTCCTTATAACTCAATACGGTTCAGTTGAGCCTAAAGTCTAATGAACAGAAATAGAGTTTTAGCGATGATTTTGCCCTAGCAAATCTGCAATTGAGGTGAGTAATTCAGTTGGTTGTACTGGTTTGGCAATGTGTTTCTGAAAACCAGCTGCTAAAACTCGCTCGCGATCGCTTTCTCCAGCATAGGCGGTAAGAGCGATCGCCGGAATTTCCCCGCCCTCCTCTTTGGGCATGGCTCTAAGCATCTTAATCAAGCTGTAGCCATCCATTTCTGGCATTCCTAAATCACTGATTAATAAATTAGGTACAGTCTGTGCTATAATTCTAAGCGCCTCTTTTACCGATGCTGCGGCAGCGATCGACGCCCCATTCTGTTGTAGCAAGAAGTGCAGAAACTCCCGTGTGTCAACATCATCATCGACAATTAATACCCGTAGTCCGCGCAGAAGTGACGAGTTAAATTTCTCCCCTACTCCCCCTGCTTCCCCTGCACCCTCAGTTTCCTTCATCAAAGGCAGTCTGACAGTAAAAACTGCTCCCTGTCCAATTCCTGGACTGGCTGCTTTTACAGTCCCACCATGCAACTCTACTAAGTGACGAACTATGGCCAATCCCAGTCCCAGTCCGCCGAATGTCCTGGTTGTACTGCTATCCGCTTGACGAAAATATTCAAATACGTGGGGTAGAAACTCAGGGGAAATACCTTGACCTGTATCTTTAACTTGAATTAGTGCTGAGGGGGAAGTTAATTCACGACTCAATGATAAGCTGACTTCGACTGAACCACGAGAGGGAGTAAACTTGACTGCGTTCGAGAGTAAATTCCCTACAACTTGCTGTAAGCGATTATAATCGCCTGAAACTTTACCAACATTGCGGTCAACCTGTACCTTAATCTGGATGGATTTAGTTTCGGCAATTAACCGGACTGTTTCCAATGCAGCATCAATTACAGCTACTAGGTTAACAGTGGCAAAAGTCAGGTTCAACTTACCGCGAATAATTCGGGAGACATCCAGCAACTCATCAATTAATTGAATCTGCAATTGAGCATTTCTTTCGATGGTTTCTAAAGCACGACTTGTAGTCACTTCATCAAATTTGCGGCTTTTGAGTAGCGATGACCACCCTAAAATCGGGTTGAGGGGCGATCGCAATTCGTGAGAGAGAATCGCGAGAAACTCATCTTTATTCCGGTTTGCCTGTTTGAGTTCCTCTGCTTGTTGCCTGAGTGCCTTTTCTAATTGCTTTCTGGGGGTTAGGTCAAGAATAAAACAGATCCAAGACGCTGGATCTCGATCCACCAAAGCACCACCAATTAGTATGGGAATACGGGAACCATCCTTGCGGATGTATTCTTTTTCAAAGGGAGTAAATAGCCCAACCGTTAAAAGTTGTTCTATCCCCTGCCGATCGAGAGCGTGATATTCAGGTGGGGTGATATCTTGTCTGCGTATCTTACCCGCTAATAGTTCCTCTCGCGTATAACCCACCATTTCTAAAAAAGCCTCGTTCGCCTCAGTAATGTAATCGGGAGTAGCGAACATAATGCCAATAATGTTGGAATCAACTAACCGCCTTAATTGAGTTTCGCGCTGGCGCAAATCATTTTCTACCTGTTTGCGTTGGGTAATATCCTGGGTAGTACCCATCATCCGTACTGGTTTACCCTCGGCATCATAAAAGACGCGACCTTTAGCAGAAATCCAATGAATACTACCATCAGACCAAAGGATGCGGTATTCAATATCACAGTCAACTTTTTCTTCAAGAGAGCAGGCGATCGCTTGATGAATGCATTGGCGGTCTTCTGGATGTACGCAGTTGAGAAAAATCTCAAAGCTGATTTCGGCTTCTAGGGACACTCCAAACAGCTGCCGACATTTATCTGTCCAAATTACCTCGTTGGTGGTGATATTCCAAAACCACATACCCAGTTCAGCAGCATTAGTGGCCAACCGAATCCGTTCTTCACTTTCGCGCAGATTTGTTTCAATTTTTTGACGTTCCCATAGCGCAGCTTGCTGTTCGGTAATATCAGTACTCGCACCAACTACCCTAACTACCTGAGCATTTTCATCCCGAACTGCAAACCCCTGGTCTTCCACCCACAAATAGCGGCCATCCTGGTGACGCACGCGATACTCGATGCGATAACGGTTTCCATTGGCCATACTAGCCATGAATTGGTCGTTAACTCTTTGTTGGTCATCGGGATGGATGCGTTCTTGCCACCACTGGAAGGTAGGTTCCGTTTCTTGTTGTGTATAGCCAAAAACCTGGGTTAGACCTTGAGTTCTTTCCACAGTATTTCTGCCAATCTCCCAGTCATAGATTAGGCAATTAACCGCCGCCGCTGCTAGCTCAAACCTTTCATTACTTTGCCGCAAAGAAATTTCTATGTGTCGTCGCTCTGTAATATCAAAAGCAATCCCCAAAAGATATTGCGGCAATCCATCAGCAGTTCTGCTGTGCACAGTGTCATAGCTACAAAACCAGCGCCACTCTCCATTAGCGTGTCGAATTCGGTATTCAAAGCTGAGGACTTCACCCCGATCAGCAGAATTAAATTGTTCAAAATAGCTAGGAAGTCGAGCCAAATCTTCAGGGTGTAGAAGTTGAGTAAATAATTCCTTTCCCATCGCCTGGATTTCTGCTGGTGTGTAGCCCCAACCTCGAGCAATTTCGTAATTAACGTAAGCATTTCGCTGCTCAATTAGGTCATAAATGTAGATTATCCCTGGAAGAGTGCCAGCAATTTGTTGAAACAGACATTGACTATCCCACAATGCCTGAAATTCATCTGCATCAACTTGTTGAGTATTTTGTTCCCAACTACAGTCATCCTCGAACTGGGCGTGCTTAGATGCCGTAATATCTGAAAAAGTTGTCACGATCGCATACAGATTGCTTCCTTCAGTTTGAAACAGAGGTTGCGAGGACAACAACAGCCAGACTAGCTCACCATTTGGCTTATAAAAGCCGCACTCCACATTTAAGCAAGGTTTACCTGTATTTTGAGCAACGCTCGTAGGGTGGATTTTACTGAGTAAAGGAGAGCCATCTTCATGAATAAATTGCCACTTGGGATCGAGCAAATTTTGCCCCACAAGCTGTTGGGCGGTCAGTCCCAAAATGCGATCGCTAGCAACATTGCAAGCCTGGATAGTGCCATCAGGCAACTGAAGCACCATTCCTTCTTCTTGACTGGCGACTAGCGAAGAATTTACCTTTTTACTAACTTGCCGATGCAGCAGCTTGTGATTAACCAGCTGGTTGTGGAACTTTTCCGCGTCTGGCATTTTAAAAAGTTAAATAATTTTAAAGTTAATTTCAGATTGAGCGGCTCATATTTACATAAATTTTAAGGCAATTTGTTCAAATTTGAGGTAAAGGCTGCGATCGCTACTTCTATCACCGAAACAGTGCTGAGTGCTGAGTAACGAGTGCTGAGTAAAAAAAGTAATAATCGCACTCAGCATTCAGTACGAGCTAAACGCCCTGCTATCGCTAACAGCACTCAGCACTCTTAAATCTTATAGACTTAGGGAACTTACGCAGAAAATTAAACTCAGAACTCAGCACTACTTAAATCAGCACTTTTAAATCAACCCCCAACATGAATACCAGGTCGCATTTCGGGATTCTTTTCAGCCCGCCGCAGTACTTCGCGGGTAACTACAGCAATGTCACCTTCGCCAAACAAGATAAAACGCAATAGGTATTGTATGGGATTTCCCTCAACCCAACCGAAGTAAGCATGGGGAATCTTACCCGTTTGGTCGCGAATGTAAAGTAGTAAAGCTGCGATCGCATTCGGTACTGCTGCACTTTCAGCCCGGAGGATGCGATAATCACCAACTTGTACCCCTTTTACTACGATCACATCTGCAAATTCCGAAGCATCGGATACATGAATTTCTAAAAACAGAATTGGATCGTTGGCTGGAATATGGTTGTCTTCGCGTACCTCTTTCTCTTTCATAAAATACTCTAGGACATCACCCTTATTCAACCGATTTGCAATCAGTCGTATTGTTCCCCGGCTATCTTCGGCAAAGAATTGGCTAGCAAGTTCGTCAACTTCAATCCGCTCTGCTCGCAGTTCTGTTGAACGCCAAACACGAGAAACCAGCGAGGTAAAAATGATCGCACCGATGAAAAACCCAGCAATCCTAATCCCTTCTGGTCTTTCAATGATATTGACAATGGTGGTATATAAAAATAACAGTGTAATGATGCCAAAAACGAGTCTGGCCCGCTTCTGTTTGTGACGGTGGGCTGATAAGGTGACGGCAAAGGCGGCTGAGGTGATCAACACCAGCACGCCAGTTGCGTAAGCCCCACCTTGGGCTTCTACACTTGCTTTGAAGATAATTGTTACAACAAAAGCGATCGCTGTGTAGACTAACACCAAAGGTCGGGTTACTCGTGCCCAATTGGGTGCCATACCATAGCGCGGTAAGTAGCGAGGCACGATATTTAACAGCCCTGCCATTGCAGATGCACCTGCAAACCACAAAATAGAAATAGTACTTAAATCGTAAATTGTGCCAAAGCCATTGCCTAAATACAAATGTGCTAAATAAGCAAGGGCCCGTCCGTTGGCTTTGCCCCCCGATGCAAATTCTGCGGTTGGAATCAGTAGAGTGGTTATAAAGCTAGTGGTAAGCAAAAAGAAGCTCATTATCAGTGCAGCAGTGGTGAGCAGCTTGCGTGTATTCCGAATCCGCCCTTTGGGATGCTGAGGAGTGCTGGTACTGCTACCTTTAACCAGGGGCATAACGGTAACACCAGTCTCAAAACCTGATAATCCTAGCGCTAGTTTGGGGAAGATGAGGAGAGCGATGCCGATTAGGATCAAAGGATTGGAATGCCGTGCAAAAAGTGCAGTTTGCCAATTTGCGATCGCTTCTGTGTGAGTTAATATCTGATACACACCGACGCCAACGACAATAAAGTTTAACAGTAGATAAGCTCCCACCAAAACTACTGCAATCCCAATGGCTTCTCGGAAACCTCTCAGGAAGACTGCACCTAGTAATGTAACTAAAATCAGGGTAACTGCGATCGGCTGATTGTGAAGCCAAATTGGTGTTAGCGGATTTTCGATGATATGGGCTGTGGCATCAGCTGCTGACAAGGTAATGGTAATAATAAAGTCAGTTGCCACAAACCCAAGTAAGCACAGTACAAGTAATTTGCCTTGCCACCAGGGAAGTAAACGCTCTAACATTGCGATCGACCCTTCACCATGAGGGCTTTCGGCAGCAATGCGCCGATAGATTGGCAACGCTCCAAAGAGCGTCAGCAAAACCAGAACCAGGGTAGCTATAGGAGAAAGAGCGCCAGCCGCCAGTGCTGCAATCCCTGGTTGATAGCCAAGGGTCGAGAAATAATCTACACCAGTCAAGCACATCACCTGCCACCAAGAATGCTGTCGATGTGCTTCTTCCTTGCGGTAAGGCCCTTTTTTCTCTCGTCGGTCTTCTTCAAGCAACCAATGGATTAACTGGCTGCCGAGCCGTTTTGTTGAAACAATTGATTTAGCCATCAAATACCGTTATGTTGCAAAAGTCGGCTTTGTGATTTTTTGAAGCCTTCGTGGTTTATTAAAATTTTTAACTACAAAGGTATAGCACTATTATTGTATGTTAAGCATCCTGTCCGATTTACAAAATATATAGTAGCTGTTTGTAGTTGTTTAGCATATCAAGCTCGGTTGCAGCTTTTGGTATGGGAAGACTCAATACTGCATCCGTATATTTGGGGATTAAGGCTTTCGTATCCTTAGCACGTTCAAGCTCTATCAGTTAAAAAAACGGTGCTGCTAAACAAGGTATGTACGCAATTAACAAATCAGCCCTAAAACAAAAATCACTTTTAGTTATATGATGTTTGTGTAACTGACCATAAGATAATTAACCTGCTAATCTAGAACTATGTTTGTATAGCCGCTAATTTTAGTTTGATGGAATTATAGACATATAGTCGTAGACAATAATATATAAGACTCGTATTTGATTTTTGAAAAAACTCAGTGCACTTTTATTCCTTCTTCCCTGTTCCCCGTTGGCTGTTCCCTCCCTACGCAAATAATTTCTCCGAATCAAAGCAGATTCTTATATAAGCAATCTGTTAAATAGGTTCCCAGGATCGTGCGAACCCATCTGTACTAACTACACTAATTCAGATGTTTGACAATATCTGCAAATTCTTAGTTGAGAACTTCTCCAGTGACTTCGCTACATGGTTATTAGGCGAATCTATTAATTTAACAGAACTAAGTCCAAAAGAATTATCTCTCGAACCCATTCGGGCTGATGCTCTAATTCTTTTGCAGTCGGAGCAAAGCATATTGCATTTAGAATTTCAAACCCAAGTCGATCCGGAAATTCCTTTTCGGATGATTGACTATCGATTACGAGCATATCGCCGCTTTCCAGATAAAGCAATGCATCAAGTCGTAATTTACCTCAAGCAAACAAATTCAAATTTGGTGCAACAAAATACATTTACAATTGCTGGGACACGACATGAATTTGCAGTTATCAGACTTTGGGAACAACCAACTGAAGTATTTTTGAGAACACCTGGACTTTTACCTTTGGCAGTGTTAAGCAATACAATTGATCCAGAAGTTATACTTAACGAAGTGGCACGAGAAATTAACAGTATTACAGAATTAAGAACTCAAAGTAATATTGCTGCTTCTACAGCGATTTTAGCTGGTTTAGTATTAGATAAAGAGGTTATTAAAAGAGTTTGGTTCTTCAGTACTTGTTATGCTTAACTAATAGTTGGTATACCAATTTAACAAGCATCTAACTCGAAAATTTTCAAAATTTCTAAATCCATA